>NZ_JBEVCB010000005.1:0-390984 GCF_040513385.1 Sporolactobacillus caesalpiniae
ACTAAAAATCCTTATTGAACGCCGATTGAATACAAGTTATAACACCTTTAAAAACTTTTTTGATTTAGTGTTGATATACCAATCCTCCTGATCTATTGATAAAGGTATTATCGCACGATCAGTTAATCATGAGTAGTTGTCCATTATTTGAAGCTTACCTGAAAAAGCTAGCAACCGTTCCTTCCGAAAAAGGAATGGTTATTAAGTTTCGGACGAAACCTTTTTCAGGATCTTACCTTTCTATACACTTTCCTCATCATTTCAATCATTTTTGGACAAAAACTCATTAATATATAACCAATATTTTTAAATGAAAAACCATTTTTAAGTGCTTTTATTGCATATACCCTTGATACCTTATAATTCTTTTGACGCAAAGCATAGTATGATGATTCAGAATAGTGGCTTTTCAAGACTTTTGTCTTAAATGGAAGCAACTTTGGATTTTTCAGTAGTTTTTCTATGACTATATCCGTTCCATTTATATGATTCATTCCCCTTGAACTAATGCTTTCAGTTCCCCTGCGATATATCGATAACTTAGCCTTGTGTATTGATGCAACATTACATAGTTTTGTTATACGAAGCCACATATCATAATCTTGTCGTGCGGGCAAATTTTCATCAAATCCACCCGCATCTAGTAGTATTTTTTTGTCTACAACTACTGCGGAAGTCGGCCCAACTATATCTTTATATATCATTTTCATATATATATAGCCACTACATTCTCTATTTTCGTATACATCAAATGTTTTATTATTAGTGACCAATCGATATGCTGAAGAAACCAATCCAACATCGTATTCTTTAAAAATATTTTTTACAGATAAAAGGTAATCTTTATCCCATTCATCATCCGCATCTAAGAAAGCTAAATGAGTACCAGATGAGTTTTTTATACCTGTATTTCTTGCGGCATTAGCCCCCATATTACTCTGATGAAGATATACCTTTACTCGTTGATCATTAACCAGATTTTTAATACTATCCGAATATGCTTTAAAATCAGTTCCAGCAAAATTATCATCTATAATTAGTAATTCCCAATCTTTTTCTTCTTGCTTGATAACGCTACTTATTGCTTTCGTTAACGTGTGAGGTGTATTTTTATATGTTGGCATTATTATAGAAAACATCATCTTTCCATCTCCTCAGTAGCGTTAGGTTGTCTCCCAACCTTAAATAAAATAATAATAAGTGCTACATAAACGAAAAAGCTTCGCGTTCCTCCCAAACTAAATAACCTCGGCAATTCCAACAAGCACATGTAGACATAAGAATACATTATAAGTCCAACCAGATTACCTTTCAGGAACAGTTTATATAATCTTCCAACGATATACCCAAAAGCTATTTGAAATATCGGAAAAAAGAGCCCAAAATCCACATAAAATGTAAGTAATCCTCCTGGATTATTATATTCAGGATTAGCATAAGTATTTAATACACTGGTGAACGCTTCCGGAATATTAAAAGGAGCCAATAAAGAATATACATAACTCATGCCTGGTAAGTTCCATAACCATTCAATACTCCTGTAAGGTAAAATTCCAGCTGAGCTGTGAGATACATATAAACATTCTGTATTTATTGCATTGTTATAGTAACCAACAATTCTCTGAATGATAAATTCTAAATAAGAATCATATTCTGTGTGATAAAATCGTAGCCAACTTCTTGTATATTCAAACAGTCCAAATACTACTACGAGCGCAATTATTGCGAAAACCGGAGCCAGCCAAATCCACACACGAAATTTTTTATTATTTGTAAGTGCAATCATTGTTACAATCATAGGAACAAGTAACTCAATGATTGCCAATCTTTCCGAAAATGAAATGCTTCGAAATAAAGCTAATATTATAATTAGCCCCATTTGTTTAATTATTTTCTTTTTTATCAAATTAGAATTAACATTTGCTATTACATAAACTCCCAAAGGGAGTACCAGCATACCTGTTTCAGTAAATGTTGTTATTCCTGATACTCGTCCAGAATTATCTCGCATAACATACATTGCATTAGCTAAAGTAGTAGTCGATCTAAAACTAGACAATATAGAAAGACCATTAATGCGAAGAAAATTTATATACCATATACAGTAGGCGATTATACAGATCCAGAACAAAATCCGATACACTCTATATACAGAATTAATGGAAAGTGCACCGAAATCAAATTTATCTATGCCATAATGAAGTCCTCTCTTTGCAGATAAAACCACTCTATGCTTCTTAGAAATTAAATATCCAAATACGAAACATATAAACGTCGCAAAATATAAAATGACGAAAGTACTATTAATGCCTTTACTTGTATTATATTGTAAGCGGTATTGTGCTTCACTCATTCTATTTGCCAAAATAACTAACAGCATCAAAATAGCATATATAGATACCGGATGAATCCACCATATTTTCTTATACATATTTTTCTTCTATGATCACTAATATAGAAATCATATTTCCTCTCCATCTTTATATAGTTCACCGACCTCTAGAGAACTACTGATTTGATCAGTGATTTCTTAGACTTCTAATTCTTAAGCCAAGCTTTTTTACTAATTTTTGATATTCCAAAACCTATAATTTCATCACGTAAAACAAAAAGCATCGCAAAATATATAAACGCACCTAGTATAATATCCAGCATAGATGTCATGAACGGGCTGAATGATAATATACTATTTATCAAATATATAGAAATTAACATAATCATTGCTGAAATAACATATTTATACAAATTTTCACTCAACTTGAAATTATAGTCACTCTTTTTCAAATATCGGATTTGGATGCCACAAGAAATAAATTCAGCCACATTTGATGCTAATAAAGCTCCGACGGATGAAAAAATCGGTATTAATAGCACATTCAATGCAATATTAACTACCGCTGCAGTAATATATGCAACAGTAGCTTTGTTTTGTTGCCCTGTAGGATTTAAATATTGTTGCCCCACGAAATTACCAACGGCAGAAAATATAATCAATGGGCATGATATTTTCAACAAAATTGAAACACTTGAATATTCCTCACCAAAAAACCAGATAACAAAATTATCTGATATTGCAAAAAGTCCAAAACACATTGGTAGAAGAATCATCCATATGATTTTCAGAATTCTTTTATATAAAAAGATAAATTCTTCCTTATTTTTTTTGGTTGCATATAGATATGCTATTCTTGAAAACATAACAGAATTCAGCGAAACAACGACTGTTACTAATAGATTTGCAATTTTTCTAGCTTGTTCGAAATAGCCATTTTCTACGTTGTTTTGAATGATAGCTCCAAGCATTATTTTGTCCAAGTTTGAATAAATCTGAACAGCTATAAGTGGAATAAATAATTCAATAATTCCACGTATATGCCTTTGAAAATTTAATTTTTTAAAATTAACTCTAATAATCGAATTCTTGACATAAGTCATCAAAATTAAATTACTTATTAAAACAGACAACGAGTTAAATAACACATATTTCCACACATCTCCTTCGGTTCTTACAAAAACAAATATACAAACTGTCGCTAACAACTTGATAACAATGTTTCTTTTAACAACAACTTTAAAATCTTCCATCCCCCTAAAATACCAGGAAATGTCAAACATCTCAGCGATTATCAAAAAATATTGTAACAGTAGGAATACTTTGTATTCTTTATAAAAAGCTGCAATCAAAAGATAAATTACACTTACAACAGTCACTGTTAAAATTCTTATGGAACATAATTCCCAAAAAATCCGGCTTCTTTCTTCTATTAAATCCTGTTTATAAGCAATTTCCCTCTGGCCGTAACTGCTGATCCCCAAAGAAACAAACAATGCAAATACTGCAGCAATAGTATATGTATAGCTGTAGATCCCTACACCATCAGGTTTTAATACTCTAGAAACATAAGGAGTAGTAATCAAAGGAACTATGACAATTAAAATCTGATAAGATAAATTATATATAAAATTCTGTACAATGCCATTTTTTTTCATTTTAATCCTATCCTATAAGGAATTATCATATAGACAAAATTGCATTTTTGGTATCTTCCACAAATTTTTTCATAGAATATTTTTCACTATGTTCAAATCCCTTATTAGAAAGCTCTTTATTTTTAGAACTGCTATCACTTAAAATATTTATAGCATTTTTAATTTCTTTAATAGAATAAGGATTCACATAACATACGGTCTCCCCCAATATTTCAGGTATGCATGACAAATTTGATGCAATTACCGAAGTATGACATCTCATAGCTTCTAATGGTGGAAGCCCAAATCCTTCATATAGACTGCAATACAGAAACACATCTGCAATATTATATATCTCATTTAATTCTTCATCACTAACAGTTCCTAATAATCTTAGATTTTTTTTCATACCTAATATGGCAAATAACAATTTTATCTTTTTAGACTTATTTGTTATCAGAACTGTGCATTTTTTATACCTTTTTGACAATCTGATTGCGATAAGCTCTCTATATATATTTTTATTTTTGGCCATAGTGCCACTCACAAAATAAACTTGAGAATTCTCAGAAACATTGTATTTGTGTTTTATGAGCATCTTTTTTTCTTGATTAATGGCGCCAAAAAATGAGCTAGCATACAAATAAACCACTTTAATTCGTTCTATTTCCACTTCGAAATATTTAATGAGATCCTGCCGTGAATTATTAGAATCCGTTATAATTAAATCTGCGCACTCTATTGCTTTTGCAGCTTCCTGTCTCCAAGTTTCGGTTTTTTTCTTGCTATAAACATTTATTATTAATGGCGTTGTATCGTGTATTGTTACAATCTTCTTGCAATTAATTTTTTCAATTCCATTCAAGGCTTTCATTGTATTCCCGGGAAAATGAATAACATCTGATTCACTCAAATGTAGTTTTACATTTCGATTAAACTCATCCACACTAATAATCTTTTCATCTGCAACTAACTCACATAATTTTGTTCTATCACCTACGAAAAAATCAAATACATCTGTTAATCCTTTTACTAGTTGCTGGATATATCTTCCAATCCCCGTTTTACCAATTTTTGTACAATCCAAATAGATCAAGACTAAAATCCTCTCTTGGTTAACTGTGATGAGGAAAAAAGTTCTTTATATTTCTGCCCTATTACTTCCTCTGAATTATTTTCTTTAACAAATTTATAAAGAGATTCTGATTTTTCTTTAAAGAAATTAAAATCATTTTTATATTCATCATAAGCCTTTAAAATCAACTTATATAAAGCATATTTGTGCTCCAATTCGTTATTATAATCATAACTATAAATAATGTCATTTGGAAATTCCTTAATTGTTCCAATGCAAGGGCAAACTGCATTACGGCCCAATGAGAAAGAAAGCATTATCGATGCCGAGTTTAACGAGGATACCTTATCATACGGGAATACCAGTAAATCACTTTCTTTTATAACTCTATATAATTCTTTATCTTCTAAAAACGAGAAGCTAAATCGTATCTTAGAGTTACTCACTTTCTTTCTCAGTTCATCAGCATATGATTCAGATTCTGGTTTACCATATATGTTAAACTCCATGTCAAGTTCTTTACATTTATTTGCTACTTCAATTAAAAGTTCTATATTTTTATAATGCTTAACTGCTCCAATAAATGATACAGAAAATGTACCATAATTATTATTTAATGACTCGTAATAATCAAAGCACTCGCCAATATAATTTGGAAGTTGTATAAGCATAATTTTATCTACAATGTTTTTATTATCACCCATTTCCCTAAGCATTTTTTTCGATTCTTCACATAAAACAACTATCCTATCGCTCATTCGCAATACAGTAGCAATAAATTGTTCGTTAATTTTTTTGTGTATACAGTCATGTGAGATTTTATTGTGCACAGTATAAATTATTTTCACATTATTAACTTTAAGCCAATATAGCAGCAATATACTCTTTATGTAGCTAATTAAACAAGACACCCAGCTTCTTTGGTTGACCTTTGCCTCTAACCAATTAAAATCAGCAAATGATATATCTTTTAATTTTGAAGGACAAATGTTTTCTTTGAGATTTACTACTTCTATATCATTGGCTTGTAAAACTCTTTTTATAATGTCCACATATTTATTAGTTTTATTTACAAATGGCGAGTAAATTATCTTCATAAACATACCTCTTTAAAGAGACTATATAATTTTTCTGCTGACTGCTCCCAAATATACTTCTCCAAAATACGTTTTGCATCGGTTTCGGACATAGATTGGAAGTTAGTAATCTTTAAATTAAAATCCTTTGGATCTATATAATTTACGGTGTCCTCAAATAACTCATGCATAATCTCTGTATCTGACACTACAATCTCTCGTGCACCTGCACTAATTGCTTCCAAAGGAGGAATTCCAAATCCTTCATAAATTGTAGGAAAGAGAAACGCTTTACAGTCTCTCATTAAAGTCTTTGCTTCTCCATCGCTTACATATCCTAGGAGTTTCATATTTTGAGGACATTCAAATTCCAATCCATCAGCAAACACTTTTTCATTAATTGATCCAGCTACTACAAAAAACTTGTCTCCATTTTTTTTAGCAACTTCAGCAATCCACTTAAAATTCTTGTTTGGTTCCATGCTACCCATTGCAAAATAAAAATTATCTTTCTCCAGGGCATATTTATCTAAAGTACACTCATCAAATCTAATTCTCTGAAAGTGCTGCCAAGAAGGATAAATCACAACAACTTTTTCCGGATTCAAATAAGGATAATAATTTATTAAATCCTTCTTTGCAGATTCAGAATCAGTTAAAATCAATTTCGTCCTTCTTGTGGCATTTGAAAACAATATGTTATACCAAATCAAAAATGTTTTACTAAAAAATTCTGGGTGAACTTTAATCTTTACATCAAACAAACATGCAATACCCGGATTTATCAATGGCGCTACGTTACAAAGGTTAAGTGATATTGCTTTTTTTCTCATGACATACAATGGGAATGTCACATGCTCCCATAATCTATTATGAAGCTTCCCCACCTTCTTGAAAGCTATATTTTTATACTCCGGAATACTCTCGATCTCTGGTGGCATTGCCATCTCGATTTCGCCAGGTTGTATTATTTCATCCAAATTAGCCAATATTTCTCGCGCATATCTCTCTACTCCAGTTACTCTGTGCACAAGAAATCTACCATTAATAATTATCTTTTTCAACGTCTCACCTCACAGTGCTTCAATAAGATTTTTCATGTTCTCATTGAATCTCTCAACAGTAAAGTTATTAAGCACACGATTTCTTGCCGCTTTGCCATATTTCTCTCGAAGCTCATCATCCCCCGCAAGTTTCTTTAAAGCTACTGCATAAGCTTTACTGTCACTATTAGGGCACTCTATTCCTGTCACACCATCCAGATTAACATAATTAACACCACTGCCTGGTATAGAAAATGTGACAGCCGGTTTTCCAAAATACATACCTTCAGCCAGTGCAAGTCCGAATCCCTCATTTTTAGTTATGGATGAGAAGCAAACAATATCACATGCATATAAGTAAGACCTTCTTTCAGAATCAGTTATTCTACCAAGGAACTCCACTTTATTATCGCCGTTTGCCTGGTCTTTTAATTCATCTGTCAATTCTCCTGAGCCAGCAATAAAGAAATGAATTTTCTCATCCCCAAGTTCCTTGGATGCTTCTATTAAATACTTAAGTCCCTTATAAAGAACGTGTCTCCCTATGAAAAATCCTAGTTGTTCTCCCTCATGCTGTTTTCTTATTTCTATAGCCTTCTCAATTTCTTCCTCTGAAATAACAAGCCTGTTTTCATCAATCATATATGGAAATATTTGTTTCTTGCCTTCAAAATAAGGAGTATAGGCAGACTCATCTATATGCTTCGGTGTTGCCCCAATAATTCTATCTGCTCTTTCAATTAGAGCAAGATTCTGACCATGGAATACCTTTTTTAGTATTTTTTGTCTTGTGATATCCAAATGCCAGTAAACCACCAACTTAAAATCTTTTCTTTTATATTTCAACAGATAATGTGTTACAAACGGATTAGGATAATGAAGAATAATAATATTCGGCTTAAATTCATCCATGATCCTCTTTAATTCCCTTGAATATGTTGTAGAAAGAGCCTGTGAAGATATCTTAAGCTGATATCCACATCTGATAACTTCTACACCATCTACATAATCACGAACTGTTGCTCCTCTGTGGCATGTAGATACTCCATCCGTTGCGTCTTCATTAAAACAGATGATTTTCTGCTCAACATTATCCATTTTCAACATTGCATTTGCCATATCTCTGGCTACCTGTTCCGTTCCACCTAGAAAAGGATAATAATATTTTGATATCTGCAGCACTCTTTTCATAATGACAACCCCAACTAATTATTTCTATAATGTTCAAACATCTCTTTTAAAGTCTCAAATATACTATATCGTGGTTCCCATCCAAGTCCGTTCTTAATCTTACTATAATCACAGCAGATAATTGGTGTGTCAGTTGGACGAAATCTTTCTGAGTCAATTTCTATTGTAATCTTTTGCGAGCTGAGTGAAACAATATACTCCAACATCTCGCTTAATTTATATGCTTTACCAGAACCTACATTGTATTTAGTTGAGCAATCATCACTTTCTACTATCATGCGATAAGCCCGAACAATATCTTTTACATTGCTAAAATCTCTTTTAGCCTCAAGATTTCCTACCTTGATACTTCCTGGTCTTCCCGACCTCTCAATTTGGGCTACCTGTTTACAGAAGCTAGGAAGAACAAAACTGTCTTTCTGTCCAATTCCCGTGTGATTAAATGGACGAACGTAATAAATCTTCATTCCGTATCTTTCTCTATACACATCCGTAAATTTTTCTTGTGCCATTTTAGAAATACCATAAGGGTTATTCGCATTCAACGGGTGTTCTTCATTAATCGGCTTATCTGATTCCTGGTATTCTTCACTGGAACCAATAAACATTACCTTAGGCATATTCCCACACTGTCTTGCTGCTTCCATGATATTAAGAGCACCAATTACATTCACAGACATAGTTGTCTGCGGAATGGACCAAGAAAGTCCAACACTACTGATGGCGGCCAGATTTACAACCATATCCGGTTGCACTTCTTTAACCAGTCCATCGACAGCTTCTGTATTCAGCAAATCACACTCATATAAGTCTACCGTACTCTGCACACTACTGCTTTTATGAATATCACTTCCACAAACAGCATATCCATTATCCAAGAATTCCTGTGCCAAATAATGACCGACAAATCCACTGATTCCAAAAATTAAAACTTTCTTCATTATTTTCACCCTCATATCTATATAATGGGATATTTCATGGAAACTTGGATTCTCCTAGTTAAAAGAATACTTGAATTAACTCTGAATCTCTCCAAGAATTCCTTACTTCTTATATAGTCTTATTTAATTCATGCTTCTTTGCCAATTGAAAATCATGCTCTGCCATAATTGCACATAATTCTTCATAGCTAGTTTTTTGGGGATTCCAGCCAAGTTTCGTTTTTGCTTTTGTAGGATCTCCCCACAGATTTACTACATCGGTTGGGCGGAACCACTCTGGATTGACACAAACCAGCATCTTACCAGTTCTCGTATCATATCCTTTTTCATCCATACCTTCTCCACTCCATTCAAGCTCAATTCCATCATGTGCAAATGCAAGAGTGGTAAATTCACGAACAGTATGCTGAACGCCTGTTGCAATGACATAATCTTCTGGTTCATCCTGCTGTAATATTAACCACATACATTCTACATAGTCTTTTGCATATCCCCAATCACGTAAGGAGTCGAGATTACCTAATTCTAGATGGTCTTGCAAACCGCATGCAATGCGTCCAGCAGCAAGGGTAATCTTTCTAGTAACAAAATTCTCTCCACGACGTTCTGACTCATGATTGAATAAGATTCCATTACATGCAAACATACCATACGCTTCCCTATATTGTTTAATCATCCAATAACCATATTGCTTTGCAACAGCATAGGGACTATATGGATGAAACGGTGTAGTTTCACTCTGAGGGCACTCTTCAACTTTTCCGTAAAGTTCAGAAGTTGATGCCTGATAAATACGGCAAGTTTCGCCTAACCCGAGCATATGGACAGCTTCCAAAATGCGAAGTACACCTAATGCATCTACATCACCTGTATATTCGGCAGCATCAAAGCTGACACCTACATGACTTTGTGCAGCAAGATTGTACACTTCGTCTGGCCTTACTTCAGACATAATGCGAATAATACTGGAGGAGTCCGAAAGATCTCCATCATGTAGAATAATTTCATTTTTTTCAGTCAGATGATCGATTCGTTCTGTAGTAGAAACTGAAGATCGACGTATAATACCATGAATTTCATAACCCTTTTCTAATAAAAACTCGGTCAAATAAGAACCATCCTGCCCAGTAATTCCTGTTATAAGTGCAATTTTTTTCATTGTTGACTCTCCCC
Organism: Sporolactobacillus caesalpiniae; assembly: GCF_040513385.1. Lineage (NCBI taxonomy): Bacteria > Bacillati > Bacillota > Bacilli > Caryophanales > Sporolactobacillaceae > Sporolactobacillus > Sporolactobacillus caesalpiniae. The sequence goes on from NZ_JBEVCB010000005.1 coordinate 10,469, forward strand.
GTAATTGTATTATTCTAATCTATTATTTCAAAGCTAAAAAGCATTTTTTGAACCAAGTAATAAGAGCATGGTTTTAACAACAAGTTTGATATCAATCCACATTGATCTCGTTTTGATATAGCGTAAATCAAGTTCAACCATTTTCCTAAATCCGACATTGCTTCTCCCGCTTACTTGCCATAATCCGGTACAACCTGGTGTCACGAGCAGTCTTTGTTTGTCGTAATCAGTGTACTTGTCAACTTCTCGTGGAAGAGGTGGCCTTGGACCGACAAGGCTCATATTCCCCTTCAAAACATTGAATAGTTGTGGTAACTCATCAATGCTCGTTCTTCTGATAAAATGCCCAATTCGGGTGACACGTGGATCATTTTTCATTTTGAACATCGCGCCAGTTGTTTCATTTTTATCAAGTAGCTGGTCTAATAGTTTCTCAGCATTCGTTACCATGGAACGAAACTTGTAGATGTAAAACAGTTTGCCATTTTTACCCACACGAAGCTGTTTAAAAATAACGCTGCCCTTCCGATCCTCAAACTTTATTAATAAGGCAATAACGAACAATAATGGAGACAATAGAATAATTCCGGCTAAGGACCCAATGAGATCCAGGGCGCGTTTCGCAATTAAATAATTTTTTTGATTTTCTATTTTATCTTTCAAACTTGGTAATGTTTGTCCGATATTAATAACGAAAGTGTCATCCGTTTCTATTGAACTTTTAGATATAGCCATAGTCATCACCCTTACGCTAAAGGTAATTTCATTAATTGTAATATTTCATGAAGGCCGAGTAATACGTCTTGTTGTAAATCTTTGTTCTTCAATGCCATTTCGATGTTCGTGAGCACAAACCCAAGTGTCTCACCAACATCATAGCGTTTGCCTTCGAACTCGTAGGCATAGACACCTTGTTTTTCGTTCAGTTTTTGGATTGCATCGGTTAATTGAATCTCGCCTCCGGCACCGATTTCCTTCTTATCAAGGAAGTCAAAGATCTCCGGGGTAAGCACGTAGCGGCCGATAATTGCCAAATTGGATGGCGGATTTTCCTTCGGCTTCTCGACGAATTGCCTTACATTGTATAGTCGTCCATCTTGGCTTTACGGATCAATGATGCCATAACGATGCGTTTGATCTTCAGGAACCTGTTGTACAGCAATTGCTGAGCAACCTGTTTTCTCATACTGTTCTGCAAGCTGCTGAATACATGGCTTTTCATTTTGCACAATATCATCGCCTAAAAGCACAGCAAATGGTTCGTCACCAATGAATTTACGTGCGCACCAGACGGCGTGGCCTAGTCCTTTTGGTGACTTTTGTCTTATGTAGTGAATATCAATTTTGGAAGATTCACGGACCTTTTCGAGCAGGTCTAACTTACCTTTGTGTTCCAGATTCTGTTCAAGTTCGTAAGCATAGTCAAAGTGATCTTCGATTGCTCGTTTTCCCTTTCCGGTTACAATAATGATCTCTTCCATACCCGCATTGACTGCTTCTTCAACGATATATTGTATCGTTGGTTTATTGACAATGGGGAGCATTTCTTTAGGCAAGGCTTTTGTTGCCGGCAGGAATCGTGTGCCTAAGCCAGCCGCAGGGATGATCGCTTTTCTAACTTTTTTCATAGGGACTGTTCTCCTCTCCGCTCAGCTAATTAATTCTGATGATTGGTCCGGACGGCCAATGGAATAGTATTCAATAGTCGCTTGCTTAACGGCATCTAAGCTGTAGCAATTACGCCCGTCAAATACGATCGGTTCGTTCATGAGTTGACTGTATTGCACAAGATCAATAGTTTTCACATCCGGCCAATCGGTGATGATTACGGCAAAGTCTGCGTTGTGCAACGCTGTTGACAGATCTTCGGTGTATTCAATCTCTTCTTTGATCTGTCTATTGGCATTATCAATAGCAATTGGATCATAGGCAATGATGTCTGCACCAAGCTCTGCCAGTTTAGGAATCATGACCAGAGCCGGTGATTCTCTGAGGTCATCAGTGTGTGGCTTAAACGCGATACCTAGAATTGCGACCCGTTTTCCCTCAAGGCTGCCAAAGCGTGAGAGAATCTTGTCAATGAGCAGGACTTGCTGATTGTTATTGACTTCTATAACCGATTTCAACAAATTGAAATCATGGTGATTATTTCCGGCAAGTTGAACGAGCGCATTGGTGTCTTTCGGGAAGCAGGAACCGCCATAACCGATACCGGCTTTTAAGAAATCAGGTCCTATGCGGTGGTCAAAGCCCATGCCTTTTGCTACTTCTTCAACATTGGCACCAAGAGCTTCGCAAATGTTCGCAATTTCATTGATGAAACTGATCTTTGTCGCAAGGAAGGCGTTGGACGCATATTTAATCATTTCCGCGCTGGAAATGTCTGTTTTAATGATTGGCATGTTAAATGGCGCGTTAATTTCATCCAGAACGTTTGCTGTTTCCAAATCTTCAGCACCAATGACAATGCGGTCACCATGAAAAGTGTCCTTAACTGCTGATCCTTCTCTGAGAAATTCAGGATTGGACGCAATTTTCACTTGGATTCCATTCGATGTGTTCGTATTAATGACATTAAGGATATGGAAGTTTGTTCCTACCGGAACCGTGCTTTTAATCACAACGATCACGTTCTGAGTGATGTTGCGCGCAATATCTTTTGCCGCAGCTTCAACGTAATCTAGGTTTGCAGAACCATCTGCACGTTTTGGTGTTCCTACGGCAATATAAATAACTGCTGCCTCGGCAAGTCCTTCACGATGCGTTGAGGTAAATGCTAAGCATCCCGCAGCCATATTCTTCTTCATCAGTTCCCCAAGACCTGGCTCATAGATCGTTGGAATCCCCTTGCTTAATGTCTCAACCTTTGCCGGATCTACATCGATACAGGTCACATGATGGCCGATTTCTGAAAGTGCGACACCTGTGACCAGCCCAACATAGCCGGTGCCAATAACCGCAATTTTCATTTCTAACTCCCCCTGAGTTTATTTAGAAGATACCAAGAAATTTTTTCTCTATTATCTCAATCGGCTCTTCTCGGTAAACGAGGTCGCCGTTGATTAACAATTCTGCGTTTTCTCGAAACAAGTTCGCTAAGTCTCTTCCGAAGTGTTTCTTTAGATCCAAGAATGCTTCTTGCATATAGAAAGGGCGTGCGCTGACATTATGTGCATCCGAGGCGACAAATTGTGCGAGATTGTTTTCAATAAATTGTAAGGTCAGCTTTTTAGCGGATCGACCGTTTTTGCCGATCAGACTGGCTGCTGTCACTTGAGACAAAGCGCCGTCGGCAATGAATTGATAGAGCCTATTGGGATGTTGAACAATTTCTTCATTACGTTCCGGATGGACAATCACCGGTGTTACGCCTTTCACTTGCAGATCAAAGAATAATTGCTGTGCGTATCTCGGGACATGGTGTGTTGGGAATTCAATGAGGATGTACTTCTTGTTGTTATTAACGGTTAGTAATTCTTGAGATGCATCTTCAGTGGCCATTTCACCGAAAATTCTCGGTTCTTGTCCGGGAAGCACCCTTAAGCCAATCTGATTCTGTTCAAAGCGTTGATTTAGCGTTTGAACACGTGTCAGTATCTCAGATTTGAGATTATCCCAATGTCTATTCTTGTGATGCGGGGTTGCGACAATTTGCGTGATGCCCTCGGCAACTGCTTGCTTTGCCATGTTCAAGGACATTTGTTCATCTTGAGCACCATCGTCGATTCCGGGTAGTATATGGCAATGGATGTCAATCAACAGCACCAACGCTCCTTTCCTTTAAAATCCACTATAATCTGTTAATCATTGCCATAATAATTGTAGTAATAGTAGTCGTTGCCCTTGCTGATCGGCTTGCCATTTAGAATAACACCGAGGATTCGAGCCTTGGCTTTGGTTAACAGGTCCTTCGCTTTGAGTGCCGCTTCCTTTTCAGCCACGCCACTTCGGACAACAAGGACCACTCCATCACATAGGTTGGCAAGCACTTGCGCATCGGTAACGGCTAGGATTGGCGGTGTATCAATGATCACCGTATCAAACAAGGTGAGTGCATGCTTAATGAAGCTTGCCATAACAACTGAGCTTAGTAGTTCAGCCGGATTCGGAGGAATCGGACCACTTGTTAAAACAAATAGATTTTCAACTTCTGTTTTCTTGACTGAGTCATCAAAAGTGGTCAACTTTCGCAGCAGCGTTGTCAGGCCTTCTGTATTCGAAAGCCGGAACGTATAATGCATCGTCGGTTTACGAAGATCGGCATCAATTAAGAGCACTTTCTTACCTTGCTGTGCCATGACTACTGCGAGATTGGCAGTTGATGTTGATTTCCCTTCACCGGGACCCGACGAGGTCAGCATGATCGTTTTCAATTCCGTGTCAACTTGTGAGAAGTCAATATTGCTTCGAATCGTACGGTACTGCTCCGCTGTTGTTGACTTGGGCTTATTAAAGGCGATTAAGTGCCTCTGTTTCGAAAGGCTTTGTTTACTTCGTTTCAACGTGACCAGCTCCTCTCACTTGATGACGTCCCGATGTATGTACGGCTGATCGTGAATGGGTCCTGCTTGACTCTTTACTATTCTTAATTTCAGAGATCACGCCAAGAACAGGCAGATCAAGAATTTTTTCAATATCTTCTTCCGTCTTAATGGTGTTATCCATATAGTCGAGTAAGAATGCTAAACCAACCGACACCATCAATCCCACCACAAATGCGATCGCTAGATTAATGCTCGTCTTTGGCTTAACCGGATTAAGACTTGAAGCGATGTTTGCCGGTGACAGGATGCTGACGTTATCGACATTCATCACTTTTTGAACCTGTGATTTGAACGCTGATGCAACGCCGTTCACTATGCGTACCGATTGAGAAGGACTGTCCGTTTCCGCAGTTAACGTAAATACCTGAGAATTCTGTTCGGTGTTTACGGTAAGCATTCCTTTTAACTCACTGTCGGTCATATCAAGCTTTAATTTCTTAATCACTTGATTGAGTACTGAAGGATTATTGATAATGACGCTGTATGTGTTAACCAATTGCACGTTCGTCTGAACGGTATTTGCTTGCTGATAGATCGTATTGCTATTAGCGTTTGCCTGGTTAACCAGAATCTGTGTTGATGCATCGTATTTCGGTGTCATCAGAAAGAAGGTGACCCCGGCGCTAACCATGACAGCTAGGAGTGTAATCGTCACGATTAACATTAGATGTTTTTTTAATGTAGCAAAAATCTCTTTAAGGCTAATTGTTTCTTCCATGATATCCCTCGCAAAGTAGATTAGTCGCTTCTTATTAAACAATTTCCGATAAATTCTAATAAATTATAACATAGAATTCCCTTTACCAACGTAACAGTTTCATAGCAAATGCGGAAATTAGTGCCAATTGCGAGGCAACACGTGCAGGAAAAAGATGATCGTGTACCAAAACTCCTGAAATTCGTTCAGAAACGGTACAGATTTGTCTGTTAATGTTAAAATGAGAGTGATTATTCATTTTGGCGAAACCAAGTCAATAGATTCATGAGATATGAACTAAAACAAGAATTATTATAGCACTTTATAATCAATTTTGTAGTTTTTTACACATTTTTAATTTATTGTAATAATCTTTTCGTTAACTGATACGTATGAAATAAATAAACTCTCGATCTCCTGCGTCAGGAGAATGAGGTGAGGGACCCACCATGAATTTTGGAGAATGGATTAGAGGCGGCTTTTGAAGAGCTGGTCAATCCAACCATGACGTTTGAAATGGTTCAGATATGATTTCAATTCTTCGCCAGCTTCCAAGCAAATCGGGGCAAAATAAACAGAACAAAGCCGACATTCGTAATTAATCACCGTTTTCTCGATCACGTGTTCATAAGGCTCCGGGAACGCGCTGTCGGAAACAAAATCTCCTCGATGCGGTAAAAAAGCTGGATTCGATCGTCTTATACAAAGACAACTGCACTGAATAGTCCTGCAACGCAATGGATTGGCACAGTGTAATTTCCATCATACAACCTCCCGATTTTTTATATACCTTATTATCGTTATGATCCCATATGATGTTTAGCATAACAGAAGGGTGGCTCACCTCTCGTCGAGGCGAACCACCCTTCCCACTTGATCCTTATAACTGATGTTATCCTCTGACATCTTCCTGAATAAAATAGACAAGTTCTCTTGAACGACCGAAGTGCGCTTTTTTAATGAAAAAAGCGCGATAATTACTATTCTCAAGACCTTCGTTTCTCACTTTTTTCAATTTATTTTTTTCAGCAAATAAAGAAATTGCGCCAAGCACACCATCTGCTTGAACCGCATCAACCGGTGCCTCGTACGTGTTGGACACCGTTCGTTTGCCATCATATTCCAAATAAAATAAAAAGCGACTCACTCTTATCCCCCTAAGTCAATACAAATTCTGAGTTGAACCCCATTGGCATCAACTTCTGCCTCGGGTCCAAATAGTTTCTCTATATCTTTATATTGTTTAATTTCCATTTACCGTACCTTGTCGACGAGTAAAAATAAACCTGTACTTTTTTCCAATTCACCACCTGTATTATGAACGAAACACTACTGCTTAATGAAAAAGAAGTAAACAGAAATGACAAAACGAGGCAAAAATCTTCCGATGCAAATCAATCGTACACGTTGAAACTCTTAAAACAATACACTTTTATATTTATTATCATTTAGAAAAAAATGCATCTACATAAGCCTTTTGGATCATGTCTTAAGAATTACATAAAATTATATCATAAATTATTTATTGTGCATCAGTATTTCGTGCAATTATTAAAAAAAATAGAGAATTAATTGACTTATTTAAGATAGGGGCGATAAATACGAAAAAAAAACAGCCGAGTTCGATTGAACCCGATTGCGACAAAAGAGAAGCAGAGTTTTTTGTTTTACAGGACTATTTCATCGTTCAGCGGTTGGAATGATAACTTGTTTGATTAGTTTATGAATCCATGTCAACCTCTTATTCAGAATTAGAATCACTTTCGTCTCGCTGTCATTGCCGTTCATTGCATCATATGTTGAGCCTAATTCGTAAACATGATTTATATGAGAATTCATAACCACCTATTCCAGTTCAATTCCCTCCAAATTGACTCAATCGGATCAACCTCAACCACAATCTGACTGATCTGAGCGGTGTCACCCGTTGAAAATAACGCAATTCCTTTTGAATCGAGCGGCTGTTCAGGATTCAGATAAATAATTCGTGTTAACGTCTTTTCCCCATCAGTAACAAACAATTCGATTAAGAGTAAGCGTCAAATAAACAAAGCAATCAATATCAAAATAATCAGCACACTGATACCTAAAAACCATCTCTTCACACTTATAAGCGAATCCTTGTTTTGAGATAAAAAGACGGGAAGCTACTCTCGCCTTTTCTACATATTTATTAGTGCAATTGATTATTTTGTCATTACTTGACCTTGTTCAAGAACACTTTGTTGCTAAACCTGCGTCTCGTCACCATTGACCGTCAACAAAGAGCCCGGCGCAAAGGTTGCATGTTCAGTAGAAGAAATTCCGCAACTTGTCATGACTAAAGTCTTCTGAAAGGCCGTGTGCTCAATGCACACTGAATGCTGACTGAACTCAGTCAGCATTCTTGAAAATGTCGTCCCTGACATTATTTGATTGGTTGGCAGTATAAATTCGGATGATTTCGTCTGTCACCGTGCCTACCGTTGCACAAAAATAGCCTCTGGACCATAAGTGCTGACCCCAATATCGTTTTTTCAATCCTGGAAATTCATCTTGTAATAACCTAGATGAACGTCCCTTTAGGTACTGCATGACTTTACTCGGGGCCAGACTGGGCGGACAGGAAATCAGCAAGTGAATGTGCTCCTTACCTACACTCCCTTGCAGAATGGTGATCCCTCTGGCATCACCCCCTGCCGGATTAGTTCCCGTAACCAGATAGCAACCTGGCCTCACAACACTTTATATCGATATTTTGTCACCCAGATCACATGATACTTGATATCATAAATCGCGTGACCACTTTTTTGATAACCATCCATACTTTTCACCTCTATAAAAATTATGGACGCGGAAAGATAAGGCTAAAATCGGATGCGGCCAAAAGGCGGTGGGTTTAGACCCCGCTTTTGAAAACTAAAACTGTGTATTAAAAGTGAGATCCATATCAACTGGCCCTGTAATCCCTGATACATTTTCAGAACTCGAATATTGCCATAAGTCAGTAGTAAATTGTGGGCCAAGATTTATATCATGATACGCTGCTACCCAAATTATTAATCCTGAGTATTTATTTTTTAGTGTTGATAAATCAATATAGTTATTAAAATAATTTTTAGAAGAATAGATTCCAATCTTATTAATTCCCTGATTTTTTAATTCTTGTAAAAAAAGTGCAATTCTGTTTGTGACATTGCCCATTCCAACGCTGCCATTAATTTCAACATCAATAAAAGCATATCCATCAAAATTGACGTTTTTCAACTGTGATGCAAAAAAATCTGCCTCATGAATCGCATCACTATCATTATCTGTGGCATGAAAAAAGTGATAAGCATTAGTTTTAAGTCCCGCGTTCCTTGCGCTGTTAATATTTTCTTCAAAGTATGGATCTTTATATGTTGTGCCTTCAGTAGCTTTTATAGACACAAAATTTATACCTTGATTTTTTACAGCATTAAAATCAATAGTTCCTTTATCATTTTGATGATGCGAAATATCAATGCCCACATTATATGCATTAGTTGCTAACAATGCATTTTTATCAATCCAGCCAATTGTGCGACCGTTTAATTGAATAAGGCAGTATGTACCTTTATAAGTTTGAGCTTCTCTTATTACTTTAACCCAATCACTTTTATAACTTCCTGCTGAATCCACCCAACTGCTTCTATTTACTGGGAATGGTTGACTCCAAATTTGATTCTCATTACCTGAAATGATTTGAGCAATATAATCAACTGTTTTATCAGTATAAGAATTATTTCCAATAGATTGAAAAGCTGTTTTATCCAACCAGCCTATATTTCTACCATCTACTTGGAAGAGATAATAGATTCCCCGTATCGTTTTCGCTTCCCGCACGATTTGCACCCACTGATTAGCATACGTTTGTTGCGAACCTGCCCAACTGCTTCCTCGAATTGGAAATGGTTGGCTCCAGATCTGGTTGTCACTTCCCGATTTGACTTGCCCGACATAGTTCACTTCGTTGTCATAGTAAGTATCATCAGCTAATGATTGAAAAGCATTCGTATCCATCCAACCAACGGCTTGTCCGTCAATTTGATATTGATAGTATGTTCCAGCAACGGTTTTGGCCTGTCTAATTATTTTAACCCATTGACCAGCGTAACTGCTCTGACTTGCTAACCATTTGCTTCCACTGACAGGGAATGGTTTTTCCCATACTTGATTTGCACCACCTGTTTTCACTTGTCCGGTATAGTGAATTTCTTGATCTTCATATTTATCGTCATCAATAGATTGAAAGGCCGTTATGTCCATCCAACCTATGTTTCTGCCATTCACTTGGAAGAGATAATAGGTTCCCCGTATCGTTTTCGCTTCCCGCACGATTTGCACCCACTGATTAGCATACGTTTGTTGCGAACCTGCCCAGCTACTTCCTCGAATCTGAAAAGGTTGGGTCCAAATCTGATTTTCACTTCCAGATTTGACTTGCCCGACATAGTTTACATCGTTGTCATAGTAAGTATCATCAGCTAATGATTGAAAGGCATTCGTATCCATCCAGCCAATGGTTTGTCCGTTAATTTGATATTGATAGTATGTTCCGGCAACAGTTTTTGCCTGTCTAATTATTTTAACCCATTGCCCTGCATAACTGCTCTGGCTTGCCAACCATTTGCTTCCACTGACGGGGAATGGTTTTTCCCATACTTGATCTGTACCACCCGTTTTCACTTGTCCGGTATAATGTACCTCCTGATCATCATATGTATCGTCACCAATAGATTGAAAGGCTGTTTTGTCCATCCAACCTATGTCTCTACCATTCACTTGGAAGAGATAATAGATTCCCCGTATTGTTTTCGCTTCCCGCACAATTTGCACCCACTGATTGGCATACGTTTGTTGCGAACCTGCCCAGCTGCTTCCTCGAATCTGAAAAGGTTGGGTCCAAATCTGATTTTCACTTACGGATTTGACTTGCCCGACATAGTTTACTTCTTTGTCATAGTAAGTATCATCGGTTAATGATTGGAAAGCTGTTTTATCAAGCCAACCAATAGTTTTATCATTTGTTTGAAATAAGAAATATGTCCCTTTATCTGTTTGAGCCTGCTGAATAATTTTAACCCATTGACCATTAAAGCTTTTTGCTGAAGCTACCCAATCGCACCCCTCTATAAAATAGGGTTCGCTCCACACCTGATTTTCATCCTCTGATGTGATTTGGGCCATGTAATGAACTTCGTTTTGGTTTATAATGTGTGAATATTGGTTGTCAGCTGCTTGTGTATAAGTCGACATGATTAAAAACAAGACGCACCCAAAAAGTGTTGTCACTAAAGCTTTGAGACTCATCACAGTCTTTCTTATCATTCCAGCTCCCCCATTCAGAATATTCCAGTTATATATACCTTAATTCATCTACAACCGTAATCTTAATCTCTTTGAGTATCACAACATGTATAAGTTGAAATCTAATTTTTATTGTCCCCTCATCAAAAGGTACTGACATAAATCCATCCGAGTTAATAATTGATCATGAATAATATACGAGTTGAACCTACTAATCTAGGATGATCAATGGATTCAAAAAATGAAAAATGAATCCAATAACAGTACTCGTAAATGAGATTACAGACAGAGTATTTGATAAAAGTGAGAGATTTTTTAAGACTTGGCCAAGCAAATCAGATGGGTATGAAACCTAATAAAAACGTTTTCTTTTAACATCAAAGGCAGAATTATTAATAATATTTAGAATTTCATCACTTGATTTAACCTGTATCTTCTGCATTTTATAAACGACTGAATCTGACTACACAAATCAGCGTAGCAATAGTTTTTTTTCTTCTACATTAATTTATGTTTGACTAATAATGAAAAATCCAATGATTATTTAATGTAGTACAGTTTTCTAATAAAAGGAACTTTCTTCACATATAATGCAACCAGTGTTAATAGTGCGATTTTCAAGCATATCAAGACTATTTCTAATAGTCGAGGATATTCAATTAATACAGGGTATAAATTTGTTAATTTATACCATGGAATTAAATTAATTTCCAATTGATGAAAGCATAAAATTATTAGCGACTCAGATCCAAGAAAAGCTAAAGGCTTTTTTATCATCTCTATCTTTGAAATTATTTTGCATCCCTGAATAAACAAAATGCTGGCACAAATCGATCCAAGAATTGAGAATGGAAACATTGGATAGGTTCGACTCGACATTTCTATTCCGCCAATATGTACCGTTTGAATCCAAAAAAGAATCATACAAACAATTATATACATCGGAATTTTAACAGAATCAAATGATCTTTTTCTCAATTCATAGCCTATATAAAGATAAATTAGTGCAATCATTGCTAAATCAATATTCCATGGTAAAAAGATAAAATGACTTATTACAAAACCAACTCCAGCAGTCGTTATAATAGCCAACGGAAAATAATTTGAATTCTTATTCTTTGTAACCATCATTAAGGAAGAAAAAAGAAGTTCAGCCAAAAACAAACATAGTAAAAACCAAAGCATACCAACCTGCCACACATCTGAAAATGGATATGTTTTTGGGGGTACTACTCCGTTACCATAAAGAAATGCAAAAATAAGATGATTAAATGAATAAGATATCTGTTCAAAATTCATATGATTTAAGTAGTTTATAATATTGGCACCAATGAGTAACAAAAGGCATGTGGATAAATAAGGAATTAATAACCTTTTGGATTTTTTTGCCATAATTTCATATGGTGTTCTTGGTTTATAGAGAAATCCACTTATGATAAAAAAAACCGGCATATGAAAAGTAAAAATAACGATCCAACTAAATGAACGTGGGTGTATTGTGTGGCCAACAATTACTAATAAAATGGCTAATCCCTTGACAACATCAATCCACTCAATTCTTTTTGACATTTTTTCGCCACCTAAAAATTAATCTTTCTTTAAACTTCTTGATGTTCTCTATTATTAACTTTTTGATTTTCAAACAATGTATTTTTTTCAACTGTATATCTCGGTCTATTTTTTGTTTCTTTAAAAATTTTCCCAACATACTCACCAATCACTCCAATGGCCAGCAGTTGCATTCCCCCAATAATCCAAATTGATATCATTAGTGACGTCCAACCCGTAATAGTATTTCCAAATATTTTTTCAAACAATGTATAAATTGCAATACAAACTCCGATCAGGACAAGAATAAAACCTGTAAAAGAAACCATTTTAATTGGCACTATACTAAATGAAGTCAATCCATCTAATGCAAATGAAATCATTTTTTTTAAAGGATATTTAGATTCGCCAGCAAAACGTTCTTTCCGGTCATAGTACACTTTTGTACTTTTAAATCCTAACATTGGTATAATACCTCGAAGAAATAAATTTTCTTCTTGATATTTTGAAAATTCATCTAGAGCTCTTCTACTCATTAATCGAAAATCAGCATGATTAGGTATTAATTTAACACCCATTTTGCCCATTAAATTATAAAATGCAAGTGCGGTATTTCTTTTAAAAAACGTGTCCGTATCTCTTTTATCGCGAACGCCATAAACGATATCATAACCGTCTCTGTATTTTTCAATGAATTTTTTTATTGCTTGAACATCATCTTGGAGATCAGCATCAATGGAGATAACACAATCGGAATACGCTTTTGCTGTCTCGAGTCCTGCAATTAGGGCGCCTTGATGGCCAAAATTTCTGCTTAATTTTAATCCATGAATAAATGGAATGACTTCGGATTTTTTTTCAATAATTGACCATGTTTCATCTGAACTACCGTCATCAACGAACAAAAGAATACTCTTTGAATTTATTAAATCATTATTAACGAGATCGCTTAAAACATTTGATAACTCTTTAATCGTTTCGTAAAGTACAGCTTCTTCATTGTAACAAGGAACTACTATAGTCAACAAAGGTCTCTGATTCATAGCTTCCACTCCTCAATAAGTCTTATTTGTTACTTCACTTGAATATTTGAAATTGTGATTGGATTATTTGCACTATCACTATTTTGCACTTTAAATACCATTTTTAGTGAATTTACATTTTGAACATCTAAATGAACTTTTTCAGGATGGTTCGCTAGAATTGTATTTGACTGCATTTTTTTCCCATCATAATAGAATTCCACTAAAATTCTTTTTGAATGAACAGGTTTCTGTTGTCCAACATTTGTTAATGAAAAGGCCAACTCTTTATAATCTTCATTCAATGAGAGAGGGATAGTTAGACGACGTGAACTCCAGCAATCCACCATTAAGGTTCCTTGATCGTCCCAAACCTGCATGTGTTGATTTTTCAGTTCGATACTATTTATTAATGGTGAAAGCTGATTAATATTTGTCAGTAAAGTATTGTTGGGGTAGCTTGAATTAAATTCATATGAAACTTGATTAATCCATTCTCTATTGAAAGCGTGGACTTTTTCATAAACCTTCGCCCTAACATTATTATCTAATTGAAACTTCTTTACCAATTTAAAGTTATTCTCTTTATTTTGCTGAAATAGATTTGCTAATACCCCAATAACCTTTTGATCTTCAGGACGCAGATGATATTGTACCGGATCAGTGACAACTACATAATCAGCTAAGAAGAAAGCGTTAGGGAAGCCATCTCTTAAATCAACATCATGCGTTGATAGTAAAGACGGTATTGCATACAGTGTGTCTGGCATAAAAGCATTTGAAACGATACTACCGTTTAAAATACTTGAACTAGCTAACACATAGACTTTCTTGCCATTATCTTTAGTCAATTTATTTAAATAAGTTGTCATTTCTCTAATTTGATGTATATCAGAACGTACCGTTGGATAGACAACTGCACTTGACAAAACAGTTCCTTTCTTAAATGTTGCAAATGCCGTTTCGAAAGATTGAGCAAAATTAATTAGGAATACCACGATAATAATTGAACTAGTTAAGATTTCTATCGACCTATTTTTTCTTATCGAAAGCCAACACGATCCTATTGTGAGTAATATACATAGGGGAATTACCATAATATAATAATGCTGAACTCCTAAAGATTGAACCGAGACAAATAGCGAAAAGGAAATTAATAGTAATAATAATAAAAGGGAAACATAGTAAATATTTTTATGATTTCTATAAAGAAAAACAATTCCTATTAGAATAATTAAAAACAATAGTAATCCAATATACTGAATGAACAAGTCTAAATTGTTTATATACGAACCGGATTGATATGCTGAGTACATTTGTGAATAATTATTAAATAGGCTTCTTTTAATAAATTCTCTAAAAAAGACAAGAAAGATAAATAAGCACCCTGACCCAATGAGGCACATATTGGCAATAAACATTATTGGACGTTTAAAATTAATTTTACCATGCTTATTATAAGCCTGACGTAAAATATTGGTAAATCCCCAAGAGATAATTAATGCAATTCCAAAATAAGCATACCATCTTCTCGTAAATAATAAGAGGATTAGAAGCATCATAAAAGACAAATCACGAAACAAATCAATTTTTACAAAGTTATCACTATAAACAAGCACTAAAAGTAATGCCACAAAAAATAATCCTGCAGCATCAAGGTACCCACTCATTAATGGAATAATAAATGGTGTGAACAGAAATGGAACAGACAGAGACAAAAAATCAGTCGTCGGCGTTAATATATTATTGTCCTTAATTATTTTTTTAATTAATAGGATTGTTATAAATATTGCAGGTATTAAATACAAGTTATATATAGATAAGGCGAAAATTTTATAACTAAACCCAAATAATTTCATTGGAAGAGAAAGAGCAATGACGGGTACCATATTATAATCATCATTCAAAATAGAGGCATATAACATTTTGGCCGTTGCATTAAAGTTATTAAAAAGACTATCTGTAAAAATGATCGATGTTGACCAATAAAGGGATGAATCCCAAAATTGAATCATTTTTTCTCTAGTAAAGAATAAATAGATATAAATGTTCCCAGAAAACGCCAATATTGCAAATGTTATTAACGATTTCAAACTCATTAACTTAAAGTATTCATATTTTTTCAGCACACGAATACCTATCTCTAATAACGTACCCAAAAAGCCAATGAGAAACAACACTGATAAAAAAGGTTGAATCAGCGCGACTTTATGAACCGCAAGTACAATGATACAAAACAATAGGTCGTAGTATAAAAAAAAAGGGAATTTCTTCATTATTTGCGACAAAAGCTACTCCTCCTTATTGAAACCTTCAATGACCCTGAGGGAACCACCTCTAATGATAGTTCAAACTCTTTAAGATTGTTTTTTTATCTTTATTAAAGATACAACTTTGTTGATCATTTGTTTGTTAACCTGGGATTTCAAGACAATTAAAATACTAAAATAAATTAATACTCCCACAATAATCTGGACCAAAGTCGTCAAAGGATTTATTGGCATTAAATAACCAATGACCTGATTAATGAAGTACATCATAAAACCGCCAGTTATGTATTTCCATGTTTCACTAAATAAATATTTAATTTTGGTTTCTTTAACGATGCAAATAAATTGATATAAAGTAACAATCAATTCCGCAATAAGTGTTGCTATCGCTGTTCCTAGCGACTGAAAATGAGGGATCAATAAAAGGTTTAGAACAAAATTTATTCCAGCACCACAGATAACCGAAATTGTATAACTTCTAACTTTTCCAATAGGCATTAGATATTGAACACCCAGAACATTACTCCATGCGATAAAGACAATGATGGGACTTAGCATGACAATAATTATTCCAGTTTTATTAAAAGACGGACCAAAAAACCATGGAGTAAAGTTTTCAGAAATAGATGCAATTCCAAACATCAACGGAATAGAGAGAAATGATGCAAAACCAAATGATTTATAAAGATATTCCTTTACCTTATTCGTATCGCCCTTTGCAAACGTATTCGATATCCTCGGCAACATAACAACCCCCATAGCTGTTACTACCGCGAGAATAACTTTTACTATCTTATCAGCATTTTCAAAATATCCTACTTCATTTACATTCGATAATATTCCTAACATTGTCTTATTCAAAACTATATAAATTTGAATAGCAATTTGTGGAATAAACAATCCCAACGCTGGTTTAAAATGGATTACTATATCATGCCAATTCAATTTTATCTTCTTTACAACTTTTGGTAGATACATCCAAAGTGTCAGCTGTCCAAAAAGTTCAGAAGCACTCAGTATAAGTACATAGTGCCAAATGTCCCTGGAAGTTTTAACAAATATAAAAATGCATAAAACACCAATTACTTTTACAATTAAATTTCGAAGCACTGTCTTTTTAAAATCTTCTAATCCCATGTACAACCATGAAATATCAACTGCCGCAGAAATTATAAGAATAGATTGAATCAAAAAAATTAAGGTATACTGATGAATAATATTTAAAAAAATCAAAAAAAAACAGATAAGACACGGATACAGTAATTAGCTTAAGAAATAAAATCCCCCAGAATGTACGACTTAAATTATTCTTTTCATCTCGTACATATGCAATTGCCCTTGTTCCATATAAAGCAATTCCTATCGTTCCAAACAGAATAAAATACTGAATAATAGAATTGGTGTATGCATTAATACCAATGCCACTACTTCCTAGCACTCTAGAAATATACGGAATTGTGATTAAAGGAACAATAAGAACAAAAACTTGATATACAACATTGTAAAGATAATTTTTAGCAATATTCATGGTTTACCTACACTTAATCATTAAATTCATTTTTAACAGTTGTAAGAGCAGCTGCAATTACCTGGTGCATATCGAAATATTTATACATGCCAAGTCTTCCACCAAAGATGATATTTGAATTTTGTTCGGAAAGTTCTTTGTAATTCTTAAACAAGTTATTATTTTTTTCATCATTCATTGGATAATATGGTTCATCACCTTTTTTCCAATTTTCAGGATATTCCTTTGTAACAACAGTTTTAGGTTGTTCTCCGTATTCAAAGTGTTTATGCTCAATAATTCTTGTATACTGTGTTTCAGCATCCGTGTAATTGACAACTGCATTGCCTTGATAATTTTTCTGATCATAAACGTCTGTTTCAAATTTTAAGCTTCTGTATTCCAAAGTACCGTACTGATAATCGAAGAATTGATCAATCATACCCGTGTATATAATTCTTGGATATTCTTTCAAATATTCATCTTTTTTCTCAAAAAAATCCACATCTAATTCAACATCAATTAACTCATTACTTAGCATTTTTTCAATGATTTTGGTGTATCCACCAATTGGAATACCTTGATATTTATCATTGAAATAATTATTGTCATAAGTAAATCTTACTGGAAGACGTTTGATAATAAAAGCAGGTAATTCCGTAGCTTTTCGACCCCATTGTTTTTCTGTATATCCCTTTATCAATTTCTTATAGACATCTGTACCAATTAATGAGATTGCCTGCTCTTCTAGATTCTTTGGAATTTCTATTTTTGATTTAGCTTTTTGTTCCTCTATTTTTGCCTTTGCCTGTTCAGGTGTTACTACTCCCCATAACTTATTAAATGTATTCATATTGAACGGGAGATTATATATTTCACCTTTGTAGTTTGCAATTGGACTATTTGTGTATCGGTTAAACTCCGCAAATTGATTTACATAATCCCATATTTTTTTGTCGTTTGTATGAAAGATATGTGCCCCATATTTATGTACATTTATATCTTCTATTTTTTCCGTGTATATGTTTCCACCGATATGTTTTCTCTTTTCAATTACTTTTACTCTCTTACCTCGTTTTGCAGCTTCATATGCAAAAGTACTGCCGAACAATCCAGAGCCTACAATCAGATAGTCATATTTCACAGAAATCTTCCTTTCAATTTAAGAATATTTATTCGTTTTTATACTGTTTCTTGTTGTTTCAATCTCAGGATGAAATACTAATCCTGCAAAAAAGCCTTTTAATACTATTTTCGTTTTTTTTATTTTATATTTGTTATTTTTAAGTAGTATTTGAAATACCTTTCCTATGGTCCTTACTATAATTGAAACGAATTCTTTGTTTCCAAATTCTCTCGCTGTGTAAATTCTGTTCCGGTACTCATAAAAGTATCTCTCTAAGCGATTATTGTCTTCTGATATTATATTAATTCCGTTATTACTCTTCATCTTGTGCAGAACAATGCTATTAGGCACAAAATAGCCAGACCTCGATTGAGATATTCGCCTTGTAAATTCTACATCATCTCCCCAGATGAAGTATTCCTTAATGGGGTATCCGACTTCATCAAGCACTTTTCGATTAATAAGTAGAGATACAAAGGAAGCTGACTCTATTTTAATAATTCCTCTATCCGATTTTTCATTCCAGTCCTTACTTACCTTTGGAACGTTCATAACACAAGCTGAATTATCGATCCATCTTACATTACTAGAAAGAAATCCCCAACTAAGTGTTTTGTCGTTTGCAGTGACTATCAAATTTTTTAATGTCAGTGGCTGTGGTATAGTGTCATCGTCCATAATCCAAATATACTCCATACCGGCTTCATAAGCTTTCTTTATTCCATAACTAAAGCCACCAGCCCCACCAATATTATTTTCCAATTTTATGTAATTAATATTATCAACATCTTTTTGAAGCAGATCTATGTATTCATCTGTACCATCATCGCTACAATTATCAATAACAAATATTTCGTCTACTTTGCGAGTTTGATTAATAACGCCTTCAAGACATTCTTTCAGAAGAGATAATTTGTTATAAGTTACAATGACGCATCCGATTGTTCCCATTTGTTACTCCTAATTTAAATATTTTCAATTTCAAATATATCATTTACAGCTTTTTTAAAATTTCTCATGTATTCTTCAATATACATCTGACTAATTGAGGACTGAATGAGTTTTTGATCTGGAAGCTTCTTTCGGTCCACAATATTTTGCAATATATCATGTAGTTGATTGACACTATGGGGTGGATAAAGTTCTCCATTCACTTCATGTTTTATTATATCACTTGGCCCTGTTTCACAATCAGAACTAACGCAATAGACACCTCTTGATATTCCCTCTGCCAAAACCATTGGGAGGCCTTCAAATTCGGACGTTAAAACTAATGCTGTTACTTCATTAACTATATCCCAAGGTTTTTCTAACCAACCATACCAAGTAATTCTTTGATTGATATGCAATTGTTCAGCGTACTTCTGACATTGCGCTCTATCATTTCCATCACCGACTACGACTAAACTCCATTCTCCCTGTACAAGAGATAATGATTCAAGTAAATCTTTAACCCTCTTCTGACCTTCAAAAATCACACGACCTATATATAAAAATACAGTGTGGTTCTTTGGACGGAGGATGATTTGCTCCGTCCGATAAATCGGATTATTCACTACGTAAACTTTGGATTCTTGGGTGCCAATTTCCATGAATTGCTGTTTAATTCCTGGGCATATAGCAAAATGATAATCTGCGTACTTTAGTAGAGCTTTATTCACGTTTTTCACGTTTAGCGAAAAATGGACCCAAGAAACAATAGAAAATTTTCTTCCACTAAGTTTACGAAGCCAGTACAACACAAAGCATGTTATAGAATGTGTGGCAATCACCATATCTGGTTTTGTTTTTCTTATAGCGCCGGATAAGCATATAAAAATAGAAAATAAATTTTGGACTGTCCTAATGATCCGGTTATCAGAGAAGGTTGTTTCAGTATAATTAACTCCATCCAACCAATTTTTATCTTCACTGCCACCAAAAAGATAGAGTGATGGTCGTATATTGGAATCCTTTTGCAATAATTTCATTACAATCGCCATTACATTCTCGGTACCGCCTTTTCCTGTAACATGTGGCATAATAAATAAGATCTTTTTCATACTCTTTTAGCACCTTTTGTAATTAGTGTTCACCAATGAATTTTCTTTTGAGAAACGAAAATCCTTTTTTCCACCAGTTTTGTTTTTCCATAAACATCACAGGTACTTCAGTGTACGATATTTGCTTTTTATCTATCCATACATCCAATAAACGTTCACTGATATAACCAAATACTCGGGCTTCTTTTGGAGAATAATCAGTTATATCTATTTTCTTCTCAAGTTCAAACAGTATAGAAAAGAGCCAGTTAGAATATTCCCGAAAAATATCTTGTTTCATAATAAACATATTAAAGCGATGAGACGCAGTTTGTTTCATCGCCTGGTCAAACGATCCCAAAAAATCAGGATATATTTTTTCAATTATTTCCCTTGTCTTTCGCAAGTCATTAATATTGTGTGCATGTTCATAATGAGACATGCTGGTTTCAATCCAATAATTTCTCTTCTTAGGAAGAATTACATCGTATTGTTCGAGTAATTGTTCAGCTCTTGTAGAAGTTAAAATATTTTGCCATTTTTTTTCATTATTAAATATCAAAACTTCACGATTACAAAAATGGCGACGATAATGAACTAATCCCACATAATCAGCCCGCAAATTTTGCCATGCCCAGTACATTGCCGTTAATTCACAGTAATTAGGATTTTTAATTGAAATATTTATCCCCGTATTGTCTGGAAGATAGTCTAGTGCTGGCTTTCCTTCTTTTCCAACTTGGATAGGAGTATACATCTCATCTGTTGGCATTCTATACTTTTTGTGAGTTGCTACCAGGACTTTAATAATCAACGATATGACTCCTCAATATTGAATCGTTTTTTTAGATATTGTCGCACAACAACGAAGAAAAAGAGCGTGATCATGTAGATACTTTCGTACCAGTTAAAGATAAGCAAGGAACATATAAGATAAAAAAAGAAAAAGTAATAAACTGAATCCTTTAGTGCATTTATCATCTGTTTTTCACGTTCACTAATATTAACTGATTGCACAAAGTTAGAAATCCGCCGGAAATCCTTTAATAATCGGTATACGTACACGCTTATGAAAGCTACAAAGATAGCCCCAAATTCAGCAAGCCAACCAAAGATAGCACTAAGAATTGGATATGTTCTTTCGGGTGCAAAAACACTTCTGAATTCATAGCTTGTCATCGTCCATTTGGGAACAAATTTAAATAGATAATAATCGTGATAATTAAAGCCAACACCAAATATAGGATGTCTCAACCATGTAAATATTAATCCTAATGTGCCCCCAGTTCTGTTGAGCATGGAGTCTCCACCTAATTTTGTGAATAAAGTGATATTTAGTATCTCCATAATCATAGGACTATGTATAGCTGCTATATATATAGTTACTAAGGCAATTGATATCAGAACTGCAAAAATTATCTTTTCTCTCAATGGAACAATTAACCATAATGAAAACATAATCATTCCTATAGCTAGAATGCCTGTTGAAGTTTTTGCAAAAAACAAAATCACTATAATACTAACTAACAGAAGATAGTAGAGAGACGGATGATATTTAATTTTTTCCGAAAAAAAATTAAATTTATTTTTAATCGAAGCAAGTATAAACGGAACAAATATAACCAAATATTGTACTGCCAAATAGTCTGATTCTGGATTCAATCCATTAATTCTACTCTCTGTTTGAACATAGCTGCCAGCACTATACCAATCCCTTTTATACCTATATTCAAAGCTCCCCAATATCTCGACTGCTTTTGAAAATATATTAGGAAATAACAAATATAGAAATTGTATATAAGAAATGACTAATAGAATTACTAAAGCAATACCAGTTCCCTGTAGAAACTTCATTATACTTTTTTCATCAGAAACTACAAATTTTACTACACAATAGTGGCTAATTATACATAGTATCACAATGATTAATTTTACAAACTCATTTATTGGGTTCCTATTGAAGTCATTCCCTATGAGACTAAAATAGCTCCAACTTAATGCAACTATTTGAAGGCCTAAAGTAATTAACAAGCAACTAATAACCCGTTTATTAAATGAATCCTTCATCAACCGTCTATAATTATTCTTAGATTGACTAAAAAAAGCATAAACGGCAATTAATGAATACAGATACACTGGCAACTGAACAACATAATAAAGCGTTGTTGAAATATTAAATGTTTTAATAAACAAGCTAATTGGTAAAAGTAAATATGCCATGCACTGACCTCATTTATTTTTTCTTCTAAAAATTAATATGCACCTTTTTTAGTAATTACAGTCAAAACTGTTTTGAAAATAATTTTCAGATCAAATGCCATTGACTTGTGACGGACATAGTACAATTCAACATTGCATCTTTCAGGATATTCAATTTCGCTCCGTCCACATACCTGCCAATTTCCAGTTAATCCTGGTTTAACCGAGAGAAATAAATGTTTATCATCACCATATTCTCGTAATTCTTCTGAAACAACCGGACGTGGACCAACTAAACTCATTTCACCCTTTAGCACATTAATTAACTGAGGAAGTTCGTCTAAACTTGTTTTGCGCAAGAAACGACCAATTTTTGTAATACGTGGATCCTCATCTTGTTCTAGTTTATAGCTACTATCTAGATATTTCCGATATAATGCATGGTTCGCTTTCAGCACACTTTCAGCATTAACAACCATCGAGCGGAATTTATAAATATAAAATGGTACTCCATTTTGACCAATTCTTTCTTGTTTAAAAAACACAGGTCCTTTTTGACTGCCTCTAAGGTAGAGTAAAGAAATGATCAAGAACAGAGGTGAACTTAATATAAGGCCAATGACTGCGCCAAACAGATCAAGCGTCCTTTTAAAGAACGAATATACTGTACTGTCATTTTTAAGGCTGCTCGTCATAACGGTACGCTGAGTTTCTTCAAGATAACGTGCGTTAATTTCTGATTTTGGCATAGCCATCGTCTTATCCTCCATCATTCGAGTGGTAGTTTGTTGTCGTGAAGAATTTGTTCAATACCCTTTAAGACTTCCTTCTGGATCGTTTTGTCCTGAAGTGCCATCTCAATGTTTGTCAATACAAAACCCAGGGTTTCACCAACATCAAAGCGTTTGCCTTCAAACTGGTAGGCATATACACCCTGTAGTTCATTCAATCTTTGAATTGCGTCAGTTAACTGAATCTCTCCGCCCGCTCCGATTTCCTTCTTGTCGAGGAAGTCAAAGATCTCCGGAGTCAGCACGTAGCGGCCGATAATCGCCATATTGGAAGGCGGATTGCTTTCCGGCTTTTCAACGAACTTGCGTACATCGAATAGACGGCCATCCTGTTCCTTCGGATCAATAATACCATAACGGTGTGTCTGATTCTCAGGAACTTCTTTGACACCGATGCAGGAGCAGCCGGTTTTCTCATATTGGTCCATCAATTGCTTGATGCATGGTGTCTTAGCCTGAACAATGTCATCGCCCAAAAGGACAGCGAATGGTTCATCGCCAATGAATTTGCGGGCGCACCAAACGGCGTGACCCAGACCTTGCGGCGACTTTTGCCGGATGTAGTGAATATCAATTCTGGATGGTTCACGCACTTTCTCGAGTAGATCTAATTTATTTTTTTGAATCAAATTCTGTTCCAATTCGTATGCAATGTCGAAGTGATCTTCAATTGCGCGTTTGCCCTTGCCGGTAACAATAATAATATCTTCAATACCGGCTTGAACTGCTTCCTCCACAATATACTGGATCGTCGGCTTATTGACAATGGGAAGCATTTCCTTTGGCAGTGCCTTTGTCGCCGGTAAGAACCGTGTACCTAATCCTGCAGCCGGAATGACCGCTTTTCTAACCTTTTTCATCAAAAAACCCCCTGAAAAGTGGAGACATAGTCTATTCGTTGTTGTGAAAATCTGGGATGATGTCTCGTTAAGTAATGAGGAAATTCTAGTTTATCTTTTTAATAATAAATTACTGGAAAGGATTGAGAACTCAAGATTCTCTAATTATACACTATTCATATGCGCTGTGAAGCTAAAACTCGACATTTTTTGTCTCGTCAAGCTATAAGCATTATAGCATATTTAATTTTTATGAAAAGAGGGAGATATGGGAAGAAAGTCATAGAAGTTGACTAGATAGGCTTTTGTTACATTATGTTGCTCTCTATTTACGTTTTGTTTACAAAAATGTTTCAGAATGATGTGCTGAATGTGTTCTATTTTGTCGTTTGTTGCGTGAACTTAGGCAATTTTCCGCTATAATTCGTATGCATTGCGCGTCTGAACTGTCATACCTCGGATTTTACATAATAAATCTGCTCATGGCGGTTCCATAGTGGCCGCGTCGTCCTTGTGTAGACACGATAGTCGCCTTGCAGTAATGATTCGAAGTCAACAAGCTTCAGCGCGTATTTCTCACTGAACTGTTCTGCCGCCTGCTCAATACTTTCCGCTTGTATCGTTGCGATTGGTTTGTTATATGCGTCAGAGATTGTCCGCTTGCCATCGGATTCATGATAAAACGTGTATATGGTCATAATTGATGTTCTCCTTTATGTTCCGAATTGAATGTATGATTCTCTTCTCGCTTTCTATGCGGAATTCCTTGTCGGCGAGTGGGCTCGCGTGGTGGGGAATAGTGTCCGCTTGGGTCATTTTTTGGGGGATGTTCTCCGTTGTTTGATGCCGAAAAATGGACCAACACGCTAGTATTCTGTCCTGCATCCTTTATACTGATTCGTTTCGATTCCCGAATTTTGTCGGAAAGTATTTTTGTATTTTATGGTTCAAACGGTATGTGTAACGAAGTTTTGGCGTCCCGGAGGCATTTGACATTGACCGTTCTTTCAAATAAAGTAAATGTGACTTTCATGGTTTTTTTGGACTATTTCCGGGGTATTTCCCCTCTGTTGGTGCATCCTACATAAAGGAAGATTCTAATGAACAAACAATTTGCTGTCATCGGTCTCGGTCAGCTGGGCTCAAGTGTCAGCATTGAGCTGAGCAATATGGGCTGTGAGGTTCTGGCGATCGATATTGATTTAGATAAAGTGAATGATTACTCAGACGTGGTGACGCAGGCGGTGCAGGCGGATTCGACGGATGAGAAGGTGTTGCAAGCGCTCGGGATCCGCAATTTCGATCATGTAATTGTCGCGATCGGGCGCAACATTCAGGCGAGCATCCTGACGACGCTGCTGCTGAAGGAGTCGGGCGTGAAGGAGATTTGGGCGAAGGCTCAGAATGACTATCATGAGAAGATTCTGAGAAAGCTCGGCGCGGACAAGATCATTCGTCCGGAGGTTGAAATCGGCTACCGGATCGCGCACCTGGCGACGGCGAATAAGATTCTTGATTACATCGAGCTGTCGAAGGATTACAGTATTATTGAAATTGAAGTGACAGATCGACTGATTGGGAAGTCGATCATGGAAATCGATGTGCGCGCGAATTACGGATGCAACGTGATCGCGATCCGCCGTAACCGTACGGTCATTGTCCGCAACATTGGTGAATTGAAGCTTGAGCGCGATGATGTGCTACTGATTATCGGAAAGAGCGAGGATCTGGAACGGTTTGAAAAAGAGGGCGTCTGATTAATTTTTTCGGGCATTCCTCCTATTTAAGGTAGGGAGTTTGATATGATGCAATCAACAAAGAAAATACTTTCCGCGCTTGACCTCAAGCCGTTCCGATTCAGCCCCCCGCTCTTTCTGTCCATTTTGCTGTTTGTCATTATTGTGATCGGTACCTTGCTGCTGAAGCTGCCGATTTCCACCGTGCATCCGATTTCGTGGTTGGATGCTTTATTTCTATCAACCTCGGCGTCGACGGTTACAGGCTTGTCTCCCTTTGAAACCGGGCAGACGTTTACCTTTTTCGGGCAGATCGTTCTGATGCTGCTGATTCAGGTCGGTGGTATCGGCGTTATGGCGTTTGCCGTATTTTTCGTTATCTTACTGGGCAAAAAGGTGTCGATTCGGCAGAGACAGTTAATGCAGGAAGCACTGAATGTTCCGTCGATTGGCGGCGTGATCCGGCTGGTCAGTTGGATCTTAGTCTTCTCCTTTGTGATTGAGCTGATCGGTACCTTCTTCCTCGCGTTCCGGTTTGTGCCTGATTTTGGCTGGGGCAAGGGGCTTTATTATGGGCTCTTTCATTCGATCAGCGGATTCAATCAGGCCGGTTTTTCGCTTTTTCCCGGCAGCATGAGCCAATATCTTGGTGATCCGATTGTGAATCTGACGATGATCGTGATGATTACGCTCGGCGGTATCGGCTTCACGGTACTTGCCGAGCTGCTGTCCACGCATCGCTATCACAAGCTCTCGCTTCACGCTCAGGTGATGATCACCGGGACGTTGATTATTAATGCGCTCGCTGTGCTCGCTATTTTCATTATTGAGTATGCGAATCCGAATAGTTTGGGACCACTCAGCATTGGCGACAAATTCTGGGCAGCGTTTTTTCAAGGCATCTCGCCGCGAACTGCCGGTCTGACGACGATTGATCCGGCCGGACTGAGCCAAGCTTCATTGCTGCTCACCATGCTGATGATGTTCATTGGCGCGGGCAGTACATCGACAAGCGGCGGTATCAAGCTGACGACGTTTATGATCATTATTGCTCAGGTGTTCACCTTTTTGAAGGGACGGCGCGAGGTTGTGATCAACAAGCGCACGGTCAACCATCAGGTTATTGTGCGGGCGGTGTCGATCATCTCAATTTCAGTGATTGTCGTCCTGCTTGCTGTGTTCCTGCTCTGTCTGTCTGAGAATCAGCCGTTTGTTGCGATTCTATTTGAAGTGATCTCGGCGTTCGGTACGGCGGGCGAGTCGATCGGCGCGACCGCCCACCTCTCCGCCTTTGGCAAGATTGTGATCATGTGCGTTATGTTCTTCGGCAAGGTCGGCCCGCTGACGTTGGCCTTCTCCGTGACCAAGCGCTCCCATGTGGACATCCGCTATCCGGACGGGGAGATTTATACGGGGTGATGGAAAGCCGCGAAACCCAAAGGTGGGTTTGCGGCTTTTATTAAGTGCAGTTAAGGAGGCTACCGTGAGTAGCCTCTTTAACTTTCGACTGGCACCCCTTTGACGCACAGGTCGGTGTAGGGTACCTTTACTTTTGCGGTGCAGATTTGTCTGCTTTAATCGTCATTTATTATTTATTCGGTTCCGAATTCGGACGTGTTTTTTGTTGATAAATGTAGAAAAACAGGGTTACGGAGAAATTTTAAGTGCAAGCTTAACAAGGCATTAGAGTTCTTTTAGAAAATCTATAAGCGTTTTAAGACAATCATTATTTAAATCCCAATACCCTTTTTGAGCCCCTAATCCAAGATTATTCACTATTTTATGCATACAGGCTAAATAGACCTGACACTTAGCTTTAGCCTTATTTGATGGGTAAGGAATATCTAGTTCAGCTATATTTTGAAAAAAGGAGTCAATATAAGGCATTGCCGGATGATCACTTTTAGTGTTAAGACAAAGGTCTTCTAGCATGGTGCCTTCGTTATTGTCCCCCGGCATAATAAAAATTCCTATGCGCAAATCATCAAAATCGGCAGTTTCAGAGAACTTTCCATGATCAGAAGGAAAAGGAAGTCCACAATCTATTAACGTATTTTTTATGCTTTTGAACGCATCATCAGCACTACTGTCAGCATCCCTAATAATCGCAAGGGAAGTAACGATATCAAAACCTGAAGTATTCGTTAAGGCAAGTAACTTGAACTTGAAGTTATCTTTCCCATTAACTGGGATTATTTGAATGTCGGAAAGGTTATCCGTTAATTGGTTATTTTCCCGATATAAAGCATCGAAAAAAATTTCCTCATCTTTTCCTTCAACCAATAACAATCGACGTTTGGATATTTCCAGATTCGCGCGTTGTGTGCTCATAGGCATTGTAGGCATCTTTATCGCACTTCCCAACCATTAACAATTGCTGCTCTTAATGTTTCAAAGTCAAATGTCTTTTGAGTGATCTCATCATTCTTTGGTGAATGTTCAATTCTAAAGTATTTAAAATGAGATTGTACATCTACATCCAGCCCATTTATTGCGGCAGATAGACATTCATAACTGTGCGTGGTAGCGAAAATTTGACAATTATAGTCCAAAGATGCCTTACTAATCGCTTTCCAAATAGTACTCATTACTGAATAATGAATTCCATTTTCTATTTCATCAATAAATACAATTCCGTTTCGATTCGTTGCTATTGATAATAAAATATTTAACAGTCGTGACGTTCCGTCGCCCATATAAGAAATGGGGACCTTTTTCCCAAATCCTATATCACCAAATACCATTGAATTATTCGGATTTAGTGTTATGGTGCTCAATGATTTTAATCTCGGTTCAATGATCTTTAAATAATCAATCAATTCTTCCGATTTACCTTCTCGATCCATTTTGCCAAACTTAATTGCCGTTTCATTTGTATTGGAATGCGCTTTGGCAGCTAAAAACGAGCATGTAATGCCAAAGTTTTTGGCCGTAATTACGTTGAGCGTAATTCCATTATTATTAAGAACCAGCCTCACATGCTGCTCTCTTTCATTACCGCCTGAATACCTAATATCCAAAGCTTCATTAGGAGCAACACGTTCATCCGCTGTATTGATCTGACCATCTTTAATATTGCTATTGATAATATTGCCCACATTATCTTCATGCTTTATAAGCATCTTATGCTGAAACTCTTTATGATCGGTTACTTGAATTTCAATTCTATTATTAAGATTATAATCGAAGAATATCGGTCCGAAAATCGATCCTGGAGAAAAGTCAATATTATCGATTCCCCTCCAATTGTATTGTCTTAATAACATGTTAGGGTTTAAACGGTCGTGATATAAAAAAAGTGCTTCTAAAATTGAAGTCTTCCCCGCATTATTCTTACCACCAAGTAAATTAATTCGCGAGGCATTTTTTAATGAAACACTTTTTAATCCTTTAAAATTTTTTACGCTCACCGATCTTATCATTCGGCTTTCCTCCGTATACTATTAATTCGTTCTCCAAATATTATAACACTTTCGAAATCAAATCATTGATTCATAAGTAGAAACAGTTTTCCCAGATAGCACTTTGGTTATAAGGATTAATCTGCTTCATTCAGACCAAGCTTCTGGACAGTCCACACAAGCGCTCCTCTTACTTTACTTGTTTTTAAATTGTGAAAGGATTTTAGTCCTCCCTTCCTTATCGGAGAAATCAAATGAACCTATATAAGGTATGGAACCATACTTACCGTGTAAATAATCTTTTTCATAGCTTGCGTCTTTTCTAACCTTATAGTCAGATAAGGCATATAAGTCAGTCGCTCCATATTCGTCCTTTTCGGTAAACCAAAGCTGATCTCTTCTGAAAAATTCCTTACTTAATAAATTTGTATCATGGGAGTTAAAAATCAGCTGCGCACTTTTTTTATTGAACTCATTTGAATGAAATAAACGAATAATAAATCGTGTCAGAAGTGGATGCAGTTTGGCATCAAGTTCATCAACAACGAGAATTCTGCCATTGTTTAACGTGTCAATAATTGGTCCCAATAGAGAAATGATTTTTTTTGTTCCTTCCGATTCATTGGCTGCCATCCGAAATTTTTCGAGACCTACGAACTGATTATTTCCGTCATATTTTTTATGCAAGGTACTTATGCTATGATGTTGTGCAGGTAATTGATCAGTGTTGACAGGTGCGGAAAACTTTTTGATGAATTCATACATTCCTTTAGGGAGCGTTTCGTCCTCAACAATGAGATCCTCAATGCCTAAATCTAACTTATTTATAAGGATCATTAGTTCTTTTTTAGAAGATGCGTCCTGTATTTTTTTCATCGTGTATCCAACTGTAAAGTCAGTTAATCCATCGAGTACGCGTAGACTTTTAAACCAATAAAGAATACTTGTCGCTATCTCACCATTTAAATTAGCGACTACTGATAAGAATAGCGCATTAATTCTCGTTCTTTTTTCTAATCCTTCACCTTCTGGAAAATCTTTAGTAACACTGATTTCTCCATTCTCGCGATAAAAAAGTTCTTTCTCTTTTCCACCTAAATGGGCAACGTATAACCATTCGTTTTTTACTTCTTTGCGGTCTGCCTGGAAACCATAACGGTATTGTTTTTCCTGATGAACAAATACAATTTCAAATAAACTTGGTTTATCAGCATTTACCGTATTTAGCTTAAAACTGTCGATTCCGCCAATTTCTTCTCCGATTTGTCCCTCTTTTGAAGATAACCGGACAAAATTCTTCATAAAATTGATTGCTTTAATTAGATTGCTTTTACCACTTGAGTTGGCTCCGTAAACAACGGCGGTTTTGAGCAGGTTTATGTGCGGTAACTTTATTAAATGGGTGTCTTTATGTTCCGTTATTCTGGAGGCGACCATACTCAATGTCACTTCGTCCCTAAAGGATAGAAAATTACCCACACTGAATTGCAGGATCATACAACGCACCTCAACATTCGAATTATTCTCAATTGATACCACTATTATATACATTATATCAATTTTTAACACTAATATTGAGATATTTTCTCACTTTTCGTGAGTATCTTAATAAAGTGCCAAAGGATAAGCCACGAGACCAAAGTACGGTTTCGTGGCTGCTTTAAGAACTGGGTGCACAAGGTGTCTGTTCCCGGATCGAGGACCTATTGCACGGCATTGTTCAGTTTTTTTCCGGATTAGATTGAGTTTTATGCCTAATTAATCGGGCACCTGCTTGGATTACAGGGCACTTTCATAGGTACCTCTGAATAAATTTTTTCATTTTAATGCTGTTCTGTCTGTGTAGTGATTTACCCGCCTCTCATCAGACTGAGCACATGCGCGCCTTCAGGAATGGATGGATTTTTCGGCTTGATTGAGTAGTCTATCTCATAATAGAGCTTGTTGTCTTTTAATTGGAATTTAGCGATTCCGCCCTTGTTATGAAAGCTGTCGACGAAGCGAAACTGGCCTCTGCCCTTGAGATCAATTGCAACGGTATGATTCATTGTCGCCGGCGCCTGCCTATTGCCGAGGATGTTTTCTATTGAAATTCTCACGACATTATAGACCGGCATCTCAATCGTCACATTTTGTATGGGTTCGGTGGGACCATGATCGGTAAATTGATCTTTATAGTATTCGTTAAAGCTCTTCTTTGTATTGGACCAGATTCCGCTATATCCGGAGCCGGAATTGGTGGCGGACTTTGTACGGTTATCGCTTCGCTGCTGCGTGTCGGCAGATGCTGTCTTGCTGTTTTGGGTCTCCACTTTTTTGAACACGCCGGAATAATTCTTGTTAAAACGCGCATAGTACTGAGCCCACGCAGGATCCTTCTCGTTCGAACTGCCGAAAGCTGTATTTTCTGATACGTTTAACGTCTTTTTGTCTTTTGATTTCCTGCGTCCTTACTCGTGACTTCAGTCATGAGTAAGGACGCTCTTTTTTTACAAAAAGCGAACATACACGCTATAATAAAGATACTATTTTTGCAGACGAGGAGGAACGGCTGTGCTCATCCAAAAGGCGTTTAAGTTTCGGCTTTTCCCTACGGAAGAACAAGCCGTTCAAATCAATAAGTCCATTGGATGCAGCCGGTTTGTCTACAATCATTTTTTAGACTGTTGGGAAAAGACCTATAAACAAACCGGGAAGGGCTTAACCTATAACACCTGCAGTAAAGCCCTGACGCAGCTCAAAGCCGAGCTGCCTTGGCTCAAAGAGCCGGATAAGTTTGCCTTACAGAATAGCTTAAAGAACCTTTCCAAGGCTTATGACCGGTTCTTTAAAAAACAAGCCAAGCATCCTCGCTTTAAGAGTAAAAAGAATCCGAATCAGGCGTATAAGACCTGCTTCACCAATCACAATATTGAGGTGACGGATCAAACAATCAAACTTCCTAAACTGGGCTGGGTGCGTTACGCCCGCTCTCGTCAGGTGAAAGGACGCCTTTTATCTGCCTTTATCAGGCATGTGCCAAGCGGCAAGTATTTTATTTCGCTCGTTGCGGAAACGGAAGTAAAAGAACATCCGAAAACCGGCAAAGCAGTCGGCATTGACTTAGGGTTGCTGGACTTCATGACTTTGTCTACCGGAGAAAAAATCACCAATCCCAAGTTTGGGCGTTCCGTGGAACAAAAGCTTCGCCGTGAGCAGCGAAAGCTGGCCCATCGCTACGAGGGAGCGAAAAAGCGAATCCTAAAACAAAAGAATCTAACCTTAATGGATGCGCGCAACTATCAGAAACAAAAGATTAAGGTTGCTCGTCTTAAAGAAAAAATCAGTAACCGTAAGACAGATTTTTTACATCAATGGTCCACGAAACTGGTCAAAAATCACGACCAGTTAGTGGTCGAAGACCTCAACGTCAAAGGGTTACTAAAAAACCATCATTTAGCCAAAACCATTAGTGAGGTCAGTTGGGCAGAATTTGTGCGTCAACTCACGTACAAAGCTCAATGGTATGGCAAAACACTGATAAAAATAGATCGCTTCTTTCCCTCTAGCCAGAGGTGTGCCACTTGCGGGCACCAGGATGGAAAGAAAGCGCTTCACATCCGGAAATGGGACTGCCCGCAATGCGGGGCTCACCACGATCGAGATGTCAATGCAGCTCTCAACATCTTGCATGAAGGGCTAAAAAAGCCCTCAATTGGGGGCTGAATAAAAGCTAAGAACCGTCGGAACGACGGGGTTCGCCTGCTCAAAGAAATGAGCCGCTACCCAATGATAAGTCGTGTTGGGCAAGCTTATTGTTCGCAGGAACTTTTGATTGAGAGATCAGAAGCCCGCGACTTTAGTCGTGGGAGGTTCATAAGGTCATGGTCTGTGTCACGAAGCCGGCTGCTTGGCCACCGTCTCCAATCAGCGGCGCTTTTTGCACGATGATTTGGTTTCCTTTGGTCGTCAGCCTATTGCTCCAAGCGACCTGTCCGTAACTGTCCATGCCTTCATTGTACAAAATGCGGTCAGGTCGGATCGTTATGGAATGAGACGGATCGCCTGTGGATGTCCAATAACCGCTATAGGGCTGCTTCTTAGCAGCAGTCGGATCACTTTTTACCGTTTGACCGGGAGAATCCGCAGCGGTTCCTCTATTTGCGGAGGGGGCGGATGGTGCTTCCTTCTTCGCATGCGCAGTCTCGGATTTCTGATTGCTTTGTTCTGAGTCCGCTCCGCCGCAGGCAGCCAGTGACAATGCCAGAGATAGGGATACGAGCGCGCTCGCTATTTTTTTCATTGCGTCTCCCCCTCGATTTTTATTGTTTACGAGCATTATAAACTGCATCATACATGTTCGTATACTCTGAAGATGCGCAAAAAAATTCGGATGTGGCGCGCAGACATTTTATATAGTGAAAAGGCTGAGATGTGAATTAATCTGGCGAGAGTAAATAAGCGGAGATTTTCCGGTTATTTACCTCATGGTGCTTGTTTCACAGGTAAATAAGGGTAATTTTTCCGCTTATGCACAGAAAAAACCTCTATTTTCACGTTTTTCGATTCGATAAGCGGAATTTTTCCGCCTATTTAAGCTATTTTTTCGTTTATTTTCTAAATAAGCGGAATTTATCCGTCTATTTCTCAGATTGGACGCTCTCCTGATCGTCCAACTGATCCGTACGAATTGGGAATCATCACCCTATGACTGATCATCGTACCAGCAAGGCACAACCTATTTTTCCTTTCTTGTAAAAAAGGCAAACATCCAGGTGTGGACGTTTGCCTTTTCGTTTCTTTATTTTCCTGGTTTGACCACGTGCCCAATCGGCTTGTGGACGATTTCGCCGTTCTTCATGATCGTTTCGCCGCGGACGATGGTTTCGACGGGGAGGCCTTTAACGTGCCAGCCGTCGTAGGCGGTGACTTTGCTTTTGCTGTGCAGGTCGGCCGCTTTGATCGTCGTTTCTTTGTTCATGTCGACGATCGTGATATCGGCGTCGGTGCCGACTTCGAGCGAACCTTTCTGCGGGTAGATGCCGAAGCGCTTGGCCGGATTCTCGGCCATCAGCGCGGTCAGCTTTTGCAACGTGAGCTTGCCTTCGCTCACGGCGTTGAGCATGAGCGGCGCCATCGTTTCGGTGCCGGGCATGCCGGCAGGGATTTCCCACAGGCTGCCCGCTTTTTCTTCGGGGGTGTGCGGCGCGTGATCGGATGAGACGATGGTGATCGTGCCGTCGCTGATCGCCTGCCAAAGTGCTTCCTTGTCTCTTTCATATTTGACCGGCGGATAGATTTTCATGACCGGACCGACCTTCGGATAGTCCTCGTTGCTGAGGAACAGGTAGTGCGGGCAAGTCTCTGCACTGACCGGCGCGCCTTGTGCCTGCGCGCGTCGGATGGCATCGGCGGCTTCCGCCGTTGTCACATGAAGCACATGCAGCTTGGCACCGGATGCTCGTGAAAAAGAGGTCCCCATCTGAACCGTGACTTCTTCAGCTAAATTCGGCCGTCCGTCGAGCAGCGCGTCGTAATCGGTGCGGCTCGATTTTTTCACCTGGGCAGTGAGTACTTGAATCAGGCTGCTGTCTTCGCCATGGATGGCGAGCACTTGGCCGGTTTTGGCGACGTTTTGGAAGATCTCATAAACTTCGCCGTCGGACAGTGGCGGCAGGACGTCGGTCATTCCGGGCTCATAGTTGTAGGTGAGCTGGAAGGTGTTCTTGTTGACGGCGTAGCCCCAGAAGTACTTGAAGCCGATGACGCCTGACACATGGAGCTCGGGCAGCTGCGCGTTGTTCATCGGGCCGAGGGCGATGCCCCAGATGCCGAAATCGATGTGTGCCTTGGGCGTCAGGTTGGCGACCTGCGCGTTAAAGCTGGCTGCGTCGCGTGTCGGCGGTGTGGTGTTGGGCATATCGAAAATGGTCGTGATTCCGCCGGCGGCCGCGGCTTGGGTTGAGGTGAAGAAGTCTTCTTTGTAAGTCGGGCCTGGGTCGCGCGAATGGACGTGGACGTCGATCAGGCCGGGCAGTATGTATTGGCCGGTGGCGTCGGTCTCTTTTGTCGCTTTGCCTTCGAGCGGCTGTTTTGAGATCGCGGCGATTTTTCCATCATTGATATAAATATGGGCTTGGTACGTTTCGGTTGGTGTGACAATGGTTCCGTTCTTGATGACGTAATCCCAGTTCATCTGTATTGAGCCTCCATCCGTTCAGTGAGACCGCGCGCGGTCTCCTCTGTCTGATTCGATTATACGGGATTTATGTCCGGATGCCAAAGGTTGATCTTGATGGTCATTCGGAAGATCCGCCGGATGCGGATCTGTCAGCATGGGAATTAAGAAGTGCGTTGATTATCGGTTGCGATTTGGAAATTATTGGTTTCTGTTGCTGGGCGATCGGTTACGCATTTGAAAAATGGATCGGATCTAAACTCCGGTTCGGTGGAGTTTAGAGAAAGTTCGGTCTAGGTTTCTGAGTGTTCGGTTCGACTTTTCCCTGGTTCGGTTCTGCTTTTCAGCTGTTCGGTTCAACTCCGGCGTTCGGTCTAACCTACTATTTTCGGCCTAACTTTGGATGAGTTCGGTCTAACTTCTAGTTGATTCGATCTAGTTTTCTGGGCATTCGGTCTAACTTTTCATCCGTTCGGGCTAGCTTTGGCCGATATCAACTTGGCCGATGAGATCTGTGACTGCGTTAATGTGATGACGCGTGAGATAATCGCTGATCTCGTTGGTGATTGTGTTCATGGCATTCGGCTGGATAAAGGTTGCCGTGCCGACTTGCAGGGCGGTTGCGCCGGCGAGGATCATCTCGATGGCGTCCTGCCCGTTCATGACGCCGCCGCTGCCGATGATCGGCAAATGGGTTGCTTGGTGTGCTTGGTAAATCAGCCGAACGATGAGTGGCTTGACGGCTGCTCCGGATAAACCGCCCATGACGTTGCCGATGCGCGGCTTGCGTGATTCGATGTCAATCGCCATTGCGAGAAAGGTGTTGGCGACAGTAAGCGCATCGGCACCTCCGCGTTCGGCAGCCTCGGCGATGTCCTGGATACGTGTGACATTCGGAGTCAGTTTGGCGATCAGCGGTTTGTCGGTTGCTTCGCGCACGGTGCTGAGCAGTTGATTCGTGGCGTCTGCACTCATACCGAATGCCTGACCATTGTCGCGCAGATTCGGACAGGATATATTGAGTTCAAGTGCCGCAACATCCGGCTGCTTGTCCAGCTGCGCGGCCAACTGCTCAAATTCGTCGATGGTTTCACCGGAAATGCTGGCGATCAGCGGCGGTTCATAGTCTTGATAAGCAGGCAGTGTATGCGCGATGTAATGATCAATGCCTTTACTTTGAATGCCAATTGAATTGATCATTCCGCCGTCCGCTTCGCAAATGCGCGGCGTTTGATTGCCGTCGCGTGCGGACACAGTGATGCTCTTGGGCACGAGTGCGCCGAGACGGTTGATGTCAAGCAGCGGCGCCAGTTCAGGTCCGAATGTTCCGGAAGCCGGCATGATCGGGTTTTTCAAGGTCAGGCTGCCGATTTTCACGGATAAATCAGTCATTAGAGCACCACCTCACTGATTGGGAACACCGGTCCGTCGGTGCAGACGCGGACCGTTTTCAACTGGTTGTCTTTGCGAATGGTGCAGGCGCAGGCGTAGCAGTCACCGATGCCGCAGGCCATATGCGCTTCGGCGGCGAGCTCGCCTTTTAGCTGGTAGGTCTCTGCAAGTTCTTGCACGAGCGTGTTCAGCCGGCCGGAGCCACAGGTATAGATTGCGCTGACTCCTTCTTCTCGAATTATTTTTTCGGAAAGGGTGCGCACTGAGTTTACTGAGCTGGTTCTCTCTGAATCTGTCACCGTGTATACTGCTGCGCCAATCTGCGTCAATGCATCGACGGTCAGCAAATCTGCAGGCGTGCGCGCGCTTAAAATGACATGCACGCTTTTATTCTCTTCGCGCGCCCGACAGGCCAATGCATGCAGTGTGGCGACACCGACACCGCGCGCGATCAGAAGCAGCGCCCCTTGGCCCGGCAGCGTAAACCCGCGCCCAAGCGGTCCAATAAGGTTTACGGTGTCGCCTTTTTTCATGCGGGTCATCTGCCGCGTACCGATTCCTTTGACGAGATACAGAAAGTTCAATGTGCGCGCTGTTTGTTCGTAGTGATAAACGCTGAGCGGGCGACGGAGCGGATTTTTCCACGGGTCCCCGCACTGAATATGAAAAAATTGACCGGGGCGGACAGGACCGTCAAGTACGGACGCGTCCAATGTCATTTGCCAGTAGCGCGCGCTTACGGGATGATTTGCGAGAATTTGAGCATCGAATGTTTTCATTGTACGTTTCCTGTCCCCTCTTTCTTGGTTGTAGCGATAACCGCCCGATCGAGCACCGCCGCTTCCAGAACTTCGATTCCGTTGATGATCTGCGGCAGGTCGGTGTGTTCGTCGGGATGGTGGCTGATGCCGCCGGTGGATGGGACGAAAATCATGCCGACGGGGCAAAGGGCTGCCATGTTCATGGTGTCGTGTCCCGCTCCGCTTGGCATACGGATGAAGCCAACGTTTTGCTTGCGGCAGACGGTTTCAAAGGTATCAATGACACCGGCATCCATGCGCACCGGTGTTTCATCGCTGAGCAGGGTGCAATCAATATGCAGGTGGCGTGCCGCGCGCAAATGGTCAAGGAATGTGTCGAGAAATTGGACAACTCGGTCTTTGGACGCACGTGAAATGCTGCGGATGTCAACCTTGAGATGGGTTTCGCCGGGGACAACATTCATGGCGCCCGGAGCGATTTCGATATCGCCGACGGTGGCCACTGTTCCGTGCTCCATCTCGCGGCGTGCTTCTTTTTCCAGCTCAATCGTAATTTCGGCGGCACCAATCAGCGCGTCCTGTCTCTGATTCATCGGCGTCGAGCCGGAATGAGCCGCATGCCCTTTGACGCAAATGTTAAACCGTGTCGGCGCGGCAATTCCGTTGACCACGCCGATCGGCAGATTTTTCCCGTCAAGAATAGGTCCTTGTTCAATGTGCATCTCCATGAATGCTGCGAGCGCATGCTTCGGCAGCCGCGCGTCTTCAAGACGGCTGAAGTCGAGCCCGCGTTCGGCAAAGACGGATTGGATGCGGCGGCCGTCTTTATCGGTCAATCCCGCGATATCCTTTTGCTCGATCAATCCTGCCAGCGCTTTGCTGCCGATCTGTGAGAATCCAAATCGAGCCGATTCCTCGCAGGCAAAGGCAAAAATGTCAATCGGATGCTTCGTTTGCACGTGCCGATCATTCAAGTCGCGCACAATCTCCAATGCGGCAATCACGCCGATCGTCCCGTCATATTTCCCGCCTTGATAGACAGTGTCAAGATGGGAGCCGATCCCGATCGCCGGCAGCTCCGGGCAAGTACCTTGCCTGCGCGCGATCACATTGCCTGCCGCATCGATGCGCACGGTCAGCCCGGCGGCAATGCATTGCGCACGAAAGTAGTCCGTCGCTTGTTTCTCCTCTTTACTATAGGCGAGCCGCTTCATTCCACGATCTGTGCAACCGATTTTCCCAATTTCATCCATTGTCTGTTTGACTCGCTGTACATCAACCATTGTTTATCGCCATCCTTCATGCAGTTCCTAAATAAGTACGTTGCTGATATTTATCTATGCGCGGCCAGCTCAACGCTCTCTCTATAATGAAGAAAATAGAGCCGGCTCTTGAGAAGATTCTCGTCAGCCGGCTTTTTTTTAAACTAATGAACTCAGTGCCTGCATTGAGGTGAGGTGGCTGCTTGCTTGCTCTGCCACTCGCTGCAATGTTGTGATTAATGCTTCTTTATTGGTCTCGATGTGGTGATGTTCGCCGACTAGGCTCAGGCTGATCATTGTCTGGGTTTCGTTGTGAAAAATTGGGACAGACAGTGCTGATGTGCCGAGTTCGAGCTCTTGCTCGCAGTAGGCGGTTTTGTTGATTCGTGCTTGATGGATCTTTTGTCTCAGTTGGTCCGGGTCCGTCAATGTAAAGGGTGTGTAGGGCTCCGGGACTTCTTTTTCGAGCAGCCGGTTAATGGTTTCGTCCGATTGAAAGGCCGCGATGATCTGTGCTGCGGCTGCGGCATGGATGGGCATGCGCTGTCCGACATGGACGAAAAAGCTGTTGCCGGTGCTCGATGGCTGATAGGTGTGTGTGCAGAATATTTCATCGGCTTGGTAGCGGCAGATGAATGCGTACACGCCTGTCTCATCGCCGACCTGCTTACAGTACTGAGCGAGCAGGCCGATCGGGTCGCGATTATGGAGGAAGCTGCTTCCCCAGGTCATCGCTTTGGGCCCAAGTGTATATTTTTTTGATTCCGGATCCTGCACCACTAATTGGTAACCGATCATGCTCTGGAGCATGCGATGCAGGGTCCCTTTGCTGAGCAGGGTCTGCCTAGAAAGATCTGCAATCCCAATGCCGGCAGCCGGGCATTCGCTGATTTGATCCATCAGCTTCACAAACCGGTCCATCCATTCGATCGTGATCGCATCCCTTCACCTTTTTGTGATTATGCGAGATCTTTGCCTTTGGTCTCCGGAACGAGGAAGAACATGGACAGCGCCGCAATGATATAGACACATGATATGGTGCCAAGCGCCGCGCTGAGCGAATGATTGAGTGCCATGAATCCGATGATCAGCGGGCCGAAGCTGCCGATGAATCGTCCGGTGTTAAAAATAATATTTTCAGCTGTGGAGCGTGCCCGCGTCGCATAATGCTCGGCCAGCAGCGCGCCGTAACCGCCCATCATTCCATTGACGAAAAATCCGAGAACAGAGCCAAGGGCAACAAGCAGTGTCGGGCTGTCGATCTGGAAATAGATCCATACAATGATCGCCGCGCAAATCTGGAACGTGATGTACGCTGGTTTGCGGCCCCACTTGTCCGCCAGCCAAGCAAACGTGATGATTCCAAGCACCATTCCGATAACAGTGGAAATCGTCCAAACCACAGTGCCGTTAATGGTATAGTGATGCTGCGTCGCAAGCATCGTCGGCATCCAGTTCATGATGCCGAAGTAACCGAAGTTCTGCACGCTGCAAATGATGATCAATCCGATGGTTGTACCGGTAACGCGCCAGCCTTTGAACAGCTCAACAATCGAAATTGACGTTTTCTTTTCGTTCTTTGTTTTCAGCCAAATATCCGGTTCCTTCAAGCTGCGGCGCGACCACCACGCAAGCAGCGCAGGGATAACGCCAACTAGGAAAACGCCTTTCCAGCCAAAATGCGGCGCGATAAACGCAGCGGTCAGTGTCGCCAGTATGGTTCCGGCCTGATAGCCGAGTGCGACGTAGGAAGTAGCGCGTGTTCGCAATTTTTTCGGCCATGTTTCGGTAACAAGCGTCATACCAATTCCGAACTCGCCCCCAAGACCCAGTCCGGAGAGAAAGCGGAAAATATTAAAGGTTTCAAAGTTCGGAGCGAACGCGCATAATCCTGTAAATACGGAGAATATGAGGATCGTCCATGTAAACACGCGAACACGTCCATAGCTGTCGGCAAGAATACCAAAGGCATAACCGCCGATCACTACGCCGAGCATGGTAATGGTCGAGATGCTTCCGGCTTGTGCCGGATTGATGCTGTAATAAGCAATAATTAATGGCAGTACGAACGCGAGCATCATCATATCCAGCCCGTCCATTGCATACCCGACAATAGATGCCCACAGGGTCTTATGTTGATAAGGCCCGATTTTTCCGTTCAATTCTACAGTGCTGCTTGACTCTGTCATTCTTTGTTCTCAACCCTTCTTTTTCTGAAATGTGTTATGAGTGCCCAGAATTGCTGGTGTTGTAGCTGTTGTTCCGTTTAGTGGAACTCCGTTTCGATTTAGAATAAACTAAAATTTAATTGCAAAACCAATTCTAGAGTATTTTTGTCAAAATGAAAAGAAGTCTGTCATATTTTCTGACACACTTCTTTTTGAGAATGACCAACTGTGTTCGAATTTAGCGATTGGTTACGGCTTCAAATTTCCGTTACTACTTCGGATCGATTGGTTACTACTTTTCTCTATTTGGTTACAACTCGCTGGGCGAGTTGTTACGGTGTGAAAAAGGATCGGACGCATGAGGCGCTCGGTCCTTTTGTACTTCGATTATTTTGCCGTTGCGGCTTTGAGCTCTTTTTTAAGCTCGTCTTGCGTTATTTTGGTTGGCGCTGCGCCGTTGCGGCTGATCAGTGCGGTTGGCACGGAGGTGGCGTCGAAAGTGACTGCTTCTTGAGTGATGACGAGACTTTTGTCGGTGTTATCCGGCTGCGCGGTCAGGCCGTAGTTTTCGGTGAGGTAGATTTTGATTTCGTTGTCGGAAAGAGCTTTCCATTCTGCTTGATCCTTGAACAGCTGCAGAATGATTGGGTTGGTCGTTGCCTGATCCTCATAATTGAGGAACAGGTGAACGAGGTTTCCCTTAAGCAGGCCGACCTTTGGCTTGTCGAACGGTTTCAGGATGAGCTCAAGCTGTTTATTCTCGATTGCCGGCATTAGCTCGGTATCATAGTCTTGCAAAAAGATTGAGCAGTGCGGGCAGGCGAGGTTGGTGAACACGAACACTTTTATTGGTGCTTCTTTGGCGCCGAAATGAAAGCCGATTTCTGATAATGTCGACATGTGAATCCCTCCATAAATGATATTGATACGTTTACGCTAGCTTAAATAGATGCGTCTTGCAAGAAATAAGCAACGAATCATGTTGCGGCGCTCAGCTAAAGTCAACTTGACCGACCAATTCAGCAGCCGAGTTGAGTTCATGTTGGACGATGTAGTCGCGGATTTCGTTCGTGATTTCGATCATCGCGTTGGAATTCAGGAAATTCGCCGTGCCGATTTGAACTGCGGAGGCGCCGGCGAGTATCATTTCGATTGCATCGCTGCCGCTCATGATGCCGCCACTGCCGATAATTGGCAAATGCGTGACCTGGTGTGTTTGAAAAACAAGGCGTACGATCAAAGGTTTGATCGTCGCGCCGGACAGGCTGCCGATGACATTGCCGAGCTTCGGCTTTCGTGTTTCAATGTCGATGGACATCGCTGAATAGGCGTTCGCCACCGTAAATGCATTGGCGCCGCCCTGTTCCGCCGCGAGTGTGATTTCTTGAATGCGTGACACATTCGGAGATAATTTGACGATCAATGGTTTGTCGGTAACCGAACGAATATTGCGAATGAGGCTATAGGTTGTCTCACTGAGGAAGCCGAAAATTTGCCGATTGTTGTCCCGATCCGGACAGGAAAGATTCACTTCGAAGGCCGCGACTTTGTCCTGTTTGCTCAGCCGATCCACTGTCCGAGTAAATTCATCGACAGACTCACCTGAAATATTGGCGATCAGCGGCTGCCTGTATGCGTTATATGTAGGTAAGACGCTCATTTCAAAAAAGTCAATTGCATCACTTTGGAAGGTAGCGGCGTTTAGCATGCTGCCCCCCGCCTCGAAAATGCTTGACGCTTGTTCTTTGCTATGCGCATTCATTGAGACACTTGTTGGAATAAAGGCGCCGAGCAGGCCCGGATCGAACGGCGCGCCTTCACTCACATTAAAAGTGCCGCACGCGGGCATGACCGGACTTTGCAAAGACAGATCAGCAATGTTAACAGATAGATCCGGTTCCTGTCTCATTGCAAGGTCTCCAAAATAGCCTTCTGTTGCTGAATTCTCATGGTGTCCATTCACTCCAATTATTTGTTTCCGTATTCCAATATCCGGTTGTCAACAGTGCTTTGTCTCTAAATCGATCCACTGTTATTATAGAATGATTTCTCCTTAGTTTTACCTTTTTTCGCTTGACTTATTAGAGGGTGTTCAAAAAGTCCGGGAAAAAAGCAATGAGGAGCTTCTGCTAAGGTAAGGGACTTTCGCTAATTACGCATACGTCCTGTATGCAACACGAAAGTCCCTTACATAGGAAAGACCCTTGCTCCGAATGTCGTTTTGAATCATCAACTTTGTACTTGAACAGACATTCCTGATTGATCCAAGTTTTTCACTGATTAATTGAGCATTCGGCCCCGATTGGATTGGCGCTCTGGCTCGTTACCGATTGGTCGCACTTTTTTCCTGATTGATCCGATTTTTTCCTTGATTGTTCCAGATTTTTCACTGATTAATTGAGCATTCGGCCCGATCAGATTGGTGCTCTGGCTCATTTCACCGATTAGCCGCACTTTTCCTTTGATTGATCCAGATTTTTCTCCGATTAAATCGCTTTTTCCCTTGATTAAATGAACCTTTGACCCGATTGGATTGGTGCTCTGGCTCGTTTCACCGATTAGCCGCACTTTTTCCTTGATTGATCCGGTTTTTTCCCCGATTAAATCAATTTTTTCCTTGATTAATTGAGCGTTGGGACCGATTGGATTGGTGCTCTGGCTCGTTTCACCGATTAGTCGCACTTTTTCCTTGATTGATCCGGATTTTTCTCCGATTAAATCATTTTTTCCCCTGATTAAATGAACCTTTGACCCGATTAGATTGGTGCTCTGGCTCGTTTCTCCGATTAAATCAATTTTCCCCTTGATTAATTGAGCGTTGGGACCGATTGGATTGGTGCTCTGGCTCGTTTCACCGATTAGCCGCACTTTTCCTTTGATTGATCCAGATTTTTCTCCGATTAAATCGCTTTTTCCCTTGATTAAATGAACCTTTGACCCGATTGGATTGGTGCTCTGGCTCGTTTCACCGATTAGCCGCACTTTTTTCCCGATTGATCCGATTTTTTCCTTGATTGTTCCGGATTTTTCACTGATTAATTGAGCATTCGGCCCCGATTGGATTGGCGCTCTGGCTCGTTACCGATTGGTCATAACTCGTGTAAAATAAGCGGAGATTTTCCGCTTATTTCCCTCAAGGCGCCTGTTTCACGGGTAAATAAGGGTAATTTTTCCGCTTATTCACAGAAAAGCCCTCCATTTTCACGTTTTTCAATTCGATAAGCGGAATTTCTCCGTCTATTTAAGCTATTTTTTCCTTCAATCCGGAAATAAGCGGAATTTTTCCGCTTATTTATCCGATTGGGCACTTGTCTAATCGCCCAACCGAATTTTTATGGCACTTATTGACGTACAATCATATATTTTCTTATCAGTGTGAAAACAGACGCCTAATGACTTGTTGGCGTCTGTGGTCTACTGCTTATTCTACTGCCTTGAGTGCGAACATCATTTCCGCTTCACAAGCGACCTCTCCGTCAACGGTTGCAACGCCTTTTGCTTTAGCGAAGCCCGCGCGGAATCGGAGAATCTCTGCTTCCAACTTCAGCTGATCGCCAGGGCGTACTTGGCGTTTAAAACGGCATTTGTCAATGCCGGCATAAAGTGTCAGCATGTTCTCCTGTTTGCCTTTGCTGAGAACGGCGATGCCGCTGACCTGGGCCAGCGCCTCAACAATCAGGACACCGGGCATTACCGGATAATCAGGAAAATGACCTTGGAAAAAAGGCTCGTTCACGGTAACATTTTTGATACCGACCGCTTTCTTGCCGTCCTCAACTTCGAGTACTTTATCGACAAGCAAGAATGGATAACGATGGGGTAATATTTTTTTGATTTCGTCGATCGTTAACAAACGACCGCCTCCTTTTCATCATTTCGTTTTCAAAAAGTCGAAAATATGCTGCCAAGTGGCAGGCTCAAATACGGCCCAGGGACTGCGGTGGCCAAGCGCGCCGTAACCGACCATCATTCCGGCTACCAGAGCGATCGCGCACAGAGCGATTAGCGCGATCAGGCGCTGCCAGATGGGGAAGCGCCGCTTTTTATAGCCGAAAAAT
The DNA here is from genome assembly GCF_040513385.1 of Sporolactobacillus caesalpiniae. NCBI lineage: Bacteria > Bacillati > Bacillota > Bacilli > Caryophanales > Sporolactobacillaceae > Sporolactobacillus > Sporolactobacillus caesalpiniae. The sequence continues at coordinate 55,278 of NZ_JBEVCB010000005.1, forward strand.
GGGTTAAAAAGCGGTTTTTTCTCCTCTTCTGCCTTGGGCCTTTTTGAAGCCGCTCGTTCAGCCTTTTGCGCTTCTTCACTCGCCGCGCGGGCCGCTTGCCTCGTATTGGGCTTATCTGATTTATTATGTAGCTTTTCGTTAGATTCCATGATCAATTCCTCGCTTAGCGCAGCAGACCGTTCACCAGTCCGGCCATCTGATCGCCGATGGTAACGGATCGCGCGTTCAGCTGATAGTTGTGCTGCAGATTAATCAGATCCGCCATTTCCTTGGTCAGATCAACATTTGAATTTTCCAACTTGCCTTGAGCCACGCTCCCCGCATCTGCGGCAACCGGCTGAACAACTTCGTTCATGCCGACACCGAGCTGTGCGAGATTGGGCAATGTGTAGAGGCTGTTGCCTTGGTTTTCGAGTAATTGAGGACGGCTGACTGTGACCAGTCCAAGCTGCCCCGCGTTGACACGCGCGCCGGTTGGCAATTCAGCCGTAATCACGCCCGCGCTACTGATTTGCAGATTTCGATAATTTGCCGGGAGAGTAATCGGCTGTCCGCTTGCGCCGAGCACAGCGTCGCCGCTTTTCGTGAGCAGGCGCAGGGTGTTCGGATCATTGGCGTCCGGCTGCGCGTTAAAAGCGCCCGACCGCGTATAGGCGGTCGCGCCACCGTGACTCACGGTGAAAAATTGGTGTTCATTGGTCAAGGCAAGGTCGAGCGGATTGTCGGTTTGCTTGATCGCGCCCATGGACAAATCCACCGCTGTGTCTCCGATTCGCGCGCCGGACCCGTCACGAATTCCGGACGGAGTCAGTCGATTCTTTTGATCTGCTTGATCGCTATCTGCCGGGCGCATGTTATCAATTTGCTGAAAGAGCAGATCGGTAAATTTCGCATCGCGGCTCTTATAGCCGGTTGTACCGACGTTCGCGATATTGTCGGCGACCGTCGCCAATTGCTGCTGAATCTGTCCTAAAGTTACTGCTGTGGCCATCATTTGCCGTTGCATTCCACTCACCTGCCCTTTTCATTTTTACTACTGCATTGTGCACGTCGCTTATCAGAAAAGCCTCATTTAATTGACGCGACCCACTTGATTGACTGCTTTATCCAGCGATCCGTCGATGATTTGCAGTACTTTTTGATTGGCTTCAAAGGATCGATACGATTCCATCATGTCGGTGATCGTCTGATCGGCCTGGACGTTGGAGCCCTCAACAAAGCCTTGTTTCAAGCTATAGCTGATTGCCGCGTTGCCGCCGGCCGCCGGAAGCGTGCCGCCGCCATCAAGTCGGAACAGGCCGCTTCCTTCTTTGACGAGCTGGTTCGTATCTGCCGCATAGCTGACGCCGATCTGTCCGTAGTTAGCACCATTTATTGAGATCGTTCCGTCTCCGGCAACTTGAAATTGATCGGACGGAAGCTGAATCGGCTGCCCCGCGGTGCTGAGTACTTGGTCGCCCATATCATCGGTCAAATAACCGGTCGGGCTGAGCGTGAAATGACCATTGCGCGTATAGCGCGTGTCGCCTGCGGGTGTCCGGACATTGAAGAGCAAGGCACCTTCCTGCGCGCCGGTTTGCGGATTCACCGGCAACTGCGCGGTGGTCAGTGCCACATCGGTTGCCTTGCCGCTCTCTGTGACGGTTCCTTGCGAAAAGTCAGGGATTGCCTCATCCATATAAACACCGGTCGCAATTCTGCCGACTTCTCGTGATGTTGTCGCATCGCCGCCCAGCCGATTAATCAATTGTTCGGGAAACGTACGCAGCTTGCTTTGGTCGCTCTTATACCCCGGCGTATCCATATTGTTCAAGTTGTTTGACAGCGTTTCCTGCTTTCTTTGTTGGGCAATCATGCCTGCCGCCGATGTGTATAAGCCTCTGATCAATGTCTTTCACCTGCCTGTTTTGATTTCTTTGCCTCACGCCAACATGACGCGCGGCTTGCCGAAACATCGGCTTCGGTGCGGCGGATGCCGCATTTTCCCCTATAGGAGGTCGTCCTTATTCTCTATGCGCGAAAAGCGCAGAGCAATTAGTTTGCTTTGCGCTTTGGGAGTTTGTCTAGGTGTTCCAGCATTTTGCCGGCGCCTTCGACGACGCAGGTCATCGGGTTGTCGGCTACAACTACGGGCACCTTTAGTTCGCTTGCGAGTAGTTGGTCGATGCCGTGCAGCTGCGCGCCGCCGCCGGTGAGGATGACGCCGCGGTCGATGATGTCGGCGGACAGTTCCGGTGGGGTTTGTTCGAGCACGTTCTTCGCTGCGCGGACGAGTGTGCCCACAGAATCGGCGAGTGCTTCTTCGATTTCATTGGAATGAACGGTGAGCGTTTTCGGCAGTCCGGTGACCATGTCTCGGCCGCGGATGTCCATGCTTTCGTCGCGCGCGTTCTTGAATACGGTGCCGACCGTCATTTTGATTTGTTCGGCGGTGCGTTCACCGATGAGCAGTTTATATTTCTTCTTAATGTAGTTCAGGATCTCTTGGTCGAACTTGTCGCCCGCCAGTTTAATGGACTGGGAGGTCACAATATCGCCCATAGAGATGACGGCGATGTCGGTTGTTCCGCCGCCGATGTCGATGACCATGTTGCCGCTTGGCTGGAAAATGTCCATGCCTGCGCCGACTGCGGCTACTTTCGGTTCTTCTTCAAGGTACACTTGTTTACCGCCGCTGCGTTCTGCTGCTTGGCGAATCGCTTTCTGTTCAACCGATGTGATGTGTGTCGGTGTGCAGATTAAAATTCTTGGTTTTTTTAAGAAGCCTTTTACATTTATTTTATCGATAAAATGCGACAGCATGAGTTCTGTGATTTCAAAGTCTGCGATGACGCCATCACGGAGCGGACGGATTGCGACAATGTTTCCCGGAGTACGTCCAACCATCCGTCTCGCTTCTTCACCAACTGCTAGCATTTGCTTTGTATCCGTATCAATTGCGATTACTGACGGTTCATTCAGAACAACGCCCTGTCCTTTTACATAGATCAATACATTCGCTGTTCCGAGATCAATTCCGATATCTCTTGAAAACACGTCAAATCCTCCCTGTCAAAACACCTAGACCGAATCCAGGATTTTTACCAATCATTATTTCATTTTAGCATAAATTGATACAAACAGGGAGTATGTCGAAAAATAATGCATTTAGTCGATTATGTTTTTGAGTTTTTGATAGGTCGTTCGGTCTATGGGTTCAATTTTGAACTGCTGTTTCGGTATCTTTCTGGTACTTCAGCCGTGTCGCTTCCCCTCCTCGAAGATGGCGAATCGACTTGTGATAATCGAGCACATTTTTTACTGCGTTGGCTAGTTCCGGATTAATGTTCGGGAGCCGCTCCGTCAAGTCTTTGTGGACGGTACTCTTCGATACTCCGAACTCTTTGGCAATCACTCGTACCGTCTTCTTTGTCTCCACGATATGCTTTCCAATCTTGATCGTACGCTCTTTGATGTAATCATGCACACCACTCGCCTCCTGTAGTCATGAAGATGCGAAATGAGACAATCTTTGGAAGAAACGGAACTTAAACAACGCATCATCATCATGCTCGTTCCAAGCCCGCCGCGCTCACCTCGAAACCCCGTATGTGAGTTTGTAACATCTTATTAAACGAGTTCCGTTTATATGCCAAAAAGTCAATAGGGACAAGGGTTGCCGCATGACCAGCGCATCCCCGCGGCGGCTCGGGGAACGGATCTTGTCTGAAGAGGCGGATAAAAAACGCGCCTGATCAGAAGATGCGCGCGACAGCCAAAAGGTACATCCTCCGTAATGATTTCGGTGATGAGAAATTTGGATCATGAGAAAAAGTGCTCCCATCTCCTGATCAGGGAGCCACGTACGAAAATAAAAGTGCGTCATCCAGACTGAATTCGATGGACGCAGCTTTTTGAGACTAAGGAAATTTGGATCATGAGAAAAAGTGCGTCCCATGTGATGCCTTGAGGTACGCACTTATTAAATGCAGGAGAGATTTTCTAGATGTTAGATATGGAAATTTTTCTTTTTATATTAGGATGTGGGAATTTTCCCCTAGGAAAATTCCTTCGTAATTGAGGCATTGGCTTTTCGGTGTTCGGTCTAACTTCTCCTCCCTTGGGTTCAACTTTGGTCGCGTTCGGTTCGACTTTTCGATGGTTTGGTTCGACTTCTCCTCTCTTCGGTTGAAGTTTCATTGTTTAATAGGGTACTATCTTCTTTTCCGCCTTGATTTAATTGTATTTTTTAAGCATTGACTCAATTGTTCATGAGAAGGAGAGAGATAGTATAATCCCTTGCCTCGGCCATTTCCTGAGAGTGTGAGATTCATCTTTTTAATTAGACGGTTTACGATTAATCTTTGGTCTGCTCCTAGATTCAAAAACTCGCGGCATTGTTTATTGGTCATGGTTTGCCCCATTAATAGGAAGTAGTGGAGAATCATCGACTCGTGCGCAGTTTTTGATTTGTTGCCGCAATGAGGACAGTGCCAATTTGCGTAGATTCGCCGCATAGCGTAGTTGCGGCAGCGCGCGCATCGGACACCGCGCAGCAGCTCGGATGGTGGAATAGCGAACGTGTTCAGAACATTGGCGAATGGATCGGAGTGCGCCTGCATTAGTTGGGTTTCGATTTGCTGCAGAAACGGGGTATAGCGGCGACCGCCGCTGTGTTTTTCAAGCATCTCTTGAATTTTGAGCGGTGCCTGTTCGGCGTGAACGACATGGTTCTGGACGTGACGCGAATGTGTGGGATTTTCAATAATGGTACTCGGATTTGAGATCACGACATCGGCTTCGATTGGAATCGCCGGCAGGCCGTGGGCGGTGAGCCAGCGAAGAAGCAATTCGCGATGACGACCGACCTGCAGCAGGGAATTTGGAAAACCGTCGCGGCGCTCACCCATTCGGCGGATAACTTGACCCTTTTCGCTTGTGAAAATAAGAATTCCGGAATAGTTTTTCACTTCAATTAGTGAGATAAACGTGGGTGTGAGAATCAGGACGTCGATTTGACAGTCGTCCAGATGGAGTCCGTAAAACACATGAAAATCTGCAATTTCGAACATATCGAGGTAATAAGCGAGATTCTGCTCACCGATCCAACCTGAGCTGCGCTTATCGAGATCTGCTTCGATAGACGCCCTTGCCGGGTGGCCGCTCGGCAGATGCTCGAGCAGCGCCTGATCAGCGAGCAGACGCATCGGGATCAGCAATTTTTTCGAAATCAATAGGCATCATCCTCCACTAGTGATAGAGTCTATTTTCGACAGCAGCCGCCCTTTTTCCTCCTGCGAACAAACCAGTAGAGCAAATGAAATTCAACGAGCATCAGCACCTCCACCAAGAGCAGGTACCACGGCCACGGACCGAGCCAATTCAGCACCGACACACCCGGCTTGCGCATCAAATACAAATAATTGGCGCCAATCATCCGGTTCACAACGAAAATGAGCGCCGCATACAGATTCAGCCACCCCGCCGCAAACCACAGCGAACGATACGCCGGCCGCACGCGCTCGACCGCGATCATATAGAGACAAGCGAGCACCGTCGCCCCATGCGTAGCGAAAAACTGCAGAAAATGCAGCTGCGGAAAAGACGCGCCCAAGTCCGGCGTCACCAGCGCCTGAACCGCACTGCCGATCCCCGCGAAATACAAAATCGCCGCAAGCGACCGGCTCCGAGTCAGCAGCATCACCGCCGCAAGCAGCGCCGCCACATCACTCGCCTGAAGCGGCAACGACGACTGCGCCGACCATTTTCCCGCCGCAAGCACACCAACCTGATACCCCAGCTCCCCAATCAGCAAAACCCCCGCAAGAAAATAGCGCGTAAAAAGGGTCTGCCTGAAAAGAAACAGGCAGACCCCTAACGTCATGATGACGAGTAATGTGCTTATATGTTCTACCGAAAAGAGTGCGAAACCGATGATTTGCGGATAAAAATATGCGGACATTTTTCTCACCTCATAAGCATTATGCCGCAAAAGCCGGCTTTTTACCCTTCTTCATCCGGAGCAATGGTCCGCTTCAAAAACATTGAAAGCAGCAGTGAAACCACGCCGACGGCAAGTGCAACGAGAAAGGCACGGTTCATGCCGGAAACGAGTGCCTGCAGCATTTGAGACGGCGCTTTAGGATTGGCGGATTGGCTGAGATATGCCTGCTGACCGGACACCATGATGCCGATAAACAGGGCGGTGCCGATACCGCCGGCGACCTGCTGCAAGGTGTTCATGATCGCCGTGCCATGCGGATACATACGCTTCGGCAGCTGATTCAGGCCGGTTGTCGACACGGGCATCATCACCATCGACATGCCGATCAGCAGTGCGGCGTACAATAGGATGATATACGGCATCGTCTCCGCAACAGTCAGCCTGCTGAACAGCCAGATTACGACACACATGATCAGCAGTCCGGGCGTAACAAGCCGGCGCGGGCCAAATTTATCGAACAATTTTCCCATCACCGGTGACAGCATACCGTTGATCAAACCGCCCGGAAGGAGCACAATCCCGGCCGCAAATGACGACAGTAGGAGTGCCTGCTGCAGATAAAGCGGCAGCAGAATCATCGTCGCGAACAGCGTCACCATCACCAGAATCAGAATGATCGTCGCGAGCGTGAACATGGGATAGTTAAACGCGCGAAAGTCGAGAATCGGATTCGCGATGACCAGCTGGCGCCAAACAAACAGTACCAGACTGACTACGCCGACGATCAGAAAGACAAGGCTGAGCCAGCCGCCTTCCGCGCCGGACCCCATACCGTACACAAGCCCGCCGAACCCGAGCGTGGATAGTACAACTGAAAATACATCCACTTTAGGCTTGGTTACTTCGGAGACGTTGGTTAAGAACCGCGACGCGAATAAAATAGAGAAAACGGCGAGCGGAATGACGAGATAGAACAGCCAGCGCCATGAAAGTGAGGCGATGATCAAGCCGGACAAGGTCGGGCCGAGCGCAGGCGCGAACATAATCACAAGTCCGATCAGGCCCATCGCGCCGCCTCTTTTTTCAGGAGGATAGATGAACAAAATCGTATTCATCATAACCGGTAAAATAAGACCGGAGCCGGCGGCCTGGATCACACGCCCGGCAAGCAGGAAGGAAAAGTTCGGCGCAAAGCCGCAAAGCACTGTTCCGACCAGAAAAATCGTCATCGCGCCAAGGAACATCTGGCGCGTGGTAAACCAGCCGGTCAAGAGCGCCGTCACCGGCATCAGGATGCCGATAACGAGCAGATAGCCGGTCGTCAGCCATTGGACCGTTGTCGGCGTCACATTAAAGTAATCGATTAAGTCGGCGAGCGCGATATTGAGCAATGTTTCGTTGAGAATCGCGACAAACGCGCCGATAATCAGCGCCACGGTTATCGGGCCACGTTTGATCTCTTGTTTTCCTGTCGAGCTGTTTGTCATCTATACAAAACTCCCCAGCTAGTAAATTTCACATTCTATCGCCAATCAGTCGATAATCAAATCGAAGTCCGCTCACCTTTTTTAATGGAGCGCCCGTTCATTCACACTGGATAATGGCCATTAATCCAACTTTTCATCGAGCTGTAACCCATCAAGAGTTGTAGCTAATTCACCATGAGTCGTAGCCAATTCCCGTAGTTGTAGCCAATTCCCGTGGTTGTAGCCAATCCATCAAAAGTTGTAGCTAACTCACCATGAGTTGTAGCTAACTTACCAAAAGTTGTAGCCAACTCCCGTGGTTGTAGCCAATCCATCAAAAGTCGTAGCTAATTCACCATAAGTCGTAGCTAATCCCCGTAGTTGTATCCAATCCATCAAGAGTCGTAACCAATTTACCAAAAGTCGTAGCTAATCTTCGAAAAGTTGTAGCTAATCCCCGTGGTTGTAGCCAATCCATCAAAAGTTGTAGCTAACTCATCAAGAATCGTAGCTAATCTTCGAAAAGTTGTAGCCAATTCTCGTAGTTGTAGCCAATCCATCAAAAGTTGTAGCTAATCCACCATAAGTCGTAGCTAATCTTCGAAAAGTTGTAGCCAATTCCCGTAGTTGTAGCCAATCCAGCAAAGGTCAGAAGAAGGGCTCGGCGAAATGGTTGGAATTCCGCCAAGCCCTTCTTTTTTTGGCGATCGATTAGAAATCAAAATTGTCGGGGTCTGCGCCAAAGCGCTTATTCTCGTTCAACGCGTCGATGGTGTCGATGTCTTCCGGAGACAGTTCGAAGTCGAAAATATCGGCGTTGCTGATGATATGCGCCTCCTGAGTTGAGCGCGGGATCGTGATGATGTCACTCTGGACGTTCCAGCGCAGCATGACTTGTGCTGCGCTTTTTCCATATTTATCTCCGATCGCTTTTAGGCCCGGGTGGTTGATTAAACCGCCGCTTCCAAGTGGTGAATAGGCTTCAACGGCGATGCCTTCTTTGTAGCAATAGTTGCGCAGCGGCACTTGGGACAGGAGCGGGTGAAGCTCGACCTGATCAACGGCCGGTTTGATTTCGGCGTCCTGCAGCAGGTCTTCCAGATGGTGCACGTGGAAATTGCAGACACCGATCGCGCGTGCCCTGCCCTCTTTATATAATCGTTCCATAGCCTTCCATGTTTCCTTGTACTTTCCGGCGGTCGGCCAATGAATCAGATACAGATCGACCGTTTCGATCCCGAGCTTCTTCATACTCGACTCGAACGCGGCCAACGTGGAATCGTAGCCTTGATCGGCGTTCCACACTTTAGTCGTCACGAACACATCGTCCCGCTTCAGTCCGGATTGACGCAATGCCTCGCCGACACCGGTCTCGTTGCGGTAGATGGCCGCCGTATCGATCATTGTATACCCGGCATTCAGCGCGGAACGAACCGAATGGATCACTTCCTCACCGTCCTTGACCTTCCAAACACCCAGTCCGAATCCCGGCATGGGTAATCCATTATTCAATTTAACTGTGTCATTCAATGCATGAATCATATCGTTCGACCTCCTTGTCCTATTTATTTTCTCACAGATTCAAATCAGAGAAAAGAAATTTACTCACTACAAATACTCACTTCAAAGAACGAAAAAAAAGGTGCGCGCACGCACCTTTTCCTATTCATTGATTTATTAGTGTTGTGCCGACCAGTACCATGGACTTGCCGGTGTCAGGTCATCACTGGTTGTTTCGCTGCTGCGCTCTGACAATTGAGCGGAGAGATTCATGAACCAGTCGCGATCTGATGTGATAAGCGCGATATCCGCCATACTGCGTAATTGCTGACCGTTCAGTTCCATATCTGGGAACGGTTTGATCAGGTAGCCGAGTGTTTCGATCACTCTGCCGACCGTTGATTCGCGGTCGCAAGCAACAACGTGAATTTTGACGGTTCCTTCTTCATGGTTGTAGTCAACGACGAACCCATGCATGAGCTCGCCATTCACCGTTCTGCCTTTTACCCAATCGCCTTTTTTCCATCTGGATTCTTGTTGCATTAACCTTCACCACCGATCTTTTTTATATGTGCATTCATTTGTTCTTTAATTCCGGCAGCCATCGTCTCCGGTTTCTGCGTGACCGACTGTTCGGTTCGCTTGATCAGCGTATCGATCGACCAATGATCAAGATATTCTTCAAGTCCTCGTTCTGCGCCGGTAAACGCGAAATCCATCACCGAGCGGATGCGGTCAAATTCAGGATCTTGCGCGCAACCGGTGGCGCACCAACTGAGTTTCAAGGGCTCGCATGAAATTGATTGATAGATCCGCGCCAGTGTGCAGGCGCGTGGATCGCAGCCCATTCGATAGCCGCCGCCCAGTCCTTCTTTTGTTTCGACGAGGCCGCTTTTGCGCAAACTACTCATAATCTTGCGAATTCGGGCCGGATGCGCGTGCACCTTCTGTGAGAGCGACTCGCTGTTCCAGACATGATCCGGCTTCTTCGCGAGCACAATCAAGCAGTGAACGGCAATGGTATACTGACTGTTCATTCTATGATTCCCCTTTTAGGAGATTAGTGTAATTATAATAGATACAGTTTACAAAATCAATTCATTAATCCGTTAAAAGTGCCATTGGCAGCATTTTACACGGAAAATAATAGATTTTCCGACTTCCGGCCCTTACTTAATAACGCGGCATATGATACTAGATAAGGCATCACCATGCTTTTTTCTCTATTGTGGTGCGATTTTCAGTTATCCTGTGGTAATTTTTGATTCTTGATCCGCATGCAAGAATCTACATATAATGGTCACGTATCAGAAACGATACGACTAGACGATAACTTTTAGGAGGATTCGATGTATCCAAGTTTAACTCCTCTTGAACCGAAAAGGTTGTCTCATAGATTCTATGTCAGCGTGTCCATTAAATTCTGGACCAGCCATGCTTTTGCTTTTGGATGGTTCCTTTTCTCTATCTATCTCTCTATTCCTTGGCTCGAAGATTTTTCTTCTATTGTCACCTATCCTGTTGCGATCATAATTATTGGCGGGATTGCTTATGTTCCCGGATATATGAATGCCTTTTTAATGATCAGTCTGCTGATCGACCGACAGCCGAAGTTGAAGCACGCATTTCCTACTGAACCGGTTACCATACTTATTGCGGCTCACAATGAAGAAGCGTCCATTTTTAACACCTTGAACTATGTTGCAAATCAGGATTATAAAAAATATCTGCGCGTAGTTGTTATCAACAATCATTCGAACGACGATACCGACGGCGAGATTGCGCGCGCGGCAAATACGTTTGATCTTGACGTGACCATTCTGAATGAGCAAACACCTGGCAAATTTCATGCGTTGAATAGGGGGCTGCGGCACGTGACCACGCCTTACGTCATCACCTTGGATGCGGACACTTTGCTCCATCCATCGGCGGTGCGCTATCTGATGGCGCGAATGAAAAGCAGTCCGAGTGACGTGTGCGCGGTTGCCGGATCGATGCTTGTCCGCAACAGCCGCGCGTCGCTTTGTACGAAAATGCAGGAATGGGATTATTTTCTTGGCATTGCGTCGATCAAGCGTCTGCAAGGGCTTTACCAAGGCACACTTGTCGCTCAAGGCGCGTTTAGCTTATACAAAACAGATTGTGTTCGCCGGGTTGGCGGATGGCCGGACGCGATCGGCGAGGATATCGTGTTGACGTGGCGACTCCTCCGTCAAAAGTGGAAGGTGTATTTTGAACCGCTGGCCGCCGCATTCACCGATGTTCCGGAAACGCTGCCGCATTTTGCCAAACAGCGCTCGCGTTGGGCACGCGGCATGCTTGAAGGGCTTGGTGAAATTAAGCCATGGCATCAACCGCGGCTTTTCACCAAATACCTGACCGGCGTTAATTTGATGATGCCGTATCTGGATATTGTCTACACGCTCTGCTGGATTCCCGGGTTAGTTTTAGCATTCTTCGGCATCTACTGGATCGTCGGATTGACCACATTACTTGTGCTGCCGCTGACTTTTTTGAGCTACGGCTCGCTTTACCTTTACCAGAAACAAGTTGTGTTTAAAAAATTGGGACTCAGCGTCCGTAAAAACAAAATTGGGTTTCTGCTGTTTATCTTGTGCTATCAACTAATCATGTCACCGGTTTCTGTGTGGGGCTACATGCAAGAATTATTCAAATTGAAACGCGTCTGGGAATAAGTTTCCGAATACATGCATCGCCTCATAATAGTTGGCGATCGGGTAGTCGTCCGCTTTCGTAAGCGGACTTTTTTCATAGATGACGCGGAGATTCGCGCGCCCGAGTTTCGGATACCACGCGCCATAGCGATGATCGATGAAGTGTGCCCAGCAGTAAGCGAAAAGCTCTCGATAATGCTTCAGATAAAACGCCGCGTCCGGTGCGCCGCCGGCGAGACGCGCGGAGGCGCCGAGTGCTTCGGCCATTACCCAATAGTATTTATAGTGATCAAAAATGCGTCCATCGGCTGCCATCGAAAAATAAAGACCGCCATATATCGGATCGGATGCGGCTTTCCACGCATTGCGGTAAAGAAAAACTGCCCGGTCAACGAGCCACGGCTCGCGCGTATAGTCGTGCAGCTTCATCAACAGCTTGCTCCATTCAATCGAATGACCAAACACGAATCCGAATGGTCGACATTCATTATTCTGATATCCGGCGTGCTGCCTCCAGTCCGGCCGCCACTCCGGATCGTACTGCTCCCAAATGAGCCCGCCCGTTTGATCCGCGAGTGTGACGGTTACGGAGTGCGCAAGCGCGCGTGCCCTGTGCAAAAAGGCGCGTTCACCGGTCGCTTCAAAGGCGGCGATCATCGCTTCACACATCTGCATGTTGGCATTTTGGCCGTGATACGGATCGGATGCGCTCCAGTCGCGACTTTTCGCGTCGAGATAAAGTTGATGCGCATCGTCCCAAAGATGCTTTTGCAGCGTTTGCACGAGTTCGTCGATGAGCGGGCGCGCCTTGCCAATGCCCGCCTTCGCTGCTGTCGCGAGCGCGCGCAGAACAGAGGTTTGGCCGTACGCATATTTTCCGGTATCGGTGGGCGCGCGCTTTTCCGCTTGCCAATAGTAGCCGCCATATTCCTGGTCGTGAAAAACCTCTTCAAGAAAATGCAGCCCATGTTCCGCCATCGCTTTCCAATACCGCGGGCCGCCGAGCATCGTCCCCACGCTGAAGATATAAATGAAGCGAGCGGTCCCGACAAGTGATTTGGTTTCGTAATCGCAGATCGTGCCGTCGTCGAGGTAACAATGATAATAGCCGCCGCTCACCTGATCGATACACTGCGGATCATAAAAACGAATCGTTTCGAAAATTTGCGTACGCAGCCATTCCGGATTGAAAAATACTTTGCCGCCATCCATGTTTTCATCGCTCATCGCCGCACAACTCCTCTCTGCAGATTTTCATACTAGATGTATGCAGAGAGCCGATCGGCTATGAAGAGAAAGCTTCAGCTCCCCATATAAAAAATATTCTAATGATGAAAAAGGTCAACCGAAGCGATAAACTTCATCGTGAGCTTGGTCAATGCACGAGATTGATCGGTCCATGCACGAAAATCGCGATCCAATGCACGAAATTGCCGGGTCTATGCACGAACTACAAGCCAGAACCGAGTCCATGCACGAAATTGATCGGTCTATGCACGAAAATCGTGATCCAATGCACGAAAATACCAGCTCAATGCACGAACCGCAAGCCAGAACCGAGCCCATGCACGAAATCCATGATCCAATGCACGAAATTCGTGATCCAATGCACGAAATTGCCGGGTCAATGCACGAACCGCTACCCAAATAAAGAGCAAAAAAATCCTCCCTATACCGTTGTTCATATCCGGTACGGGGAGGATTCATTTTAATTAGTAGCTGGTTTTTTCACGAAAAGTGCAAGAATCAATGCCACTGCAATAATCAACGCGGCGACAAAGAAGGCCGCGTTGACGCCGCGAATCAGCCCGTCGACGCCATATTTATGCGGGTTGAGCGCCGTTGACGCCATGACGGTGAACAGCAGTGCCGTTCCGATTGACCCGGCAACCTGACGCATGGTATTGTTCATCGCTGTGCCGTGCGGAATCATATGATGCGGCAGCTGGTTCAAACCGGCTGTCGTTGTTGGCATCAAGACCATTGACAGGCCGAACATTCGCGCCACATTCACTAACGCTAAATAGGTGAACGATGTTGCGGCATCGAGTCGGCACAGCAGCAAGGTCGTCAGAAGCACAATACTGAGACCGGTGATTGCCAAGCCGCGCGCGCCGATTTTATCGAAAATGCGTCCCGTGATCGGCGACATGATGCCCATCACAATTGCTCCGGGCAGCAGCATCAGTCCGGACTTGAGCGGCGAGAAACCGAGCATCGTCTGCATGTAGATCGGCAGCATCGTCGCGCCGGCAATAAATGCCGTAAAACAGAGCATCCCGATTGCCGTTGTCAAGGTGAAAATCGGGTAGCGGAACACCTTGAATTCCAAAATCGGCTGCTCAAGTCGAAGCTGTCTGATAATGAACACCGTGAGGGCAACAGCACCAAGCACGAGCGTCAGCAGTACTTCGGGATTGCCCCAACCATGGCTGCCGGCAATACTCGAACCGTACAGCAAGCCGCCGAAACCGAGTGTCGAGAGAACGATCGACAGAATATCCAGCTTCGGATAAGTACGCTTGGTCACATTTTTCAAAATGAAAAAGGCGAGAATAAAATCGAGCAGCGCAACCGGAAGCACAACATAGAATAGGATGCGCCATGAATAATGATTAATCAGCCAACCGGACAAGGTCGGTCCAATCGCCGGCGCGAAGCCGATCACAAGTCCGAAGATGCCCATGACCGAGCCGCGTTTCTCAATCGGAAAAATGATGAACATAATCGTCATCATCAGCGGCATCATAATCCCCGCGCCCATCGCCTGAATGATACGTCCGATAATCAGAAAAGCAAAAGTGTTTGAGACCAGGCATACAAGCGTGCCAACAGTAAACGATCCCATCGCCGATAAAAACAGAGCGCGTGTGGTGAACCTTCCCTCGAGAAAGGCCGTTATTGGAATCATGATTCCGTTGACAAGCAAGAATACAGTTTGAATCCATTGCACCATGACCGACGTCAAATTCAAGTCATGCATGATACTTGGAAGTGCCGTAACCAGCAAGGTCTGATTTAAAATCGTTATAAAACCGCCGAAAACCAAAACAAGAACAATCGGCACCACATTAAGATTGCGGTGAACCTGAATTCTATTTTCTTCCATAATACTCATTCCAACACTTCTTTCTAAAATGTTCATGATTGGCAATGCTGATTATGATTCACCGATCATCAGCACCGGGCAACTTAGTTATCATATCATGAAAATTTTATTCGTGTAAGCATTATGTTTTACTCTTAATCGAGCCGGGAGCCTTAATAGATACGCAGCAAACCGCTGTTCACCGTCGCGTCAAACGTAGCTTTTCCCGAACCATGGATACCGCTGATCGTACCGTTGCCGGATTGCTTCTCTTTGAGCGGCAGGATGCAGCGAAGCAAACCGCTGTTCGTCTTACCGTTCAGGCGGAAGTCTGCATCATTCGGCAGATCAAAATTTGCCAGCCCCGAGTTGACCGAAGCCTTGACCGGACCGCTCAATTCGGTGATCCCCATCTTCAAATTACCGGAATGCACCTGCGCATTAAACGCTCCCGAGAAATGAGTGACATTCAAATTGCCTGAGCGCAGATCAAGCGTTGCCGACCGTACATGTAGCTGATCCATCCTCAGATTGCCGGAATGCACGTCGATTTGAGCAAAGTCGGCGGAAATCCCACTCAGGTTTGCAGATCCTGATGCTATGTTCACCGCTAATTCGCGATAGTTTGCCTCATCATCAAATTCTAGCATCCCGGAGCCGACGTCAAGATTGAGTGCACCGGCATACGAACGCGGAATCGTGATCGTTACCTGTGAGCGATCCCACCATGAGAAAAAAGTGAATTGCCGGCGCGTCTTTATCTGAATCGAGTTGCCCGACCGTTGAACCGAGACACTCCCTTTGCCGCGTAGCTTCGCGTGCACCCGATTGCCGCCGCCAAGTACCACATCAGTTTTGATAGTTCCGACCTTTACATCCATCTGATTCACCTGCTCCGTCACTGTCGCCGAACTTTTCTGCTTGCCAAAGGGCAGTCCGGGCAAATGAATCGGATTGACGAAAACCGCATAGGCAGCGACCACGATGGCCAATACAATCACGAACCTTTTCATAAAAATCGCCTCCTCGTTTTATCATCTATGGCTGTGTCAACCGTCTTATCGAAAAATTTTTCTTCATTTATACTCAACTTTCGCACCCTAATTTGGGCAGATAAACCTTGATATAGTTGGGTAAGCTCTCAATCCATTGTGTCAGTTGACAAGTAACCCATCTTTTGATTGATTTTTTTGTTTTTGTTAGGGCGTCATGAAGAATATCCATGAGCTGCGTCAGTGCTACAGCCCAATCCAGTTCATTCATTTCGTCACAGAGTTCATAAAACATACCACCAAGGGTTCGATTATCTGTACTGCAACGGTTTTGCCAAGACAGGAGAATAAACCTTGTAAAGACAATGGTTGTGTGGCTAATCAGCAGATCGTACGATCTGCCCTGGAACTCTTTTTGAAGCTTAAGAAATGACTTCGTTGCTTTAAAAAATAATTCAATGTCCCATCTCATGCCGTACGTACGAATGATTTCCTGTTCTGTAAGTGTGCAGTCAGTACTTAAGATGGCTAGCCATTCACTTTGTTTATTGCGGTTTTGAACGAACACAACTTTGACCGGGACTCCATTAGCCATTGTGGTACGAATAGAACGTAAAATTTCTTTGTGACTGGTTACGGGCTTCGACAGTCGATACAGCGTTCTTAATCCAACCCATTGAGAGCCTACTCGATAGCGCTGATTCGTTGGTTTCACCATACCAATAACATCGATACCTTGATCGGTCAAAGCCTTGATCAAAGGTTGTTGGGTAAACCAGCTGTCCATCAGAACATAGGATGCATCAATTCCGTTCAACAAGGCCCGTTTAACCATCCCAGGGATTTGTTCAGGAGCTGTTTGTAAAGCTTCGATTCGTCTTTTATAGCCGGAACAACGCTTATCAATCGTCGAATTGATATCATTAATTTTTGCCTTTTCTTTGCTTGAACTAAGGAGTGAAAAATCAATGGGCAGGAACGTTGATCCGTCGGACCATCCTAATGTCAGCATACGAAATCCTTTGTAGTGTCTTCTCCTGGCATGGTCAAAACAATGAGCCAAAAGTTCGACGCGCTTACTGCGGTCGCGATAAAAAGATGAATCATCCAGAATGAGTACTTTAGTGTGGCAGGTGCTCGTCAAACGGCTGACTTTCATAATCGTGAATACGCTTAGTGCCGTCAGGAAGCGGCGCCAGGCAAACTTCGGGTAGTTTAAAAAACGATAAACAGCATCCTTGCCTGGTAATTCATCTGCTTTATTACTCTCCAGTAAACGATACCAATTTCTTTGGGTAAAGATCAGACGAAAAATAAGCTGAAAAAGATAACCACTGGAAAAGCCGAAGGCTTTTTGAATTCCTGCCTGACGTAAATGTTTTAGAATCTTCAACTCATCGAATTTTGCTTTTATTTCTAATGGTAGTTGATTATTTTGACCTTTTTTCGCTATCATATAGAGGGCACCTCTTCTGTTTGGTAGTGTATTTCGTCAAAATCACTATACCAAAAGTTGAGGTGTCTTTCTATTTTGTCAAGAAACATAATGAATAGGCCACAAAGTACGTTATATCAAGGGTTATTTCGGATTTTCACTCTGCGAAAGTTGAGATTTATAGTATAGAAAAACGCCGGCGATTGAGAAACCGTCCGACGTTCTATGCATGTGTACGACTTAAGTTCTAGGGGTCAGGCTTCCGGCTCGTCTTGCCAACCTTTGCAGACATCCACCCATGACTTTCCGTTACCCAATGTATACAGATCATCAATTGTCAACTCGATCGCGGAATTGCTGCTGCCGCACGCCGGGAACACCGTTTCAAATCGTTTCAGTGATTCGTCCATGAACACCGGCCAATCCTGGTTTAAAGCGAATGGGCAAACGCCGCCGACCGCGTGGCCAACGAGCTCCAGCGTCTCATCCGGTGAGAGCATATGCGCCTTGAAGCCGAATTCATGACGAAATTTTTTATTGTCAATCTTAGCGTCGCCCGCCGCGACAACCAGCATCGCGCCCTCTTTGTTTTCTCCTCTGAATGCGAGTGTTTTCGCGATTCGTTCCGGTCCCACATGCAGATGCTCCGCCGCCAGCTGAACCGTTGCGCTTGAGAGTTCCAGTTCAATAATGTCTTGTTCCCGACCTACCGACCGAAAATAGTCCTTTACTTTTTCTACAGTCATGCCTGTGCCCCCGTTCCTTTAATATTATCGTCAAGTTTAGCAAAAAATAGTGATCTGTCAATTGGTATCTGGTCGAATTTTACTTTGCAAAATCTATGGATCTATTATAAATTTAAACTATTATCATTCGCGTGCGTGCGCGAATGTTTTGGGAAAACCATAAAGAAGGGGTTGCGCATGGTAGAATTATTAACTGGAAAAGAAATTTGCGGGCGGTACACTGATCTTGAGAACGATGCATTCGGCACGGAAAACCACCGCTTCGAGCTGATCACGATCGAGAAGGAAAAGCTGTACGACGTGCCTTGCTCGTTCAGTAACAATGGAAAGAATCTCGTGACCTACAAAGAATGGGCAAACGATCCGGAAAATTACGATGACTATCATACCGATAACGTCAAACAGATGGTTGATTATATACATGAGGGTGGAAAATTGCCGCCGATGATTGTCAACAAGGATCTCTGCCTTTACGACGGTCAGCACCGACTGACGGCCTACAGCCTGATCCCGGACATTAAAGAAATTGAGATTTATAAAGAAGTGTAATGAAAGCGGGAGTGCTCAGGCACTCTCGTTTTATTTTGTGAGATCCGCGCCTTTTTCGAGAATGCGTGTAATCAAATAACCAAAACAGAATCTGATCGCAACAATGGCGAGAACAAGCAGATGACCGCTGCCGCCCAGTTGGTCCTTAGCGGTCATAATGAGATAAGACGCCATCAGCATTCCTTCAATTGTCACCTGCGCGATCACTAAATTGCTGATCTGCTCAAGCTTTTTGGCACTGATTTCCTTGTTCGATTTCAGCGCTTTTACCGCTTTTTCATTCATAATAGATGGAACAAAGTTGCTGGTAAATTCGCCTCTTCTAAACTTAATAAATCCAATCAGCATGCATACGATGACGATACTGAACACAGAAATCGCTATGTAGAAAAACACCCCGCCCACCTCTTCAATTCGCTGATCCACTTCGCAAACATGAATTGTCAACATTTTCAAAAAAATGCAGTTGTTCTCTTATCCATTGTATCAAATAATAGGAAAAAGATGGCACCGGATAGTCGGGGCCATCTCGTTTATTTTTATCGGCATGCCGGATACCATGGAAATTGCGAGCACCACCACGGTCTCGGCGGACGCGGCGGCTGCTGTGGAAATGGAACACCGCGTGGCGGGTACGGACCGAGATAGGTCAACCCGGACATGTCTGTGAAGTGTTCTTGATGCTGGACCCAGCGCCTCTGCTGCGGTAAATAGACATTCATGCTTACCATGCCGGTGTTTTGGTTGACACCGAGCAGCTGGATGAGCATCATCCGGTTGTAGCTGGCGAGCCGCGTTTGATAAAAGTGACCGCGCCTGCCTCGGTTCAATTCCTGCTGAATCGCGTTCGGCGGAACGAGAAAGGTCTGCGGCTGCTCACGTCCATCATAGTAATAAGCACTGTCATCACTCGCATATGGATCATAGTCACCGTCGATCGTATAGTCTTCATAAGGAGTTTCGAATGGATAGTCATATCCGTTCTGATCATAATACATGTTTCTAAACACCTGCCTATCCTGTTTGTAATAATGTATGCCGGGCGTTTTCATCGGACTGGGCAGGTGCCCAATAAAGCATGATGAAAAAGATGCCCCCGCATGACGCGGGCGTCGTCTTTTTGTTCAGCATCCGGGAAGCCAAGGATATTGCTGGCACCATGGCGGACGCGGCGTGCCGGTACCTTGTCCACCGCCCTGAGTTCCGCCTTGCGTTCCACCCTGGCCGCCGAGCGACGGAGGTGTCGGACCGAGATAGGTCAGCCCGAACATATCCGTTTTGTGTTCCTGATGAAACATCCATTGCCCGGTTTGCGGCATGTAGACATTCATACTGACCATACCGGTCGCTGTATTTATACCAAGCAGTTGGATCGTCACGAGTTCATTGAAGCTTGCCAGTCTAGTACGGTAATAGTGTCCGGTTCTGCCCAGCTTGATTTCATTTTCAATTGTCGCCGCCGGCAGCAGCGTCGGCATCTGTTCACGATAAGGATCGTACGCATTTTCATTAAATTGATTTCCATAATCATCGTCATAAGGGTTGTAAAAATAGCCATCTCCATACTCATTATTCATGCAATCACCCCTCCCATTATGTATTACTATATGCCGGGCGATTGTATTGAACTGGGCGCGATCAAGCCTAAATCTAATCTTATAGATTTCACTTATGTAAGCGTTTTATATGGCAGCAATCCTTATGGAATTTTCCCGCCTGGCTTTGTTTCAGCTGAATTTTTGTTGTTTTGTCATTTCGTCTTTTTCCAGGAAATTTGTTATCCTAGTTTTAAGAAATTTGTGGAAGCTAAGGAGATGATTCATTGATCAAAATGCAGAGAACGATGCCCTATATCCTCCGTCAACTTCAAGCGTTGAAACGCCGCCTGCCGCCTAATCATCCGCAATTGGTGCTGATTCGCCAGGAAGAGAAGAATTACTCAAATGGATATAAAGGTGAGGAAGCGATTGATTATTACCTCGCCGATTTACCGGACGATTTCTTCATCTATCACGGCCTGCGCCTGCCGACGAACCATTCCTTTTTTCAAATGGACACACTCATTCTGACCTACTCCTTCCTATTAATTATTGAAATTAAGGCGCTAAAGGGGAGCGTGTATTTCGATCCGGTGTTCAAGCAAATGATCCGTACTTTCAATAGTAAAGTGGACGGATTTCGTGATCCAATCGTGCAAGTTAAAAGGCAAAACGACTGTCTGAGCCGTTGGCGCACGGCTCATCACTTCCCGCAAACTCCGATCGAAGACTTTGTCACGTTCAGCAATCCCGAAACCATACTCAAAACGGAGCCTGGCAACAGTATCACTCCTAGAAAAATCTGTCACATGCACCAAGTCCCGGGCCGCATTCAAGCATTCACACGCGCGCCTGTCAAAATACGCCTGACCGACCAGGAACGCGACCGATTCAACGATCAACTCATCCAAGCCCATACGCCCCTCATTCAAAATGTGCTCCAGCTTTATCATATTGATTGCAAAGACCTGATCACCGGTGTGCAATGCCCAAGCTGCCGCGCCATCCCCATGACTCGAGTCCATGGCAGCTGGCATTGTCCCCACTGCGGCCATTATTCAAAAACCGCGCATCTCGCCCTGCTCGATGACTACTTCTTGCTGATGTCCCCCACCATAACGAACCGCGAATTCCGATACTGGGCACATCTAGATTCTCGAATGCAGGCAACGAATCTGCTAGAGAAAATGAATCTTCGCCACACAGGCACACATCGACATACGATATATCACAGACCAGATGAGAGTTGAAAATTGTTTTTATAAATGTGCACAGGCTTCTGCCTGTGCACTCCTCTTATGTTTTCGTGCATGTACACGGCTCAAATTTGGATTCGTGCATTGAATCACTTTCTTCGTGCATTGAACCATGGTTTTCGTGCATTGGCGCATTCTTTTCGTGCATGATCTCAGCTCAACCTTGGATTCGTGCATTGAATCACTTTTTTCGTGCATTGGTTCATGGATTTTGTGCATTGGCGCATTCTTTTCGTGCATTGAACCATGGGTTTCGTGCATGTACCCCGCTCAAGATTGGGTTCGTGCATTGAATCTTTGTTTTCGTGCATTGAACCATGGATTTCGTACATTGACGCATTCTTTTTGTGCATTGATCTATTATTTATGATGATTGACATCCAGCACCTTCCATTTTATAATGAGATCAGCTACTTGGTAATACCAAATAGCTGATTTTTCACATCGGTATCTTGTTTTGCAATATACCATTTAAAGAAAGGAGCAGCCATGTCTGTTCGGAGCCAGCTTTTGAAAGGTGTGCTTGATGGTTGTGTGCTGTCAATCATTGAGAAAGAGACTGTTTACGGTTATGAATTATCACAAAAGCTGCAGAAAGCCGGACTGGATGATGTCAGTGAAGGAACGATTTATCCGGTACTGCTGCGGCTGCAAAAAAATGGTTACATTAGCGGGGAAATGCGTCCATCGGAATCAGGACCGAACCGCAAGTATTACATGTTGACCAGTGATGGGCGCGGGGCACTCGATGAATTGGCACTTGAGTGGGCACGCATCGCCGATCCGGTCACAAAATTAATGCAAAGGGGGCGCGCAGATGATTCGTTCAAAACAATTAATCTCGGAAAATAATGAGAAGCGCAAGCTGCTGACCAAGGAAAATGAAAACTATTATGATGACATGCTCGTCTATATCCGGCTTAAATCAAAAGCATCTGAACAGGAAAGTGAAGAGATCTTGATGGAGCTTCTGGATCATTTGATCGAAGGTCAGAAGGATGAAAAAACCGCAGCCCACATTTTCGGCAATGATCCCAAGAGCTACGCAGATGAATTGATTCGTGAACTGCCAAAGGCAAGTCTGTGCAGCAGACTGCCGTTTCTCAGCTATCTGCTGATCAATCTTATCTCTATATTTTTACTCGTCAGAGGTGCAGCTTTATTAATTGGCAGTTTCTTTAAGCCAGTGGACACATCGGTTTTCATTCTCAAATCCACGCTTGCTACGCTCTACTCGCTGCTCGCCATTGCCAGTCTCATTTGGTTCATTTTTCATATCGTCGAAAAATCTCTTTTTAAACAAAACTCGAGCAATTGGAAAAATAATTTGAAGGATGCTTTAAAAGCCGGGCTGGGCGGGTCATTAGTTATCGGACTGGGTATCGCGCTAACGTATCTAATCCCCAACTTCGGCCCATCCTTTTCATTCGGATGGCTGTCGTCGCTGGCAAGCGGGACGCTCTTATGGATTGGCTGTTTCTGGGCAAAGAAAAAATTCCAGATTTTTTGAGGAGGCTCAACATTGATTAGCTCGAAACAATTAGTCTCGGATAATAATGAGAAACGTAAGCTTCTGACCAAGGAAAATGAAAAATACTATGATGATATGCTTGTCTATATCCGAATTAAGTCCAAGGCTTCCGACCAGGAAAGTGAAGAGATCTTGATGGAGCTTCTCGACCATTTGATCGAGGGACAGCAGGATGGAAAAACCGCGGTCAACATCTTCGGTCATGACCCAAAGGGCTACGCAGATGAATTGATTCGTGAACTGCCAAAAGGTGGGTCATGGACAGCACTCCCCTTCTTCAGCTGCTTAATTGGAATTTTCCTTACTTGGTATCTGATCGGCCGTGGCATTATCTTACTCATCACCAGATTTTTTACAGCAATAAACAATAGTGTTCATTTATACACAGCATTAATCGTCACTGCTTTCTGGGCAATATATGCCCTTTTTATGATCTGGTTTATCTTTCGTTTAATTGAACGATCACTTTTTAATAAAAAGAGTACACTTTTGAAGACAATGATTATCGCAGGGATTGTCGGTGCGCTGGGATCAGGCCTCGGATTTGTACTTATGCATTTTCTTCCCAACTTCGGCCCATCCTTTTCATTCGGCTGGCTGCCGTCGCTTGCGAGTGGTGCCATCCTGTGGCTGATCAGTTTTTGGGCGAAGAAAAAGTTCACCATTTTTTAAGGAGGAAAAAATTATGTACAAACGAACGGCTGAACGAATTGTGGGTATCATAGGACTAGTCATTGCAGGGCTGCAGACTTGCGCCGGTATCTTTTCACTGGTGGCTTCGCGAAGCAGCGAATTAAAAAAAATCATGTTGGAATCAGATTCCGCGAAGCATGTGAACGAGCAAGTTGCCGAGATGCAGCGTGTCGGCACATCCTTTCTCACCTTCAGCGGTTTGGCGTTCGCGCTCGCGCTGGTTGCGATTTGCCTGTTAAGCAAAAAGAAGCGGGCAACTGTACCAGCCATTCTACTGATTGCTGCAGGTGTGCTGATCACGGGAAACTTGATTTTCGCCGGGCCCAACCCGGGAATCTTTTCTGCGTTTCTGCTTGTCATTTCCGGCATTATCGCTTGGCGTAAAAAACCCATCGCAAGTGAAACGCCGGATCCGCACCACACGTAAATGACCTGAGGAGGGATCCGATGAACGAGTATGAGTTGAAAGCTTATGATGAAATCCTAGCGTGGAAACGAAAGTTGCTCAAGCCTTCGAGTGTGCTGAATCGGATGTCTAAAAAAATTCAGGCAAAAATGAACGGGTATATACCTGAAAAAGTGCAAACCGCGATTACCGGCGCGATAAAAGGTATGGTTCAATCAACGTTGACCGGTTCGCATTGGATCACAAAAAAGAATCAGGCTGCCGGTTTGTCACTGGAAGAAAAAGATCAATTGGTGACTGAGAAGCTGTCCAATTATCGAAAAACCGCTGTCGTAGAAGGTGCGGGAACCGGCGCCGGCGGTATCCTGCTTGGTCTAGCTGATTTTCCGCTTCTGTTGTCCATCAAGATGAAATTTCTTTTTGACGCGGCATCGGTTTACGGCTTTGATACGAAAAATTATGAAGAACGAATTTTCATTCTTCAAGTGTTCAAGCTTGCTTTTTCGAGCGATGATGTACGGAATGAGACGCTCGCAATCATTGAGAATTGGGAGACGCGCAAGCAGGAATTCATGGAGATGGACTGGCAAGAGTTCCAGCAGGAATATCGGGATTATCTCGACTTTGCGAAAATGTTGCAGCTGATGCCCGGAATCGGTGCCGCAGTCGGTGCAGTGGTCAACTATAATCTGCTCGACCGGCTCGGTGAAACGGCGAAAAACTGCTATCGACTGCGCCTGCTGATCGCGCAGCCAAAATGGATTGACGAGTCATCGCAAAAGGGCTAAGCCTTTTCATGAGTAAGGCCGTTGGTACGGCATCATGAATTATCCTCACCCCGATAAATCTGCTTGCAAAAACAAGTGAGCGGCGAATCCTCACGATTCACCGCTCACCTGTTGCTTATAAAACCTTGCTTAGAAATGCTTGCGTTCGTTCCTCTTTTGGATGCTCGAACAATTGGTTTGGTTCATTTTCTTCTACTATATAGCCGCCATCCATGAAAATGACACGGTCGCCGACTTCGCGAGCGAAGCCCATTTCATGGGTGACGACAACCATCGTCATCCCGTCCTTGGCGAGCTGCTTCATCACATCCAGCACTTCGCCAACCATTTCCGGATCAAGCGCTGAGGTCGGTTCATCAAACAGCATCATCTTCGGCTCCATTGCCAGCGCACGCGCGATCGCGATGCGCTGTTTCTGTCCGCCGGATAGTGAATCCGGATAGGCGTCCGCTTTTTCCGCGAGACCAACCTTGCCGAGCAGCTCCATCGCTTTCGCTTTTGCTTGCTCTTTAGGGACCTTCTTAACTTTGGTCGGCGCGAGCATGATGTTGTCGAGCACGGTCATATGCGGAAATAGATTAAATTGCTGGAACACCATGCCGACATCCTGACGAATTTTGTTAATGTTCGCCGTCTTATCCGCAATGTCGGTGCCTTCAATAAACACATGGCCGTCGGTAATGTCCTCAAGCAAGTTAATGCAACGGAGCAGTGTCGATTTTCCAGAGCCGGATGGTCCGATCACGACCACTACTTCCTGCTTCTCCACCTCAAGGTTTATCTTTTTCAGAACTTCATTTTCACCAAACGATTTTTTGAGATTTTCTACTGTGATCATCATTTTGTCGCCATCCTTCTTTCCAGGCGATTTACTAGGAAGCTCATGGTCAAGGTCAGAATCAAGTAAATGAAGGAAATGGTCAGATATGGTGTCCATGTAATTCCGTACTGCGCGCCCATTGCCTGTGCCCAATAGGTTAATTCCGGCGCGGCAATTGCCGCGATTAGTGAGCTGTCTTTAATCAGACTGATGAACTCATTCCCCATTGGCGGCAGCACACGCCTAACCGCCTGCGGCAATACGATGTAGCGCATGGCCTGCAACCTATTCATTCCGAGTGAACGCGCGGCTTCGGTCTGACCTTCATCAATGGATTGAATGCCTGCGCGGAACACTTCGGCAATATACGCCGCTTCATTCAACGATAAGGCAATAATGCCCGAAAGAATCCCATTTGATTGACCGAAAATAGCCGGAACAACACCAAAGTGAATAAGCAAAATCTGCACGAAAAGCGGTGTACCTCGGAAAAAAGTAATGTAGCAGACAAACGGCGCCCGTAACAATTTATTGTTAATCATTTTGCCAAAACAAACGAGCAGACCAAGGAGTGTGCCGAAAACAATGCCGGCAAGTGAAAAACCGATTGTGAATAGGGTTCCGCTTGCAAAGAAGGGCAAATATTCTCTGATGATGTCTATAGGGTTAACGCCCAAATGAATCCTCCCCCAACTTAAAAAGTTGCTTAACATCTCAGTTAAGCAACCTTTATCTGTTACTCATTTTTATCTAATCTTATTGTTGTGCTTTGAGTGTATCAAGATCCGGTGCAACTTTGAACCATTTTTTATAGATCTTTTCATACGTGCCATCGCTGTACAGCTTGTTGATTGCTTTGTCGAAGACCGGTTTCAGTTTGCTGTCCTTCGGATACATGATGCCGTAGAATTCAGGTTCAAACGCATCTTTGTCTTCTACAACTTTCAAGTTCTTGCCTGGGTTGTTGCGCGCATACTGTTCGATGACGGTGTTGTCGGCAACGACAGCGACAGCACCCTTATTCTGCATTTCCATGATCGCGAGGCTGATCGTCTTGAATTTTTTAACCTTAGGGTTATTCTTGCCGACAATTTTCTCTACCGCAGCTTGTCCCGTTGTTCCGGTTTGAACAGCGACCGTTTTACCTTTCAGATCTGCCGCCGATTTGATGCTGCTGTCCTTAGAAACAAGAATTTTATTCGTTGAAAGGAAGTACGGTTTTGAGAAATCATAAGTCTTCGCACGATCGCTTGTAATCGAGATTGCTGAAATACTCATATCGGCCGTCTTTGATTTCAATTCGGCAAACACAGGATCCCAACCGACATTGACCAGTTTGTATTTATAGCCGGAAGCTTTGCCAAGCGCCTTCATGATGTCAACATCGAAGCCGACCATTTTACCCTTGTCCAAAGATTCAAACGGAGGATAGGTCGCATCGTTAACCACGCGCAATACCTTTTTGTTTGTCGCTTTCTTAGTTGACGAACTGCTGCCGCTGCCTGACGAACAGGCAGTAAAAACCAAAACAAACACCAATAAAAGTGATAGTACAGATAATTTCTTTATCATTGAAAAGTTCCCCCTGTATCTTTCTTATATGTACATGCTATGAATTATTCTCATTATACCCTCTTCATAAAAGTGATAGCAAGATAAATGTTGAATTTTAAAAATATTTGAGCGAAGGGCGCGAATGCTCCTTATACCCTTTGCGACACACCAAAAAACCGATGAGAAGTCATTCCCCATCGGTTTCTACTTAAGTATTTTATTGAAAGACCGAATCAGCCGATCACTTTGACACGTGAATCGATCGGCGCGAATTCCTTTTCGCCGGCCGGAGCCGCACTATTACCAAATGGCATCTGTCCGCGCAGCTTCCAGTTCTTCGGCAGATCAAATTCCGTTGCGACAGCTTCGTCGATCAGCGGATTGTAGTGTTGCAGCGAAGCACCAACGCCGATTTCAGACAGTGCAGTCCATACCGCAAATTGTGCAATACCTGTGCTGTGTTCCGACCATACAGGGAAGTTATCTGCATACAGTGCGAATTGTTCTTGCAAGCCTTTAACAACATCCTGATCTTCAAAGAAGAGTACCGTACCAACGCCGGCATTAAATGAGGCGAGTTTCGCCGCGGTCGATTCGAATGATTGACCGGCAGGAATAACCTTGCGCAATTCCGTTTCTGCGATTCCGCCTTCGCCCCACAGTTTGTCGCTTTCAGCACCAAACAAAACAACAGCATGCGCGCTTTGTGAGTTGAATGCGGATGGTGAGAATTTTATAGCGTCCTGAATCGTTTTAATAATTTCTTCCTTGCTTGCTTTCACATTCTTATCTAGAGCATAAATGGATCTGCGGTTTTCGATTGCTTCAATAAATGCGTTTGACATAGGTAAAACACTTCCTAACTAATTTATTTTTAACTTCTTACATAAGTATAGTTTGTTATTAAAAAAAAGTAAAACGTTTTGACTTACTTTTTTTCAGTAGCTTGATCTCCGTACCATTTATTCGCCCAGTTGTGAACTTCATCTAAGATCGGTTTTATTTCTTTGCCCATTTCAGTTAAGCGATAGGTCACCTGAATTGGGTATCCGGTATCAACCATACGGTCAATAATACCCATTCCTTCCAGCTCTCTCAATCGCGCAGAAAGCATCCGATCGCTCAATTCGGGAATTGACCCGGAAATGGTACTAAAGTGAGTTTCTCCAACTAAGAGTACTTCTATAATCAAACCATTCCATTTTTTTCCTAAAATCTGAAAAGCTTTTTCTAATTTGGGACAGACTGAAACTGCTGGTTGCATGTTAATCACCCCTATATCCATTGTACTACACGCACAATAAATTACCTACTAACATTTATTAATTAAGTGTCTTTTTATTATGGACAATTTGCGAACAACTAGTCAATTCTGGCTCAATGTATCGTGGGTGGCTGGGTTCACCCTGCAGGATGTGCCGAATTGTGCAGGATCTCATAGCTTTGCTGCGATCAGCGTTCCGATTCCAATCACGAGATACAAAATCATCATGCAGACAATCAGCATGCCGGTTTCAATGGTCTGAATCCCCATGGCATACAAGACAAGCAGTGCCGCGCCGCTTCCAAAAAGCACAAAGTAGAGGACACCCAAAAAGTAACGTTTTAGCATTAATAGGGTGCGTTCGTCAGCTTCGGGAATAGTCCCGATTCTTTTCTTGCGCCACTTGCTCAATGAATAGCTGATCAAAAATCCGATCAGCGGCGCGCCGATAATTGCCGCCGCAATGCTAAAATTGATGGTTACGCCAGCTATGCGCAGACCGATCAATCCACCAATGATCATGCCAAGTAAAATAATGCCCATAGTGAGCCGTTCCAACCGTTTCTTTTTCATTTCTAGTCCTCCTCGTCTCCTTCTAGATAAAACATTTCGTCAATGGGAACGTTAAAATATCTAATTAATTTCAAGGCGAGTTCCAGGCTTGGATTGTATTTGTTTTTTTCAATCGCATTGACGGTTTGGCGCGTAATTTTCAAATCCTGTGCCATTTTCACTTGCGTGATCCCATTCTTAAGGCGGATTTCTCGAATATGGTTAACTACTTTCATACAGATTCCTTCTTTGAAGTAAAGATATCTTTACATATAAAGTATCATCAATTAATAGGTATGTAAACATACCTTTACATATTAGCCGGTGAAAAATCTATTTTCGTGCATTGACCAGGCTCGGTATTGTAGATCGTGCATTGACCTTTGTTTTTCGTGCATTGGCGCTCTATTTTCGTGCATTGGATCACGGATTTCGTGCATTGACCCGGCTCGGGATTCTGAATCGTGCATTGACTCGTGATTTCGTGCATTAGCCTTTGTTTTTCGTGCATTGGATCGCGGATTTCGTGCATTGACCCAGCTCAGGATTCTGGTTCATGCATTGATTCGTGATTTCGTGCATTGGCCCGGCTCGGGATTCTGGTTCGTGCATTGATTCGTGATTTCATCGCAAAAGGAACCAGGTACACCTGGTTCCTTCATAATGATTTATTCTTTTAACGGCCGAATCGGCAGCAGCATACCGATCAAGGCAATCACTGCGGCGCCGATAAAGATCCACTGCATTGAATTACCGGCTGCGACAAACGACAACGTGAGAAAAACGATCATTGTTCCAAAACAATAACCGTATATTATATGAAGCAATTGATTTCAAAATTGGTTTCCCACTCTCTAATTAATTTATTGGGTTAATTAGGAAAGCAGGAGATTAGTCGATCGTCAGTCTAGGCAACCTGCTTTCTATAATGTATTCAATCAGATACACATCATCTATTTGTGTATCTTCCATTTTAGTCAGTCCTGTCATCATTGGTATTCTGAATGGGTGAGGGACACCTTATCACATGGACCAACTCTCGAACCCTCTTAGGTGGATTGTGCACCCTCAGTAGTAAGCCCTACTGCATAGTGAATCAAATTGTTTACTGCGTTTTCATCACGATTCATCACAGTTCCGCATTCATAACAACGATACGTATGATGCTCGTGATAGATGGTGTCGCCTTGCAATGTCATTTTATCTGATCCTGTTTTAACATGACCGCAATGCGAACATCTTTGTGTGCTTGGGTAATAACGATCTGCCACAATGAAGCGATTACCTTTCCATTCACTTTTGTAGTGAATCATATCTCTAAATTTACGAAACATGGAACGGTGAATGTTCTTCGCTAGACGCTTATTCATCTTCATCCGATTGACATCCAAGTCTTCAATACAGATCGTGTGGAAATCCGCGCTTAATTGATGGACAAACTTCTTTAAAAGATCTTCTTGAATTCGAGCAATTCTTTGGTACGATCGTTTAAGTTTGGTTCTCACTTTACGATAGTTAGTACTTCTGAACTGATTCGGATTCGAGACTCTTTTTCGAGCGAGAAGTCTTTGATAATGCGTGATGCGCTCATATAACTTAATTAAATGATCAGGTAAAGTACTAATCGTTTTGCCATCGTTATAGTTAAAGTGTCCTATATTTACATCAACACCTGCAACATCTTTACCTTGGCTTAACTGATTATCATTTGTGTCGATATTTAAACATGCGTATAAGCCATCTGCTTCTTCGACAACTGTAGCCATCTTTATTTGTCCTTCAAACCGAGGTGATTCTGCCATCTTAATGCTATACCAGGTGACATTCCTGTCTCTAGGCTTATCGAGTATTAATTTACCGTTCTTGATCTTCGCTCGATCCGTAGCAAATGATTTCTTGCTCAACTTCTTTGACTTGAATTTCGGCCGGTCATGGTGAGGCATTTGCGGATTAAAAAAGTTCTTCCAAGCCTTGCTTAATGATGCCACGGATTGTTGGAGTACCCTTGCGGATAATCCATACTGCCAATCTTCTTTGTGTGCGACTAGTTCATTTCGCACAGCGTACTCATTAGGTTTTTTATTATTTTCTTTGTCAATAAGATGTAACTCATACAGAGTATTCCATGTTTCAAGAGCCAAGTTCCAACAATATCTGTGGTAGTTGAACAACTGGTCAAGATGACGCTTCATGGTTGCGTTAGGGTATAGTTTAATTTTATGTGTTTTGATCACCTTCCTTCAGCTCCACTAGTGAAGATTTTTATCATTTTCTATTTTTTCTTATACTTGCGTCGTCCGTATATCCGATAAAAGAGTATAAGCACTTCCTTAATAGAGTGTACGCAATGTACCGCATTAGTTAATATTTGCCGATGATTTAGTCAACTGTTTGTTTCTCCTGCTTTCTGATTTGAGAAGAAGCGTTGTCTTTTTTGCATGTGTGGTTCCCCCCTAGTTTTTAATTCTTTAATTATATCAGATCAACAATGCGGTTAATGTCCCGTTTTGTTCTCAATAGGACTATTTTTTTCGAAAATGAACGCAGACTATGGAACACCTGCTTGCGATCCTGATTCTGAAATTGTGCATTCCACGCAAACATTCTCCGCAGAATGTGCAGGCTTGGTCGATAATTGGCTTTTTCCAAATGCAGTTTCTGGCGAATGAAGCGTTTGACGATCCGATACTGACGGACCCGATTCGGAGGGTCGAGAAAAAGAATCTGGTCAGCGCTCTGCATTGCTGGCAGCACCCAATCGGCATGTTGCGCGCCTTCGATGATCCACGAATCTTTTTTCACGATGTCTTGCAAAATGGCATTACGTTCTGCTGACGCTCGCCGTCTGTCGCCATCCGGATGCCGCTCCCACACCACATTATCGAGTTCATAAGCGGTGATGTCCTTTTTTTCTGCGATTTTCCTAGCCAAGGTTGTCTTGCCGCTGCCGACCGAGCCAATGATATAGATTTTCATACGTTCACCGCTTGTCCCTTTTTTCTTCAGTTTAGCGATTTCGCACCGGATCAGGCAAATAAATTTTTTGTTCTCTCTGCGTTTACGCGTGCCTTTTTTTGATACACTTAATCTATATTATGTAGTGAACGGGAGCTTCTCTTCATGGAAAAAACTGCTGTACTGCTCGTGAATCTTGGTACCCCAGACGCGCCGGATCCGAAATCGGTCCGCCGCTATTTAGCCGAATTTCTCAGTGATCCGCGCGTCATCGATCTGCCACGCTGGAAATGGCTGCCGATTCTTCACGGTATTATTTTGCGCGTTCGCCCCAAAAAATCGGCAAAACTCTACCAATCCGTGTGGACGGACAAAGGCTCGCCGCTTCTGCTCAATGGTCAAAAGCAACAGGCAGCACTGCAAGATCGTTTATCGGAAACCGGTGTACACGTTGTGCTCGCAATGAGTTATGGTCGACCAAACCTGAATGAGGAATTAGAAAAGCTGCATGATTGGGGTGTGCGCCGTATCGTTGTTCTGCCGCTCTATCCGCAGTATTCTTCGACCACAGTTGGACCGATCTGGGACAGCTTGCAGCGATCGCTCGCCGGGTGGCGCGATCTGCCGGAATTGATGTTCCTTCGCGATTATCCAGATCATCCAAACTACATCGCCGCCATGGTCGCGCGCGTCTTGAACTATATTGCCACGCATGGCATGCCTGATCGGCTCATTCTCTCCTACCACGGGATTCCGATCCGCTACGCGCAGACCGGTGACGATTACCCGCTACGCTGCCGAATCACAACAGAATTAATGAAGCAAAAACTGCCCGAACTCGCCATTTTGGAAACCTTTCAATCTAAATTCGGCAACGAGGAATGGCTGACTCCGGCGACGATTGATACCGTCCGCAATCTAGCAAGGCAAGGTGTGAATCATGTGGCCGTGATCGCGCCCGGTTTCAGCGCGGACTGTTTGGAAACGCTGCAGGAGCTCGCACAAGAAAATGCTAAAGCCTTTAACGAGGCGGGTGGGCAGCAGTTCGGCTATATTGCAGCTGTTAATGATCATCCGTTGTTTATTGATTGTCTCGAGGATTTTGTGCGGCAGAATTTGAGATTGCCTTCCGCAATACAAACTAGTCAAAAATGAAAAAGATTGGACGCCTGCCGCCGCACGGTCATGATCCTATTAAACGAGCATCCGGCAACGGGGACAGAGCAAATGACATCAACATTTTTCACACCAAACGGAAAAGATCTTCAACTTTCTTGGTAATTTGAAGGGGGCAGTCCCCATAGTAGACGGACCGTTTCACCAAGTTCCGGGCCTAAAGCCCATTCACCTTCATTCCGGAGCAGAGCGACGCTTCTTTATCTATTTTTCCGAACTATAAAAATGGCCGGAACCTTTGCACGGCACCGGCATTTTCATGATAGTTATTAGATGATGGAGTTTTTTTCACCGTTGCCGGTATACGCGTTTCTTTTGAAGGAACTTTCACGCGGATTTTATCTGTGGTATTGCTTTAACTTACGATGATCTTGCTTTCTTTTTCAGTGTTCGGATCGAGACATCGTGTTCGCCCAGCATTTCAAAGACAGCCGCTTGATTTTCGAGCATTTTGTCCATCGACTTCTGATTAAGGTCTACTTTTGTGTCGATCTTCTTGACGTAGCCGTGCAGCTTGTCGACGTCGCTGCTCAATGCCGCCAGTTTCGCATCCGATACTTCTTGGCGATCATAAACCGCTTTAAGTATCCGGTTCGTTTCATTAAGCTGCGTTTGCATCAGGTCTTGCTTTTCTTCCATTCGATCCATGCGTGTTTCGATTTTGGACATGCGTGTTTCGATTCGGTCCATGCGTGTTTCCATTTTTTCCATGCGTGTTTCGATTCGATCCATGCGTGTTTCCATTTGGGACATACGTGTTTCCATTTTTTCCATGCGTGTTTCGATTCGGGCCATATGCGTTTCCAAGCGATCGAATCGCTCGTCCATGCCTGTCAGCTTGTCCAAAATCTGCAGGAGCACTTTTTCGCTCATGTGTTTTCCTCCTTTCATCAAATTTATTCGGGTCATGGTGTCTCTACATGTTGTACTTTTAGTATAGCAAAAACGCGCCTTAACTTAAGAAATGTGTAAGATAAAATTACCTAATTGTCAAATTCTAATTGGAATCACAAGCGGAGATTTTCCGGTTATTTGCATCGTGGCGCTTGATTCACAGGTACATAAGGGTAATTTTTCCGCTTATGCACTGAAAAACTCTCCATTTTCACGTTTTTCGATTCGATAAGCGGAATTCCTCCGTCTATTCAAGCAATTTTTTCATTCATTTTCTAATTAAACGGAATTTTTCCGTCTATTTCTCAGATTGGGCGCTTACCTGATCGCCCACCCGAATCTTATGACCTTATCGTCGTACCGGCAAGGCAAAACGCTAACTTTCTTTACTTGCAAAAAAACGACTCCGCAAATAGGAGTCGGCCGTATTCATTCTCTGCCAAATTAAAAATCAAAATTGTCCGGATCGGGTCCGGTGCGATGATCCTGGTTTAGCGCATTGATTGCCGCCATATCTTCTGTAGTAAGTTCAAAGTCGACTATTTGTCCGTTTTCCTGAATTCGGTCCTCATTAACTGACTTGGGAATGGCGATCACGCCGCCCTGGACATGCCACCTCAAGATGATTTGAGCAGCAGATTTTCCATATTTTTCAGCAATCATCCTGATCGTCGCATTCTGAAGCAATTCGCCGACCATCAGTGGTGCCCAGGCTTCGAGACGAATCCCATGCTGCTCGCAATAAGCCCTCAGCGGCTCTTGCGTCAGGCGCGGATGGCGCTCAACCTGATTTACGACTGGTATGACTTCAGCCTCGTTAAGCAGATCTTCAAGATGATGAATTTGGAAATTGCTGACACCGATTGCGCGGACTTTTCCTTCCCTATATAAATGCTCCATCGCTCGCCATGTGTCTTTATACTTTCCGGCGACCGGCCAGTGGATCAGGTATAGGTCTAGATAGTCGAGGCCAAGCTTATCGAGACTTTCTTGATATGCTTTCAGTGTGGCATCGTAACCTTGGTCTGCGTTCCACACTTTTGATGTGATGAACAGATCTTCGCGCGCCACACCGGTTTCCTCGAGTGCGGCCTTAATGCCTCGCCCCACACCCGTTTCATTCTGGTAAATAGCAGCTGTATCGATCAACCGGTAGTCCGAGCGAATCGCTGCCTGCACCGAGCTCGCGGCAACTTCCTGATCCTCTACTCGAAATACACCTAATCCAATGGTTGGCATGCTCACAGCATTATTTAAAACCACCGTATGTTGTGTCACTGGTTATCCTCCTTAATAAGTCTTCTTATTCAGTGTAACCAATGACATAATTTTCGACTAGTACGCACCTTAATGTACTATAGGAACAAAAAAGTAACTATACATAACTCGGTATGTATGCCGCTGCCACGTTAGAGTTGGGGCAACTGCCCACACCCGATTCACCGATTCTGCTTTTTTGAAAAAGCGACCGATACCTTGATCATATCTTTCAGCACCGCGACATTGATATCCGCGAGCTTATTTACATAGATGCACGCTTTTCCTCGTGTGTGTTTGCCAAAATCCGGTGCGAATTTTTCATAATCCTCATCGTCCATCATCAGGTACAGGCTGATTTTCGCTTTTCGCGGAGAAAATCCGGTAAGCGGTGCATCGCCTTCATGCCCGGAAGCGTACTTGTAATGATACGAACCGAATCCGATGATGCTCGGTCCCCACATTTTCGCCTCAAAGCCGGTCACTTCCGTAAAAAGATCGAGCAACAGATAAGCATCCTCGCGTTTTTTCGGACGTTCCACCGTTTCAATAAAATCAATCACACTATTGTCGGTCTCTTTTGTTTTCGGTACATAACCCATATCCGTCACCTCGCTCATTTTTTTGCCATCAGTATGAAAATTACCCTTTCTGTACATTTTAAACAAAGATGCGAGATCACGAAAACCGCGGATTGTTAAAGGCATTATTTTCTAAATAATACTGTATAATAAAAGTGTTGCCATTTTCAACGTGGCGTGCGCTCGCTTGGAAGCGAAACATGTTTTAATAGGAGGTTACTTAATGGAAACACTCACTCAAAATAAGGTAGTCCATGGTTTTCGACTGCTCCATACCGACACAATCCAAGACATTCACTCAGAAGCCTATGTGTTCGAGCATGAGAAAAGCGGCGCGAGGTTATTGTTTCTGAAAAATGACGATGACAATAAGGTCTTCTCGATCAGTTTCCGCACGCCTCCGGAAAATAACACCGGCGTTTTTCATATTCTTGAGCACTCGGTTCTTTGTGGTTCCGACAAATATCCGGTTAAAGAACCGTTTGTCGAACTGCTCAAGGGTTCGCTGAATACCTTTTTGAACGCCTTCACCTTCAGTGACAAAACGATGTATCCGGTGGCAAGTAAAAATGATAAAGATTTTCAGAATCTGATGGACGTCTATCTCGACGCTGTTTTCCATCCGAACCTTTATAAATACAAGGAAATTCTTCAGCAAGAAGGCTGGCATTATGAACTGGAAAAAGCCGATGATCCGATCAATTTTAAAGGGGTCGTCTATAACGAAATGAAAGGCGCTTTTTCCTCGCCTGAGGGCTTGCTGATGCGCGCGAACCAGAACTCGCTGTTCCCGGACACCAGCTACGGCTATGAATCCGGTGGCGATCCGCTTTATATTCCTGATTTGACTCAGGATTACTTCACGCAATGCCATAAGAAGTATTACAGCCCGGCCAACAGCTACATCTATCTGTACGGCAATATGGATATTGAGGAAAAACTTGCCTACCTTGACCAGGCCTATCTTGCCGGCTACGATCGCGTTGCTGTCGATTCGTCGATCGCCGTGCAGAAGCCAATTGGTAAAATCAATGAAGTGATCAAGGAATACCCTGTACTCCCTGATGCGGATCTGAATGATAAAACCTACTTAAGCATGAACTTCGCCGTATCAACATCTACCGATCCGGAAACCTATCTGGCGTTTGACATTCTCGACTATTTGCTGCTCGATAGCCCGGCAGCGCCGCTGAAGAAAGCAATTCTTGATGCGGGCATCGGTCAGGACGTATTCGGTTCCTATGATAACAGTATTCTGCAGCCGTTTTTCTCCGTTAATGTGAAAAATGCAAACGAGAGCCAGAAGGAAGCGTTCAAAAAAGTTGTTTTCGATACGCTGCGCCTGTTCGTGAAAGACGGATTGGACAAAAAACAAATTGAAGCGGCAATCAACGTTAAAGAATTCCAGCTGCGCGAGGCCGATTACGGCTCCATGCCAAAGGGACTGATCTATAGCATCATGGCCATGGACAGCTGGCTCTATGATGAAGACCCGTTTATACATCTGAAATTTGAAGGTACCTTGGCAAAAATCAAGCAGGCGCTGACTACTGATTACTTCGAGGCGCTGATTGAAAAATACTTGCTGAACAGCAACCATCAAACCTTTGTGACGATCGCCCCTTCAAAAACAATTGCAGATAAGGAAGCCAAGTTCGTTGAAACGAAACTGGCCGACGTCAAGAAAAGTTTGAGTGCAGAAGGCGTGCAGCAGATTATTGAAGAAACGAAAAAGCTGAAGGAACGTCAGTCCGGCGCAGATAAGCCGGAAGACCTGCGTAAAATTCCAACGCTGTCGGTTGCCGACGTAGAGAAAAAAGCTGAGGAACTCCCGCTGAAGGAAGTCACGATCGACAGTGTCAAGGCGCTGCATCATGATCTGGAAACAAATAAAATTGCCTATGTCAGTCTCTATTTCGATGCGTCAGCGGTTTCTGCTGATCAGATTTCCGCCCTTACGCTTTTGCAAGAGATTCTTGGAAAGGTCGATACCGAAAACTATGCGTATTCGGATTTGGTCAGTGCGATCAATAGTCAGACCGGCGGCATTGATTTTGATAATCAGACGTATAGCGACAAATCCGATGACGATACCTATGCGCCTAAATTTTCCGCAAAAACCAAGGTGCTTCAAGATAAATTACCCCAGGCGTTTGCGCTCATTCATGAGATCATCTACCACAGTAAATTTGACAACGCATCGCGCATTCGGGAAATCGTCAAAGAAATTAAGTCGCGCGTAGAGATGTCCTTTAACCAAAACGGCCAATCGGTTGTTGTCCGCCGGCTCGGCTCCTACTTTTCACAGGCTGCCGCTTATAGCGAAAAATTGAGAGGGCTGGATTTCTACCGATTCATTTCGGATTTGGATAAAAATTGGGACGCGCGCTTTAACGAATTGTCCGGTACTTTATCCGCACTGGCAAAGCTGTTGTTCAACAAAGAATCACTCGTCGCAAGCATTACCGGTGACGCCGCGATACTGAGTGCCGTTGAGGCGCAATTCACTCAGTTGGACTTGCAAACGCAATCCGAGACAGCAGAACGCGATTTGGAAAAACTGCCGGAACCGGAAGCAAAAAATGAAGGCTTGATGACATCAAGCAAAGTCCAATATGCGGCAAAAGGCGCGAACTTTAAGTCACTCGGCTACGACTATACCGGCAAACTTCAGGTATTGAAAAAGATCCTGTCACTTGACTACTTGTGGAATCAAGTGCGCGTGATGGGCGGCGCTTACGGCGCAGGAGTTGCGCTCGAATCGGCGGGCAACTTGATCTTTTGGTCGTACCGCGATCCGAACTTGAAGGAAACCCTGAACATCTATGATGAAGCAGCGAAATTCGCCGAAGCGTTTGACGCCGACGATTTCGAAATGACAAAATACATTATCGGGACCCTGTCCGATCTTGATACACCGCTGACGCCACGCGGCAAAGGCAGCATGGCTGACGCCCAGTATTTCAAGCACATCACTCAGGCTGATGTACAAGGAACTCGCGACGCAGTTCTTGATACCAAGCTCGCTGACATCAAAGATTTCGGCAAGCTGCTGAAATCCGTCACCGACCAGGGCTGGGTGTGTGTACTCGGCAGCGAAGGAAAAATTCA
Organism: Sporolactobacillus caesalpiniae; assembly: GCF_040513385.1. NCBI lineage: Bacteria > Bacillati > Bacillota > Bacilli > Caryophanales > Sporolactobacillaceae > Sporolactobacillus > Sporolactobacillus caesalpiniae. The sequence continues at coordinate 94,028 of NZ_JBEVCB010000005.1, forward strand.
ACAAAATAAAGACCTGTTTCAGTCATGCATCAACGTGTTCGACTGAATGGGATAAGGAAAGAGCTGTGGGCGCTTCGCTCACAGCTCTTTTTTCGTATTAAGATTTATTGGTTACGATTTCGGAATTTTGTTGCGACTTTTCATGTGTTGGTTACGACTTCGGAATTTTGTTGCGACTTTTCATTTGATGGGTTGAACTTCACCTGTTTCAGTTCATCTTTCCCTTCCTTTGGTTGAACTTTGACCCCGTTTGGTCTTACTTTTCACAGTTTTGGTCTCGCTTCTGATTTCGGGTCAATTCGCTTAACTTCGATGTTAGTTAATCGAATGGAAGTGTTTGATCACGATATTTTTAAAAACTGCGGTTCCGCCTTCGGAGTACAGGCTGATGCCTTGGTCGTTCTGGCGCGGAAACACTTGATTGGTAAGTACGGTCCGGCCGTCATCGACAAATACTTCGATGCTTGTTTTATCGACGAGGATTTTCAGATGTACACGCTTGGTGCCTGCCGCGAGCGGCGCGCGACTTTCCACGCTGTTCTCCTTTTTATCCGGTTGAGCGGTAAACGCGCGATTGACGTAGAGATAGCCGCCAGTCGAAAAAATACCACTATCGATATGCCGTTCTTTGTCTTCGGATTCACGCAGCCTAAGTCCCACGTTGCCGGCATCGGTCCATGAAATGTCGGTGTCAAGTTGATATGCGATTCCGCGCACGTCCAGTGTTTTTGTCCCATTGACTCGTACCGTTTTCAGTTGTTTCGTTGATTCGACGAGTTGGTTCAATCTGTCTATCGGCTGTGAAACGAGGCTGTACTGATCGCCTTTCTTCATTAATTGGATGTGACGCACAATCGAATTCACACCATTGAATTTATCCATCTTTAAGGTCGGCGTGTTGTTCGGGTAATCCCAATTGTTCATCCAAGCGATCGCGTAACGCGAATCAAGCGACGCCTTCGCTTTTTCGAATGTCACGCCGGCATACCAATCGAATCCGTAGTCCAGCCATTGCGGCATATCGTGATCCGCGATAAATTTTTCACCGTCAAAATCACCAATCCAATAGGCGTATGTATTCGGCAGACCCGCTGCTTTTCCGTTCGCGCTCGCTCCAAGCACCCATTTGACCGTTCCGTCATCAGCACGCAGTTGAAACAGATCCGGACATTCGACGATCCCAATATCGTGGGTCATGAACCCATTCGTGTACTGCCATTCTTTTAAATTCTTTGATTCATAAATACCAATTTTCGATCCTTCGGCAAGCAGCAGCAGCCATTTATGACGCGCGCCATCCCAGATCACCTTCGGGTCGCGGAAGTCCTTCACTCCCGGATTGGGCAGTACAGATCTTTCATTGTCCTGTTTAAAAGTTTTCCCGTCATCGGTACTGTACCACAAAAATTGCTCTTGATTTCGCTGCGCAGGAGGCTGGGTCACGATCGCCACCAGCGTATTTTTGCCGAAACCGGCCGTATTTTCCGTATCGCGCACAACCGATCCGGTCCAGATATCGCCGTTTTTATTCGTGTATTTCGGAATCGCAACCCCGTCATCTTTCCAGTGCACGAGATCCTTCGACGTCGTTAAACGCCACTCTGTCCCGTTCCCTTTCGGATAATCACGATTGTACAAATAGTAATAATGGTACTTTCCGTTAAAATAGATCGGCCGTTGAGGATCATTCATCCACTTGTCCGGAACTGAAAAATGATAGACCGGCCGATAAGAACGGTCCGGTTTTTGAACGCCGATTTTTTCTTTCGGACGAAATACTCCGGAAAATACAAGCGCCATAACGACAAAAAGCAGGCTAAGTACAATTAAGCTCACTGCAACCATAACTTTTTTATTCACAGGGAACACCTCCAACCTGTCACTTTTCCATTTTTGTATATCTACAAGTAAAAAAAGAAAATGTCGCCTTTAATCGACACCATTTTCACCTCGTATTATTATGAGCCAATCCATTCATGGCTATGAATAATCATTACGTAAGAAAAATCGGGCAAAAAGCGCCCGGTGCTTACTTCCGCAGAATGCGGTAGCTTTCGCGTTGCTTGCAGGTCATATGCCATATGCGTCATTAGCGAAAGCTCCTTTGCTCCAAATGTCGTTTTGAATCATCACTCTTGTGCGTGAACAACCATTTCTGCTTCATTAGGTAACGAGTAAAATAAGTGGAGTTTTTCCGCCTAATTCTCAGCTTGAGCACTTACCTGATCGCTCCAACCGAATCTTATGACCTTATCGTCGTACCAACAAGGCAAAACGATAAACTTTCTTCACCTGTAAAAAAGACTCCTGTCAAAGGAGTCTTTACATGTTCTTACTTTATTCATGTTCTCTTCTTGATTATTAATCAATCGTGAGCTGACCTTGATCAAGGATGCTGTTCGGTTCAACGGATGACCGCGAACCTTGCAGCTTCACAAGAAAGCTTGGGGCAAAGGTTGAGTGCTGGTCGTCAAACGTCCCTCTGTTCGTCATGTAGCTCGTGATGACTACTTTATTTCCACGTTTCTGCGGTACTGCAAAATGCGAGTAGGTCCACGTGATGTCATCGGTATTCAAGCCCATCTGAAGTACGAGGCCACTGCCGTTGAGCGGGTGATAAGTGCCGGTCAACGAGTTGGAAACATAGCCCAGCATGTAGACGTCTTTATCGCCGATGCCGTCAATCGTCATTTTCGCACCGCGCGAATCGGTGAACAGATACCATTTGCCGTTCATTTTGAAAATGTTTGCTCGCTCGATTTCGTCCGTTACCGTATTGGATGCAATCAACGGTTTCATGACTTTTTTCAGCGTATAGTCATCGTTCAGCTCAATAATGCCCAGTGCTCCGTTGGCAAGTGTCGCAAGATTCTTTTTCGGACTGTCAAGCAATGCTTGGCGTTCTTTCTGGAAGTAACGAAGTCCGCCGCCGTAGTACGCGCGGTTGTTAAATTGATCTTCGCCTTGATAGCCGACCTTCGTTCCTGTGTTTGCTTCGAAAACAAGGTATTTACGACCCTTGTCTTCAACATAGTGCGGATCACGGAAAGTGTGGTTGTCCATTGATTTATCGCCGGCAACGAATTGATCAACCGTTTGATAGTATTTTCCGTCACCGTCAAAGATTGATTTCAAGTCTTCAATGCCGTCAATCTTCAATGTATCCGCGTCCGGCTGTGAAAGATTGATCTGCGCGGTTGTCAGTGTTTGTTTTCCGTAAAGTTTCTTAACTTCATTCCACGGATGGCGATTGGTGTAGAACAGACGAACCTTACCGCTTCGGGTCAGTGTCGCCGATCCGGACCATTCCTCTGCTTGATCTTTCAGAATCGGATCGTTCGTCTTTAAATGATCATCAGATTGGAACACGCGACCAGCATTTTTCCAGCTGTCGATCGATGTGTCACCCTTCTTTTGATAGAAAAGATAGATGAACGTGTCGCTGCCAACTTTCGGATCACCAGCAAGCGCGAAGACGATGTTGTATCCTTTATAATCGGCAACGGTTCCATCCGCGTTCTGCAGCGGCCAGCTGTCCCAAACATCCAAATCAATTTCTTTTCCATCCTTGTCTTTACCAACTGCCGATGGAAGATTTTCAATTGTAGATTCATCGAATTCAGGTACCTGGAAACGTTCGTTATCTTGCTGATCGGGAATCTTGCTCATATCGTAACGTGTAATGTGCGAAATGCCATAAGTCTTGTACTTACCAAAAGCATCACTTGGCTTCGCCGACACATGCCCCGTGCCGCCAAGCAAGAAGGTTGCAGCTAAAGCCGCAACTGCTGTCTGTTTTGCGATTTTGCCAAATCTCATTGTGTTTTCCTCTCCCTGTATTCATTTTTGTTGAACACCGTCTCATGAACGCGAGCAAGTCCATTGACGTGCTTCTCTGTTTTTTCGCTGCATGCAGGCAAATTGTCAACCGGTTGTCAATCAGCCACTGACGGGTCTACCCAAGAATACGTGGTAGCACGTAAGACCGTCAATGGTAAAAAAAGAGGAAATTTTGTTCCATTTTGGAAAATGGATTTTAATGATGACTATGACTTTGAACATATATATTATTTCATTTGTAACTAATAATGTAATATTTTCCAGAAAAAAGAATATTGATCTTTATAAACTTTTTAATGAAAAAAGCTTGTTATGTCAACAGGTCGATCTATAAATAAAAACCGATGTAAGCGCAGCCGGAAAAAACGTTAGCAAAGCTAATTGATGTAATTTTTCAGTAACAAAAAGCAGGCTGAATGACCTATGATCAAAAAATATAATTGGACTAATTCTCTTGATCAAAAAATGAGCGACCTTTAAGAATCGATGAACTCATCTATAATGCAAACGGTTCTGTGCATGGAACTCGGGTTTTCGTGCATTGGAGCTTGATTTTCGTGCATTGATCCACTATTTTCGTGCATGAACTTGGCTCATCACCCTGTTTGTGCATGGATCTCGGATTTTCGTGCATTGGGTCTTGATTTTCGTGCATTGGACTTCCTGTTTCGTGCATTGGGTCTTGATTTTCGTGCATTGAACCCCCTGTTTCGTGCATTGATCCACTATTTTCGTGCATGAACTTGGTTCATCACTCTGTTTGTGCATGGATCTCGGATTTTCGTGCATTGGATCTTGATTTTCGTGCATTGGATCCCCTGTTTCGTGCATTGAGCCACTATTTTCGTGCATGAACTTGGCTCATCACCCTGTTTGTGCATGGAACTCGGGTTTTCGTGCATTGGGTCTTGATTTTCGTGCATTGGACCTTAATTTTCGTGCATTGGACCACTATTTTCGTGCATGAACTTGGCTCACCCTCTGTTTGTGCTTTTAGAATAAAACCAAGGGGCACAGCTATCGACTGTGCCCCTTGGTTTTTTCCTATTCCAAAGCTTATTGCACGCTCCAGCCTTCCGCCGCCTGCTGCAGATGCCAAAGACGCGCGTAGACACCATCCGCTTCAACAAGCTGATCATGCTTGCCTTGCTGAACAAGTTCGCCTTGATCGAGGACAATAATTTGATCGGCTTCTTTGATGGTTTTCAGTCGGTGCGCGATAATGACAACGGTCTTATTAACGACGAGTGCATTGATCGCCGCTTGAACCGCCTGTTCGTTTTCAGGATCGAGCGAGGCCGCGCCTCATCGAGGAGTATAATATCAGCGTCCTTGAGCAGTGCTCGTGCGATCGAAATCCGCTGCTTTTCGCCGCCTGACAATGTGGATCCGCCTTCGCCGACCATGGTATCATACCCTTGCGGGAGCGCCATGATTAAGTCATGGCATTGCGCTTTCCTTGCTGCCTCTTCAATTTCTTCACGTGTGGCGTTCTGTTTCCCGACACGAATATTATTTAAAATCGTATCCTTGAACAGATATACATCTTGAAAGACCATGGATACATGGCGCAGCAGTTTTTCAGGATCCGCTTCAGAAAGGGATTGACCGCCGATGCGGATCTGACCGGACTGAATGTCCCAGAATCGAGCGATCAGCTTCGTGATGGTACTCTTCCCGCTTCCCGAAGGACCCACTAGTGCCGTTATTTTATTTGCCGGAATGGAAAAGCTGATATTCTTCAAAACCGGTTCATCCTTTTGATAGCCGAAGGTCACCCGATCAAAGGTAATTGCTTGATGTGCCGCTACCTCTCGATCACCGGAAAGCGGCGCTTCCTTCATAATCGCCATCACACGTTTTGCGCTGAAGGCGCCATAGCGGAGTTCGCCGTAACTGGTTAATAAAACCGTCATCGGTTCGAACACACGGACGCCGACAAGTAGGAACATGAGGAAAATCGGCAAGGTCACGTGACCATTGACGACAAGATAGGTACCGACAAAAATCATGATTGGGAGCCCTGAACGGACCAGAACGATCGCAACCATTAGAATCGGGCCCATTAAGCCTTCGATCCGAATGGAATGACGCATCAATTCTTCAAAGGACCGGCGCAGCCGCTCGAAGCGTTCGCCGCCCATATTATGGGCCTTGATTTCCCGTATTCCGTGCAAATATTCTTGAAGCCGACTGGCCGCCACATTTTTTGCCTCTATATGATTCTTGCTCAATTTCTCTTGGAAACGGTCCGTTGACCATACAACGAGCACCGCAAGCGGCAATGCGATGAACATGGCAACAGCCATCTGCCAGTTCACAAACAACAGACCCGCAAACGCTAAAATAGGAAAAACAATCGAACTGACCATTTGCGGCACATGATGGGACACGCCTTGCTCCACGAGCGCATAATCGCTGAGCATCATATTGGTCAGCTCAGCCGGATCCTTTGAGCCAAGAAATCCAAGTGATAGTTTGCGGATGTGTTCAGCAAGCTTGATCCGTCCATCAGCGGATACCTGATAGGCTGCAAGAAAACTTCGATTATAAGCCATCACTGAACTGATAAATTGCGGCACCAGCCAAATGAGCAAGATACTACTCGTGATCCAGAGACGCGCCACATTCAGCGGGGTTCCCGGATTGGCAAAGGAGATGTAAATCGTGTTAAATACATCAATGATCAAGATTGCCGGCATAAGCCGAAGCAGTCCCTCTACGAGTGAAGACCAGATTGACGGGAGCAGTGATTTTGGATTCCCGGAACTGATATTGTATAAATAATTCATTTCGTGTTCACCTCACCGGATTGCTGCGTGCGCCCCAGCCGCCATTGCGCCGTGGAAAGATGAGCGCGCCACATGTGCTCATAGATACCATTGGTTTTTAATAATTCGTCATGAGTGCCGCGTTCGGCAATCGTGCCCTTTTTGATCACCACTATTTGGTCTGCCAAACGAATCGTTGACAAGCGATGAGCAATCATAATCACCGTTTTATTTTTAATTAATACATTGATCGCCTTTTGAATATGTGCCTCATTTTCAGCATCAGCGTAAGCGGTAGCCTCATCCAGTACGAGAATCGGCGCATTTTTCAGCAAGGCGCGGGCAATGGCTACTCTCTGTTCCTCGCCCCCCGACAGGTAGACCCCGGATTCGCCGATTTTTGTTTGATAGCCGCCTGGCAGCTGCATAATAAACTCATGACAGCAGGCCGCTTTTGCCGCTTCAACAACATCGTCAAAAGTCGCTGTTTTATTGCCCATGCGAATGTTCTCTTCAATCGTGTCGAGGAAAAGATGAACATCTTGGAAAACGAAGGACACATGATCCATCAGAGCTTCTGTTCCGAGATCACGGATATTCGTGCCGCCAATCGTAATCTTGCCTTGATGGACATCCCAGAAACGCGGAATCAGGCTGGCGATCGTCGATTTTCCTCCACCGGACGGACCGACGAGCGCTGTCAGTGTTCCTTCTTTTGCTGTGAAGGTGACCTCATTCAAAATCGGTTTGTAGTCCGCATCTTCCTTCTTTGCATAGGCAAACGACACCTTGTGGAAGCCGACATCAAACGCATGCACTTGTTTTGGATGCGCCGGCTCCTCGATTGGTTCTTGTTGGAAAATCTTATCAATACGGCTCACGCCTTCAGAAATAATTCGCAGGTTTCCGCCCAGATAGAGCAGACGCATCATCGGGGCCGCCAAGCTTGGCGCAATGGTGAGGAACAGTAAAAGCGTCAGTGCGAATGCCTGATTGTTCGGCTGGCCGCTGATTAGAAAAATTCCAACCGGCAGAATAAAGGTCAAAATAGACGACAGAATGACTAAGTAAATCATGTACGGTGTACGGCAAAATTTGGTATAGGTCACTGCCCAGTCACGGAAATCGGTAATCGTCCGTTTAAATCGCAAGAATGTATCAACAGTCAGACCGAACACCTTAACCGCGGGCATACCGCGAATATACTCGACACCGGCGGCATTCATGTTTTCAAGGGCATCTTGATACTGTACCATCGCGTCTTTTCCAGTCTTGCTGCTGTACAAAACGACCTGAATCATAAAGCCTGCGACAACCGGTATCAGTGCCGCAAGTGCCATTCGCCAATCAAGCACGAACATAATCGCGATCATTATAATAGGCATGCAAATGGCGCTGACCAAGTCAGGCAGCTGATGCGCGACAAAATTTTCAATTTTTTCTACACTGACCTCAAGTGTTTTCTTAATGGCTCCTGTTGTATTACGGGTATGATAGCCCATCGGCAGCTTGGCAAGATGCTCGGCAAGTGCGATTCTCAGCTGATAGAGAATTCGAAATGCCGATATGTGTGAACACATAATGCTGACATAAAGCATGGCGATACCGGCAAGCAGTGAAATCAGTGCCATCCAGCCCCACATGGCCATCCAGCTTGCATCAACAGTGCTGATGTTTCGCGCATGGTTAAGAATCTCTCGAACGACAAAATATACTGATACAAATGGAACAGCCATCATGAATGTCGCCAAAACAGATAGAATACTGGCGGCAACGATGAGCCCTTTCTTTTCATTGGTCAGCTCAAACAACCGGGCAATTCCTGATTTTCCATTCATTTCTGTCACCTCCGCAATGTTTCTAATTCGTTATCATTTCATGAACGAGTGTTTCCAAGCCCAAGTCACTTGTCTTTTTATTGAGGACGATTTGACCTTCTATTAATTTCACAACGCGGTCACACGCTCTGGAAATCAACTCATGATCGTGCGTGATGATTAAAATGCCGCACCCTCTCGCGCTAAGATCTTTAATTTGATCAATGACTCGGCACAAATTCTTCCCGTCAAGTCCGGATGTCGGCTCATCAAGAATCATCAGGTCCGTCTGCTGCATTAACCCCACACCGAGGACAAGACGCTGTTTTTGACCCCCGGACAGTGAAGCTGGGTGCCGCTCCCTAATCGCCCAGAGGTGCAGCTGTTTCAAGAGCAGTTCTGCCCGGGCTGCCGTTTCAGCATTGACCGGCTGATTGAGCATGATTTCATTCCAGACACTGTCTGTGAATAATTGATACACCGTATCCTGCATGACAAACCAGCACTTCTCTCTTCGCCGTTTCCTTGGTGTACGCTGTCCATTAAAGGTGATCAGCCCACGCTTCTCACCAATTAATCCGCAGATTGTGCGTGCCAAGGTGGTTTTACCCGCGCCGTTTTTGCCAATTAACGCGACGACTTCTCCCTTGGAAACATTCAGATCCACATCACAAAGTGCCGGTTGTTTCGCTCGACGGTGCTGTACACGCAGATTGTGTACGCGTAAACAGTGCTCTGTTTTTTGGCAGGCAGCCGAACAGCAGATACGGTCATGAATCAATACAGGATCGCAAAGTCCCAATTTGGCAAGCCTTTCATTAGAAAATTCGGTCAATTGATCAGGAGTAAAGGTGTCGCAAATCTGCCCGTCCTCCATATAAATGATTCGATCGGCTACATCCATCAGATAATAAAGGCGATGTTCGGCAATGACAATTGTTTTCCCTTGCCTTTTTAACTGAAGCAGCATCCGGCGCATCTGCTCAGTCGCTCGCATATCCAGATTGGCTGAAGGTTCATCCATAATATAAAGGTCAGGTTCAACCATCTCGGCGGCTGCTACCGCCACCGACTGTTTCTGACCGCTCGACAGTTGCATGAGCGGACGATATTCCAACTCGCGAAGCGACCTCTTTTCTAAGATATTGGTCAGCCGCCGGCTTATTTCATCACTACGTGCACCGTAATTGCCCATGCCGAATGCCAGCTCATCCCGCACAATGGATGTGAAAAATTGACTTTTTGGATCTTGAAACACACTGCCGACGTTTTGGCCGATTTTCCATAACGGCCATTGCCGCGTATCCTGATTCTTAATCGCAACGTTCCCGGTCAGCTCACCTTCAAAAAAGTGGGGGATCAGCCCGTTCATGACGCGTGTAAGTGTCGTTTTCCCGCATCCGGAAGATCCGGTAACAACGACACACTCACCCTCTTTGACTTCCAAATTAATGTCTTTGAGTTGTTTCAACTGTCCCTGATAGCCAAAAGACACATGACTCAGAGTAAGCATTCCATTCACCCTCTACTTCCTTAACAAATCTAAATTAAGAGACTGGCACCAATGAGTCCGATCAGAAGCATATTGACGACATCAAATCGTCTGAATTTGATTCGATACAAGCTCGTCTTCTCGCCTGGTGCATCGATGCCGCGCGTTGATGCGGATGCCGAAAGATCGTCAACAAGCTTGAGTGTCCGCATGAGCAGAGGAACGATCATGTGTTCAAATAAAAGCAGCGGATGCTTCCAGTTGCGCCAATCGCGGACGGACAAGCCGCGCAGATATGCGTTATCGTTGATCATTTTGATCTCATCCATTAAAATCGGGAAAAAGCGTAATGCTACTGTTAAAGTCAGCAGAATGCTCTCAGGTATTTTTAACTTTTTCAAACCAGCCACAAGTTCCCCCGTAGGCAAAGCGCCGAGCGATGCGGCAACCATGAGCAGCGGGATAAACCGCAAAATAATCAGCAGGATAAAATTTAAATAGTTCAACACCGACCATGGTGCGTGAACTAAGCCAACAGAGCAGGCAAACAATCCGAAAAAAATGATGATCCACTTGAACGCTTGTTTCATTAGCCTCTGTGACAGCAGGAAAAGGAATGTAATCATCGCCACAGCCGCTAATCCGTTCGTGCCGACGAGAAATACCAAGATACTGCATGATACAAGCATGGCAAACTGCAATCGTACATCAAAGCTCATTCGTTTACCCACCGCCTGTTAATAGTTTGCGAGATAGCCCGCTTTAACAAAATGCTTTTTCAATAGGCGGCTGGATACAAGGCATCCCAGCAAGGTGAAGACAAACGAGAAAAGAAGACCTGCCGACATCCAAAGCGGTGAATAGGCAAAATAGACCATTCGTTGAATCATATCGGACGAGTAGTTGAACTTCTCGAACAAACCTGTTCCCATGATATAGATAGCCATAAAATTACCAATACCAAAGATAGATCCATATGCTGCATAGGCAAAAGACTGTCGCTTAATTTTGCGATACTGGCTGCCGTCCCCCCTCCACAGAACAATCTCGCCGACGATACCAGCCAATATAAAATATGGAAGCATCAGCACAATGCCCATTAACGTATAGATAAGTCCCGTAACCGCAGCCATAAGAAGCATGGCTCCCTTTTTCCCAACCTTCACTGCCATAAGCAAATAAACAATAGATGAGAAAAACAAACAAACGCCCGAAAGAAACGGCATAGCGACAAACATTGCCGGACTCAGTGCCATACCGACAATTGCGTTCACAAGATAAATAAGCAACGTATACAAACCGATCGTAATGTAATCACGCGCTTTCAACTTCTTACTTTGACTCATTAACCGTCACTCCCCTAATTGCAATCACTATTATTTACGGGTGTATCCTACATTCCACAAACAACGCATGAATCGATCCGCAAAACCGCCCTTCATAATTGATAATGATTTTCATTATTAATTAAAGTGTTTTTGCCTCTTTTTGTCAATAATTTTTCGAAAACTTATTTTTGTCGAAATTGTGTCCCGGTTATTCCCAGTTTATCTGTCAATTAGGCTAATCCATCCATATGAACGCGTTTTCATTATAAAAATGTGACAAATATCATACATTTTATCGGATTCCCTTTTCAAATTGATTGGCTGTGCTACGATATGATTGCTTCTATTTTTGTCTATTTTGTAACAAATCCATGTCGAAATGAGGAATTATTATGTATTCATCAAAATTAAGTTCGGAATCAAAACGATTGTCGGTCCGCAATCTGGCGACAATCGGTATTTTCAGCGTACTTATGATTATATTAGCAATTGCCGTAGCGATACCGGCAATGTCCGTTCTCTATTTTTCTCTCTTCATCAGCAGCCCGCTGATTGCCTTTCTTTCCGCACCGCTCTTCACATTTATGCTTCTTAAGGTACATAAGCGCGGCACCGTGCTCGTTTATTGTCTAATCATGGCCGTTCTCTACTTGATCAGCGGCACACCTTATCTTGCCGCATGGTTTGTACTATCCGCCATTCTTGGCGAATTCGTCATGAGCGGCCAGGATGCCTATAAAAACTTCGTCCGGATCACCATTAGCTGGATCATCTGCTCGCTATTCCGCGCAACCAACGGCATGATCGACATCTGGTTTTTTTCGAAACAATATCTTGCATCCGGAGTCAGCAAAGAACATTTTAATCAGGTAGCCCATTTCTATTACTCCGCGCCATGGGTGCTGCTCATCTTGGTACTGACTGCAATCGGCGCGCTGCTTGGCGGCTATGTCTCTGCAAAACTGATGAAGAAACACTTTGTTAAAAGTGGCCTTTTGCGATGAACCTTCCCGCACTTCATGTGGATTTCCGGGCAAAACTGGCCGTTTTTACGCTGATGTTTCTGCTCTCAGCCTTGCTGACGCATGATGTTTCGATATGCATTGCACTGGTGTTCATGCTGATTTACTTATGGATGCAAGGTTTTTATCGTGCAGGCGTTTTTTACTTTTTTGCCGGAGTTCTGATCGCTTTCCTGCGCACCTTAACAGGATCCGGCGGCGTAACTATTTTTCTGCCGGATGTTCTGCTCTTTGCGCTATTAAGAATCTCACTTGTGATGATGGCAGCGTATGCGATGGTACGCATGCCACCGAGCGAAGTGACTGCGGCATTTATGAAAATGCGGTTTCCGGTCGCGCTCGCATTGCCGATCACCTTCATGCTGCGCTTTGCGCCAACAGTTCGGGGCGAGTTCCGTACCGTATTCTCCGCGTTACGTATGCGCGGGCTGCTTTCCTTTGCTCATCCAATGCGCGCGTTTGAATATATACTCATACCCGTCATTACGCGCAGCGCCTCGATTTCCGATGATTTAGCTGCATCGGCGGAATTGCGGGGCATCGCAAATCCCGGAACGCATAGCTGCCTCCGTGACATTCGTTTTCGCACAATGGATGGTGTTCTTATCCTCATGTCGGTTGGCTTAGCGGCTATTTGCCTGTATTTCGATAGGTGGGTGATCCTATGATTCAACTGGAAAAGGTCACTTTTTCCTACAATGGGGATGGTTTACCGGTCATTCAAGATCTAAGTCTTTCCGTAAATAAAGGGGAATGCGTTGTCATTACCGGCAAAAGCGGCTGCGGGAAAACGACCATTACACGTTTGATTAATGGTTTGGCGACACATTTTTATAACGGCAGCTTGAGCGGACGCGTCATTATTAATGGTGTCGATCAACGCGACTTTCCATTTTGGTCAATTGGCCGACGAGTTGGCGCCGTACTTCAGGATCCGAGCAGTCAGTTCTTTGCGGAAAAAGCAGCTGATGAAATTGCGTTCGGCTGTGAAAACTATGGCATGCCCCGCCATGAAATGATGAAACGCATTTCCATTGCCGCAGAGAAATCCGGCAGTTCACAGCTGCTCGACAAAAGCCTGTTCCATCTTTCGAGCGGTCAGCAACAGTGCCTCGCGATTGCCAGCATTTATGCAGTCAATCCGGATGTTTATGTATTCGACGAGCCCTCCGCGAATCTTGATTCGGCCGCGGTGGAACGGTTGAGCCAGTTGATCAGCGTGCTGAAGAACGAAGGGAAAACCATTATTATTGCCGAACATCGGCTCTTCTACTTGACTCATCTCGCTGATCGTATCCTATACATGGAGAACGGGCAGCTCACGCGTCACTTTTCTTCTGCCGAATTGCGCGCTGCCGAGCCTGCCAAACTGGAACAGCTTGGTTTGCGATTCGCCCGCTTGCCCAAGATCCGTGTGTCTGAAGAAATCCAGGAAAAAGAAACAGTCATCACTATCGATCGGCTCAATTTTTCCTATAAGAACGTTCCCGTGATTCACGACTTCTGCCTGCAGATTGGCAGAGGTGAAATTATCGCACTCAGAGGACCAAATGGCGCGGGGAAAACCACGTTGGCAAAACTAGTGTGCGGACTGCTTAAACAAAAAACCGGAAACATTTGGTTCCGCAATCGTATGAATGACCGCAAACAACGGAGAAAGCAAATCTTTTTTGTCATGCAGCATACTGACAGCCAGCTGTTCGCCGAGAGCGCACGTGAGGAAGTACGGCTCAGCGCCAAAAAACCAGAAAAGGCTGAATCAATACTCGCATCGTACGGACTGGCTCCATTCAAAGCGTCTCATCCATCGACACTTTCCGGTGGTCAAAAGCAGCGCTTGCTTCTAGCCGTCGCTGAAAGTATGGATTCCTCAATTCTAATACTTGATGAGCCGACCAGCGGACTTGACGGTGAAACGATGCGTCTACTCGCTGAGCGTCTGCGCGTGCTCGCCGCCCGCGGAAAAGCGATACTTGTGATCAGCCATGATCAGGAATTCATCGCGTCTACCTGCACCCGTATCATTCATATGGAGCAAGGACAGAAAATTAAAGATGAAGCAATTATAAGATGAAATGCGCCGACCCAGTTACCGGCGCATTTTTTATTTTATTGCGCCCGCCTCCGATACTGGCACGGTTTCGTGCATTGGGCATTGATTTTCGTGCATTGAGCCAACCTTTTCGTGCATGGGGCATTGATTTTCGTGCATTAAGCCAACCTTTTCGTGCATTGAGCGATGACTTTCGTGCATTGGGCATTGATTTTCGTGCATTGAGCCAATTGTTATAATCAGGTCATGCACCGACTGTCTGATTTTCTCGCGTGTTCTTGTGTTGTCCGGCACATTTTGAGCAAACAAAAAGCCCCCTCGTTGATTTTCTGCGAGGGGACCGGCTTATTTTTCACATCGCTTTGAGCCGTTCGATCCGGCTCTCGGTCGACGGGTGAGTCGCGAACCAATTGGTCTTCTTGTGTTTCTTGCCAAACGGATTGGAAATATACATCGAGGCAGTCGCGTCTTTTACATGCTTCATACCTTTGTCATCGCTGCTGATCTTGGTCAGCGCATTGATCAAGCCCTGTGGATCACGAGTCAGTTCAATCGCTGACGCATCGGCCAAATATTCTCGGTTACGCGATACCGCGAGCTGAACGAACTGCGCAACGAGCGGTGCAAGAATAATCAGTACGAGCGCGATCACCATGAAAATCGGATTCGATTTTTCATTGTTTCGCTTATTGTTCCGACCGCCGCCCCAGAAGAACATGCGCTGGCCAATGTCTGCGACAACAACGATCACGCCGACAAGCGCGATACAGAGTGTCATCAGTCGAATGTCGTAATTTCGAATGTGAGAAAATTCGTGTGCGGTAACTGCGGCAATTTCCTCACGGTTGAGGCGTTCGAGCAAGCCGCTCGTGAACGCGATCACGCTCGACTCCGGTTTCATACCGGTCGCAAACGCGTTCGGTGACGGATCATCGACAATGTAGATTTTCGGCATCGGAACATTCGCCGCGAGCGACAGTTCTTCGACCACGTTAAAAACCATTGGATTGTCGCTTTTCTTGATCTCATGCGCGCCGGCCATGCTCAGGACTTGCGCGCGTGCACTGGCAAATGTGATCGGCACATAAAATGCGAGTACCACCGCGGCGATGATCGGCCCGGACAGCATGTCACCGTTCAAAAAGTAGCCGACCGCCCAGCCGATCACGAGAACGAGCAGGCAGAAAAAGGTGAGCAACACGAGCGTTTTCCGCTTATTTTGCTGGATTTGTTGATAGAGCATGAGCGGCCTCCGTTAAAAGGTAACCTTAGGCACGTCGCGTTCAGCCTCAGGGATTGTGAGCAGCTCTTCTCTTTTAAAGTTGAACATACCGGCAATAATGTTCGACGGGAATGATTCACGCTTGATGTTGTAGTCCTTGACCGTTTTGTTGTACAGCTGGCGCGAATAAGCAACCTTGTTCTCTGTTGTCGCCAGTTCTTCCTGAAGCTGCAAGAAATTTTGGTTCGCTTTCAGATCCGGATAAGACTCTGCAAGTGCGAAAATCGATTTCAGCGCGCCTTCGATCTGGTTGTCCGCTTCGATTCGCTGCTGCGGTGTGCCGCTGATCAGGCCGTTGCGTGCTTGAATCACCTGATTCAGTGTTTCTTTTTCGTGCTTCGCATAGCCCTTAACCGTTTCAACGAGATTCGGGATCAAATCATGGCGCCTTTTCAGTTGCACATCGATCTGGCTGAACGATTCCTGCACCCAATTGCGCAGCTTGACCAAACCGTTGTATTGCGCAATAAAATAAATCACGATAATGGCTAGGATGGCAATAATAATCCACAGTGTCATTGGCTTTTCTCTCCTTTAGTTCATGTTAACTTAAGTATACCATTTGGAATCCGTCAACAACCTATTCATGTAATACTTTCAATAATGTAAGGCATACGAAAAACAGCTCCATACGATGTAGGATGCTGCTCAATTTATCGTTCATTTTCTTTTCCCTGAAAATACTCGATCATCCATGATGGTACTGCATTATTATGTTGGGAAACGATTTTTCCATTTTCTTTGATCGCTACTGTAGTCGGCGTTCTTGGAAGGGGGCTCATCCGTCTTATTGTTCTTTAATTAAATCGAGCGAGAGTAACTAAGCGTAAATTTTCCGTTTATATGCATCGTAGCACTTGTTTCACAGCTAAATAAGGGTAATTTTTCCGCTTATGCACAGAAAAAACCTCTATTTTCACGCTTTTCGATTCGATAAGCGGAATTTCTCCGTCTATTTAAGCTATTTTTTCGTTCATTTTCTAATTAAGCGGAATTTCTCCGTCTATTTCTCAGATTGGGCGCTCTCCTGATCGTCCAACCGATCCGTACGAATTGGGAATCAATTTTATCCAAAATTAGGCTTCGAAAAGTACTTTTACCACTTCCGTTATTTCCGGCAAATACGTACATTGTGCACATAATTTTAAGCCTCATAAAAGACGGCTTCCATCAAGCCGCCCTTTTCAAAAAATTATTCTAAGCAAAAATCCTTAATTCGCTCACGATCGGAACGCGTGATGTCGAACTCTCGTTCCAGATACTTGCCGAACTTTCCGTAGTTGCCGAAAATGGAGCTGATCGAGGCGTCCAGATACTGTTCATGCAACAAGAAGCCTTCTTCAAAGTTTTTCAGTTGTGCTCCGGACACGTACTGCGCCGCTTCGGCAAACGTTTCCTGATGATAAGCGACCAAGGTTTTATTCGAGAGCAGGTAATCCTCCATAATGGTTTCGAAGGTTACGCCCAAGGTACGAAGCAGCAGCATCGCGCCGACACCGGTCCGGTCTCGGCCGCCGGCGCAGTGGTGGAGCACCGGCAGATTTTCCTCAGGCTTCTTAAACAGATGCATCAACCGTTTATATGAGCCGTTCTGAATCGGCATTTCCCTGTAGACCTGCGCAAATTTATCACGCGTAAACGTTTTATAAAAAGTCGCCGGATCCCATTCATCTTTGGCGGTCGATTTATCTTCCCCATTTACCGCAATCCGTTCATGCCGTTCGTTTCCGATTTGCGGATCCGGCTTAACGATAGCTTCCGCTTTATCACGGTAATCGTAGATGAGTTTGAGATTCAAAGGCTTTAGATTTTTTTTATCTTCATTCGTCATTCCGGTTAGTTCCGCCGAACGAAAAAGGAGTCCTTTCTTTACCTTCCGTCCGTCTTTGGTCTTGATTCCACCCATGTCGCGGAAATTGTACACGCCTTCCAGAGGCAGCACTCGTTCCATCAATGCATCGCTTTCCATCAGCATCCCCTCTTCCCATTCAGTTTTTCTTTTTCATTTATTTTATCATAGTTTTTTATTCAATTTGTTGCGTCAATGCTAATGATCTGTCAATCTTTTATATAGAGAGAACGAATCAAAAAAGTATTCGATGCGTCACTTTCAATTTTGAGGGATCGACTTTGCGAACCTGCATGGACCAGAAAGCTTTTGACGTATTATATGCGCGGCATCAAGCGAACTTTCCCATCAAACAATAGACGGCGTCAATCAGCGGTGCGATTGGGCGCATACGTGTTGACCGGCTCGAATCGTGAAACGTATTGCCGTGAGCTAATCCAATTGATACAAGGAGGAAAACAAATGACTTTCTTTGAAAAGCTCTTTAACTGGCTGCTTTTTATCGGTATTATTCTGCTTTTCGGTCGGTTGCTGACACTGATTTTTCGGTTAATGGATGTTCCGTTTACACGCTTTTTCAGAGATTACAGCGTGATTTCTCTGATCATTTTAGTCGTTGGCGCGATTGGCTCTGAAATGATTAGAGGCATGAAGAAAAAGTAGCATGTACTCAATCAAACGCCGCAACCCAATTTTGATCGCTTGCCGCTTTAAAGCACATCTTGACTTGTTCCGCGGTATTCTTTTCCTCAGCAAGCGGCGGCAGTTCGTCGATGCCAAAGTATCCGGTCTCAGTTGTCTCGCTGTTTTTCTCAAATTGTCCGCCGATGAGTGAGCAGAGCACGAACACCTTGCACACACCATAGGCGTACACCGGCAGATTATGGACGTTGCGGTCTTGAACGGCAATAAGCCTGATCGGAACAACATCAAGACCGGATTCCTCTTTTACTTCCTTGATCGTATTCGATTTTATCGATTGGTCCACATCGACCCATCCTCCAGGCAGCGACCATGTGCCGTTCGTTTCCCTAACGAGCAGAATCCGATCATGCTGGAAAATCGCCGCGCGCGTATCAAGCTTCGGCGTTTGATAGCCGGTTTCATTACAGAAAATTTCTTTGACATGGTCAGGGGAGAAACCGGTTTTCAGACTCAGCATTTCCGCCGCAATTTCGCGGATGCGCATGAATCGTTCCTGATCAAAGCGGTCCTTTGAATAGGCGAGGCCTGCCTGCGCCAGGGCTTGCAGCTCCATTGCCCAGCTCAACCAAGGCTTGTTTTTAAAAAGTTCGCTGTTTCTCTCATTCATGAACTATTCCTCCTAACTTTTTATCGAAGGCTCAACCCTTTCCTTCCGAAAATTCCGGGTACATCGAATCTCTCCAAAAAGTCTTTTTTTTATTGTGAAAAAAATCGCCATAACTATCAAGAATACTGATTCAATGCTCACCGGTTAGGGATGAACGCATTATTCCATTGACCACCTAAAAGCCACTTTAGTTAACTTTTCGCGATATTAGACTATACTTATCCCTGTTAGCATGATTATTGCTTCTGACCGTAACTGGACGAGGCGTCCTCCTAGGCACACGCCTTGACCGGCGGCACATCAATGAAAGAAAGAGGAATGAGTCATGAATCAGATCATGAACAAGGAACAAATTAAGCAACAAATTCTGTCGGCATTTCAATTTAGACACGCCTGCAAGCAGTTCGACCCTGCAAAGAAAATCAGCGATGAGGACTTTCAGTTCATTCTGGAGACCGGTCATCTGTCACCGAGTTCATTTGGTCTTGAGCCTTGGAAGTTTGTTGTCGTCCAGAATAAAGATCTGCGCGCCAAGCTCGCTCCGGCATCATGGGGCGCCACTGAAAAGTTGAAAACCGCGAGCCATTTTGTACTGATTTTATCTCGGCTGCAATTTGGACTGAGTGCGCACTCCGCACATGTGCAGCACATGATCAATGACGTGCAGAAATGCCCTGAGGACGTCGCAACGATGATGACAAGTGCCATTGATAATTTTCAAAAAGTTGATTTTGATCTAACCAGCAATGAGCGCGTCTTCTTTGAATGGGGCTGCCGTCAAAGCTACATCGCCCTTGGCAACATGATGACCGCTGCCGCGGAAATCGGTATTGACTCCTGCCCGATGGAAGGCTTTAACAAGGAGCAGGTTGAACAAGTACTTCAGGACGAGGGCATCATCAAGGGCAATGATTTCGGCATCGCCTGTATGGTTGCCTTCGGTTATCGCGCCAAGGACCCACGTCCCAAAGTCAGACAGCCGATTGAGGACGTCGTCGAGTGGAAAAACTAACCTTTATTATAGAAGAAACCTGCGTGAATCCGTTTGCGCAGGTTTTTTTGCGACACTTATCGAAACAGACCGATAATCCCGAAGTCGTAGCTAATCCGGGAAAAGTTGTAGCTAAATCCCGAAAAGTCGTAGCTAAATCATCAAAAGTTGTAGCCAAATCCCGAAGTCGTATCTGATCCGCGAAAAGTCGTAGCCAAATCCCGAAGTCGTATCTGATCCGCGAAACAGACCGATAAAATCCGAAAACAGACCGATATCCGGCTGAATTACTGTCCCATTTCGATCAGTGCCACTCTTTTCTGAGCGACTGCGTCACGCTGCTGCTTAAGCTCAGTGATCTCCTCATCCAGTTTACCGAGAAGCTCGTTGGTTTGCTGCAGAATCTTTCTCGTCTGCGACTCTGAGTTTTGAATCTTGCTGTGCACCATCCAATCGGTCACAATGTTATCAAAAAAGTAGTCGGCGAAGTTCAGAAGCTGATCGTTTTCAAGATCAGTTAACGCGGCATCGGTAATATCACTCAATTCATTCTGAAATTGTCGCAACGCTTGTTGCGCTTCATGAATATCGCCATGAGCGTCGTCCATCTTTTCGTGTTTTATCGCTGTTGAAAGAAAGCCGCCACCGAACATATCCCAGTTCGACCAACCTTCCGCAGACCCCAATGATTTCAGCGCGCGTTCAAGTGCGTTGCGTGCCTGCGCGCCTGCCGTGAACGCTTCACCATACTCCTTGAGATTCGCGCGAAGATCCGCTTCTTCATCCATCAATGCGTAGAGTTCTTCACTGAGCGGCGATTGGGCGTCATGAATGAGTCGTTCTTTTCTCTTCATCCACTCCGTGTACTCCTGATCCGCATTTTGCACAGACAATAACCGGTTTTGCAGTTCAGCCAGTTCTTTTTTCATATCCTCTGCAGCGCGACAAGCTTCTTGATATTTCAGTTCAGCCGTAATTGCTTCCTGCTTCTCTTTGTCGATTTTTTCCAGCTTCCGCCCGATTATTGAATAAAGAATAGCGGGCACGCTGAACGACTCCATGCGGTCAACATCCCTTTGTTCCTTGTTACGCATGGATCTGAGCATATTCAGCTTCACTTCCTGCTGCTCCGCCTCATCCTGCAAACGGCCAAGCTGATCCTCCCATTTTCGTTTGTACTTCACCTGCTCTTTGATTTCTTGAAGTTCTCTGTCGAATCGGTCAAGCATTGTAATTCCTCCCTAATAGGTAATCCATTTAGCAGCGAGTCGAAACCTCACTATCAACCTTATGAAGAAACATAGGACGCATCCTCTCATTTTTTTCTATTGTATCATTCATTAGCGGAGCATATGGGTTAAAATGGTGGAAAAGCATTGGAGAGAGGCTGATGAATAAGATCGGATTTCTGCTATTATGTCTACTGCTGCTTACAATGAACGGATGTTCATCGGAACAAGAACCGCCAGATGCTATGGTCAAGGTGAATCACTCACAAGTAGAAACGGGAAAAGGCACGTATGAGTGGCGGTATGGATTTTTCTATCATAACGCGGTTGTTGCAGATGCCAGTTCTCCATCGAAAATTGCAAAACGGATGGAGACTCAGCCGGTCACCACCGGCGATAAAGCGATTATCTCGTTCTCCGATCAATCGCATCCGAAACTCACAGCACACATTTGGCGCAATGAAAAAGAAGGAACGGAACTGCCAATTCGCCAAAATCAGCTCGCTTTGCCGAGAAAAGCAGGAAGTTATGTTATTCTCCTTCACGCAAAATGGGTACGTGGAAATTCCTATTACGCATTCTCTGTTAAAGTATCCAACTAAACCTTATGGATTGCCAAAGGAGATTTCTGTATGAACGATCATCTAAAAAAAGCCGTCATCTTCATCACCGGCATGTCCGGTGTCGGAAAGTCATCCACACTAGATGGACTTGCGCGCAGAGGCTATAAAGTTGTCGATACGGATTATGGCAATTGGGGCGAGGACGTGCCGCTTTCGAATGGTCAAGGCTTTGAACAACTATGGCATGAGAAACGTATAGGCGAACTTCTTGCCAAGCATGATGAAGGTACATTGTTCCTCTCCGGCTGCGTCACCAATCAGGTCAAGTTTTACCCTCAATTCGATGCAATTGTACTCCTGTCCGCCCCGCTCGAAACGATCCTTGAGCGTGTCAGGATGCGCAAAAACAATCCCTTTGGAAAAACGGTAGAAGATCGCACGCGGATTATAAGTGATTTTGCCGCAGTTGTACCACTTCTTCGCGCAGGGGCAACAACGGAAATCGATACGCGAAAGCCGATTCACGCAGTTGTTGATGAACTAGAAGCAATCGTTAAAGCCATTCACAAATAAAAAACCGAGTAAAATAAGCGGAGATTTTCCGGTTATATGCATCATGGCGCTTATTTCAGGGGTAAATAAGGGTAATTTTTCCGCTTATACACAGAAAAAACCTCCATTTTCACACTTTTTGATTCGATAGGCGGAATTTCTCCGCCTATTTAAGCTATTTTCTCGTTCATTTTCGAATTAAGCGGAATTTTTCCGCCTATTTTTCAGATTGGGCGCTTACCTGATCGCCCAGTGGAATATTATGACGTCGTCCCAGCGAGGCAAACGATAAAAAAGGCGGCTTAAGCATTCATTTAAATGCCAAGCCGCCTTTTTTGTTTCACACATCTAGTTTTCAGATTGCATCGTCATTCTCATTTTTTCTGCAACATGTCATACACTTGCTTCACATCTTTATCGCCGCGCCCGGAAAGGTTGACAATGATGCTTTCGTCCTTCGGCAGCGTCTTTGCCAGCTTCATCGCGTAAGCAACGGCATGCGCGCTTTCCAGTGCCGGAATGATTCCCTCAACCTTCGAAAGATTCAAGAACGCGTCCAGTGCTTCTTGGCCGGTCACCGTCACGTATTCGCCGCGCCCGGATGCCTTCAGATAGCTGTGCTCCGGTCCGACGCCCGGATAGTCCAAGCCTGCGGCAATGGAATAGGTTGGTTTCGGATTATTGTTTTCGTCGACCAACGCGTAGCATTTGAACCCATGGATAATCGCGGGTACGCCTTCAGCAATACTTGCCGCCTCCACCGGTTCAACGCCGACCAGACGGACGCTCGGTTCGTCAATGTAATGCGCGAACGCGCCAATCGCATTGCTGCCGCCGCCGACACAGGCAACAACCGCAGCCGGCAGTTTGCCTTCTTTCTCCAGGATCTGGCGCTTCGATTCCTCACTGATCACGGATTGAAAATGGCGCACCATCGTCGGATAAGGGTGCGGTCCGACCGCCGAACCAAGCAGGTAGTAGGTTGTCTCATGGTTTTGAATTAGATCACCTAATGCGACATCGACGGCATCCTTCAGACGTCCCTGCCCTTTTTCCACTGGCACGACTTTTGCGCCAAGCAGTTCCATCCTGAAGACGTTCAATGCTTGGCGTTCCGTATCATATTTTCCCATGTAAATCGTGCACGGCAGTCCAAACAGAGCGGCTACAGTCGCGGTCGCGACACCATGCTGACCCGCGCCGGTTTCGGCAATGATCCGCTTGGCGCCCATCCGCTTCGCGAGCAGAATTTGTCCGATGGTATTATTAATCTTGTGCGCGCCAGTGTGGTTCAAATCTTCTCTTTTCAGATAGATTTTCGCGCCGCCTGCTTGTTCCGTCAGATTCTTCGCGAACGTCAGTGGATTTTCGCGTCCCACATAGTCTTTCAAATAATAACGCAGCTCTTTGTTAAACTCAGGATCATCCTTGTACCTGTCGAATGCCTCAGCGATTTTCGCCAAGACCTTCCGCAGCTCTTCCGGGACATAGCTTCCGCCGAATTCACCAAATGTTCCTGCCTCTGTTACTACGCTCGTGCTCTTACTCATCTCTACTCAACTCCCGTTCTTTTTTTCGCATCCGCCCTATGGAAGATGCCGAAAATGTGGTGCCCCATAAGTTTCCGATAAACAGTTCATGAAGTCAAGCTAAATTAATTGACTGACACAAATTTTCCAAACATGAGGCATTAATCATGATTCTGTGCATCTGCTCTCTCTGATTCACGGGTAAAGCCTTGAAAAATGGTTCCCTGAAAATCAAGCATTCCACGATCTCCTTCAACTAAATAGCCATAGTCAGAACCGTTTAGATGAAACTCGATCCGATCTCCGCTTTCCACTTCAAATGTGGCATAATAGTGTGTAGACACTATGGTTTGATTTCCGCCCGACGTCTGTGTTCGTTTCCCCACAACCAAGGCACGTACACGCAGCCGCGGTTTTTGCTGATTCGAAGACCACGTTGCCATTCTCTTTATGGCGCTTGCGACAATGACGGTAATAACGACGAAAAATCCAATGTAAAACAAAATCTGCATGCCCTGAAAACTGGCATTAAATGAGTCACTGAACATGAACGAACCTCCCTGAATGGCTTCGTTTTTTCTATTTTTGAGTAACGTATCCGTATCGTGTTAAAATTGTCATCATTATATGAAAAATCTGCCTGTAAATGACTTCAGCGAAAAGAAAGTCAGGTGTTTGTAATGATTCAAGATAAATACATGAATTTAAAATTAAGCGAGCGCGGCGCGATCATTAGTATTGTGACCTATCTCGTTTTATCTGCGTTGAAATTGTTTGTCGGTTTGACCATGGGGTCGCGAGCGCTGAGTGCCGATGGATTTAATAATGTGACCGATATTGTTGCGTCGGTCGCCGTGCTGATCGGATTGCGGCTCTCCCAGCGTCCCGCAGACAGTGACCATCCGTACGGCCACTGGAAGAGTGAAACAATCGCCTCATTATTTGCTTCCTTTGTCATGATGGCTGTCGGTATTCAAGTTTTATTTGATGGGGCAAAATCAGTAGTCGCAGGTCATGAGGAAACGCCGGACCTTGTATCTGCCTGGATTGGTTTATTTTGCGCTGCAGTCATGTTTGCGGTATATACGTATAATAAACGCTTATCGATACGAACAAAAAGCACATCGGTTTTGGCGGCCGCTAAAGACAATCTGTCTGACGCATGGGTCAGTGTCGGCGCGAGCGTCGGTATTATCGGCGCACAGCTCCATCTCCCATGGCTTGATTCGGTTGTCGCTCTTTTGATCGGCGTCCTGATCTGCAAAACGGCCTGGGATATTTTCAGAGAGTCGTCCTATTACTTGTCCGACGGTTTTGATGACTCAACCTTGAACTCATTTAATTTAATTGTCCATTCAGTTGCCGGCGTTGAAGGCGTACGCGATATCCGCGGCAGAAAATACGGCAACAATACGGTTATCGATTTGGTCATTGTTGTAAATCCGGACATGGGACTTAGGGAAGCACATCAAATTTCATCGCGCGTCGAGAAAGTGTTGATGGATAACTATGATGTCTTCGATGTACAGGTGCATGTTGAACCAAACGAACAGAATTAATTTGGAATTGTGGAACCCTCCATCATGCCTTGTCATAGGGTATAGCGTTTAGCCCATTAAAATGGAGGATGACGCACATGCAACTAAATCCATCTGATCCTTCTTTTCGCTTATCTGCTGACTCGACCAAAAAGATTGCAGAGCAGCGTGACGCGAACAATTACATCAGCCAATTGTTCGGTCCGCAATTTCCGGAAATAAAAAATGGTTTTTTTAATGCTCATATGACTCGCGGCATCATCATCCAGCCGCATTGGCACACGAACGCTTCTGAAATGATCTTCATGATTCGTGGATCTGTGATCACTTCCGTTTTCAATCCCTTTACGCAAAAGCTGATGAGTTATCAAATCGGTCCCGGCGAAGTTTCGATGCTGCCGAAGGGCTGGTTTCATTGGATTATCGCATTGACCGATGATGTTCATCTGCTCACTATTTTTGACGTGCCCACACCTGACGTTGTCTTCGGCTCTGACTTTCTCCGATTCACACCTGCAGAAGTGATGAACCGCGCTTATTGTATTGATCCGGCGGCCTATGCGCGAACCGTCGCGCCCATTCGCAAGTCAACCATTCTCGGCCCCCCGACAGACTGCGCAAATGCAGGTATGCCGAATGCCAATCCTATGCAACCGAATAGACAACAGCACCAGAGCTATTTTGCCGGTCCCGCTGCTGCGAATCCGAATTCGTTCTCGTGACAAAAGGCGCGAGTCATCCCGAGATGATGCGCGCCTTTGGACTACAGATCTTTAATAAACGAGATTGTTCGATTAGCTTCGCGAAAACCGGCACCAACGTGGAAAGCAAAGCCCGCTTGGTTTGACAACTCTGTATCAGAACCGAGCTGTTTGCATCCTTTAGCTTTCGCCCAAAGTTCTGCCGCTTCCACTAAATTGTGCGCGACGCCATTACGTCTGCATTCAGGCTTCACGTAAATTCCTTCTATATATCCAGTCTGGCTCCCAACTGCTCCCTCAACATAGTCCTTCCGGAGCGACATATGAATAAACGCGATGAATGCTCGCTCCTGTTTTATCATGTAAAACACATGGTCGGCAGATTGAAGCAGCGTCTGCGTTTCTTCCAGTAATTCTTTGCGCGTATGACCCGGCCACAGTTCAAGTTCCAAATCGACAAGCGCATCCAATTGATTGATCGTTCCTTTAAAAATTTCCATGAGCAGCTCCTTCATGCGGCATATCTTCTCTCTTTATTTTACAGTGAAATCAGATAAGCGAAAGCGAAAAACACGAATTTTTCTGCACGAGGCCGTGAATTCCGTACATTATGGATTGAATCTAACTCAAAAAGATGCTGCCCCGTAAAGGACAGCATCTTCATAAATCTTCATCTTACATACTTTCATGCGAATTCTCATTTGGCTTAACGAGGAACGAAACAGCAATCAAGATTGCCATGATCGCAAGGCAGGTTACCGTCCCCACAAGATTGGCTGCATTGATCACGAATGTTACGAAGATTAACGACAGCGCACCTAAGCCGACAATGGTCATGTATGGAAATCCGGCCATTTTGAAAAATGGGAGCTGTTTATAGCTCGGGCGCAGCCTCAATTCAGCTGCACAGATGGCGATCCAGACAAGACAAATGGTAAACCCTGGTATGCTCATTAATTGATTGATAATTTGACTTGGCGATAAGTATGCCAGCACAACACCGACGGCTAGAAAACTTGTCGTCAGCGCGATCCCGCCAAGCGGTACACCACTTTTTGAAAGTTTACGCACAAAGCCCGGCGCCTCGCCGCGTTCAGCCATTGCATACAGCGTCCGCGTCGTCGCGTAAATCCCCGAATTCGCTGCCGAAAGTACGGCTGTCAGCAGCACAAAGTTCATCAGATGCGGCACACCCGGCAGACCGACTGTTTCAAATACTTGAACGAACGGACTGCTTTCGGTCGCTGAAACACTGCTCCACGGCATCATGCCGCAAATAATGATAATCGGCAGAATATAGAACATGATCACCCGCGATACAACGCTCTTTATGACCTTCGGCAGAACATGCTCCACATCCTTGGCCTCCGTTACCGTCAACCCGATCAGTTCCGATCCGCCGTATGAGAAAATAACAACAAGAAGTGCAGAGATCATGCCGCCGAACCCGTGCGGGAAAAAGCCGCCGTGTCCAAACAAGTTCTTCATCGGATCGGCAGGGCTTGGGACAATGCCGAAAAGGATCAACAGCCCAAGAATAATAAATACAATAATCGCGCCTATTTTAATTCCGGCAAACCAAAATTCGAATTCGCCATAAAGACTCACTTGGAAAAGGTTAATGCCAACGATAAAGAGACCGCACAGTCCGGCAAGCACCCACAAAGGTATTTGCGGAAACCAATACTGAAGAAAACTGCCTGCGGCCAAGATTTCAACAACCGTCACGATCATCCAGTTAATCCAGTACAACCAGCCGATCATGATTGAAATACGGAAACCGAACGCTTTATGCATCAGGTGCTGGATATTCAATCCCGGATAGGCAATCGCCATCTCCGCAAGCGCGACCATAACAATAAACAAAATTAATCCACATACTAAGTACGCGATTGTGACACTCGGACCGGCAATGTTCAGTGTATCGCCGCTTCCTTTAAAAATGCCTGTGCCGATCATGCCGGCCATTGCCATAAGCATTATGTGGCGCGGAAGCAACCCGCGCCTGAGTGATTCCTTCTTTCCTTCTGTTGCAGCCATTTTTTCCTATCCTTTCTCTCTATGTTTTACAGGTGTGCTTTAATGCGATAAATCCCATAGCGTTTTCAATTATACGTGTTTCCTATAGCGTGTCAACATTGTCCCATTTCCATATATTTACTTTCATTGAGCATTTTGCCTACCACTCACCGAATAGAACGCGTATTGTGCCGGACGTCTTTAATAAAAAAAGTCAGCGCCCAAGTCACTGCGCAAAAGCCAATGGCGACAAGAAATGCGGCATTCACGCCATTAAGTGCCGCGTCGGTTTTAAGTAATTGGAATAAAGCAGGGTTAGAGCCATACATGCCTGATTCCGGTAATTCACTTTTCGTCACATCGGACATCACGCTAATTAAAATCGCGGTGCCAATTGAGCCGACAATGGTGCGTAACGTATTGGTAACCGCAGTGCCGTCGCTCATGAGCGAATCGGGCAGTGTATTCATGCCTGCAGTAGTCATCGGCATCATGACCATAGAGATTCCGAGAAATCGTAACGCATAGAGAATGATGATCGCGCCTAATTGTGTCGTCATGGTGAGAAAAACAAACGGAATCGTGCTCAATGTTAGCAGCCCCATACCTGTAATTGCGAGCTTACGAACACCTATTTTGTCAAAAATAATACCAGTTACCGGAGACATGAGTCCCATGACAGCAGCGCCGGGCAGCATCACCAGGCCGGAAAAAAAGGCACTTCCCCCCCGCACATTCTGGATATAAAGCGGCAGCACAAGCTCCGCACCGAACATGACGACCATCAACGTTCCGCCGACAACAACAGAAATACTGAACAGCGGCGATCGAAAAACACGCAGATTCAGCATGGGGTTGTCTATGGTCAGCTCACGATAAATAAACCCAATAACACCGATTGCGCCAACCGAAAGCCACCCAAGTACAATAGGCGACGCCCAGCCGTGATGACCAACACTGCTGAATCCATAAAGCAAACCACCGAATCCCAAAGTCGACAGTACAAGCGAGACATAGTCAATGCTTTTCTGTTCAAGAGGAACAATCTTTCGCATGGCTGCCGGCGCAAGGAAAGCCGCCAATAGTGCTACAGGGATAAAGGCGCAGAAAAGGACGCGCCAGTTGAAATGGTCAATGATTAGTCCGGCACCCGTTGGTCCGATGACACGCGCAAACGCCAGCACAAGACCATCCAATCCCATCGCTACCCCCCTCTTTCTCTTTGGAAAGATGAGTAGAAGGATGGTCTGCATCAGCGGGATCATGATTCCCGTCGCAACCGCCTGGATGAGGCGTCCGATCAATAAAATTGGGAAATTAGGTGCGAGCACCGCCAGCAAGGTCCCCGATAGAAAGATCAGCATCGCAGCTATATACAGCTTTTTGGAATTGACTCGATGCATCAGCATCCCCGTAACCGGAATCATGATTCCATTCATCAGCAGGAATCCGGAGGTCAGCCATTGCCCGGTATCCGCATCAATATGAAAATCGCGCATAATACCCGGGAGCGCGGTTGTGATGGCCGTATGGTTGGCCACAACGCAAAAAGTGCCGATGAGCAGAATAACGACCAAAAAGGATCGATTGTACGGTCTTCCGTCACAATCGAGGCTGCATGTATTCAACGTCATTGCATCATTCTCCTTTTATTCTCCCGCTCGAATTTCGTCACTTCTGCCGATTAGTATGGCTCAGCCGACACCTGTTCACTCATTCCCTACTGGATAAAACGCAAAAAAACCAGGCATAAAGCGCCTGGTCCTTAATCTCCAGCCATGTGTGATGGTTTTGTGTCTTTTCAGTGCTGAATCGTCGCTTCGGTTACTCGCTTGCCGCGGGCGCACCGCGAGCCTCCTCAAACAGGCAGAAATCTGCGGAGCTGATCCCGCAAGCGCCCTCGCACCTCCGCTTTGATTTCCGGCAAAAAAGACGGTCTCGATCATTCGAATGAATTTCGAGCCGTCCTTCAGAATCACTTTCTTTTAGATGATCGTTTATTTTTTCTTAGATTGCTGTTTCTGCATTTTTTTCTGTTTTTCCAGCATCTCTTTTTGCATCTTCTTCATCTCGTTCACACTCATCACCTGATGATTTTCAGGCAGATAGAAAACATTGCGTGTTGAAACGAGTACATTTTTATTTCCACTGTACGCAAACAAATTCTTATAAAAACTGTTTTTGAATACGCGCCGCTTCTTCTCGATGGCAAGATAAGCCGTCTGATTCGTAGTCTTTACCGCATTTTTGTCAGTAATCTGTGTGTGTTTCATCTTCGGCTTGCCCTGTTTCTCCGTATTATAGATGTAGATCCGGTCCTTGCCCGCATCTTGATGAAGCAGCATAAACGGAATCTGCGAATTCACCGCGGCACCGGTTGCAGAGTACAGCGAAACTTTTTGAGTATACACCTTTGTTTTCATACCGAAATGACCGTGCTCATTCATGATGAGCAGTGTCTCGCTGCCGAGAAAAACGATCAACGCGAGTCCTGCCAAACTATAATGAAGCCATCGATACTTTGCATACTTCCTCGATCCACTCGTGAAGGTGAAGATAACGAAGAGTAGAACACTTATGATTAACGTATATAGAATCACACCATCACTTCCTATTTATAAAATCAGATTAATCAGCGTCTTGAGCGGTCACTGCATGTTTCTCCTTGCCCTTGATGAAAAAGGTAAGGACGAGCGTCAGCAGACAGAAAAGAATAGCAACCATGAACGCAGTGTTCATGCCTTTTAGAGCAGCATCAATCGATTGATGCATGAATTGTGCCGGATCGCTATGCTTCAAGCTGCTGCTTGGCGCATTGTTTTTGGTCACATTAGTTAGAATACTGATCAGAACAGCCGTTCCAATGGAACCCGCCACCGTACGGATCGTATTGTTGACTGCGGTGCCATGGCTCATCAGCGAGTCGGGCAATGCGTTCATCCCGGCAGTTGTTACCGGCATCATGACCATAGAAATTCCTAAAAAGCGCACGGCATACAGAACAATAATGGATGCGTAGCTTGTATGCTGCGTTAGGAACATAAACGGCAATGTTCCGGCCGTCAGCAAAAATATTCCGGTAATCGCCAGTTTACGCGAACCGATCCGGTCGAAAATTAAGCCGGTTATCGGACTCATCAAGCCCATGATGATAGCGCCGGGAAGCAGCATCAGTCCCGAATGCAAAGCACTTTCGCCCCTGAGATTTTGGATATAAAGTGGGAGAACCAGTTCTGCGCCGATCATCGCCATCATAACAATGCTGCTGATGACAACCGAAAGCGTAAAGACCGGCGACTTAAATACTCTCAGTTCCAGCATCGGTTCTTTCATCGCCAGCTGCCGCCAAATGAAGAGAACGATAAAAATACAGCCGACAATAAGCGGCCAAATCACACGTCCATCCGACCATCCGTAGTTGCCCACACTGCTGAATCCATAGAGCATGCCGCCAAATCCGATCGTCGACAGGACAATGGACAAGTAGTCAATCCGCGGATCCGTCAGAGGCACAACTTTTTTCATAGCCGCAAAAGCAAGCCCGATGACTAGGGCGACGATCGGAATCATCATATAAAAGAGCACTCGCCAGTTGTAGCTGTCGACAATCCATCCGGAAAGTGTTGGACCGATCGCCGGCGCAAAAGCGACAACAAGTCCACCAAGCCCCATGACGATTCCACGTTTTTCTCTCGGCACAATTAATAGCGAAATCGTCTGCATCAGCGGCATCATAATTCCTGCACCCGCAGCCTGAATAATTCGTCCGGTTAACAGCATCGAAAAGTTCGGTGCAACTGCGGCCGCAATCGTCCCAAGCAGGAAAACGGTCAAGGCGCTGATGTACAGTGCTTTTGAATTGATTTTATTAATAAGCAGCGCGGTAACCGGAATCATCACGCCGTTCATCAGCAAGAATCCGGAGGTCAGCCACTGCCCGGTCGCCGCGGTAATATCAAAATCTTTCATGATATCCGGGAGTGCCGTCGCAAGTAATGTCTGGTTCAAAATCGTACAGAACGCACCGGTCAGCAATATAATCATTAAAAAGGTTCGGTTATACGGTTTTCCGTTGATATCAACGGTCGTATTTTCTTTGGCCATGCATCTAACTCCTTTTCTTAATTCAGATGAATTCTTCTCGCGATTCATCTGATCTATTGACTGAATGATCCATGATTAAGGGTACCCCTCATTTATGAACTTACTATGAATGCTGTCAATTTTTCTTCAGTTAAGAAAAATTATTTCGGTCAATGCGCCTGGACTTTGAGGTCAAACTTAGAAGCAGTTACAAAGGTGTCGCAAATGGCGTTCTATAAGCAGCAAATGTAACTTGAATCTTTCGCTAAGGGTAATGAGCTTTCGCTATAAAGAGGAGCTTTCGCTAATTACGCATACGTCCTGTATGCAACGCGAAAGTCACCGCATCCTGTGGAAGTTACGTCCTGTGAATAACGCTGAAGTCACCACATCCTGTGGAAGTACGTGCGGGTAGCTCAAAACTGCGCTTCCTTGATCTTCTCGGCTCTTTTTGTCCCCCTTTTTGAACAGAATCTATTAAACTAAAAAACATTCATTTATTTTGTAGAATATTGTCGAATATTTATGAATATACTTATTTACATAATGATTTTATTTGGATATAACTTAATTAGACCGCATCATTCCTTACTTTATAGTAATTGTTGGAACTCGGTTATATATTATATTATTTGTATCAGAGATTATCAGAACAATCATAGAAGGCCGAGGTGAAAAGGCATATATTCCTTATTTTTTTTCACAATTTAGCGTATATATGCTATGATATATGGAGAACGTAGTAGCGAAAATCGAATCGATTTTAGATTTACATCATAATAAAAATGTGGAAGATCGCTTGAGAGGATTTGCTGATAAGGCTTCTAAATCAGTTAAAGAAGCTGGCTCTTCTTTGACTGGGGATAATGTTTTTTTTGAGTTTATTACCAAAGCTTTTAGTTACATGCAATATGTTGCTCAATCCAATTTACCGAAAACTGGGGATAATTCTTTGCGTACCTGCTTAAATATTGAATGTCCAGGTAATGAGGATATTTCATTGAATTTTGAGTTGGTAAAAATTCTTGATGAAGAAGGAATTTATGAACTTAGGGTTAGTTTGGGTGATAGGAAATTGCCTGGAATTTTTAAAGGTGCCCGTCACTTTAGAGCAATATTTTTCCCATTTTTAAATGCAGATGATGAGTTGGTTTATTGTTTTCCTTATGCATATGAGAAAAAGGAAACCTTTCGAGGTAGTTACGGAATGTATGATCCATATACATCTTTGAGAATTAAGGAAACACTTCTGATTTTGAAAAAATCTAGAGAAGATCCTCAAGGATTTGTGGATGAATTTATGTTTTAATATAATTTCAGGGGGGCTAATTATGGCTGATTTAGTTAAATTGACGCATCAGTTAACTACTCAAATTCCTGGTGGGAAAGAACTCACGTTTTCTTTGCAAAGCTTGATGGGTGAGTTAATTTTTGGTTATAGGATGCGCCGCGGCTTCAGTCAAGATGAATTAGCTTCTAAAGCTGGGGTTGATAAAAAGACTATTTATCGCGTCGAGAGCGGTCACAGCAGCATTTCAACTGAAACCTATAATAAATTATTGAAAGCATTAGATGTGACGTTAGAAGTTGCAGATGTTGCGAGAGAACATCTTAAAAAAGAAAAACACAGTTATTTTGATAAAAAAAAACCAGTAAAGATTTGATAGATTCGATGTAAAAGATAGATTGGAAATGGCTTATAACCATACCCACTTTTTGCATGAGTGTGTGTGAGTTCGTTATATGTATGAAAGAAAAACACATCAACCGACAAAAAGGGCTTCCTCCTAACTCAGGAGAAAGCTCTTTTTGTCCTTTTGATCAGTGCGCGAATCCGGTTAGATACTGATTCGGCACATTTGTTTCTTTATGAAGCTTGGCAGCCGCTTCCAATGTCCAGTACGGATTTCTCAACATGCCGCGACCGACAGCAACAAGTTCGGCATCCTCATTGCCAATCACCGCATTCGCCAGCACCGGATCATCCAAACGGCCGACCGCAATCACCGGCGTACCCACTGCCTTTTTGATCGCGCGTGCAAACGGCACTTGATAGGCGGCATGCGTGCCCGGTTTTCCGGCTGCGGCTATTGGACCTTCGCCGCCGGCACTGACATGGAACAGATCAACACCCGCTTCTTTGTATGCTTTCGCCAAAGCAGTGCTGTGCTCCAGTCCATACCCTCCATCCACATATTCAATGGCCGAAATACGCATGATCAGCGGCATTTCAGCCGACATTTCGCTTTTCGCTGCCTGCGACACTTCAGTCCCGAACCTGGTAAGATCTTTGCCGTATTCATCGGTTCGTTTATTCGTAAAAGCCGATTGAAATTCATGAATAAGATAACCATGTGCCCCGTGCAGCTCGATTGCGTCGAATCCCGCTTGAACCGCCCGTTTCACTGCCTGCGCGTATTTTTCAGGCATCGCCTTCACTTCATCAGTGGTTAATGCACGCGGCGTTTTATACCGATCGTTGAACGCGATCGCCGACGGGGCAACCGGTACCGCAGCGTCCTGTGCCTTGCGCCCAGCATGCGCGATCTGAATAGCAACCTTTGCACCGTATTTATGGCAAGCCTCAACGATTCGCGCCAGTGCAGGGATTTGTTCATCGGACCAGAGACCAAGATCATTGTCGGTAATTCGGCCATCCGGTTCAATATCCGTCATTTCAATGATAATGAGTCCAGCGCCGCCAATCGCCCGGCTGACATAGTGTACATAATGCCAATCCGTCGCAATGCCGTCCTTTTCTCCAACGGAATATTGACACATCGGCGGCATAACAACACGATTCTTGAGTGCCAAGCCTTTGAACGTCCATGGTGTAAAAAGATCAATCATTTAAGTCAACTCCTATTATTAAGGACTAATTGTTGATGCATCAGCTTATTGGGTGCCTTTATCACCGTCATTTTTCCTGCAGCAACCAGCGCTTTAATGCGCCAATAAATAAATGTATCACCAACCCACTGCTTTTCATGAACCTCGCCGATCACCTCACCAATTAAACGAAGACAGAGAAAGCCCTGACGGCTATCCTCCTCTTGTTGCGCAAGTCGGCGTGCGCACCGTAAAATATCATCATCAAAATAATCCGGTGTCACAGGCTGTACACGGTCGTCTTCCCAAATGCGCAGAACCGCAGAATCATCAGACAGGCGCCGCCATTCGTTTTCCAATTGGCGACGCTCGTTTTCGGTCAACGGTGGATTCTGCGCATGTTTTTTGAACAGCATCACCAGCGTTTCCGGAAGCGATTCGCCGCTATATGCCGAGTGTCGCTCTTCCCCAAGCTCCTCAGACAACTGTTTTTCATAGACAGAAGGATTGATGACATGAATTGGATTCATCCGGCCGCGTAAAAGATAGACTACGAGATCGAGTCCGCACTGCTCCCAAGCATTATCCGATGCCCAAATCGTAATCGGCACCTGCTCAGGGACGGATCTGATTGCGTCCAGTTGATCTGCCAACGAATGAATCGAATCGTCATCATAAGGATAGCCATCCATCAACTCTTTGATCCAGGCCATTCGATTACGCACTCCGTCCGCTTCATCTAAATGCGTTAACGGTCCTTTTGAAAGGTCCGTTGTGATGACACGTATCCGTTCGCGCCGAGCATGGATACTGCCTAGCCCAACCTTCAAACTCCCGGCAACTGAATCGCCGAACACAATATGCCAGTGATTCAAGGTATCTTTGGTCAGCGGCTTCTCCGGCTGCAAGCGGATCAGATCTTCATACACGCGGTGAAACCGCTTAATCAGCCGCTGCTCGTCCAGATTATGCTCGGCCATTTCTGCTTCCCGAAACAGATGCAGCAGCATCCGCTTGCTCTCTCGTTCGTTCAGTTGGTTAATGGCTTCCGCCAGCTTCTCATACACAGACAACTCGCCTCCATTCAAATTCTAACAAAATCGTTAAGTGCTTACGAAACATAAAGACTTAAAAAAACTGAATGCTGTGAAGACATTCAGTTTAGTGATCTTTTAGTTCGCATAGCTCGCTTCAATGGCGTGAATACGGTCATAAAGAAAATCATTAACCGGCGTTGGGATTCCATGCTTTTTGCCCAGCTTGCGAATGGTGCCCGCAAACAGGTCGACCTCGGTCGGACGGTGCTGCAACGTATCCTGCCGCATTGACGGCATGCCTTTAGGGTTTAGAGAATCATTGATTTCCAACCATCCGGCAATTTCCTCTTCGCGCAGCGGCACGCCTTCAGCATTGGCGACTTTGACCACTTCCTTCATCGCGGCAATGACCGTTTCACGCGGCTTGCCCGGCACCTGCACGCCGCCGTAATTGGTTTCGAATACTGCGGTTGACTGATTCACGCCTGTATTGACCATCAGTTTGCTCCACATTTTATGGAGCATCCGTTCAGGAATCTCATAGGGAATCTCCGTTTTCTCAAATAAGCGGGCAAGCGCGTCCACCTTTTCACTGCGCGTATCGTCGGCCTCTCCAAAACTAACGAAGCCAATATTTGAGTAGCTTAATTCATTACCGATTTTTGAAGCATCCATTCCGGCAACAATACAATAAAGCAGTTGATCAAAGCCGAATGCCTCACCGATCATTTGTTCACTGGAAATGCCGTTCAATACGGAAAGCAGGATTGTTTGCTTGCCGATTTGATTTCGGGCGCTTTCAATTGCACCTTTTAGCCCAGTGTATTTCACCGCGAAAATCAATAAGTCAGCCGGATTTCCTTGCTCGTTTGCATCCACATAATGAAAGTCACAAAGCTCCCCATTGCAGTAAATGCCTTCTTTTTTGTAACGTTCAATGCGATCGTGATCGGCCACAATCCGTACCGCGTCTTTGCCTAGATGATCCGCCAATTGTTTTCCATACATAATCCCCAACGCACCGAGCCCAACAATCGCTACCGTCTTAATCTCCATTCCTCTTCCTCCATGCCCCGTTTAATTTTTCTGTAAAGTTATATTACATCTATTATAAACGGACGCCGCTTAAGCTCACAACTAATCAGCCATACATAGAAAATGGCGTCGATTGCCAAACTATCCATGAAAATGATACGGAGGGTTGGAGTCCCGTGAATTTTATCATGCGTTTTATTGATTTTCACCCAAGCTGGCTTTGGAAAGCCGTCGTTATTATTCTGTTTGGCATTATGTTGATTCGGATTTCGGGTCGAAAATCGATCTCGCAAATGACCATTCCTCAAACCGTCATTATGATCTCTATCGGGACATTGCTTGTCCAACCGATCAGTGGAAAAAGTATCACCCTTTCCTTTGTGATCGGTACTATTTTTGTACTCACTCTATTTCTGATTGATTTCATTCAGTTGAAATGGGACTGGGCAGAGGCACTTTTTTCCGGTCATGCCAAAGTCATTATTAAAAATGGGAAACTGCGCACGAATCGCCTGAAAAAATTGAAGATGACCGTTGATCATATCGAAATGCAGCTGCGTCAACTGGGTATTGAGCGGATTGAGGATGTCGAAACGGCGACAGTGGAACAGAGTGGGCAGATCGGCTATTTGCTCGTCTCCGATCAGCGACCGGCGACAAAAGCAGATATCGCTGAGCTGCGCGGCGACTTGAACGCCATCGCTCGCGCGCTCAATGTTCAGCTACCGTCAACGCATGCTGAAAAAAAGCCGGATACCAATCTATTTACTGAGATTGAACAAGGTCACAAACGGCGCTTGCCGCGAAAATTACGCTGAATGCCTCGTTATTCATTTACAGTTGAACTATTGTCTCGTTCGGTTCAGCCTTCCTGTTCAACCTCGGCTATTCTCGTCAATCACGCTCAGTACGTGGACAAAAAAATGCCGCGGCTGATTCTCCGCGACATTTTTATACTGGAACTTAATCAGTCTCTTCATTTTGATCGAGTTTACGTTTACCTCCAAAAATTCGTTCTTTAATCGAAACAAGCAGATCATACACGGTCGGCACAATGATCAGTGTCAGAAGAG
Organism: Sporolactobacillus caesalpiniae; assembly: GCF_040513385.1. NCBI lineage: Bacteria > Bacillati > Bacillota > Bacilli > Caryophanales > Sporolactobacillaceae > Sporolactobacillus > Sporolactobacillus caesalpiniae. The sequence goes on from NZ_JBEVCB010000005.1 coordinate 131,973, forward strand.
TAGACGTGATCAGCCCGGCAATGACGACAATTGCGAGTGCATTTGAGATGAGGCCGCCTTCTGTTGAGATGGCAAGCGGCAGAAGCGCGCCGATTGTCGCAAGTGCGGTCATCAGAATTGGCCGAACGCGTGTCATGCCCGCCTCAATCAGGGCGTCGTTGATCTGCATGCCTTTCTTCCGATTCTGCATCACACGATCCATCAGCACGATCGCGTTGGTAACCACAATACCAATCAGCATCAGGAACCCAACCAAAGCCGGCATTCCGAGCGCTTTTTTACTGATAAAGAGTCCGAATAGCCCACCTGTGAAGATAAAAGGCAGTGATGAAAGAATGGCAACAGGTGCGAGCAAATTGCCGAATGTCAGCAACATCACCATGAACACAAGCACAACAGCGATGCCCATCGCAATCATCATGTTGCTGAATCCTTCATTCATCGCTTGAGATGAACCTTCTGATCGAGTCTTCACCGACTTCGGAAGATCCAATGATTTGATTCGGCTGTCAATCGTCGCCTGGACATCCGATATATTGTCTGTCGTGAACCGACCGCTGATCTGGACATATTCCTGACCGTTCAAGCGGTACAATCCGGATGGTCCCGGCTGCCGTTTTAAAGTCGCCACATCGGAAATCTTAACCTGCTGCCCTAACGTGTTCGTCATCTGCAAATTGGAAATATCCTTAATCGATTTCAATGGATCATGCGCCAGCGACAAATTAATCGTTGCCGTCTTGCCGTCCACCTGAGCGTTTCCGGCACTGTCGCCGGACAGCACACTGCGTACATAAGCGGCAACCATGATCGGATTCAATCCTTTATTTGCCGCCTTATTTTTATCAATCGTCAATTTGATCTGAGGCTCGACCCCGGCAAGATTCGTCTTCACATTGGTCAGGCCCTTTACACTTTCTAGCTTCTTGACGATCTGATCGCTCGCCTTTGCGAGCTGCGCTTTGTTTCCACCTTCGACAATGAGCGCGAATCCGGTGTCGCCGGTCATGCCAATCGGCGACAAGGTCACAGTCACACTGTTGTCTAATACCTCCACGGCTTTCCGTGTTTCCTTCTCAAACGTCTTGCTCTGTTTCACCGTCACATCATCTGTTAAATCAACAGTCATCGTCACGCGATCGCCGGAGACATAGGTTTGAATATACTTCACATGTTCTTCTTTTTTCAAAATATTCTCGAGCTGCTCGGCCGTTTTATTGGATTCCGCGAGCGATGTCCCAATTGGAAGCTCAGCACTCAATGTGTAGGATGTCGCTTTTTCTTCAGGTAAAAAGTTCTTTGGAATGGTTGGAACGAGCGCAACCGATCCTGCCAATACAAGCGCCGCAAGCACAATGGTAATGATTTTATGGGTTAACGACCAATTCAGGGCTGATCGATATGCCTTGTGAAAAATGCTGATCTTCGGTTCTTTGAATTTCATAGTCAGCAAGAAGAATTTTGCCAGCAGCGGCACAACCGTCACCGACACGATGAATGAAAATGCCAGAGCGACGATAACGGTAATTCCGAATGGCGCAAAGAATTTGCCCACAATTCCGGGCACAAAAGAAAGCGGGCCAAAAACCGCAATTGTCGTCAGCGTTGATGCGAGAACGGCGCCGCCTACCTCTTTTGCCGCATTCAGCACAAGGCTCTCATCGCGCTGCTTACTTTTTAATGTGCGCCGGTAAATATTCTCAATAATAACAATAGAATCATCAATCACGCGCCCGACCGCAACAGCGATACCCGCGAGTGTCATCATATTCATGCTGTAGTCGATGTAATTCATAACAATCATCGACGCGAGAATCGAGAGCGGAATCGAGAGCACCGCAACGATGGTTGCACGAATATTTCGTAAAAAAACAAACGTGACGATCACGGCGAATAATGTGCCCAGCAATACCTCGCGAAGCATGCTGAACACTGAATCCTGCACATCTTTTGAACTGTCATAGAGGTTTGTCAGCGTGTAACCTTGAGGCAGTGATACATCCGATAGTTTCTGCTTCGCTTCTTTGACAACCTCCACAGCGTTGGCTCCGGACTGCGCTTTAAGTTCAACAAGCACAGCCGGTTTCTTGTTTAACCGCGTATAGACCGTTTCCGACTTTTCTCCATACGATACTTTTGCCAAATCCGAGAGTTTCATCTTCTGGACACCATTTGGCCCGCTCGAAAGCAGCACAATGGAACGGATATCCTTCAGAGATTGCAGCGTCGCGTCGCTCTGAACATTGAGCGTCTGATCATTTATGAAAACCTGACCGGCCGGAAATGAAAAATTATTTGCTTGAACTGCCTGCTTCACCGCATCATAGGTGATGCCATACTGCTTCATTTTCTTCGTATTCAGCTCAATATGGATCTGCTTGTCCGTCTCACCGTAAACATCTACCGTCCCCGCTCCATCTATTTTTGAAAAAGCAGGCTTGATTTGCTCATCAATAAATTGGGTCAAATCCGACTGATCTGCATCTTTCGATGAGAGTGCGAAGCTGAATACCGGCGCGGCCGACGGTCCTTGCTCCTGAAGCACCGGTTTTCCCGCATCATCGGGAAGATCTGTCGAGGCGATCGCAGACGTCACATCTTTCTTCGCCTCGTCCATTTTCTTATCCATATCGAATTCCAAGACAGCAACTGCCACATTACTGTAGCTCTCGATATAGACGTTCTTGACTTGATCGATTCCTGAAAGTGAACGCTCAAGCGGCTTGCCGATATCGTTTAACGATTGTTCCGGTGTGGCACCGGGATAAGGAATCTGAACGACCAAATAGGGAATATCAACATTCGGCATCGACTCCATTTTCATCGTCTTAACCGAATACAATCCGCCGACAACGATTAAGATCATCGCAATGATAATCACTGCCGCGTTTCTTAATGAAAATTTGATTATCGAACCCATAAATTTCCTCCTCAAGATAATTGCTGTATTATTTTCTTTAATTTTACAGTTGAGGCATGTGTCCTGATACGGACTTGAATGGTAGTTTGCTGTAAGACTTAAGATGTAGTGGGCATGGGAAAAAATAAAATTCGCGGAAAAGATTTACTTTCTCAATACTAAATTAAGAAGGTGAATTTAATAGACGATCCGGTTTAAATTTTGGTTAAGAAATGAGCGGGATTCGTGAAGCTTCAAGCCAATCATACCATGGGCGCTTTTATTAGACTGTCTTGCAAAATAAAGCAAATAAGGCAATGTCGTGAAATTTATTAACACGCATTATTCAATCACGGTTAAAAATTAAGTCGTTCAAGAACGTATTACTATTAAAATTTATTAGATCGGTTGAGATAATGAAGCCTGCGTTATACTTAGGCTTTTCTTGTTCTTCCAATAGCCTTGTTTGCCTTCCTTCTAAGTCCTAACTGACTCCATAACAAACTGCCCCCAGCTTGTTTCTGAGGGCAGCTCGTTCACCAATTTAATTTTCGCCAACAACGACTTTGCCGATCATTCCTCCGCTTTCAACGAGCCTGTGTGCCTCACGTAAATTCTCTGCATTTAGCGGTGTCAGTTTCTTTGTTACGGTTTGCTTGAGGACACCGTTGTCCAACAGTTTCGCAACTTTTGTCAGCAGGTTATGCTGCTCAATAATATCTTCGGTTTCAAAGGTTGAGCGCGTGAACATGGACTCCCAGCTGAACGTAATACTTTTAGACTTAATCAAATCGAGATTGATGCCCTCTCCAATTTCCACAATCGAGCAGATGCGACCTTGGGGCTTGATCACGTCATACATGTTCTGCCAGTGTTCCTTCGTATTGTTCAGACACAATATGGCGTCAACCGTATCAAATGGAAGTCTTTCGAACTCTTCTTTGAATGGCTTTCGATGATTAATAACTTCATCCGCGCCGAGATTTTTCACCCATTGGACTGTTTCCGGGCGCGAGGCGGTTGCTGTGACGTGAAGTCCCGCCCATTTGGCCAACTGAATCGCAATCGATCCGACGCCTCCAGCACCATTGATGATTAATAGCCGCCTGCCAACGTTTTCTTCATGATTTTCCGCACTGAATGGCAACCGATCAAATAATGCTTCATAGGCAGTAATACTGGTCAAAGGCATCCCGGCTGCAGTTAGAAAATCCAAGGTTTTCGGTTTCACAGCAACAATCCGCTCATCAACAAGATGCTGCTCGGCGTTTGTTCCTTTTCGCGTAATATCGCCCGCATAATAGACTTCATCACCCGGTTTGAAAAGCGTCACCTTTTCTCCTGCCGCTATAACGATACCGCTCGCATCGTAGCCGACAATACGCGCGCCGTTCGTTCGACCATTCCGCGCGTTTCGCACTTTCGTGTCGACCGGATTCACGGACACCGCTTTTACCTGGACAAGCAGATCATGCCCCGTCGGTTCTTGATTGAGGATTTCTATGGAAACAATACTGTCTGAATTTGAAATATCTGTTACTTCATGTGTGCCAAATGCTTTCATCTTAGTGCCTCCATTGTGGGATTGATTACACTTAATAGTATAATGGCACTAAAGCAACGCGACTAGAACGCACAATGGCGTAACGTAGAAACAAGAATGTAACTGAGGAGGATTATCCATGCGCAATCGAAAAACAGGCTATGCATGCAAGCATTGCCCTGTTGAAACAACGCTTGATATCATCGGTGGGAAATGGAAAGGTGTTATTCTTTATCATCTAATAACGGAAAAGCGGCGATTTAACGAGATGCGCCGCCTGATGCCCGGTGTGAGCCAGCGCATGCTGACGCTGCAGCTGCGCGAATTGGAAAAAGACGGCGTCATTCACCGCGAAGTTTTTCCGGTTGTTCCGCCAAAAACGGAATACTCACTGACTGCGTTTGGCGAAACACTGAAGCCGATTATTCAAGAAATGAAACGTTGGGGCGATCACTACGAGCAAACCCATCAGGATCTCTTAGAAAAATAAGGCCTGTTAAGCTCTTTACTGAGCACAAACAACGCCTTATTTATTTTTGCTCAAAAATCCACTCAAAACATACTGAAACTTATTGTACATTTCAATGCGTCTCACTTTAACTGCTCCTACATCCCCGTACTCTCGATTTTAGAAGTATTTTAAATTCCGGATAATTGTCAATTGAATCAAGCGATCATTTTCCCCCAAGCAGGCTTCCAGTAATAATTAATAATGTCATAGACGATTCGTCTCATTTGTGTTATATATAGTATATAACAGATAGAACAAAAGGAGACAGAGCAACGTGCTTCTTTCCATTGATTTCGGATCGGATCAGCCGATTTATACGCAAATACGTAATGGAATCGTCACCGGAATTGCTTCCGGTACTTTGAAGGACGGCGATTCGCTGCCATCTGTTCGTACTCTGGGAGCAGAAATTGGGGTTAATCTTCACACCGTCAATAAAGCCTACCAATTACTTCAGAGTGAAGGGTTTATTGAAATTCAGCGGCGGCGCGGAACCTTTATTAAAGCCGGAAATGCAGCAAAAAATGCGGCTGAATTCGTGAAAAACTGCGGTGATCCATTGAAGACAATCGTCTCCGAAGCCGTTACACGCCGCGTTGATCGAGCTGTGCTGCATCAAATGATCGATCACATGTATGACGAACTGGAGGGGAATGAATCATGAATATCTTTGTTTTGATAGGGACCTATCTCTTAGTCTCTGCACTATTTGTTGCTCAGCCTTGGCTTTCACGTAAAAATGTTTTGTTTGGTGTCGTTTTTGCGGATGATGACGTCTGGCAGCATGCTCAAGCTGCCGTGATCCGTCGACGCTACCTGAACGAGGCGATCTGCACCGCACTGGTCCTTTTGCTCATTCTCTTTTTCCTTCCCTATTTCTTAGCAAAAGGACCGCTGGCAATTGTCTTTAATTGCATCATGGTTGCGCTCATTCTCATCGAATCGTTCGTTTACGTTCTTGCCAACAGGCGGACACGGATACTGAAGCAGACCATGACACCGAATGCTAAGCTGGCCACGGATAAAGTCATTGTTGACGTTGGAAAAAGTGATCGAGAAACCGTGTTGTCACTCCGTTGGTTTCTCATCTTGATTCCACTGTTCATAGCTACACTCGCTGTCGTATGGTTTGGGTATCCGTACATGGCCGACTCAATTCCGACGCACTTTGGAATCGCCGGCCCTGATCAATGGGCACCTAAATCATGGCGGAGCGTATTGTCGCCCGTCTTTATTGAAGTGCTGCTGGGTATCCTTATTCTTTTAATCCGGCGTGCCCCGGCATCGGTAAAAGGTAATCCGAACGCTGCTCCGGGTTATGCGCAGTATCGAAAAATGATGGGCATCTTGCTGATTGGTTTCTGTCTGATGACCGAGCTGCTTTTCCTGCTCGGCGTCATTAGTTTCATCACGCCCATCCACTCGCTGTGGTATCTCGCCATTTCGCTTATCGATCTTGGCTTTCTCATCACACTATTCGTGTTATTTAACCGCTTTGTTCGAAACATGCGCTCATCCGGAACAATCCTTGATGACGATGCTAAGTGGATCTGGGGGCTCTTCTATTTCAATCGTTCCGATCCATCACTTTTTGTGGAAAAAAGGGTTGGGATCGGCTACACAGTAAATATGGCTCGTCCAATTGCATGGATTGTTTTGATCGGTATTATTGTCATCGCAATTGTTTTTTCGCGGTAACCATGATTTTAATTCTGTGGACATTAAGCTACGCGCTTGCCGCTCTGATCCTCGCCATTGCCGTATTTAAGAAAAAGAGTATATAATCCTGAATTTTCACGGTATCCTTTCACGTCGTATTCGGGCAACCTACCTGTTGAGTATTCACATAAATCTTTAGTCACCATAGCCTATAATGAGATAACAAAATAGGTGGTGACCTGGGGTTGTATTACGATGATCAGCACTATCGGCAGATCAGCCAAGGCGGTGATACTTCATTTGCGTCTGCCGTTCTCGATGCCGTGAAGGGTGAGGCAACGGCTGTCGATTTTTATGGACGTTTGGCTGAAGCAGCGCCAAACGCAGAAATGAGAGCAGATATCCTTAGTATTCGTCAAGATGAGCACGATCATTTTCAATTATTCAGTTGGCTCTATGCCCAGTTGACCGGCAACCAGCCTGTCTTTCAAATCACACCGGTTCAGTTTCGATCTTTCTCAGAAGGTTTGCGAATCGCTTATCGTGATGAACTGGAAGATTATGAGACGTACCGGAATCTCTATTTAACGCATTCAGATCCGACTGTTCGAAACATTTTATTACGAGCATTTTCAGACGAGATCAAACACGCCATCCGATTTGGGTTCATGACAACCAATCTAGCTTAACAACATCACGAATCCAGAACAGTCTGCCTTAGTCCTGCCGACACGGAATACGGCAGGTGTTTTTTTGCAGGTGTTTCTACATACCTCCACTCGTCAATTAAGCTATAATGAGAGCTATTGAGGAAGAACTTTCATCTTGGCTTTTTTTTGCAGAAGGAGAATTTCCATGCTTCACATTCAGAACATCACGCTCCCGGAAACTGGACGAGTGATCGTTATATCCGACATCCACGGCGATCTGCAGCTTTTTCAGACGCTGCTAAAAAAAGTTCACTATACAACAGACGATACGCTCATCATCAATGGCGATTTATGCGAGCGAGGACCGGACAGTTTAGGCGTGATCCGCTTTGCGAGAAAACTGACAGAGGAAAACGGCAACGCCTATATAACGGAAGGCAACTGTGATCGGTTGATTCATCATGCTTTCGATCATGATCCGACATTCTTTGATCATTTGGAGCGCAATCCACATTCGATCATGAATGAGTGGCTGCAGGAGCACGGACACACCTATGCCGATTTTGACTCGGTTTTCGCGCTCAGCAATTACTACAGAGCTCATTGTGGCGCTGAAATTGATTGGCTCTTTTCTCTGCCGACCGCTCTAGAAACCGATAATTATCTCTTTATTCATGCGGGGCTTGACAACATTAGGGATTGGCGCGAAACCAGCCACCGTTCAGCCACTGCGCTCCCTCATTTTTATACCCGCGAGCACCAATGCACAAAGACCGTTGTCGTCGGACACTGGCCGGTTGTCAATTATCGCGCGGAAACGCTCACCTGCCATAACCCGATCATTGATCACGCTAAACGAATGATCTGCATCGACGGCGGGAATCAGGTACGCTTCGACGGACAGCTGAACGCGCTGATCATTGAACGCCATCCGCGGGGCGATCAGTTTTCCTACACCTATGCAGATCATTTTCACCAATTCGCAACGATTAGAAAAGCGTATACCGCTCCAGCAGATTTCATCGGCACGCTGAATTATCCCAACTATGAAGTTAAGCTGCTTGAGGCCGGAAAATACTTCAGCCTCTGTGAAAATGTGAATTTGGGGCTCAAGCAATGGCTTAAAAATGACTATTTGGTGAAAAAGCTGGGCGCGCTTTTCGCGGACAACGATGTCAGCGCGAGTGGTTTGACAGTTGCGAAGAACGATCAGGTTGCCGTCATTAATGATACATGCGCGGGCTATACACTCGTCAAAAAAGACGGAGCGGTCGGCTGGGTACCGAAGGAATGTTTGTGAAACGCGTAAAATAAGCGGAGTTTTTCCGCTTATATGCATCCTGGCGCTTGTTTCACAGGTAAATAAGGGTAATTTTTCCGCTTATGCACAGAAATAACCTCCATTTTCCCGTTTTTCGATGCGATAAGCGGAATTTTTCCGTCTATTTAAGCTATTTTTTCGTTCATTTTTGTTACTTTTAAAATTAAATTGCACATCTATGAAACATTAACCTGCACATCAGATTATTATGATTATAGATGGTTAATTTCTCATTTCTGAGAATGATTTCCTTTTATATCTTGCTAATGTACTCTCACTTATTCCAGTGATTTCAGCTACTTCACCGAATGAAGAAAATGTAAGAAGAGATAGTGCGTATTCGATCTGTTGATCATTAAATTTTCTTGGTCTTCCTTCGCGAAACCCTTCATGTTTCCTTGCTTGTTCTTTACCTTCCTGCGTTCGTGTAATTACGAACTCTCTCTCTGCACGAGTAAATGCACAGAAAATCTTAAAAATATGCTCTCCATCTGGCGTGCTATCCATAATTCCCATATTTAGTATATTAACTGTTACTTGCATATGAAACAGGTTACTGACTATTGTCATTGCCTCTGAGTAACTGCGTGCAAAAGAGTCAAGTTTTGGGACGACTAACGAATCGCCACTTTTTAAACGTGAAAGAAGAATTTTGAAATTTGGTAAATCCTGCTTTAACTCAGACGTTCTATCCAAAAAAATTTCAGTACATCCAGCAGAATGTAACATTTGATACTGCTTCTCCAAACTTTGAGATTGCAGAAAAATGCGGACATAACCATAGATCATCGTATCACTCTCCGAATTCATTTTATTCCCAGTGTCAGGCTGTCCCGTGCAGCGTTGACAACATCCAATGAAATAGATTGAAGGTTATTTATCTCAAGAATCCTCTCAATTTGTGCAAAGAGACGGTGGATCAATCTAAAGTTACCGTTTGTAATTCTTATGATATTTGAAATGGCTTCATAGTCGGAAAAGTCCTCTAATCTCACAGACAATCCCAATTCATGCCACTTATACTCTAGGATGTGGTGTGCTTCATCCTTGCTTAAACGGTCAAATTCATGTGCAAATCCTATCCGTGAATATAATTGAGGATAACGCGATAGACGTTTTTCAATTCCAGGCATTCCGACAAAAATGATCGCCAGTTCATGTTGATCATAAATGTCTCGAAGTTGCTCTAGGCCTTGCATTTTTAATCGATCAACTTCATCAACAATAATTAAGGAAATATTCTCAAAATGATTGTGTGAATATTTTTCTTCTGCTCCAAATGTTTTCACTCGATACATTGTTTTTACCATATTTAACTTTGCTGCAATTCTTTCAATATCACCAGTCATTCGTGTTGCACGAACAGCTGGTGCTGTATAGAAAACGATCTGATGATCAAGGATTTTTTTGTCTACGGTCTCAACTACTTGTGGAGCAGTTTTATAGTTTAAGTGCTGATCTATATAGTCCCAATTCGAATAATACCTTGAAGAAAGTGTCTTCCCAACTCCGGGCAAGCCATAGCAAATCCCAATGTACTGATATTTAATACATGCATCGCAAAATTCAGCAAAACGTTTATATTCCTTGGTTTCGATAAAACTTATTTTTTTATTCATTGAGGTACCTCTTCAATTTTGTTTTTTTCGGCTTTTTATCATTCACATTCGGTAGACTGTCTTGTTGTTTAAGAACAATTTCCTCTACAACCGTTTTAGCACTATCGATTTGCTTTTTTAGATCACATCTCCTTTTATTTCGAGCAGAGATAATATCTTGTATATCTACGGTGTAATCGGATATTTCTGGAGAGATGGCTGTGCAAAGGAATTCATTATGATAAAAAACACGTATTTCGGCCAAATCTCTTGGATCATAACGAATTAATACCATTTCACCAACATAAGCAGCCAAATTAGTATTTAAGTATTTTAATCCTTGAAAGTGTATCCCATCCTGCTGAACCTTCCTCGCCTTTGCAACATTCAATAAAAGTAGATCAAGACTTTCTAGGCTTTCCGGTAAATTGGGTAAAAATCCTGATTCATTCCATGAGATAATTGGCATTTTTTTCGTCGTACCGTGAATGCGATGATGATAATTATGAATAATGAAATATCGAACAGCATCCTCAAGTTCTTTGAAGGTTAGTAGAGAAACGTTATCGTCCTGACCAATATATCCAGGAAGATCCTGAAGAAGAAGTTGATTAACTGTAGAAAAAAAGCGTTCTATTTTGCCACGGCCACGGGGAACACCAATTGATGAAAAGATTAAATTTATCTTTAAATCAATGGCAACCTGTTCAAGGTGATTCGACGTAAAATCAGAGCCATGGTCTGTATAAAAATTCTCTGGGATACCGCAAATAGGCCAATCTTTATTTTTCTTTTGCCATATCGCTTGATGAAATGCTAAAGAGGTCTGCATTGCTGAAGGATCGTGAAAAGATAAAAAGTAACCAGCAATTGCTCGACTGTAGTCATCCATGATTATAGTCAACCAAGGCCTTTGCGGATTTCCCTTTTCGTTTAAAACAAAAATATCTAAAAGAGTGTGATCTGCTTGCCATATTTCATTAGGAAATATAGCCTGTCTTGTATGGATTAAATCATATTCGTTCTTATATTGCTTGGTTCCTTCAAACGCAAGTTTTTTCATTCCAGGCGTTAGCGATTTAGACACAGCCATTACCTGATAATAGCTCGGCTGCTCTAAATGATTTTGTTTGCAATACGTACATACCTTTCTGTAGATGGATGCTACAGAGTTCCTTTTATGTTGAAGAATCAGCCTTTCTATTTGCTTTTTGACTTGTGAATCCACCCTTATGATTTCTGCGTCATTTCGTTTTTTTCGTACAAGACCTTTTAAACCAAGTTTCTCATAACTGCTGACCCAATAATGCAATGTTCTTCTCGAAATGCCAAATTCCTTTGATATTGCCTGTAGTTTCTTTTCATTCGTAAGATACGGAGAAATAATAGTAAACTTTTCCACAGCAGCTTGTCTTTGTTCATCTGAGAAGAATGTAAGTGGAGGAGGCTCTTGCATAGAAAGGCTCCCTTCATATTTTGGTAGGTACTTAGGATATAACCAGTTCTTGATTCAAGTAACGGTATAAAGTTGCTCGACTAATACCCGTCATTTCCACAATTTCTTTAACACTGTATTGTTCTGAACGATACAAATTGACTGCTCTGTTAATATCACGTGAGTTAACTTTTGGACGACCACCTTTACGGCCACGGGCTCTGGCACTTTTTAATCCCTCTTTAGTTCTTTCGACAATCAAATCCCTCTCAAATTGACTGAACGCTTGAAATACAGTCATCATGAGACGTCCCTGTGGTGTCGATGTATCGAAACTTTCTTTGATACTATTTAATTTGACATGTTTTTCTTCAAAATAGCTCACAAGTTCAATTAGATCTTTTGTGCTTCGCCCTAATCGTGAGAAGCTTTCCACAACGACAACATCCCCTGGACGCAATTTATCTTTTAGTCGATTAAGTTGTGGCCGATCAGCTTTTGTTCCTGTCATTTTTTCTGTCAGTATCTCATTACAATTATATTTTTTTAGTAAGTCAAGTTGTCGTGCTAAATCCTGTTGACGTGTACTTACTCGAGCATAACCATAAACATAAGATTCCATAATAAAAAACCACCTTCTGACTTTAATAATAGCACAAAGGGTGGTTATAGAGATATAGTTTATGAGCAATGTTTTAATACATGAAATTTAACAAAATACGCGTAACTTATGCCAAAATAAAAAGTGTCTCAAAAACAATCGTTTTTTAAACAATCAATAAGAAAATTGTTGTTGTTTATAGTACGCTCACTACAAATCTTATGAATTAATCATTCATTATCTTCTTTATTCTCTCGGAAATCATTTCAACTTTTGGCAACAACGTTGGCGCATGAAAAGATTCATCGATACATTCATACCAATAGTGTAAATGTATTTTGTCTATTTCCTTATTTGAGTCTTCGACATCTATGCCGCCCTCTCCTTGTATAGAGAACCAATACAAGTATTCATTTTCGGCATCTCTTTCGCGAAAGATGGCTTCAACATACATTTTCTCATTTTTTAGTGTTAGAAGAACCTCTGGCATCCTTTTATTCAAGAAATCCAGCCATTCATCCACTTGGTTCGTCTTCCCCTTTTTGACACGAAACTTACTTAGCTCTGTTTTCATGAAAAAATCTCCCTCTGTAATTTTTCTTTTGATTTTTATCAAGACTTATAAATAAAGGTATGGCAAACACCAGCATAACAATGGCTGAAAACGCCCATGACACACTGAGTGAGTACTTATCTGCAATATAACCAATGATGATGTAGGCTGCAATGGTTACCAGTGCCTCTAATGTATTAAATATTGATAAGACCGTTGCTCTATTATTAGATTTAATTTCGTCGTTTAGATATGATATTCTTGTTACTTCTTCTGAGGACATGAAAACAACATGAATCAAAAAAAAGATAATAGACAAATAATATATTTGAGTGAATATAACAGCAAAAACCATTAATGCGTTAACACTTGTAGTTAGAATAAGATATCGATTTCTACTCTTAAACAAACTACTGAATTTTGGTGCTATATAGTGACCAATCATTGCAGATAAGCTAATAAGGACAAATAAATAACCAACAATAATATTGTGGTGACCATTTTGAAAATAAAGCTGCCATTGAGATGCAGGACCTGTCATGACAAACTGAAGAGGTAAAAGCGATAGACACAGCCTTAGGAAATATTTATTTTTTTTAATACTCAACTTTCGCAGAGTGAAAATCCGAAATAACCCTTGATATAACGTACTTTGTGGCCTATTCATTATGTTTCTTGACAAAATAGAAAGACACCTCAACTTTTGGTATAGTGATTTTGACGAAATACACTACCAAACAGAAGAGGTGCCCTCTATATGATAGCGAAAAAAGGTCAAAATAATCAACTACCATTAGAAATAAAAGCAAAATTCGATGAGTTGAAGATTCTAAAACATTTACGTCAGGCAGGAATTCAAAAAGCCTTCGGCTTTTCCAGTGGTTATCTTTTTCAGCTTATTTTTCGTCTGATCTTTACCCAAAGAAATTGGTATCGTTTACTGGAGAGTAATAAAGCAGATGAATTACCAGGCAAGGATGCTGTTTATCGTTTTTTAAACTACCCGAAGTTTGCCTGGCGCCGCTTCCTGACGGCACTAAGCGTATTCACGATTATGAAAGTCAGCCGTTTGACGAGCACCTGCCACACTAAAGTACTCATTCTGGATGATTCATCTTTTTATCGCGACCGCAGTAAGCGCGTCGAACTTTTGGCTCATTGTTTTGACCATGCCAGGAGAAGACACTACAAAGGATTTCGTATGCTGACATTAGGATGGTCCGACGGATCAACGTTCCTGCCCATTGATTTTTCACTCCTTAGTTCAAGCAAAGAAAAGGCAAAAATTAATGATATCAATTCGACGATTGATAAGCGTTGTTCCGGCTATAAAAGACGAATCGAAGCTTTACAAACAGCTCCTGAACAAATCCCTGGGATGGTTAAACGGGCCTTGTTGAACGGAATTGATGCATCCTATGTTCTGATGGACAGCTGGTTTACCCAACAACCTTTGATCAAGGCTTTGACCGATCAAGGTATCGATGTTATTGGTATGGTGAAACCAACGAATCAGCGCTATCGAGTAGGCTCTCAATGGGTTGGATTAAGAACGCTGTATCGACTGTCGAAGCCCGTAACCAGTCACAAAGAAATTTTACGTTCTATTCGTACCACAATGGCTAATGGAGTCCCGGTCAAAGTTGTGTTCGTTCAAAACCGCAATAAACAAAGTGAATGGCTAGCCATCTTAAGTACTGACTGCACACTTACAGAACAGGAAATCATTCGTACGTACGGCATGAGATGGGACATTGAATTATTTTTTAAAGCAACGAAGTCATTTCTTAAGCTTCAAAAAGAGTTCCAGGGCAGATCGTACGATCTGCTGATTAGCCACACAACCATTGTCTTTACAAGGTTTATTCTCCTGTCTTGGCAAAACCGTTGCAGTACAGATAATCGAACCCTTGGTGGTATGTTTTATGAACTCTGTGACGAAATGAATGAACTGGATTGGGCTGTAGCACTGACGCAGCTCATGGATATTCTTCATGACGCCCTAACAAAAACAAAAAAATCAATCAAAAGATGGGTTACTTGTCAACTGACACAATGGATTGAGAGCTTACCCAACTATATCAAGGTTTATCTGCCCAAATTAGGGTGCGAAAGTTGAGTTAATATAAATGAATCCATTTTTTATTTCTTTTACTGTATTCTTATAACTGTCAATAATCTTATCATTCTGTGCTATATTCCTATGCCCGTCTTGTTCCATTAAAAAGGAAACTAGTATACCAGTAAACATTAGGATAAAAGGAGAAAGCAAGAATGGAAGACTCAGGTTGTATTCACCTAATATTTGCGCTCCTATAAATCCTCCTACAAGGCCCACTGTATTCGAAATAATATTATCTATGGAAAAAAACTTGTCTGATTTAAATTGCGGTTTTAATTGATGAATCCTATCGAGCGCCCATGATTCAAGCGTACCGGATTTAAAGGATTCTCCAATTGCTGTAAGGACAGCACTCGAAAAAAGATAAAATGTATTGGAAGACCAAAATAAAAAAAACAAACCAATACTCCTAACAATTATGCTGATTATCAAGGAGTTTTTTCTTCCGAAATAATCTGATAGTGCGCCCGCTGGTATTTCAGTTAACAAACCAACAATCCAAAAAAGTACATAGTAAAAATTAATTTCTAAGTAACTAAAGCCCTGTTTTTCCAAATACACATAAAACAGGGCACTGAATAACGCTAAACTTAGCTGATAAACAGCATTTATTAAATAATATTTTATTTTAATGTTCTTAATAGATTGACCCATCTCTGTCCTCCCAAACACTAAGAATTTCTAAGATTGCATAAGAAATGGTTGATACACTAAGATTTGACATATCCAAGTTCGGACAAAATTCAACAAAATCAATACCAACTATTTGTTTGGGTAAACAATTTATAATATTTTTATATTTTTCATAATCTAATCCATTTGGAATGGGGTAAGCGACACCAGGGAAAATACTCGGGTCAAAAACGTCGCAGTCCACTGTAATAAATGTAGGGATATCCTCTCGAATTATACTTTTAAGATTATTAAGTTGATTTAAAGATAAGTAGGTGACCTTACCTTCCTTAATATTATTATTTTGAGGACCTCTTATCCCTACTTGAATGATATTTTCAATTTTCTCCTCTTTTAATAGTTCCCTCATAAAACTCCCATGTTCAACAGTTTCCCACCTTGTATACCCCAAGTCTGAATGAGCATCTAATTGAACGATTTGTAAAGACTCATATGCATTTATAAGACCTTTTACTATTGTATAAGTTATACTGTGGTCTCCTCCAATAAAAATTGGTTTTATGTTTGTGCAAGTATAAATGAACCTGCTTAGTTTTTCTATGCGGTCTATATTAAGTAATTGATTATTAGTTAGGCTAAGATTTCCGTAATCTCTTATAATTTGTCCTTTCAATTTTTGGCTATGCTCAATGGGATCATAATAACCAAGTGTAAGCCCATTAGGTGCGCTGTTCAGAAATCCAATTTGTTTTGAAAAATCTCTAATCGCATCTGGAGCAGCACGAGAACCTGAAAAAAAAGCTGAACCATTATCGTACCCAACTCCAAAAAAGCCAATAATAGTTTTACCACTTTCATTATTGTATATTGCCATTGAATAGTGCCAACTGCGCCATATTTTAGAGCATGTTAGGACATAATATAGAGCCACTTGTGACATCACCAGAGCCACCTCCTGTATAATTGTCTTGTACCACAGGTACAAATTCATTTAATAGGAGGTTTTTGTGTGGTTAAATACCGTGAGATTCTACGTCTTCATGCACAGGAGTTAAGCATTCGAAGCATTGCTTCAAGCGTAGGTAGTTCTAGGAATACAGTCAGTGACGTCTTGAAAAAGGCTGAGGAAAAAGATATTTTATGGCCACTTGAAAAAGATGTTGATGATGCAGAGCTGCAGACACTACTGTTTCCGGAAAAGAATCAATCAGAGGTGAGACAGAAACCGGACGGTGACTACATTCATAAGGAAATGGCTCGGAGCGGTGTAACTCTATCTCTGCTTTGGCATGAATACGTTCAATCGTGCCGCGAGCGAAGAGAGATTCCTTATAGCTATCGGCAATTCTGTCGCTTTTATACCCGTTACGTCACTAAGACAAAAGCAACGATGCGGATTAAGCGAAAGCCAGGAGAAGCAATGGAAGTCGATTGGGCAGGACAAACGGCGTCAGTTAAGGATTCGATCTCTGGACAAGTGCATCCAGCTTATGTTTTTGTCGCAGTCCTTCCCTGCACCCAATACGCATACGTTGAAGCTTTTTTATCCATGAACACGACGAGTTGGATACACGCACATATCCATGCCTTTCATTTTTTTAATGGTGTTCCTCGAACTATTATTCCCGATAATCTTAAGACGGGTGTTGATCATTCTTCAAGTACAAATCCGATCATTAATCGGACCTACCAAGAATTTGCGGAATACTATCAAACTGTGATTATCCCTGCTAGAGTTCGTCATCCGAAAGATAAACCTAATGTTGAAGGCACCGTAAAAATCATATCCACTTGGATTATTGCCGCATTAAGAAATGGTCAGTACTTTTCCATCCAAGAACTCAATGAATCCATTAAAGAAAAATTAGTAGAATACAATCAAAAACCGTTTCAAAAGAAAAATGGAAGCAGACAATCCGCCTTCACGGAGGAAGAGAGCTTTGCGCTGCTCCCTTTGCCAGCTTCCCCATACGAATTAGCCACTTGGAAAACAGCTACCGTACCCTATGATTATCACATATCTGTAGAAAAAATGTATTACTCTGTTCCCTATGAATACTTAAAACATCAAGTAGATATTCGCGTGACCGAACGCATAATCGAAGTCTTCTATCACACGATGCGCATTGCCTCGCATGTTCGACTGTATGGAAAAATGGGTCAATTATCAACAAATCCTGATCATATGCCTGATCAACATAAAGACTATTTAACTTTTACACCAGAACATTTTTTATCCTGGTCAAAAACGATTGGCTCCCATACACATACAATGATCCAAGCGATTCTTACATCCTATAAGGTTGAGAAACAAGCTTTGAAATCCTGTTTAGCCCTTTCAAAACTGGCGGACAAATATTCAGTAGAACGGTTAGAGTCCGCATGCATGAGAGCGCTCAACTACTCTCCACGGCCTAATATTAAGAGCATCGCAACGATCTTAAAAACCGGACAGGACAAGCAGAAACAAGAAGCACTCGAACAAGAAAATAAAAATGAACAGCAAAAATCTCATGGGTTTATTAGAGGCGCAGCTTATTACGGGAGGAAAGAAAAATGACCAACGAAAGTACCCTTTCAAAATTAAATGATCTACGCTTAAGTGCAATGGCTGAGTATTATCATGAACAACTTCACAATCCTCAATTTAACGACCTATCCTTTGAAGAACGTTTCAGCCTGCTCGTGGATCGAGAATGGGATCGTAGGAAAAACAACAAGCTTGCCCGTCTCATTAAAAATGCCGGGTTCCGCTACCCTCAGGCGTGTATTGAAGATATTGAATATCATCCTGATCGCAAACTGGATAAGGCTCAAATTCTACGATTAGCCTCAGGCCATTATATACAAGAAAAGCATAACTTAATTATCAAAGGTGCCTCTGGGAACGGTAAGTCTTACATGTCTTGTGCATTTGGGATCGCTGCGTGTCGACAATTTTATACAGTAAAGTATATTCGCTTGCCAGATCTATTAGATGAACTCGCCGTCGCCAGAGGAGAAGGCATTTTCCAAAAAGTAATGAAAATGTACCGAAAGGTAAATCTTCTTATTCTCGATGAGTGGCTTCTCACTTCATTAAAGGGAAACGAAGCACGAGATTTACTTGAAATTGTAGAGGCAAGACACCAAACAGCCTCCACAATATTCTGCTCACAATTCGATACACAAGGATGGTATGAAAGTATTGGTGAAGCAACATTAGCCGATGCGATCTTGGATCGAATCATTCATGACTCTTATAGTCTCTTAATTGACGGAGAAGTATCTATGAGAGAACGGCATGGGATAAAGAAATAATTGAAGTTGAGCCACCATCGAACGATGGTGGCTCTTATGATGGCAAGAGTGGCTTTCAAATCTGGCCGAAGTGGCTCCGAAATATGGCACAAGTGGACTTCTCCGATGGCAATATACAATTATCATCAACAATGAGATTACCTTGATTTGAACAAAATAATGTACCGGATCTTGGATCCATCAAATACTTGGCAGACATCGCTTCTTTCGAGTAATTTTTAGGGATTTCTTCTATAAATCCTTCTTCAATTAAATTGCGTACAATTAATTCCAGATTATCCGCTTCGACAACATTTAAAATATCACTTAATGATACTGGTGTTTTAAAAAGGTTTACAAGATAAACAACATCAGGTGATACTTTAACTGAAAACCCAGTTAATTTATTAATAAGTTTATTTTTATATATTATTAGGTGCGGTGATTGTACTAATTTCATTTTTCCTCCATATTGTTATGAAAAAAACGGTTTAGTTTCAAGGTCATCGATACTTGTTTTAAAATCTGACATCTTTAGTTGTTTAGGCAGTTCAAACATACGTGGAGATATACGTCTTAAGGTATCGTCAGTTGATTGAAATCCAGGTACAATTACTCTAACAGTTTTTATTGGGTTATCAGTTCTTGATAAATTTACTGCATAAACTGAATAATTTAAGGCATGCAATTTATTAATAATAAACTGTATATTTGACTTTAAGTTATCACTTGAATGATTTGGTAAGCTTTCAAACGATACATCATTAATTTTTGAATTTTCTAAAAATTTGTTGATCCACGTTGTATCACCGTGTCCCCAAGCAAAATATGGTTTATAATTTTTAATGGTCTCCGAAGAAGGATTTTTATTTAACATAACTTGAGAAACTCTTAATTGAATTGCTTCTGTTATAGATCTTAAAATAGCTGTTGATGGATTAAGAGAAGCGCCGGCACCGTGAGTAAAAATTGGAAAATTATTGTTTCTGTCTTCAGTAACACAGTGAATTACGCAGATATGAGTATCATTTTTTAGATATTTAAGATGGACTTTGATGCTATTGCTTTTTAAATAGTCGATCAGTTCTTTTATTTTATAGTTTTTTATTGTTTTTTGATCAACATCTTTTCCAATCAAGCCTTGACGGTAATAAATTGCGTATGAATCTCTTTCGATTATTTCACACAGACCTTGATAAATTGCCTCCTCAGTTGAGGATCCCGATGCTAGACCAGTGGTATCTTGAGGGATAAACTGTTTTTCTCTTACTTTGGGTTGATAAATGAAAAATACAGCATTTGCTGGTATATAAACATCCTTTTCATCTAACAGCTTTACTCCCTTTACCCAATCAATTTTTTTATCAGAACTATAAGGAAAACTGTATTCTGGATCTAGAATTAACTTAATAGGATTAAGCACTGGCTTGTTTTCTAATAGTAATTCATTATAAGAAGCCTCTATCATGGGTTCTGTCCCGTGAACTCTAGCATTGTATCTCTCAAGAGCTTCACCAATGGCGCTCATTTTTGCTTGATCTGCATCTGGACCTTTGCCGCCATGAACAATAAACGATTTTTCTAAGGGGTTACTAGCCATTAGACACCCAAATACAGGGAGATACAATTTTTTATCGTAATTACTTTGATCATTTAGATCATATACGGGTCCAAAAGGACTAATATAATTCTGTACTTGTTGAAAAGCATCTTTTGGTTTTTTTATACGACTTCCACTAATATCATATTTAATATCTCTATCAATAATGTTTATATTATTAGTTTTTATAGTGTGTGGATTGCAATAACAACTTTCCTTCTTAATTATGGAATATCTTTTAATGCTTAACTGTTTTAGGCTGATAAGAATAATCTTTCCAATTAATTCTTCATTATTAATAATTTCATTAATCAAAAACTGGAAATATAACTTTTCTAGTGCCACATTCGAAGAGTAAGGAATATTACTAATTTTATTAAATTTGTAAATATAAGGATGTGTTTCAATCCAGCGTTCTATAACACAATTCAGACAGTAATGAGAATTGTTAATATAAGTAAATAGTAAATAACCATCTAGTGAAACAATTGCATAATAGTTGTCCATACTGTAGAGTTGTTTAGCGTACTTCTTAATTTGATTTACAGAAAGATTCGACAAGAGGACTATTTTTTTCTTAATTTTGCTATTCATAAATTCATTAAAATTATTGGTATACTTAACTTTTATAGGTAAAGAAATATCTTTTGAAAAGCTTTCAAAGTTGCTATTTATGTATATTATTATTTCATCATTATTCACTATTTGTTTTAAATTGTTAAAATGAAGTTCAATAAAATCACGCATTTCAGATACATTATCTGGGTCAAATTGGTCTACATTATCATTGTTCGCTATAACGTTACCGATCTTTACTGCTGTATTTGCATCATCCGACTTTATCAAATGTACTTTATTAGGCTCTCTAATGAAAAATGATTTTAAATCATTTTCGTAAAATCTTAGATTATAACGTTCACTCTTTCTATCTTTCATTTTAATATCCCCCTCGTAAAATATTGTAGCCACACCAAATCAATCCGGTGTAGCTACAATAGGTGTTATCGTTCAATTGAATAACTGCGTTTAGCCTGAGCATTTACTTCCTTTGTTTCAATGCCAAATTCCAGATTTAAACGTTTCTTTTTATTCTTTTGTGACTTCTCCATGGATATCACCTCCTATAAATATCATTTAAGTTGCTTACTCCACTATGTTAACAAGTTAATAATGGAAAGGGTGTCATAAATTGTCGATATTAAAAATAATAATAAACTTTATTTGGCGTAACCGACTTTGTCACGGGACAAGAACGGCCAAAATAAATTCAAGATAAACAAATAGGGTATTTATTTATCGCTCCATTCTTTTTCTTGCTTTTTTCAGTGCTTAAATATCAATAAAGCACATTTGTCAATGATTGATCAACATCCTACCAAGAATAAAAAGTGCAGAATATTATTTTTCATATGTGCAATTTATTATTAAAATTCACATTCATTTTCAAAATAACCGGAATTTCTCCGTCTATTTCTCAGATTGGGCGCTAACTTGATCGCCCCGCGGAATCTTATGACGTTTATCGTCGTCCCAGCAAGACAAAACGATAAACTTTCTTTATCTGCAAAAGCACCTGTACGGCGGTAAGTCGTTTTCCGCCTAACAGGTGCTCGCTTTTCAATCGGTTACCACTCAATCGTAATCTGAGTTCCGATGTCAATGTTGGGAATGGGGTTGTTTTCGAGATATAAGGTTCCCGCTAGATCTGCCTTCGTACTGCCGTCGAATCGCATGGTGATATGGCCAAGATCGGCGAGATTTTTCTGAACGAGACGTCCAACGGCTGTTATCTTGAATCTGCTGTCGTCTATAAATAAATATTGGCCTGTTTGAATCGCATCATGAACCGATTTTACATCGATACCGAAGCAATAGTCTTTTAATCCATCAGGTGCCTCACTGCCAAACAAAATAAGCATTTTTTCCTGAAGAAAATCTTTTGCTAGATTTCCAATGCTTTTAATTTCCGTTTTATAGATCTCTATACTATCCGCTGATTTTTTTTTCATACCGAACATTTTTCACCCTCCTTTAAGCGCAAACGGTTGTTTCAAACGTAGAGTCCGAAGCTGCAGAGCCAAGCAAGAACAACACGCGGCACACCGGTTAAAAACCGTGAATAGAGTACAGCTGGAACACCAACTTCTACGGTTTCCGGTTTCGCTTCGGCAAGACCTAATCCGACCGGAACAAAGTCGCAAGCGTTTTGCGTGTTAATCGCAAAAAGTGCTGGCAATGCTAATTGCGGTGGAATATTTCCTTTGCCAATTTCTACACCGATTAATGTTCCGATGACTTGCCCGATGACTCCGCCTGGTCCAAGCAACGGTGAAAGGAAAGGAAGTGAGCAGATAAACCCAATCAGTATCAAGCCCCATATATTTCCTGCAAGCGGAGACATCACTTTACCAAACCAATTACCGATCCCGGAGCCTTGAATAATACCAATAATCATCGCCACAAACGCCATAAAAGGAAGAATTGTATTAATCATGGTCTGAACGGCATCACGTCCCGCCTGATACAACGTACTGATTACTTTCCCTGCGCCAAGTCCGATTTTCGTAAACAGGTCTTGATGCTCGCTCGCTGCCAAAGTCTCAGATATTTTCTTATCTGAGCTGTACTTGTAGGTTTTCTGCGTATCTGATGGTGACACTCCACCCGCTTCGGACGAATCCGCTGCGCCTTCCCATGCAGAGATTTGATCAACACCAACGTTGGACACATAGATACGCTCATTAATATATTGAGCGAGCGGTCCGCTTTTACCGGTTGGCATGACATTAATCGTTGGGATGCCTTTTTTCGGATAGATGCCGCATCGGAGTGTTCCGCCGCAATCCACGATAACGACAGCAGTCTCTTCATCAGGGACACTTGTTTTAAATCCGTTAACCGGAACCCCGCCGGTAATTTCAGCAAGTTTATCAACAACCGCAGGCTTATTGCCGCCCCCGACAATATAGACAATTTTATCTTTTCCTTCGGTAGGTGTAATCGTTAGCGGTCCGCCATAGCCGCCGCTTCCTTTGACAACTCGAGCTGATTTGTACATGTTATTCACCCTCTCAACTATTTTTTAGATCTGCTGTTTTACTTAACGTCACATTTTGCTGTTTTGATACCCATCCGGTCATAAAGTCGGTGATCCATCCACAGAAGAAATTAGCGACAAGACCGACAAGCAAGTATCGGATGGCAAGAGGTGTCGCGTCTAACCCCAATTGCTGAACTCCTTGAGCAATGCCAAGCCAGATAAAGAGTTCGGCAGCGTTAATATGCGGGAATACACCGTTGCTTGTATGGCAGAAATAGGCAGCAGAAGCAAAATAACTCGGCTTATAGTACTCAGGCATGAACCGTCCGAGCGAATGCACCATTGGATTGGCCAGCATAAACGCGCCGAGAAAAGGCAGAACCATGTAACGAAGAAGCGGATTGCTTGCGGATTTGGCCGCCAGCTTGTTAATCCGATCAGCACCAATTAAACCGATTAAAGCGTTCATCGCAACGAGAAGCATGAGTACAAGCGGCACAATGCCGGTCATCCAGGACATAAATGTCTTGCCGCCCATTTGAAAAAGATAGATAAATCCTTTTGCCGCACCTACTAATAGATCCATTTTGTTCACCCCTGATTATTTGATTTCCGTACTTTCTGGAATAGGCTCTTAATCATAACTGACGCACCTGCCGCCGGAGTTCTCGGAGCCTCCTTGATGACCCCGCCATTTGCGACAACCGTGTAATTATGCACACTGTCGGCGATGGCCCTCTGGAGCAGCTTGTTGCATCGTTTGACTTTCAGTTCCGGCAAGCGCTGAATATTCTCATGAAGAAACTCATTCATTTCATGAAAACGGGCCAGTATCGTGACCCCCTGCATCTTCCGCGCATCCACGATGTTACCGTCTTGATCAACGGTAAAAAAGACAATGGTTCCGGACTTGAAATGTCCTTTTTTTCGTCCAATGGCTACCTTCCCTTTTCGACGCATCTCTACAAATACATTGGAAAAATGCTTGATTTGAAAATAACCAAGGAAAATTTGCAATAAGAACGCACCACCGATAAAAATCATTAAAGTAAAGTAAAACATTGGGCTTCACTCTCTTCCGATTAGTGATGAAGCAGCTGACGCTTCACGAGCAGCCTAAAATCTGAACACGTTGTTTCTTTAGACAAATCATGAAGCCAATCATCATTTTTTGCAAGCGCTATCATTTCTTCGTACAGTTGGACGAGCAGAGTTTCATTCTGATTGTTTTCAGGTATCCCGAGCAGGAAAACAATTCGGATTTCACGATGCTCTTCTTGGTGTTTCTCCGGATAAACGCCTACAGCCAGAACAATATCCGAATTCCCCATATTTACAGTGTGGGGAAACGCAATACCATGGTCAAAAACAGTGGATCTCATTTTCTCTCTCTTGATTAAGCGCTCCTTAAATTGAGCGTCTACTGTATTTACTTCTTCCAAGTGATGAATCATCCGTTTCAGATTCTCATAATACGGCCTGCGATCTGACAAGAGAAAGAAGCGATCCGTATTCAATAATCGGCAAATAATCGATTCTTCTTGTCGATTGCCTGTTATGTGCAGATGATCAAGTACACATAGTTTACTGATTTTTTGAGCAAGCGCTCGCTCATCAAAGATATCCTTTACTTCAATAATCGGTGGTTTTATATGATTGGGTAATGATACTGTTGAAAAAACTAAATCAAATGTGTCCATTACTTCCTTTGTTGCCGTTCGTGAAGAAAAAAGTTGTATCGCTACATGTTCAGGCAATATTTCTTTTAATTGCATTGAGATGATTCGGGCAGATCCGCGTCCCGTATCACATACAATGGCAATGCGCGCCAATTGCCGCCTATTATGATTTTGACTTTCTTTAACAGCAATCCCAAAATAATAAGCAAGGTAGCTAAGTTCTGCTTCCGACACGTCAATTTGGTACTTTCTTTTTATAACATCATGAGCGATAGTTGCAATTTCACAGGCAAGCGGGTATTTTTCTTGGACCTCGTTCATCAATGAGTTATAAATTTTCACACCGAATATCAGGCGATTTAACATGAATAGCAGATGGTAACCCAATTCATTTGTAATATTCGTAAAATCAATGGTAATGTTCAATTGCTTAACCACTTGCTCCTCAATATCCGCAATAAGCTCCTTTATAGATTGGGGAAGTGAGGCGGCCATTATATTGGGAAGATGAATCGGCGAACGCCTTCCCAAAATTGGAACCGTGATAAAGGCACGTTCTGTCAACGAAAGCGGCGTCTCACTTTGTCTTTCCAGCTTACAAGCAAGCGCGTCCACCATTTGATATTCTTTCGTCTTTATGACATACCGTTGATCAAACTCATCACTGTCTTTTGTTAACGGATGATCCACAGCACGATGGAGCGCGACACTAATATATCGAGCAAACTCCTGCTCTGTCGGTTCTGCCAATAGATACTTTGCAGAAAACTGATGAACCAAATCAAGTACCTTTTTCTCAATTGGATGATCCAGTATATGATCATTATTTTGTAGCATATAAAGCCGTTTGTGCCATTCCGATCCCTGCAATTGAATCCCTTGATTTGGTTTTCCTTTAATTACTAAATCATAGGGTTCAAGCGTCACACGCAATCGTGTCAAATCATTGACCAGTGTTGAACGGCTTACACTTAATTGTTCGGATAGATCATCCATTGTTATCGGCTGTTTGGCAGTTAATAACTGAGCGATTAAATTTCTCGCTCGTTTTTCCGGTGAGTCTGATGATTTTTGATCTCTAATTAATGCATTCGTTATTTTCTTGTAAGCCTGCTCGCGGTAGACGCGTAAAACGTATTGCCCCTTATTTAATTGAATTTCAGCGGTCTTCTTGAATTCATTATTGAGTACGGTTACGTCGTTTCTTATCGTTCGCTGCGTCACAGACAGTTCTTTAGCCAAATCTTCCATTGACACGACTTCTTTTTCTCGAAATTCATGTAGAATAATTGAGAGACGGTCATCCTGTGTGAATCTGCTCATTTTATTCCCCTTTGACTGTTCTACATTGGGAAGGTTATGAAGCTCAGCATCAACCTCTTGACTTACCTCCCGTAATGTTCACTGTAGTCCCAGTAATATAATAAGCGCGCTCTGAAAGCAAATAGGTAACTAAATTACCAATGTCATCTAGACGACCTGGTCTCCCGAGTGGTACTGCTTTGGCGTAACCCGTGCCCAATTGATCTACCGTAATGTTTCGCGTATAGGCAAGCGCTTCATTGTAGGCATCCGTCGTCAGTCCTGTTTTTTCATTGATCCCCGGCGCAACAGCAACAACACGAATATGGTGACTGCCGAGTTCTTTCGCCCATGAACGTGTAAATCCGTTCACGGCGCCTTTTGTAGCGGAGTAGCAACTCTGGCCGTTGGAGCCTTCCATACCCGCTTCTGAAGAAAGATTGACCACAACGCCCTGACCCTTTTTAAGAAATTGACGGACAACGGCTTGAGTCATTAAGAATATGCCTTTCTGATTAACGCCAATCATGAGGTCGAACGCTTTTTCATCCAACTCATATTCCGGCTTCTCTCCTTTAAAGTCAACCAATAACCTTGGAAGATTAATTCCGGCATTATTCACGAGCCCGTCAACGGTTCCAAATTTAGCGACTACATGATCAACTAAGTGCTCAACACTTGCTTTTTTTGTCACATCAAGCTGAACGTAATAGATTCCTTCTTCATCCTGTGATCCGGTCTCTGCATTCAGATCGCCAACAACAACCTGAGCGCCCGATTCTTTAAGTGTATGCGCAATGTGTTTGCCAATTCCTGATGCGCCGCCTGTCACAATGATTACCTTATTTTCTAATCCAAGCCATGATGCATCAACCATTTTCAATCGCTCCCTCTACTTTAAACTTTTTTAATCTTCATGTTCATCATTTCTTACAACGGGATTAACATTTTCAATTGATTCATGTGTTTATCTCTTTACGGTTTCATTATAATAGCGCTTTCATAAATAATTAATACGGACTTTTTCTCATGTCTTGGAAATGCATTGTATGAATGCGTGTCACGAAAATTCTGCCGAATCTCAAGCCGCAAATGAATTAGATCAGAACAGTCCAATTAATGATCGGGTTGTCAAAACCTTTGTCATGCGTTATTATTTTTCTATCAATAGGCGATGACGTTCGCCTTTAACTGCTGGAGTCTGCCCGCTGATAACGTCTACCTTGTACCCTTTTAATAAGGGGTACTTAAGGTAGGCGTTTTTCATTTATTCATTTATTCATTTATTCATCAAGGAGGAATCGTTTTGCTTTATTTATGGCTTATTCTGTTTGGCGTATTAGGCGCCCTCTCACGGTATTCATTAGAATGCTTGATTCACGGCACCGCTTTCCCTTTCGCAACGCTTTTGATTAATGTGCTCGGTTGCTTCGCAATCACTTTTTTCGCGCAATCATCGCACTTTATCCGAAATTTTTCCGCTAAGTGGCTCTATATAATCAGCACCGGCTTTATCGGCTCATTCACAACGCTCTCTGCCTTTCTGCTTGAAGTTGTCACTATGGTTCACGGCGGACATCTGCTGCTTGCCGCCTTTTATTTTGCGACAACGATGATCAGCGGAATGGCTTCCTGCTGGCTTGGATTCATCGCCGGCCATTCGCTTTTCAGGGTGAAGGAGGAAACGAAGTCATGATGATCAATGGACTGATGGTCGCAATCGGCGCCGTTTTCGGTGTAGTCGGACGCGCCTACTTATCAAAAAATATTAACACGGAAAAAAGATCTGTGTTCCCTGTCGCTACGTTCATCATCAATATGATCGGCTGCTTTATATTGGGCATTATTATCGCTCTGCCACTCAATCCGCATCTGCTCTTAATGCTCGCCACCGGGCTGATTGGCACGTTTACGACCTTTTCAACCTTTAATGTGGAAAACATGAACCTTCTCCGTGAGAAAAGGTATGCCCTTCTTCTCAGTTACGCGGGCAGCACCTACGTAGGCGGTATTCTATTGATTTATGCAGGTTTAGCTACCGGGCATTTGATTGTCTGAATTATGATCATTTTAATGAAAGATTGGAAGATATGGGAATCACGCAGGCTGGAAATTTTGAAGCGACACTATGCCCAAATAAAATAGGCACATATGAAATCAGTAAGTGGATTGAAAGCCGCTCTAGGAAATCAATGAGAAATTAAGACCACGGCAAGTAAAAACGTCGTGGTTTAAAGTTGCGTGGCAGAGTAAAGGCGAAGTGCGAAGTATGCCCAGAACGGTGAAGGAAAGCAGAAACGCAAAGTTTAAAAAACAAACTCGAAAAAAGTAACGGCTAGCTGTGGAATACCTGAACCTACGGAAATGGACGCCAAGCTTAAGCTTTATCCCGGCAAGTCGGGACTTAATCTTGTAATTTTCACGTACCATGTTGTTGCGCAGTTTCCGTCTTCTCTGCAGCTGTGCTTGAATTCCAATTTGATGAAAAAACCGATCATCGGCTCGAAAAGTTCGAGATCGATGACCGGCTCATTTTTTAACATTCATTTATTTACTGGAGAGTGAAAAGTTCTGTGTGAATAAACAAAAGGATAACCCTTAAATGGGATTTTATGGTATCCTCTATTTCTACGACAAAAGAGAGGATAAAATCGCCAAGGGTTATCGTAGTTCTTATTCTATCGTGTTCCTTCGCGATTGACTAGTGCCATGTTAAAATTTATTGATTCTGTACTTCTGTTCTTCCGTTCTTGTTTCCATAGATTCGCTACGTTTCAATGGTTTGTTGTGATCATTATCGGTTTGATGATACGTTCTGACTGTCTCGGAATCACTTCGGTGATTCGTGACTTGTCCCTAAACCCGAAGGGTTATGAGTCCATGATTCATTTCTTTCGTTCTTCCGCATGGTCTTTGAGCGAACTACGGCAACAGTGGCTGCGCGTGGTGCTCAAGTTTGCGCCGCTCAAGCATGAAGCGGGCGCCGTGGTTCTCGTTGGCGATGGCGTCAAACAGGCGAAAGAAGCCCGCTACATGCCCGCTGTGAAGAAATTGTTTCAAGAGTCCGAGGATGTATCCAAGTCCGCCTTCATCTTTGGACATCTCTGGGGTTCTGTGGGCATCCTGATCGGAAACGCTGGAAAGTTGTTCTGCCTACCTCTTTTTCTTCGCCTTCATGATGGTGTCCAGACGATTCGTCAATGGGAAACGTGCGATGAAAATCAAGACTCCCACGTGGTGCAAATGATTGATCAAGGATTTTCAGCCGCTCGGGTGCTGGGACGTGCGTTGTTTCTACTTGACCGTTATTTCTTGTCTGTACCTGCACTTCGTCGGTTGAATCAACGGAATCAGGAAGGAAGCACGCAACTGGATCTGGTGACGAAAGCAAAAACCTCCTGCGTGGCTTATGAACACCCCGTTCAAACGGGCGGACGGGGACGTCCACGGAAAAAAGGAACCAAAGTGCATGTAAGCACACTGTTTGAAACGCAGGAGAACCAGTTTCAAACGACCCGTCTGTCTCTTTATGGGAAAAAAGAGACGGTCTCTTATCTCTGCCTTGATCTGCTTTGGGGGCAAGGACTGTATCAAGAACTGCGTTTTGTGCTCGTTGTGATGGGTGGACGCCGTTCGATTCTTGCCAGCACGGATCAATCCTTAGAACCGGAGGCCATCATCCGGCTTTATGCCTGGCGTTTTACCACCGAAACTACTTTTCGAGCGATGAAACAGTCACTCGGTGCTTTTGCCTATCATTTTTGGAGCCGTTCGATGCCCAAACTGAACCGTTATCGCAAATCGGATGAACCCGATCCGCTGGATCACATAACCGAAGACCGCGCACAAAAACGGATTGTTCAAACGGTCAAAGCGATTGAAGGATCCATGATGTGCCACTGCATCGCGATGGGCTTGCTTCAGATGATTGCGTTGCGTCATGACACGAAGAGACAAAAGAATCTTTTTCGCTTTTTACGAACCCCATCCAAGGGAGCAGCTTCAGAAGCAACCATTATGGCTCATTTACGTCAGACGATTTTTCAACGGTTTGCCCGAAATCAGCATTTAGCCATAACGCAAATAATTCGAGAAAAGCAGGAAACACCTGAGTTACAGGACGAATTAATGATTTCTTAAGAGCCTAGAACTTTTGACTGCCCAGTTATTTAAATACGGAAAGCAGGCCCTTGCTCTTGTTCTCCATTGCAAGTACCTGCTCATGCATTTTATGAATGATTTGCGGTGCATCCATTGGGTCGGCTATCATCTCAATGATGCAGAGCTGCCTGGTACATTTTTTCTCTGCTTCAGTAACTGCTTGACGCAATTCACTGTCTGTGGATACTTGAACAGTGAATGCTTCATGGCGAAAGATTTCGGGCAATTTATGATAATCCCAGTCAGGAAAGTTATTATATACCGTGCTTTTTACTGTATTGATGTATTTTTCAATCGTGTAGCCTTTATTGTTCAGCACAAAGATGATTGGTTTGCAGTCGTTTTCCAGCATTGAGCTTAATTCTTGCACGTTCATCTGCATCGAGCCTTCACCCGTAAAGAGCAGGACGCGTCGGTTCGGAGCAGCGACACATGCGCCGAATGCCGCCGGAAGCGCATAACCGATCGCGCCCCATCCGCCTTGCGTGATATAGGTAACTCCTTTTTTCAATCGAGTCTCCGCCAATCCCCAAGCAAATGTTCCGGATTCGGTAACAACAATGTCCCGTTCCTGAAACATAGTCTGGAACTGCGGATAGTAGCCATCCGCAGATAGCGTGCCATCGTCCGTCTTTTGGTGATCAAAAGGAAACACCGGCTGCTGCGGCAAGGTCCATGAATGATCCCCTGTTGGAAACGCGTCAATCATATCATCAATGATAATGTTCGGATACATTGTTTTTCCGATTTGAACATAATTAGGCATCACATTGATGACCGCGAGCGGATCAATGGTGTCGGTAAACAGTCCGGTATTGTAATCGTTCCAAACCGCTCCGAACGCAAGCACACAATCCGAGTGTTCAACGAGCTGCCGCGCTGCTTCATTGCTGCCAAGTTGTCCACAGTAAAAGCCCGCATAGTTAGGCAAGCTCTCGTCACAAGCCCCTTTTCCCATCATCATCGTGACAAATGGAACATTCATTTTCTGAGCAAGTTCTTCTACCCGCTCACCAAGTCCATAGTGCATTGCGTAAACATCAGGAAGGATAATGGGGCGTTCGGCGGTTTGCAAGCGCGCGGAAATCATTCGGACAGCTTCTTTTAATGAAGCTTTATCCGTTTTCTTTCGCTGCGGATTTCCCGCTCTCGAAGTCATCGTTGCGGTCACAACATCCGTAGGGATCGTCAAATAAACAGGTTTCTTTGTTTCCCGAGCCTTGGCGATTGCGTTGGGGATCTCAACACCGGCATTTTCCGGAGTGATGGCGGCCGCATAGGCCGTAATTTGCTCGTACACTTTTTTAAACGTGTCAAAATTACCGTCGAGCAGCGTATGATGCATCAGTTTGTGCTGCGTCTGCATTATCGCTTTCGGGCCACCGACAATATGGATGATCGGCACCGATTCACTATAGGCACCGGCAATTGCGTTGCATGCGCTCAATTCACCAACGCCGAACGTCGTGATCAGTGCACCAATCCCCTTTACACGCGCATAGCCATCAGCCGCATAACCCGCATTCAACTCATTCCGACAGTGGACAAAATTAAGTTCTCCATCCCTTTCAATCTGATCAAGCAATGAAAAATTATAATCACCCGGGACCCCGAAAATGTCTGTAATGGTTTCGTTTTTCAAGCACTCCAACAAAAATTCACCGACCTGCATCACTCTGCCCCCTTGTTAAGACTTGTCATGTGCCTTATTTTTACCAAGCGGGTAAGAGATATGTATGAATGTCCATAGCTCCGATTACTGCGTTGTTTCAACAAAATCGATTTACATAGTGTACCGTTTTCGTTTGACCCTATATAATGAAAAGACATTAACCACGCGCATAGCCATTGCCCGACGGCATCGCTATTTGAGGAGCAATAATTCTGTGACTAAATCTGCTTTTATAAAATTGAGCATCGCCATGACCATTTTTGGTTCGATTGGCTTTTTCTCGCGTTTAACCGGTCTTCCGTCTATGGAATTGGTTTTTGTTCGCTGCATCAGTGCGACTGTTTTTCTCTCCGCCTACTGGCTAATCAGCGGGCACTACCGGCAAGAAAAGTGGCAGAGAAAAGAAATGGCCACCATCATAATCGGCGGCGTCTTTCTTGTCTTGAACTGGATTTTTTTCTTCGCTTCATTTGAAAAAACAGCGGTCACTGTCGCCATCTCGATTTACAATTTAGCGCCAATTCTTGTTCTGGTGATCGGCTGGCTCTTTTTCAAAGATCGAATCAAATGGATCGGTGTTGGCGCAGTTACACTTGCTTTTATTGGCACCGTGCTGATTTCAGGGGTCCATCCAAGCGACCTAATGAGCAGAACATCGATTGCCGGACCGGTCTACGCCTTAATTGCCGCATGTCTTTACGCGTTGGTGATCATCACCGGAAAGTATATTAACTATGCCAGTCCCTATTTGGTAACGATCATCCAAACATTTATCGGTGTGCTCATGCTCCTGCCATTTGTTCATTACTCATTTTTCACACATCTAACTGCAGCCAACTGGTTTTACAGCATTTTCACCGGTATCGTCCACACCGGCATCGTATATCTGCTTTTTTATGGAAGCATTCGGTCACTTTCGACGCCCATCATTTCAGCACTCACATACTTGGATCCGCTCGTTGCGATCCTACTTGATGTCGTGATCACCGGGTTTGTTCCCACCGCTTTGCAGATCGCGGGTGTACTGCTGATTTTCATCGCATTATCCTATACATTCATTGAGCAGAAACCGGCAGATTCCAGCGGAAAAAACCACACCGAAAACTAGCACCTTTTAGAA
Organism: Sporolactobacillus caesalpiniae; assembly: GCF_040513385.1. Taxonomy (NCBI): domain Bacteria; kingdom Bacillati; phylum Bacillota; class Bacilli; order Caryophanales; family Sporolactobacillaceae; genus Sporolactobacillus; species Sporolactobacillus caesalpiniae. The sequence goes on from NZ_JBEVCB010000005.1 coordinate 165,351, forward strand.
GGAAGCTAGCTTTTCATACCCGGCATGTCGTGCAGATCAACACTAATTCCTATAGTTACACAAAAACAGGCAGAGAAAATCATTTTCGATTTTCTCTGCCTGTTCTCTTTTTCCACTATCTTTAATCAATTTTGCTCCGCCACAACTGGCGCTTTTGAAGGTTCTGTTCCATCCGTATCTTTTTTCGGACGCTTCAGCATGAGACTCAGGATCATCCCGACAATGGCGATTCCCATCAAAACAAAAAATGTGTCACCAAAAGATGTGGACAGTGCCTGAAGCGGCTGACTGCCATCTTTCAAATGTTGCTCCATTCGCTGTGAAAGAATGGTCGATAATCCTGCAACTGCGAAAGACATCATGACTTGCTGCGCAGCGTTTGTCAGCGATGTGACACGGCTGACAATGTTCTGCGGAGCAGCCTGGATAATATGTGTATTTAACGGCATCATTGATAGGCCCATTCCTCCGCCCAGCAGTGCCAGTGGAAGAATCAACGCCCTCGATCCGTCTTCCGCTGAAATCCCCGATAACAGATAGGCCGCTGATGTAATAAATACTAAGCCGGTAATGACAACGGGTCGCGCGCCGAGTCGATCAAACAATCGCCCGCCAATCGGCATGAAAATGCCTGCCGCAATCGCTTGCGGAAGTACTGCTAATCCTGACTCAAACGCGCTGAATCCCTTACCCTGCTGAAGAAACAGAGGAATGAGAAACATCGTTCCGAACAATGCGATTTGTGTGATCCACTGAACAATGATCCCTCGTCTAAAATCAGCGGAACGAAAAACGCGAAGCTCCAGCAGCGGCTGCTTGCGACGCAGTTCCACAATAACAAATAAACTAAGTGCAATCCCACCGACAACCAATCCGGTAATCGTCTTCGCAGATGTCCAACTTGTCCCGCCTTCACTCACACCATAGGCAATTGAAGCAAAGGCAATCGGCGCGAGAATCATTCCTAGGAAATCCAGCGCAGGAACGGATTGACGCTCCAGATTCGGCATCGTACGAATGCCCGCAATAACGGCGAGCACACCGACAGGAAGGTTAATAAGAAAAATCCAATGCCAGCTCGCATAATCAACGAGCCATCCTGATAAAACCGGGCCGAGTGCCGGGGCGAGCAGCATCGGAATACCGATCATCCCCATTACAGCGCCAACTTTATCCCTAGGACTCAGCCGATAAACAAAGGCCATCGCGATGGGCGCAACCATTCCACCGCCCAGTCCCTGAATCACTCGGAAGATGATCAACTGTTCAACGCCTGTAGAAAGCGCGCATAACCCGGATCCAACCGTAAACATAATTACCGAAAAGAGAAAAATCCGTTTTGCTCCAAAACGATCGGAAAGCCAGCCGGCAAGCGGAATAACCGCTGCCTGGGCGAGCGCATACCCTGTTACCGCCCACTGAACAACAGAAATCTTGCTGTCAAAATCTTTTACGAGTCCGGGAAGGGCGACATTCATTGCCGTTCCATCCAAAATGACCATGAACATACCGACAATGATTGCGAGAAGTGGCGCAATAATCGCTTTTATCGACGTTGCCTGACCAGAACGAATGTCTGATGTTTTCTTTAAAGCCATCTGTCATCCTCCATTTTACGTGCCTTTATCCTGTGACCTCATTATTGACCTGTTTTCATTTAATGTTTACAATAAATCAAGAGAAAAGTTAGTCACTGCGGACAATTGTCCGCTTGCATAGAAATAGTATCGGACAATTGTCCGCTTGTCAAATGATTGACCCTGACAAAAAAGGAGACCTGTTTTGTATGCCTGATCGAGCGCAGCGCAAAGATGCCAACGAGATAAGCGAATCTATTTTGCAAACAACTGAAGCCCTATTCTCGAAACACGGTGTTGAGAATGTCAGCATGCATCAGATTGCCAAAGCTGCAAATGTAGGACAAGGCACAATGTATCGACGCTACGCAAACAAAGGTGATCTTTGCATGGAGCTCTTGCATGAACAGTTCAACCTGATGCAGGCAAAAACCGCCGCATACTTAGAGAAATCACAATCAAAGCCTGCAAAAGAACGATTGCAGACGTTGCTTAAAGAACATATACACTTTCTGGAGACCCATGTTGCACTTATTGAAACCATTCATAACTTCATGACCTGTATGGGAAAAAAGAAAACATTTTTCGAATCAAAGCCCTATCAATTTAGTCACAAAACGATTTGTGACCTGCTCAATGAAGCAATTAAGACGAAAGCAGCGAGACCAGTCAATACGGATTTTACTGCTCATATATTGATCGCGGCACTTAACCCCAAGGTCTACCTCTTTCTTCGCCAAAAGAATGGATACAGCGAGGCTGCTATGATCGAAAATATGAACAAAACATTAATTGATCCGCTGTTTTCTTAACATAGTTTGTAATTAAATATTGACACCAAATGAAAAGTCGTTTATATTTTCATTGACCGATCAGTTAATGAAAATATAATTTGATTCTGCCTCCAGCTTGACGTCACCTACTCAACTTGGCTAACATTGACCATGAGGTGAATGAATCGATGAACGGATCAACACAGAAAAAGAAATTAACCAGTCGAGATTTGCAAGCCATTGAACGCAAAAAGCAGTTGCTCGACTCTGCGCGGAATTTATTTGCTGAAAAAGGCTTTCACAATACCTCGACAAAAGAGATTAATCGAGCAATTGGCATGGCAGACGGACTCATGTACTATTATTTTCCAGAGGGAAAGCAGCAGATTCTCGATGCGGTCATTCAGGAAGCGACTGAAAGCAAAGCGGAATTTATCAGTCAAATCTTACAGAACGTGAATCCTGACGATTCAGTTCGCGACATGCTTGTTGGACTATTACGTTCTATGTGGGCACTGATAACTACCGACAGTAACCGAAAAGTACTATTAATCATGTTTCACGAACAACCGCTGCTGAAAAAAGAACAGACCTCTTGGATCATTGATACCTTTCATTCAGTCATTGAGCAAATTGCCGAACTGCTTGAAGAACGGGTACAGCACGGGGAGCTTCGTCCACTCAACTGCCGACTGATGGCCCGCCAGCTGTCTGCCCTCTTTCAGAGTTACCTTTTTGAGCGTGTCTTCATCTTGGGCGAGTATAAATTAACCGAGGATTCCGAGCGCTACTTTTTGACGAACATCGACTTTCTGCTTGAATGCTGGAAATGAATGAAAAAGCCTCCGGTATAAAATTGCATTTTTATTCACTGATTGGTCAATGAATATATAGGAGGCTTCATATGCTACGTATTTTTACTCGAAAATCATTTTGGCTGTATCTTGTCATCGTCGTTTTGGTTCTCTCGATCTTTTCTTTCGCTCAATTTGGTCCATCGAGCACATCAAAAATTAAAGGTTTAAAGGTTGCCCTGGTTAATGAAGATCAGGGGCCAAACGGAAAAGTCATTAAGGAAAAGCTGCAAGACACGTTCGACAAATCAGACGCGCCGATAAAGTGGGTTTCTCGCAGCAGTCTCCATTCAGCAAAAAAAGGAATGGAAAACAAAGACTATTATGCGGCAGTCATTATTCCTGAAAATTTTACGGAGAAGCTCACAACGCTCCAAACCGTAAACCCGCAAGCAGCAAGGATTGAATTATGGGTAAACCAAGGCATGAACGCCCAAGCCGCAACAGCCGTTCAAACGATTTTCGCTAAAGTATCCACGAAATTAACGGCGACCATTAGCAATCAGACACTTCAAGCAGCAGATGCACATCATTTGAAACTAACTCCTGCACAGGCAAAGGTGCTGGCTCAGCCGATCACCACTGAAACCCATCTGATGAATAAGGTCGGCACGCACAGCGCAGGTGGCAACGCTCCGGTACTTTTGACGATGCTCGTTTGGCTCGGCGGACTCATCAGCTCACTGCTTATGTGGCGCACCTTCAAAAAGATGGGCAATGGTTCGCTTTCGCTGCGCCTCACCGTTGGGCAAACGCTCGCAGGTCTTGTCCTCTCCTTCACTCAGGCGCTCACGCTGCTCACTGTGGTCAGCGGCATGATGAATCTTCATGTGCCTGACACATCGAACCTGATTTGGGCGCTCACATTCAGTGCATTCGTTTATTATTTGATTCAAACAGCAGTTCTGGACTGGCTCGGGTTCAAGGGATGGCCAATTGTCATTCTGATCTGGTTCTTCGGATCACCGCTTCTCCCTTACCCTCCGGAAATGCTGAACCATTTCTTCCGCTACTGGATTCACAGTTGGGTGCCAGTACGTTTCGGCATGGACACGATCAAAGATGTGCTCTACTTTGGTGCAAAAGCGGATTTATGGACGATGGCTTCAATCCTCGGTTATATCGGACTTGGCGCACTCATTTTTGTACTTGGTGCCGGATGGTGGCAAGGACGGAAGAATCTCAAATCAATCTAAAGTTAATAAAAAAGATGAGGCTGTCTAATAGAGACAGTCTCATCTTTTTTTGTGCTCTAAACTTGTCCTTCGTTTAAGCCTGCATCGCTAGCTTCAACAGTCGCAAGTGGTGGTGCCTGACGACAAAAAAGTAGATGATTTGAAGTACCAGGAATGAACCGATGACGGCAATCACACTTCCGCTAATCGAAAAGTGAATCAGGTTATGAAGTGCGATAAACGCGACGCCACTGTGCAGTATCGCAATAATGAGCGGAAGAAAGAACAGAAATGCGAGCTGACTGGTGACAATTTTTTTGAGCTCAACCCGCTTTAAGCCAATTTTATTCAGCATTTGATACTGGCTGATGTCGCGCTTCTGATCACTGTAAAGGCGCAGATAGAGGAATCCTGCGGCAAAGGTGTAAAAAACAATACCGCACAGAACCGTCAAGAGCAGCAGCAAGCCGTTTTGCTGATTCGTCCGCTGCCAGTTCAGTGCCAGAGAATCAAAATTAAGATAATAGCCATTTTTTGCATACTTTTTACTGTGAGTAAATCGATAATAGTTGTTTTCAATTTTCCTCGATGCCTGAATGGTTTCTCTCCATTGAGATGTATGCAGAACGACATAATTCATTACTGAATAATTTTTCTGTTTTTCCTTTTTATCCAGCTGATCAATCACTTTATCGGGAACAATCGTGACATAGGCGTTCGGATTGTCTGTGCTGACGCCGACCAATGCCGGAAAGCGATTCAAGGCGGCAACACTTCGGACTTTCATCGAATGCATGGCTCCGTTAATCCTCATGGTCATCATTTTTGGCAACTCCATCGATTTCAAATGCTTTTCCGCAACCGCTGTATAGGGAACAAGAACTGTCTCATTCTTTTTTAAGTGCACCGCTTTTTTATCCTGCAAAGCGCGCAATTGATTATAATCTGAATTCCTGATCAACTCACCGGTGCTCTTTGATGTATCAATAATGTGACTCGTGTAGATCTGCCCATAGGCCTTTTTGTAATCATTAATTCCTGTCGCCCTCAATTCATGATCCGCCCCATCAATGAGCGAAAGGGCAACTGCCCGATCACTTATGTACGTGAATGCGTAGGGACTGCTCACCTCAGTTGTCAGCTCCGAACTTCCGATTGCCGTACTTGTACCTACAGCAGTCATCGCTGTCGCAAAGATAATGGCAATAATGAAAAGCGTACGGACATTATCGCTCATACGGAAAATCAGTTCGGATAAACTGAGCAGATTGGTTCGATGAAAATAGAGCTTTTCCTGTTTTTTTAACATATGGAGCAAGTAAACGAGCAGTTGACTGAAGAAGAAATAGGTTCCGATGACAACAAGAATAACGCCTCCGAAAAGCGGAAGAAAAGAAAAGGATATTCTGTTTGATATGTTTAAAACGATACCGTATCCGGACGCAATCAGAAGGCCTGCAAATACAGCGAGCGCTGCATGCGCATGCGGTTCCTTTTTCGGCATGCGTTTCGCATCAATCAATGTACGAACATGACTCGTGCGCACGGTCAGTGTCGTGAGCAGACTAATCAGCACAAACATCACGCCGAAGACGAGAACTGTGATGGCAATCGGCTTCCACGGAAGATAAAAAGCGAGTGAATGATCGAGCGCCAGCAGATTTGAGCAGACAAGCAAGATCACTTTTGAAAAAGCAAAACCAAAGAAGATACCGGCAATTATGGCCGCGAATCCGGTCAAGACATTTTCCGTAAAGATCAGACGAACCATTTGTTTTCTGGAAAGCCCTTGAATAAATAAAATACCAAACTCATACTTTCTCATCTTTAAAAAAGTACTGACTGCGTAAAAAACTGCAAACGCAGAAAAAATCACGATCACGACCTGGCTGATTTGAAAACCGATCGTCGCAAGCTCGCTCATGCTCCCATTCACTGAGTTGATTTGTCCGGATAAATCGGGATGAAAAATGAGCAGCGCATAAACAAAAAACATTGATACAGCGAAAAAGCTGCTGAAAAAGTAAGGCCCATAGACCTTTGGATTACGTTTGACATTAAGCATCGCGAAACGGAAAAAGGTCATCTTGGACCCCCTCCCAGCAGTTTCAGAGTATCCATAATCCGCTGGTAAAAATCCGTCCGGCTATCTCCTCGATAGATTTCGTTATAGAGCGAACCGTCTTTGATAAACACCACCCGGCTGCAGAAACTTGCCGCTTGCGGATCATGAGTAACCAACAGGATGGTTGCCTCTTCTTCGCTGTTCAGTTGTTCGAGCAGTTGCAGGACCTCAGCGCTGTTTTTCGAATCCAGATTTCCCGTTGGTTCATCAGCCAAGAAAAGTTCCGGGTTGTGAATGATTGCGCGCGCAATTGCCGTTCGCTGCGCCTCACCGCCTGAAATCTCGTACGTTCGTTTTTCAAGAATATGCTTGATTCCTAGTCTCTCGGCAATCCGTTCCAGTTTCGCGTTCATTTCTGAAAGTGGCGCACCGTCCAGCGTCAACGGCAGGAAAATATTTTCTTTAACAGTCAACGTGTCTAATAAGTTAAAGGACTGAAAGATGAACCCGAGTTTTTGACGCCGAAACGCGGCCAGCTGGTCAAAATTCAGTGCGTAAGGATCTTTCCCGTTTAAACGGATGCTTCCTGAAGTCGGTGGATCAATGGTCGCGATCATGTTCAGTAGTGATGTTTTTCCGCTTCCGGACGGACCCATGATTCCAAGGAATTCACCTTTTTCGACTTCCAGATCTAAGTTTGAAATTGCCCGGACATTGACTTTTCCATTATAGATTTTATTTAAATGATTTATTTTTAATAACACCATCGAATCACCTTCCCTGTTAGTGCAAGTTTAGCGTGATCACGGGATCTGTCCTATTGATGTAGATGACGGAAAGCTTACATTTTTGTAAGAGATGACTCATGAGGAATTTCAATACATACTGTTGTACCAGCGCCTACCGTGGAGGTAATTTTGATCGTATAGCCGAGATGCGTGCATATTTCTTTGACCAAGTAGAGCCCCATACCCGTTGATTGTCCATAGTTACGCCCGTTCTCTCCGGTGAAAAAGGGATTGAAAACGCGCGGTAAATCCGACGATTCAATGCCGATGCCCTGATCTGTAATCGTTAGGTACAGATTTTGCCGGCGGCTGATTGCTTTAATAGTGACTTTGCTTCCGGTTGTTGGCGAGTATTTGATGGCATTGGTGATTAGTTGGCCAATCGCGAACTGAAACCATTTTTTATCAGTCTTAATGATTGCCTCTTCAGCGATCTCCACTTGCGGATAGAGGTTGCTGCGGATGAAGAGTCGCTTACAGTCATTGACAGTCTCATGAATGACCGCCCTCAAAGAGACTGATTCCACAACAAAATCAGATTCAAAATGATCCAGACGAAGTGTATAAAGCACCGTCTTCAGTCCATCCTTGATCCGGTCGATTTCTTCTCGAATACTGCGAAACTCCGGATCGACTTTTTCCTGAACGATCAGATCAATCACCGATACCGGCGTTTTCATTTGATGCACCCACTGATTGATGAAAATGCTGCGATCATGGTTTTTCCCGGCGAGCTCCTGGATATGCTTTTGATAGAATTGATATTGGCAAGCGAGATACTGTTCAGCGGATCGGCTCAGTTCACTGCCCTCGTTTGGATGGAACTCGGAGTCAGATTCTCCGGACGGCGGTGTGCTTAATCTTACGAAAAGATGACGATGCGTCACATAACGGAAAATAAGAAAGACAGCCAAAAGAAGTGTGGTCAGAAAAAGAACGTAGAAAAATAATCTCGTGTTGTGATAACCGTCGAGCCAGTAGATTCCGGTTGATAAACAAACGATCATGAAAACGAAAAGTATGTAAGACAGATGATCTTTCAGAAAAAGCTTCATGAGCCTTCACCTTGATACACCCAGCGGTAGCCGCTTCCTCTAACCGACTTGATCGCTCCTGGCGCGCCGATCAGATCAAGTTTTTTTCGAAGCCGGGCAACAGTGACACTGAGTGTATTGTCATCGACAAAGGTCGAATCATCCCAGATTTCTCCGAGAAGTACGTCACGTGTTGCTACAGCTGGTGCTGATCGCCAAATCAGTTCCAGAAGCTTGGTCTCATTCTTCGTAAGTTCAGCCTTGTGATCTTCTTTGCAGATCGTCAGACGAAGCGGGTAAAAAATCAGTCCGTTCGCACGGTATTCCGGCTCTCGGTCATTGCGCGCGAAATCCCCGAAAGCACGTCGCAGCTGGGCCCGAACCTTGGCAATCACGACCTGATAGGAAAAAGGCTTTGTGATGTAATCGTCACCGCCATTTTCCAAAGCCATCACTTGGTCAAACTCACCGTCCCGCGCCGACAAAAAAATGATGGGACAAAGCGAGCGTTCGCGAATTTTTCGACACCAGTAATAACCATCGAATTTCGGCAGATTGATGTCCATCAGCACGAGATCTGGTTGCACATTTTCAAAAGTGTCGATGATTCGATTAAAATCATCCGCAATCCATGCCTTCAGATCGTATTTCATCATATAGGTTTGTAGCAATGCAGCAATCTTCAAATCATCTTCAACAATTAATATTTTATTCAAGCCGCGCCCCCGTAAAGCCATTGTCTTTTGTCTCTTATTTTACAGGAAATGCCCCTTTGATGTTTCCCTATTTTCTTGTTTTTTGTGTGCTGGTCACTCATTCTCAACAAGCGCACTAAATAAAAGAGAATCCCCTCTGTCTTTTTGCTATGATAGAAAAGAGAAAACGTGATAAATAGATAACATAGGTATTAATAACGAAAAATTCAGATTAGGAAAGATGATCATCGTGAGAGCGAGTGACTATTTGGAAAGAAAGTTACAAACGGCATTAAGCCACAATGTAGAAGAACTGATAAATCGTGAGGCACAGACTGTATCCTTTCATACCGGACATACTGTTCTGTGGGAAGGCGATACTGCATCATACCTGTATTATATCATCAAGGGCGCTGTGCGTGGTTATTACATTGACCGTAAAGGAAATGACATGACAAAATGCTTTTGCGCAGAGGACGATTTCTTTTCAACAGAAGGTTTTAGAACATCTGCTCCGGCAACATTTACGATCGAATGCTTAGAGGGCTGCAAATGCTTGCAATTGCCTTATAGAACACTTAAGCGCATTGTCAGTTCTGATAAACGTATTAGTGATTCAATAAGCTGCTTATTTCAAGCTGAAGTAAGTAAACAAGAGGACAGAAATAAAAAGCTCATGCTGCTGAACGCAGAAGAACGTTACCTTGCTTTCTACAATGATTATCCGCATTTGCTCAAGAGAATTGCCTTGAAGTATATCGCTTCCTACATTGGGGTACGGGCTGCTTCATTGAGCCGTATAAGAAAAAAAGTCGATAAAAATTAACCTAGGTAAATTACAAAATCACTTCTTCAAGTCATACTTGCTTTAAACAAAGGAGTGATTTTTTATGGAGAATGTTCTCATAACAGGGGGAACCAGTGGCATTGGCTACGCACTTGCACGAGTATTTGCAGCAAATAACTATAACATTACTATTGTGTCTTCAAATGGCGCACGTTTAAAAGGGACACAAAAAAAGCTTCAAGAAGAATTCCCTATTACAGTAACGATTTTTGAGCAAGATTTGTCCCAATTAAAAGCGGCCGAACAGCTCTATGATAGGGTGCAAGCTGAAAACATTGATGTTGATATACTCGTTAATAATGCCGGCTACGGTTTAGTTGGCTCAACGGAGCAGATTGATTTCGATGACGATGAAAAAATGATGATTTTGAATATGTTAAGCCTTGTAAAATTATGCAAATTGTTTTTGCCAGCTATGTATAAAAAGCAACATGGAAGTATTTTGAACATAGCTTCAACAGGTGCATTTCAACCCGGACCGTTTACATCCACGTATTTTGCAAGCAAGGCATTTGTTTTAAGCTACAGCAAAGCAGTGCGCTTTGAAGCCCAAAAGCACGGCGTACACGTCTGCACCTTATGTCCGGGCGCAACAAAAACCAATTTTTTTACTAGAGAAGGCACCACCTTACCCAAAAGCTCAATGTCAGCTGAAAAAGTTGCCAAGTATGCCTATCGGCAGCTAATAAAAAATAAGTCAGTAGTTATTCCCGGTTTTATAAATCGTGCATTGCAAGTATTGCCAACTCATATAAAAATGGTTGGCATTGCGAAGATGAAAAAAGATTAGTTCAGGTTCGCTGTATGCTAAATTAAAAAATTTCTTTCAGCAGCAAAACCTCCAATAGTATAGAACACAGAATCACTGAATTAACCGTTAACGGTTCACAATAACCAGCGATAATTTTGCCTGCAATCAACCACATAATCAATAAACACTCTTTCATTTTTTATTTGATAAATCAGCAAATAGTGTTTATCGAGAACAAGCTTCCTATATTTATGAATGGGCAGATTTTCGTCATGAAGCCATGGATTTCGCTCAGGCATGATTTGCAGCAAATCTGCGGCATATTCAAATGCTTTAATTAATTTTTCCGCCGCCTCAATGCTAACATTGGCTAGAAATCGAGTATGTGAGACAAGCATCTCCAATGCTTGCTCAGAAACAACAATCGAATACCGCTTACTGCTGTTTCCCATTGCGGACCTCGTCAGCTGCCTCACGCATCCGTGAAATCGTCTGGTCTGTAGAATACCCCGATTTACCTTTTAACCGCTCCTCCTCTGCAGCTACGAGATGCTCCCTCAAACGCAACATTTGCTCACGTTTTGAAAACGAATCAATGTCCATGACCACAAGATCACCCTCACCATTTTTCGTTAAATAAACCGGTTCGCCGCTTTCCCGGCACAAGTCCGCAATTTCATTATAGTTATTTCGTATTGACGCCGATGGTTTTATGTTCATTGGATCAGCCCCCCGTAGCATAATTATAGATATATTATATCATGATATGTGTATAATTCGGTTTTTATTAGGGTAAAAAGGAAGAAACCATTCATTATAAAATCTCTATTTCTGAACTAAACTGAATCGAGTCGAATTGTGCATGGGTATCTCTGTGTAATGGGTCGTGCCAGATCAAGAACTTTTTAGAGCCTATACCTCACAAATGAGAGATATTGTATAATAAGGACAAGGCAATAGATCGGCTTAGAGAGCGGTGTGTCACACCCTGTTACTCGTAGTGTCTCCTGTAGACGACAGAGAACGGAAGGAGGCATTCTTTAACCAATGGATATAATTGGAGTAGTAATTAGCATGATTGCGTTGCTCTTTATGGGCGGCACATTCATGATCGCTTTGCTCAGTTATATCTCAAGGGAAAAGAAATAACCGCTCTGGTCGGCAAACTAGAAAGCGGTTATCCTTTGAGATATTCAGCTATAAAGTGATGCGCTGCTCTTAAAGCAGCTTCTAAAGCCTTAGGCGGTTATCTGTGTTAGCGCACAGGTAGCTGCCGCTTTTATTATATACACAAGGCAATCTAATTAACCTTATGTATTGCAATTAAGCTCTCTTAACTGACTTCATTATACAATATATCCTTGAAAAGGTTAAGACAAAAAGCCGCGCTGTACCTGGTACTTTGTTCGATAATGAATCACATTTAAAGAATATCTCTTTCTCATTTCATCTGATGGCTTGGATCAGCCTCTGTAACAGAATACGTGTATAAGCCAGTTTTCATTAGGGTGACAAAGAAGAAGTCAGCCTTGGGTTCTAACTAAAAATGATCTCAATTTAATTCATTATAAAATCTCTATTTCTGAACTAAACTGAATCGAGTCGAATTGTGCATTGAGTCCTAATATTCACGATCCCTGACAGAACAAAACCAGCTTGCTCCGCATATTTTCTCCGGCATTCTTCGACCCAATCACAATGGTTTTAGTTGCTCAAGTCGAGGCAGCCGGCGCAACTTCTTATTCATCAGCCAAATCATAGCGGTCATGAACAACACAGCTCCTTGAAAAATGAAAAGAGCGGCATTTCCCTTCCACGCGCTTATCATTCCGCCAAACAATGCACCTAAAGGCATCGCGGCCGCAATCAGCGTATCAATGATCGCCGAAACTCTTCCGATCATTGTCGAAGGAGGCGTCATCTGAAAAAATGTGCTGAACATAATGTTTGTCGCCCCGAAAGGAATAGTTGCGAGTACAAGAAAAAGGCAACAGACTATTAGCGAATGGAAAGATGCCCATGCGACGAATCCCCACATGACAGCGGAGCAGCCATACCCATAGATCAGCGCTCTCCCCATGCTTACTTTTTTTGCCAGGAAAGATGACACAAGTGTACCGAGTAAGAAACCGAAAGTATAGCAAGTCAGTAACGTTCCATATGCTGCCGGTCCGCCTAATTGCTTCGAGAATGCAGGCAATACCGCCAGCACTGCGCTGAGAAAAAAGTTAACGGCAAGCAGAGGAAGCAGCAGGTTGAGCGTGAGCGGCTGAAAAATAAATCGAAATCCCGCCGCAAGATCGGTCCGATATGAGGACGTTTTCGGCTGACTGTTCGTGTTCGTTGTATGAATGCTCAGAAGGGAAAAAAGGACAGCCGCAAGGAAAAATGCGATCGAGTTGATGACATACAGGTTAACTGCGCCGGTAAGCAAGATCAAAAGTCCGCCGCATAAACTGAAAATAAGATCGGTTCCCTGATAGGAAAAGGTCATTGCGGCGTTTGCAGCAACCAGCTGATCTTTTCCAACCAGTCTGGGAATCAAAGCATTTTCAACTGGATAGGGAAAAAGATCAATAAGTGCAATCAACGGCATGATCACGAGCACGCCAACCACCGTAAGCAGGTGAGCCCAATATAATAGAGGAACGAGCAGGAGCAAAAGCCCTTGAATGAGTGAGGGGATGACGAGTACCTTTTTCAGATTCGTCCGATCCACAATCGGACCGGTCAAGAAAGACAGACATTCCGGGAGGAGTGTTAAAAAGCCGGCAAGTCCCGAATAAAAAACGGAGCCTCCTAAATCATAGGCAAGCCACATCGCGGCAATATAATAGAGACTATCTCCACTATTGGCAATTAATCGGCCAAAAAAGAGACAAGTAAAATTCTTATTTTTCATCAGGGTATTCATGATCCATCCTCCGCATTACCAAAAATTACGATTGCGGCATTTGTGAACCCACCCTGCCTGATTTGGCCCTGACCTACGAAAATGAACGTTGATCATGTATTATCCCGCAATCGCTGCTTAAAAAAAGGCGCAAATCTCCCGTTTTAAGCAGCAATCAATGTGCGCACGCAGGATAAAGACAACGTCATGAACCCGATTCGCCTCCACAATTTAATCGGTTCATTATACATCTGAAATGCACAGCATTCAATCCTCTTAAACACCGAAAATAGTTTTCAATTTTGTTGATTCTCTTCATAAAACGTGTTAATGTGACTAGTGCGCGCAAATAGTTAACAAAGTTAATAATTAAGTTGATTAATAGTTTTGAATTGGAAAGGGGTTTTGCACATGGGCAATTTTACACGTCTGCTCATTATTAACATTATTGTGATCATCGTTCTCATTGGCGGCGGGGCAGCCGGCTACTACTATTATGATCAAGCGACCAATTACGTGAAGACCGACAACGCGGTCGTTGGCGGCCAAGCGATTTCCATTGCTGCGCCGGTATCCGGTAAACTCACCAGCTGGAGCGCGAGCCAAGGTAAAAACTTCGACGCAAATGATACAGTCGGCAATATAGAAGCAGTGGGTGCGGACGGAAAGCCTGTTAAAACCGCTGTAAAGATGCCGCAAACGGCAACGATCGCCCAAAATGCCGGCACAAAGAACACTTTTGTTGCTGCAGGCACGCAGCTTGCTCAGGCATACAATCTGCATGAACTCTACATTACCGCGAATATCGATGAAACGGATATTGAAAATGTAAAGGCCGGTCAAAAGGTCGATATCTCGATTGATGCATTCCCAGGGACGTCATTCACTGGAAAGGTTGATCAAATCGGAACAGCGACTGCATCAACGTTCTCACTGATCCCAAGCTCCAACAGCAACGGCAATTACACGAAAGTAAGCCAAGTTGTTCCTGTGAAAATTAAGCTCGATGGTTATAAAGGCGAAAAGTTGCTTCCTGGAATGAATGTAACGGTGAAGATTCATATCTAATTTGAGAGGAGGGATTTGATGACATCGTTCCTTTCTGTTTATATCGGCTGTTCGCTTGTTTTCCTTGTCTTATTTAATCTTTTCTTACGCATCAAGCGCAGGAAAGGCAAATCGTCTGCGGACGATTTCCGCCGCAGTCCTGAACCACAGGATTCTGCAGCGACCGCTGTGTTAAAACCGGCTGAATCGATCAGCCGCAAGGCAAATGATCAGGAGCAGTCACCCGAAGGCCGGCAAAATCTTCGACCGAAAGCGGATGTACAGGCAGACTCAAGTCACCATGTCTCGATTATTCTTGTGCTCATTCTCGGCGCTTTTGTCGCTTTACTGAATCAAACGTTAATGAACGTGGCACTGCCGAAAATGATGACTGATTTAAATATTTCAACAAATACAGCGCAATGGATCACGACCGGGTACATGCTGGTCAACGGTGTGCTGATTCCGATTACCGCTTATTTAATGGAAACTTTTACTACACGTAAGCTGTTTCTGTCAGCCATGATCTTTTTTTCGGTGGGAACGCTCGTTTGCGCGCTTTCTCCGAATTTTATCATACTGATGGTCGGCCGTGTCATTCAGGCGATTGGCGCAGGTATCATTATGCCGCTGATGACCAATGTTTTTCTGACCATCTTCCCGCCGGAAAAGCGCGGTGGCGCAATGGGATTAATGGGAGTCGCCATGATTTTCGCTCCTGCGATCGGACCGACGCTTTCCGGATATGTTGTCGAGCATTTCACCTGGCGGCTTTTGTTCTGGATCGTTCTGCCATTAGGGATTTTGGATATCGTGCTTGCCGTCACTTATCTGAAAAATGTCGGCCGACGCTCATTTCCAAAACTGGACGCGCTCGGTGTTATCTTGTCAACGATTGGTTTTGGCGGAATTCTCTATGCTTTCAGTGAAGCCGGCAACAACGGCTGGGACGACTTCGCCGTGCTATCGACGCTCGTGATCGGTATGTTTTCACTGATTTGGTTTGTTTGGCATGAGATGCGGATAAAAACACCTCTGCTTAACCTGCGCGTTTTTCAATACAAAATATTTACATTTACGACGATCGTTAATATACTGGTGACAATGGCAATGTTTGCCGCGATGATTCTGCTTCCGATTTATTTGCAGAATATACGTGGATTTACACCGCTTCAGTCCGGACTGCTGCTGCTCCCCGGTGCGCTGCTTATGGGTGTTATGTCACCGATCACCGGCATGCTTTTCGACCGGATCGGGTCACGCCCGCTGGCGATCATCGGTCTTGCAGTGACCATCATCACCACATGGGCATTTGCTCATTTAAGCGATGCGACAACATACGGACACATCATGTTCCTGTATACGGCACGCATGTTCGGCATGTCGCTGCTGATGATGCCGATCATGACTGAAGGATTGAACGATCTACCGAGAGAACTAAACAGTCACGGAACGGCTATGTCCAATACGATGCGGCAAGTCGCCGGATCACTTGGAACCGCATTTTTAGTTACGGTTATGTCCAATCGGACAACTTATCATATTGGGGACTATGCAAACCAGATAACATCGAGCAATCAGCCGCTGATGCATCACTTGCAGAGTTCCGGTGCAGCGCTTTCCGGGTCCGAACACTTATCGGCGATTCAGGCACAGCAGGGCGTCTTCCAAGTGGTTGAAGTGAAGGTTCAGCAATTGGCGACCATTCAAGGAATTAATGATGCGTTTATCGTCGCCACACTGCTGACAGTTGCCGCATGGGTGCTGTCCTTCTTTATCAAACGGGCAACCCCTTCGCGGAAAAAACATGAAGCCAAAAAGCGGCAGGCCGCATTATCTCCTGTAAAAGACTAATGGAAGCAGGTGACGTTTATTGGACAGAGAAGCCAAAATCCATACGATTGAAAACAATCTTGCAATCCTGATCCGGCGCTTCAAGCGCACGATGAATGATTTTCAAGGCAGTCCGTTGACGGCGCATGAGTTTTCGTTTCTGTACTATCTGAATAAACATCACAAGGAAACAGCTTCCAATATCGCGAAAAAATTTGAGGTTTCCCCAAGTTATGCAACAACCGTGATTGATAAACTGATTCGCAGCGGATACGTTGAACGCAAGCGTTCCGAAACAGATCGGCGAATTGTCTTTTTGACCGTAACCGATGAAGGCCATTCTTTGTATCAGAAATTGAATGTCTTGCGCAGAGACTATTTACGCAAAGTCTTCCAGGAATTCGACGACGAGGAACTCAGTCAACTGGAAATCCTGATCGCAAAACTGATTCAATAAAAACAGCCGTATCGATGCTTCGCACCGATACGGTTGTTTTCACGTATACAAGGGGCTGTAAACCGCCAAGAATGAAAGAAACGAGCAAGTTTTCCTCTCGCACATGGTGCATACGGTCAAGCGTTAAAGCAAACGTTTGTTTAAGCCATATTGATGCCTCGTTTCATTTTCAACCTGCTTCTCTTCCCTGCGAAATTAGAAGCTTGAATCTTTGGCTCTTATCGCCCTTGTTATCGCAATGTTCCCACCTTTACACTAGTTAAACATTAGAAGATTTAATTGCGACGCTCACGAATAACCTAGGGTCCGGTTCACTATAGGACGATGATGCGTTGCCGATTCACTGACACAAAATCGCCTCCATGTAGTAGAAAAAGCGAGGAAGTCTAAATTTCCTCGCTTTTTCTACTTAGATTGGCGGCGTCACCTGCTGCAAAAATCAGAGATATTTTTCTGCATAAGCTAGAAGTTGATGAATTTCTTCCTTAGCAGCTTTCGTGAGTACCTTGTTGTCGTTTAGCATCTGCTCACCGCGTGCTTTAATAAAGCGCAGATAATCTTTATTTCTTGTTTTAGCGTAGCCTTTTTTGGCCTGGTGCATATCAAGAAAATCTCCTGCGGCTTGTTTTGCCAACATGTAGCGCCCGATCAGTAAAGCGACCGCAAGCGATAAGGCGACCAATGTTCCCCACCCGTCAGTGATTGTGTAGAGCAGGATACCGATCAGCATCAGTATCGTCACCCACTTTGACGAACTGTACACATAGCCTTCCGGTTTATTTTTCGGGTGCAGAACTGTTTTTAAGCTGTTTAACATGGAAACCCCTCCTAGCCGATTTACAAAGAAGTTCTGAATGACTCATGCCCAAGTGACGCAGCCGTACCAGTCATCTTATAGTCCGAAAATTCCTGCCCAGTAGCCGAGAATACCCACTGCGAACATACCGAAGATAATGTAGATCGCGTTGACTTTGCGTTTCAGCAGCCACATGCATGCGAAGGTCATCAGCAAGGCAACGAGTCCTGGAAGCAGTGAATCGAGAACGCCTTGCATGGTTGTGTCAACAACTTTTCCTGCTTGTTTGTACGAAACAAGGACAAGCGGCATCTTAATACTGGTCCATTTTGATACAAGAGAGCCCATAACGAACAGCCCGAGAACAGAAGCCATTTGTGTCAATTTCTTCAAGCGGTTGCCGGCTACGTCCTGTACGATGTCCGTGCCTTGGGTATAACCGAACTTGAATCCGTACCATCTGGTCAGAAAACGAATAATGTTAATCCCAAAGAAGAAGAGCAACGGTCCGAGAATGCTTCCGCTTAGAGCAAGTGACGCGCCGAGTGCTGCCAGGATCGGCCGCGCTGTGCCCCAATAAATCGGATCACCAATACCGGCAAGCGGTCCCATCAAACCGATTTTTACGTTGGTGATCGCAGCTTCATCAATGTCGCCGCCTTCTGCTTTCTTCTGTTCCATCGCAGCAGTTACACCAAAGATTGCCGATGCAGGCCATGGCGTCGTATTGAAGAATTCAAGATGACGTTTCAATGCGGCAGCCTGATCTTCTTTTTTATGATAGAAGCGTTTAATCGCAGGAATCATAGTCACACAGAATCCAATGGCTTGCATACGTTCAAAGTTGAACGAACCTAACATGAATGTGCTTCGAAAATAAGTGTTGAAGATATCTTTTTTCGTTAATGATTCAACTTTTCTAACTTCAGTCATTTTCTTCACCCTCCTTATCCTAATACATCGTCGTCATCGGATCCGACATTCGTTGCTGCTGCTGGCGCTTTAATCGAATCATGGAAATCCGGGTTCAACTGAACATAGACAACCGCGGCGCACGCACCGAGAATACCAAGACCAACAAGGTTGATACCTGTCATAAATGTAGCAAGTGTAAAGCCGATGAAGAAGAATGGCATCAGTGAACGCGCCTTCATCATGTTGATTACCATCGCATACCCGACAACAACGATGAATCCGCCGGAGACTTGAAGGCCATGTGTGATAACCGGAGGGATCGCGTCCAGCCATTCGTTAACAATGCTTGTTCCGGCAATGGCGGCAACCGCGGCGGTTGG
Organism: Sporolactobacillus caesalpiniae; assembly: GCF_040513385.1. Lineage (NCBI taxonomy): Bacteria > Bacillati > Bacillota > Bacilli > Caryophanales > Sporolactobacillaceae > Sporolactobacillus > Sporolactobacillus caesalpiniae. The sequence goes on from NZ_JBEVCB010000005.1 coordinate 184,231, forward strand.
AATCGCGACACGAAGTCCTTGCAGAAGCAGCGCCCCAAAATGGCACCACTCAATACCTCGAAAATTAGCCTCTGCTGCGTAATGATCTGCCTGATGCTGGAAGAACACGGCAATTGTACGTACAAAGATCGTTAAAACCTGACCTGCTGCAGCAAGCGGTACGGCGATCGCAATCCCTTCACCAATGGATTGGTTACCAACGATAACAATAATTGCAGAAATGGTTGAGGCGAGTGCAGCATCCGGAGCCATTGCGGCACCGACGTTCATCCAGCCGAGTGCGATTAATTCAAGACTACCGCCAAGAATAATACCAGTATGCAAGTCTCCTAATACAAGTCCGATAAGCGTACACGCAACAATCGGACGATGAAACTGACGTTCATCCATTACACTCGCCATACCGCAGATCAGCGCTACAAGAATAACTAAAATAAATTGCATGGTATTCATAGTCTAAAACCCTCCCTCTATTTTGTTTTTATAATAGATTTTTGCTTTTCAGCCGATTCATAAAGTCAGACGCGTTTGTGTTCGGCAACTGTTGAAGAATCAGCTTAACACCGCGTTTGTCTAACTCTTTAAACGCTTCAATATCTTCCGGGCTGACCGAAACCGCCTCGGAAATTAACGTCATTCCTTCCTTGAATGTGATGCCGCCAACATTGACTTGACTGACTTCCACCCCGGCATCCATCAGGCGAAGCACATCTTTAGGTGTTTCCACAACGAGCAATACTTCTAAATTGTCATAGGATGGATTCTTGTAGCAACGAGCTGTTTTATCAATTGTCATAACGTACGATTTAGTTCGCCCCGGAGCGACCTGAAGTAGCAGTGTTTTTCTCAAGTCGTCTTTGGCAGCGCTGTCATTTGCAGCAATAATCGTTCCGGCACCCACATGGTTCACCCAGTTGTTTGCCACCTGTCCATGAATTAATCGCGAGTCAATACGTAACCATTTAATTTTCATCCTAACTCATCTCCCTCGTCTTCTTTAGCACTATTTGCCAGCGTTTGATGTGAAAAAATTTCTTTGAATGATTTAATGCCATCGGTTCCAGCGTGTTTAGCAGTTTCTACAAGCTCTTCCAGCGATCCCCCGGCCAAACGTTTACTTAGGACTTCCACAAACATCGGAAGATTGACACCTGTGACAATATCCATATGTTGCTCACGAGCAACGAATCGGCTCGCTGCATTGTAAGGGCTTCCACCAAACAAATCAACAAGGAACAGGATGTGATCGTCATCAAAGCCGTCTCTGACTTTTTGATATTTTTCTAAAAGATTCTCAATACCCTCACCAGGTTTAAACGTGACATGAGCGACATTTTCTAAATTTCCAAAAATCATTTTGGCTGTTCCAATCAACGCATCTGAAAGATCTCCGTGTGTAGCTATTACAATTGCGACCACTTTTTTCCCTCCCTTCTCTCAGTACACTTTTATACAAGCAAGTACCGTGCCAATTTTGTGTGTTAAAAAAAAGAGCCTAAAAAGGGGCTCTGGCAAATGGTTTTCATTTTAAACTTCTAAAAAGCAACACACTAATTATAGAAAACAATACACTATATCATTTCCTAACTCACTAATAAATGAAACGGTCGAAAACAATACACTACGTTTTGACTGCCTCTCATAACAACACACTAGTTTTGTGAAACAAGGGCAAACAGTACGTTTTTACCCAGTTCATCAAGCAACATATCAATAAAATAATAAAATTCGCCTTCACTCAGCTGGATATTTAATTTATATTTGAGTACATTAAGTGTTTTCTCCAGCCTGAGGAACAACAGTTTCTTCTCGTTGCTCAATTCACCTTCATATTTAAGCGGTGTATGAGCGACCTCGCGTTCCAGTGCGAAAGCTAAGTGCATAATAATGCGGATTTGCGTCGCATTTTTAAAATGAAGATTGAGTGTTTTTTGTACTGCGTCATTAAATTCAAGAATGGCCGCTACTGCACGCTTCGGGTTGAGATACATCAGCATGTCTTGCAGGCTGTCTTCGCAGACGCCCTTAACAATGACGTGCGACGGATTGTCCTTAATCGGCAGAGCCTTGCCTGTCAGAATAGACTGAAGTATTTTTTGCCCTTCACCGCCAACAAATTGAGATAGTGTGATATAGGGCACGCCTTCAAGTTTTGGATTTTTGGCGCCGATGCTCGCGACAATATCATATTTTGTCTGCATTTTTTGCGCAACGTCATATAACCCTTCAATAGAGATTGGAATCACACTGATCTCTTCATCCGTGATGTTGCGAATATACATGCCGACAATGTTTTTAATTCGCTTTGCGATACCGCTTCCTGTTGTACAGATCGTCAAAATGGCTTTCTGGCGCAGACTGTTTACCGCCTGCCGTTCCATACCGACGGTTCGGCGCAGTTTGAAGAGTGAATCGACAATTCCTTTTAAATCCATGTGCAAGTAATTAGCGTTTTTGACGGCGTCAAGAATCATCGGTGTCGATACCATGTCGATCGCTTTAACGCGTACCTTTGCGCCACGTGCAATTTTCTCTTCAAAGTAGTACAGCGAACCCATATCGACCATCATCAGGACACCTGCGCCTTGATCCACCGACCGCACAGCTTGAATGATATTGTCAAAGATGTCACCAAAATTTAAACTGAGCGGCATATCTACGGCCTCAATCGGATAGTCCCCCATTAATTCTTTCACAACGCTGACCATGGAGCTTGCTGTATGCGGACCATGCGCCGCAACGACAATTCCGACATTGCGCTGCTGTGACAGTTCAACAAATGATCCAAGCAAAAAGGCAATATAAATAATTTCTACCTCAGGCAGCGCCACATGGAGTCGCTCATCAATTAATTTGGCAATTTTGCCTGCTGCCTCATAGTCCTTTTGCGCATAGGTAAATATCGTCTGCTTCACATCCGGTGAACAGTCCAGTTTACGCAGCGGATGTTCGAGAAACGAAGAAAGATGGACAGTTAGTAAAGAAATAAATTGACTGCTTAAGTGCTCGCCAAGTACTTGCGTGCAAATCATCTCCAAATCCTTTGAAAGTCCCAGAATCCGCTGATCCACAACCGCCGTCGGCATATCCTTTGCTGTCTTCTGATAAAACTTCTTAACCTGATCTTTAATATCTTCGGTAATAAATTTTCGAACATCGCGCGCCGACAAGCCTTCCTGCGTCAGTGCATCGTATTTCCCCGAAATCATTTTATACAAATCAAAAGGCGGTTCGTACTGATCAATGTCGGTCAGCAGCGGATCCTTGCTTCCGGTCACAATAAGAAATAGCGGAAGCTGTTTGTTCAGCTGCTGGTTGATTTGCGGCTGATGCGAGATTCGATGCAAGCCCTCTTGCATTTCCGCCGGCAGCATTTTTGCATCGAGCTGAACAAAGTCGTTATGCATACTATCGAGAAAGCCCTGCGCGCAAATCAGCTGCACATTCGATTTCAACTGCCCGATATTTCCAAAAGTGACGCTGCCGATCAGTGCCTTGATCACATCGGAGCTGACATGAAACTTATGGCTCGTGCGATGTGCTTCTCTGGAGAGCAGAAACTTAGTCAGCTCAATTTGCTCGCTTACACTTCTGCTTTGGAAATTCGGAATGTTGATCATGACCGGCACTCGTCTCAAAAAGGTTTGCAGCAGCGCTGACTCCGGATCAGCGGTCGTCGCACCGATAATCAGGGCATGTGCCTCCCGCTTATTTCCCGTCTCGCCTAATTTACTGTAGCGGCCGGTATCCATAAAATAGAACAGCATTTCCTGTCCTTCCGGAGGCAGCCGGTGAATTTCATCAAGGAACAGAATGCCGCCGTCCGCTTTGGCGACTAGTCCATCCTGATCACGTGCCGCGCCTGTAAACGCGCCTTTTATATATCCGAACAGCTGCCCGATCAGCAGCTGAGGATTGTTGTAATAATCCGCACAGTTAAAATCAACAAACGGTGCTTTCTCATTGATTCGGTCGATGGATTGCGCATAATTATACATCATATGTGCAAACAGCGTTTTCCCGGAACCTGTAGGACCGAGGATCAGCGTATGCAGCCCTCTCGGCGGATAGACAATCGCTGATTTCGCCTGCTTGACACTGTTTTTCAAGCTTTTATCTGCACCAATAAGATGCGAAAAGGGATCCTCATTTTTATTATGAGCGTTATCTTGAATCATCAATTCCTTGAGCGAGGCAGCCTTCACTTCATAGTCGCCGACTACATCGCCAAACTGCGATCTGATGAGATCAGCAGGCACATACAGCACTGGACGAGTGACAAACTTGATCACGCGTTTTTCTCTGACCAGCTCATTCAGCTCTGAGCTGACATTGCTGCGCATGATACCAAGAGCCTCAGCAAGGTCGGAAGCTGTAATCCCTGAGGTTTCCATAAGTGCCTTCTTATCAAACTGAGCGCATCGTTTGGCTAATTCACTATAAATCTTTTCACGTCGCCGTCCCATTGAGTTCACCTCTCTTAGATGATTCTACATTATGTTTTCTATATCCTCCATTATATATTATAAGCGCTTTCATAAAGACTTTTGTGAAAAAGAAAAAAACGATCCGTATCGTCAAAAATGACTATACCGGTCGCCCTTTCTACTTAGCATTTTCTTATTTTTTCGGTTCAATCACTTGCTCGCCTTTATACGTGCCGTCTTTACTGACGCGATGGGACAGATGATACGCTCCTGTCTGTGGATCACGCGAAAGCGTCGGGATCGCTAAATCTTGATTGGTCCTTCTCTTCTTTTTGCGTGTCGTCGATGTTCTTCGTTTTGGTACAGCCATGCTGAAACCTCCCAAGTATTCGTTAAAGGGGTTATCCTTTTTTCAAGTGTTTCATTTGCTTAATCATTTTGAGCGCGCGCCGATGTGTTTTCTTATTTGGACTTTTCAGTTCCCTGCGCGCACTCGAAAGTTTGCTTTGGCTTGCCATGGAAGGCTCCTCCTTAATATAAATCGTAATTGTTACGATTTATATTAACGTACATTTATCCAAAACGCAATAAATTGGTTTCAAACCATAGATTATTAGGGAAAAAGATATCTGAACAGCACGCCGATCAGTACACCGATCATGACCGACGGCAAAAAGCGTTTGGTTATCAGGATCATAGCAGCAGTGCTCAAACAACCGAGCAGAACCGGAATCGAAAGGATTAAACCGCCATGAAGAGGCAGCACGATCTGCTTCACGAGCAGTGCCGAAATAATGGCGATTGGGACATAGGTGAAATACAGACGAAGCGTCGCATTCATCTTCCAGCGCGACATAAATTCAAGTCCGATCACACGTGACAAATAGGTGACAAGCGCAAGCGCCCCGATCAAGATCCATTGATTAAGCATGCGCTTGCCCCCTTTTATGTAAATAGAGTCCGACGAGCGGTGCGAAAAGACCGGTCATAATAATTGTGAGCTCATTCCCCGGTTTAATAAATTCAAGGACAAGCGCAATAACCACCGCGGCGAGCGCTGTCCCAATGACCGGTTTTCCCTTCAATCCGGGTACAAGCAGTGCCGCGAACGTTGCCGGAAAAGCGAGATCAAGACCCCATTTCTGCGGATCAAGCTGATTGCCGATGAGCGCTCCGAACAGTGCCGCAAGGATCCACGCAATGTAAAAGATACCGGCGACGACAGCGAAATAAAAAGGATCCGGGCCGACTTTCTTGAAGCGCGCGCTCGCTAAGACAAACGGCTCATCCGATATGCCGAAAGCGAGCAGACGTGTCCATTTTTTCGCAGGCGCGAGCCCCTCTGAGAGCGCCGCTCCATAAAGAAGGTTGCGCAGATTCAGTAAAATAACGGTCAGCAGAACGCTCGCTGTCCCTGCCCCACCGGCCAGCATTGCCACTGCAACCAACTGAGCAGATCCGGAAAACACAAATACAGACATAGCAACGGTCGTAAGCAAATTAAAGTTTACTTGTGTGGCAAGGACACCATAGGACATGCCGTAGGCAGCAATCGCAATGGCCAGCGGCAGTGCCTCCGCGCCCGCTGTTTTCAACACCGACTTTTTTCGTTGAAGCATCTTCATTCCCTCGCTCCTCTATTTTTTCCGTGTGAATATTATCTGAAAATAGTATACTAAAATTAACTTATTGTACATTATAATATAATCGCCACACCAAGTATATATTAATTTATCTTTTGTATATTAAAATGTACCAAGGAGATGATAGTCTTGCAGAACAACCCTTGGGAAGACGGAGATGCCGGGAAACGAATCGGAGCCAATCTGCGCCAATTTCGGACAAGTCGCGGCATGAGCCTTGAGCATTTGGCAACCAAGATCGGTATCAGCAAACTGACACTCATGAATGTTGAGCGCGGTGACGGCAACCCAACCCTATCCGTCATTTGGAAGATTGCGAACGGGTTGAATATCCCGGTCAGTGCGCTTCTGTCCATAGAATCTGATGTATCCATTGCACGCAAAGAAGACAGCATGAAGCTAACCAGCTCAGATAAGATTTTTGTTGCCGAACCCCTCTTCCAATCGCATGGACTCTATGAATTATACCGCGGTTACCTTCAGCCGAATGCCGAGTATTCGTCCTCCGCACATCAATTTGGCGTAAACGAATACGTCACCGTCATGTCCGGTGAATTGGAATTGGAAGTGGGCGGCGAAACGTATCATCTAAACGCGTATGATTCGATTAAATTCAAAGGCGATCTGGATCATAAATACATTAACCCTTCTTCAAAACTGGCGATCTTACACTTTGTCATCTCCTACCATTCCATGTAACTGTTTCTTAATGTCCCAGTCCCGTCTCAAATGAGAGGGGACTTTTAGCCGTTCCCTTTTGTACAGATCGTGAACACTCCCAAAGTTCTGCTTTACAATGAAAATCATTATCGTTTATAATAAAGCTAACAAAGTTTCCTTGAAGAAACTGTTTGTCTCTTAACTACTAAATTTTCATAGGAGAATGATATGGAGATTAACAATCTAGTCGTTTATTACGGAAAACGGCGTGTGCTGAACGATGTATCCGTGACCCTTCGAAAAGGAACAATCACCGGTATTATCGGCCCGAACGGAGCTGGAAAATCAACCTTCATGAAAGCTGTCCTCGGATTAATACCTATGTCCGGCGGTACCATTACTGTGGCTAGCGGTGAGACTGATGCCAAAAAATGGCGCCGATCTATTGCCTATGTACCGCAAAGACAGTCCATTGATTTGACCTTCCCCATCACCGTTTTTGACATGGTGCTTATGGGTACTTATCCGTCACTCGGCCTATTTAAGAGACCGGGAAAAGCAGAAAAAGAACGTGCGCGGAAATGGCTCAAAGCCGTTGAGTTGGATGACTTAGGCGATCGGCAAATCGCCGCGCTTTCCGGCGGTCAGCTGCAACGCGCCATCATCGCACGCGCTCTGGTTCAAGAAACCGATACTTTTTTTCTCGACGAACCTTTTGCCGGAGTTGATGTTGTCAGTGAAAAAATCATCATGAAGTTAATGCGCGAAATAAACCGTGCGGGAAAAACCATCGTGATTGTGCATCATGATCTTGCCACCGTAAGAGATTACTTCAACGATATCGTGATGCTTCATCCCAATCATATTGTTTGCGGCGAAGTCAGCAAGGTGTTCACCGGAGAGCATCTCAAACAATTCTATGGTGCGGAAATCCAAATATAAAGGAGGAGAAAAATGGAATTTTTTCAAGACATTATGACCTATCGTTTTCTTCAACAGGCATTGATCACATCGATTTTGGTTGGAATCGGATCAGGGGTCATCGGCTCCTTCGTCATTCTGAGAGGCATGTCGCTCATGGGCGACGCGATTTCTCACGCCGTACTCCCCGGAGTCGCCATTTCGTTCCTGCTCGGAATTGATTACTTCATCGGCGCGACCATCTGCGGTGTCTTTGCCGCACTCTGCATGGGTTTCATCAGCAGAAAAAGCCCGATTAAGAGTGATACATCAATTGGTATTATCCTCAGTTCTTTCTTGGCATTAGGCATGATCTTAATCACGGTTGTTCAAAGTTCAACGAACCTCTATCATATTTTATTTGGTAACATTCTTGCAGTAACCATGCATGACCTCATCCTGACCTTAATTGTCACCGTTCTCGTCCTAATTCTTGTAGCACTCTTCTATAAACAACTGCTCGTGAGCTCGTTTGACGAGACGATTGCGCAAACCTACGGACTTAACACTCAAGTGATCCACTATTTCTTAATGGTCTTATTAACATTGATGACGGTTGTCTCTCTTCAAACCGTTGGCGTCATTCTTATTGTCGCGATGCTCATCACACCGGCTGCGACCGCTTATCTGCTCACGGATAAAATGAGCCGAATGATTATTCTTTCCGCTCTGTTCGGAGTGATCAGCTCCGTTATCGGTCTCTACTTCAGCTTCACGTACAACTTAGCATCCGGTGCGACCATCGTGGTCAGTGCAACCGTTTTGTTCGGTATCGCATTCATCTTTTCTAAAAAGAATCAATTTATCTTTAAAAAGGAGCAGTGATTTAGTTGAAAAAGGTCAGTCGTTATCTCGTTCTCGCATTAGGTCTCATCATGGTGTTCGCTCTAACCGCGTGCCAAAGCAGCTCTTCAGGCGGATCAAAAAATAAACTAGAGATCGTTGTTACAAACTCCATTTTGTATGACATGGCTAAGGAAATCGGCAAAAATCATGTCACGGTGCATAGTATTGTTCCGGTTGGAACAGATCCCCATGAATATGAGCCGCTTCCAAGTGACGCAAAGCGTGTCGCAAAAGCCGATCTCATCTTCTATAATGGTTTGAATCTAGAAGTCGGCAATGGATGGTTCAAAAAATTACTGGATAGTGCAGGACGCGGAAATGATTATGATAAGAACATTTTTGTCGTCAGCAAGGGTGTCGATCCGATTCATTTGAAATCAAAAGGTCAGGAAAATGAACTTGATCCGCATGCCTGGCTCGACATTCAAAACGGTATCTTGTATATCCGCAATATGGAAAAACAAATGGTGAAGCAGGATCCGGACAATAAAGAAGCCTATCATAAAAATGCGGACGCATATGTAAAGAAATTGGAGGCCCTCGATAAAGAAGCTAAAGAAAAAATGGCTGCCATACCGGAAAAACAAAGTTATCTGATCACAAGTGAAGGCGCCTTTAAATACTTCTCGCGCGCCTACGGTCTCCATCCGGAATACATTTGGGAAATCAACACTGAGGAACAAGGGACTCCGGATCAAATCAAACGCATTGTTACCATTATCAAAAAGCACAAAGTGCCTCATCTCTTCGTTGAAACCAGTGTCAACCCGAAAAGCATGAACACTCTTTCAAAAGAAACCGGCATTAAGATTTACAGCAAAATCTTTACCGACTCACTCGCAAAAGAAGGTCAGCCTGGTGACACGTACTACGCTATGATCAAATGGAATATTGATCATATCTATGATGGATTAAGTAACTAAGCTTCACTTTCAAAACAACCGTCCTCGCAATGAGGACGGTTGTTTTTTGACTATCCATTTAGCTATTCGAGGGTGTTCAAAAAGTCCGGGAAAAAGGTAAGAAGGATCTTTCGCTAAGTACGCATACGTCCTATATGCAACGCGAAAGTCACCGTATCCTGCGGAAGTTCTGTGTCAGCTTGTTTCTTCGCTCCTCACGTATTAATAGGGGATCTTCAACTAATACCGTGCACGTCCTGTGCACAACGTTGAAGTCATCACGTCTTGTGAAAGTACGTTTCGGTGCTCGAAACTGCACTTCCTTGATCTTCGACGCTCAGGACGAGCTAGTGTCAGGCATGACGCGCGACGTGGCGCTCTGCCTGACCTCGGCCCTTTTTGTCCTCCTTTTTGAACAGACTCTATTAACTCATTATGACTGATGGTTAGATTTCTTAAACGAACTTTTGTTACCTATTGACAACAATGTTTCCTTAGAGCAATATTAAGTTAGATGGTTGCTATGCCCTGAGCGTTCCGTTTCATTTAGTTAATGAATGGAGGAGATTTTTTAGATGTTTGATCATCGAATTAAAGAACTGTCCCTGCGTTATGGCCTTGAAAACCACTTACCCGTTGATCCGTTTCTTATTGCTTCCAAAGAAAAGATTACCGTGTTCCATACAGACTGTGAGTTTTCCGACCGTTTCGGTATGATACGCAATACGAAAGATCAACGGTTTATTTTCTACCTAGCCAGCAATTGGGATCTCACACATCAACGCTTTTTTCTCGCTCACTTGCTCGCCCACTACTTTCTTCATCTATCACATAACGAAAATGTACACAGATATTGCCGTATCACCTATGCTTCCGATCCGGGTACCTTAAATCGCAAAGAATGTGAAGCTGATGAGTTCGCGCGTTGTCTCATGATTCCCGAGCACTTTCTTAACAGATGCCTTATGGATAAAAAGTCAGAATCGTACATCGCGGACCGATTAGATGTTCCATTGAACCAAGTGCATGCAAGAATTGAACGGCTGAAAACCGGAGAACCCAGAAATTCATCGAGTCACCTTCTGCCAAAAGATAATGTCGGGTAAATTGAGAGTGCTGCTGGTGAGTCAAGGAAAATTAAACAAGAGGGTAAGTGATTGCAGGTGTCTTATCGTGAAGACGAACAATCAATGATTAAGGCCGTTGATCGGTATTTTCAAAAGATGTCAATTGATGCCGATCTTGATTGTAAGATTACTGAACGATTTACGACAGTCAGGAGAGATCAGAATATCTGGAACTGGATTCACCGTTTCTTTGTCAAATTGTAACTTATTTGCTAACCAATCACCTTTTAAAAAGCCTGCCAATCGGCAAGCTTTTTTTACAAGTAAAGAAGCATTCATGACCCGCTTGAATGAAAATACTGAGTGCTTAACAAAAGTTTATGATTTCGTCTCGCTCGCTGGTACGACGATAAGGTCACAAGATTCGATTGGCGATCAGGTAGGCACCAGGCACCCAATCTGGGAAATAAGCGGAAAAATTCCGCTTAATTGAGAACGTATTTAACTTTGTGTAAATGGAAATACTTACCTTATCAAAGGAGCTGACCATTTATGCAAAATTATCGTAACTATGGCGACATGACCATTCGTGAACTCGCCAGTCAATGTGAGAGTGTAGACGATGTGCAAGCAATGATTCGTGATTTATTCAAGGACACACTTCAAGTCATTTTTGAGGCTGAAATGGATCACCATCTCGGCTATTCCAAAAATTCTATCGAAGGAAATAATACCGGAAACAGCCGGAATGGCTACAGTAAGAAAACCATTAAGTCGAAGCTTGGGAATACAACGCTCGACATTCCAAGAGATCGAAATGGGGCATTCGAACCCCAGATTATTAAGCGGCATGAGACTGCCCTGAACGGACTTGACCATCAAATTATTGCCCTTTATGCCAAGGGCATGTCCACTCGTGATATTGAGGACCATATGCGTGATATCTACGGAATCAGTGTGTCACCAGCCATGGTGAGCAAGGTGACCGACAAGGTCATTCCGCTCATCTACGATTGGCATTCCCGTCCTTTAGAGAAGGTCTACACGATCGTTTATTTGGATGCCATTCACTTCAAGGTGAAGCAGGATCATCGGATTATTAATAAAGCAGCCTACACTGTGCTTGGCATCAATACTGAGGGCATGAAAGACATCCTCGGACTCTGGATTGGTGAAAATGAGAGTGCTAGTTTTTGGCTCAGTGTCTGCACTGACTTGAAGAACCGGGGTGTCGAAGACATCTTGATTGCTTGTAAAGACGGGCTTTCCGGCTTCTCCGAAGCGATTAATACTGTCTTTCCAAAGACGCGTATTCAACTATGCGTGATTCATCAACTCCGTAACAATATCAAGTATATCTCGACCAAATACCGCAAGCCTTTTCTTGACGATATGAAAAAAGTCTATAAAGCATTTACGATTGAGCAGGCTGAATTAGCCTTTGAGGAGGTCAAGAAAAATTGGGGCGAAAAATACCCTAGAGTTATTGATTCCTGGGAGACCAACTGGTTAGAACTCACAGCCTATTTTGAATACCCACCTGAAATCAGAAAGATGATCTATACAACTAACACCGTCGAAGGATTCCACCGTCAACTCAGAAAAGTCACCAAGTCCAAGAATGCTTATCCGACCGATGACGCCCTGCGAAAGATTATCTATCTGGCTACGAGGGACATCACCAAAAAATGGACATTGGCGATCCCTGGATGGATTGAATGCCGGGCACAACTCCGAATCATGTTTGGGGAACGCTTTACATCCAGTCTTCTCGACAAGGAGTTGTGACGTTTGAGTTTAACGCTTTAAGTTCTCCTAAAAAAGGGCAAAATAAAAGAAGAGAGTGGTTCTCTCCCCTTTTTCAGCTGAACCCTGACCGGTGCTCGAGTTGCTCTCCAGCAGCGCTCTATCCCCCTGTCAGGTAAGAGCAAAAATAGTGTTAACTATAAGTCTAGAAGTCATTCATTTACACAAATTAAATTACATTCCCGCTTAAATTAGAAAATGAATGAAAAAATCGCTTAAATAGACGGAGAAATTCCGCTTATCGAATCGAAAAACGTGAAAATAGAGGATTTTTCCGTGCATAAGCGGAAAAATTACCCTTATTTACCTGTAAAACAAGCACCATGATGCAAATAGCCGGAAAATCTCCGCTTATTTTATTCCGGCAGCATTACCTAATTAAGGATCAAAATGATTTATTAGAAAACTTGGCTTCGCCTTCGCCAGAGGCTTGGCAAAGCCAAGTTTTCTAATTTCACAGAAATTTTTTGGTGACTCAAAATGATAAAAATTTTGATAGCCATTTACGCCAACATATGTTAACCTATTATTTGTTTAGGTTAACATTAATTCAGGAGGACTTATAAAATGAACCATACACGACTAAAAAACTTGATTTTATGCGCGCTATTTGCGGCGATTACCGCTATTCTCGCGCAGATCACCATTCCGCTGCCCATTATTCCGATAAGCGGTCAGACGCTGGCTGTTGGACTTACCGCCACTGTTCTTGGAAGCAGATATGGCACAGTATCAATGATTGTTTACGCCGGACTTGGTGCCATCGGCCTTCCTGTTTTCGCAGGAATGAGCGGCGGATTCGGCGTTATTCTTGGGCCATCCGGAGGTTATATTACCGGATTTATCGTTGCCGCACTTGTTACCGGATTGATTCTCGAATACACGAAATTCACTACACCCATGGCGATCATCGCCAACATTGTCGGCATGTTCGTCACCTTAGCAATCGGCACGATCCAATTGAAATATGTCCTCGACCTTTCTTGGGCGAAGTCATTGGCTGCCGGTGTTTATCCATTCCTCATTGTGGGTGTCGTTAAAGCTGTCATCGCCAGCGTTGTCGGCATTCAGGTTCGTCAGCGCCTGACTAAATTCGGACTATTGAAATCCGGAAATCAGCAAACAACAGCGTAACTAAGCGTAAAAAAACAGCTCTCAGGCGGTGCAATCCGCGGAAGAGCTGTTTTTTCGTTCACACGAGCATCAGCATTTCATTTAGAACGTCACCCATCCGCTTCATGCCTGCAACAATTTTTTCTTCAGACATGTTCGAGTAGTTCAATCTGAATGCGTTGATCTTTGCATCATTTGGGAAGAACGAATCCCCCGGAACGAAGGCAACCTTGTTGTCCAGACACTTCTTAAATAAATCTTGACCGTCGATATCTTCAGGAAGCTCCACCCAAATGAACAGTCCGCCTTCGGGAGCACTGTGCTTGAGTTGTTTTGGAAAATACGCCTCAATGCAGTCCATCATTTTTTCCCGACGCGCGCGGTAGACACCTTTAATTTTTTGAATATGCTCCTCCAGATCAAAAAGCTCCATATATTTTGCTGTAACTCTTTGCGCGAAGCTATCTGTATGCAGATCGGTCGCTTGCTTGAACGCAACGTATTTGTTAAGAATGGATTCATCAGCACAGATCCATCCCAGACGCAGGCCAGGAGCGAAGATCTTTGAGAAGGTGCTCAAATAGATCACTCTGCCCTCGGTATCGAAATGTTTTACAGGCGGCAGATCCTTCCCGACAAAACGAATCGCACCATACGGATTGTCTTCTAATATCACAATGTTGTATTGATTCGCGAGTTCGACCAGCTTTCTTCGGCGTTCAAGCTTCATCGTTCGTCCGGTCGGATTCTGAAAGTCGGGGATTGTGTAAATGAATTTAGCATTTGGATTTGCTTGGAGCGCCAGCTCAAGTTCATCCATTCTCATACCGCCATCGTCCATCGGCACTTCGACAAATCGCGGGCTGTACGCCTTAAACGCATTGATCGCCGCAAGGTAAGTAGGGCTCTCGCAGATCACAACATCTCCTTTGTCCAGAAACAGCTTACCGGTCAAATCAAGCCCTTGCTGGGATCCCGTGAGAACAAGCAAATGTTCCGGAGTCACGCGAATTCCAAGAGTACGCATCCGCTCGGCAATAGCCTCACGCAGCGGAAGATAACCTTCAGTTGTACTGTACTGAAGCGCTTGTTCTCCTGCTTCATCGAGCACCGCCTCACATGCTGCTTTAATACCTGCTACCGGAAATAACTCAGGTGCCGGAAGCCCACCTGCGAAGGAAATAATCTCAGGCTGCTCGGTTACTTTTAATATTTCTCGTGTTGCTGAATTGGATACGCTTCTCGCGCATTCTGAAAAGTTAAGTTTCATCATGGGATCTTCCTCTCTTTTTTAAACGATTGGGCGTACGCCGGTTTCCTTATCTGATGGCTCATTCTGCACACTTAGCTTCTTTATCGCCTTAATAAGCAGGTTCAGCCCTTCAGTCAAGCGTTCTATTGTCTCATAGGAATAATTCAATCGCAGCCAGTGCTCCCCATCGCTTTCTTGAGGAAAAAACACAGTTCCCGGCGTATAAATCATTCCTTGATCCGCGCATAATGCAAATAATTTCTTTTGCGGTACAGAGTAAGGAATTCGGCACCATAAGTAAAAGCCGCCCTTAGGATGGTCAAAATAAACGATTCCTTTTTCTTTACTCAGCACGTTAATCGCAGTGTCCCTTTTCTTTTTATAGATCGGCAGAATTTTTTTGAGATGTGGTTCATAAAGTCCTTTTCTGAGATATCGGTTAATCAAGATCTGACTATCCGTATTCACATGCAAATCGCTAATCTGCTTGAGCAGCACAAATTTTTTCATGACCGGCTCCGGTGCAACAACCCAGCCGATCCTTAAGCCTGGAAAAAGAACCTTCGATAAGGTACTGAGATAGATCACATAACCATACGGATCAAGTGCTTTAAGCGGCGTCAATTTTTCTTGATCAAAAGCAATATCTCCATAAGGATCATCCTCTAGAATCGGAACTTGGAAATGATAAGCCAGTTTTAGCAGACCCATTCGTCGTTCCATGCTCATCGAAACACCCGTTGGATTATGAAAATTAGGGATTGTGTAGATTAGTTTAGGCTTGTACCGTGCCAACTGTGCCTCGAGGATGTCTAGCCGAATCCCTTCCTCATCCATAGGAATGCCAATAATCCTTGCGCCTGTTGCCCTAAAGCATTGAATCGCCTGCAAAAAAGTTGGTTCTTCAACAATAACCGCATCACCGGGAGATAAGAATGTTCGCGCTGCGAAATCAATGCCTTGCATCGATCCGGTCACAATCATCGTTTCTTTTGCAGTAACGGATAAGTTGCGAAAACGCATCAATTGGGAAATACGTTCACGGAGCGGGTAGTAGCCTTCAACAGGACATAAGTTCAGATGATCACTGTCAATCGGCATTTCATTTTGAATTTCTCGAAGCTCATCGACTGGATACAAACTCGGATCACCGATACCTGCCGCAAGAGAAATCATATTGCCTTGATTGCCGATATACATGATCTCACTCACCGTATCGCTGACATTGGTGATTTTTTTATCGAAAAGCGGATACCAAGACATCGGGAAAATAAGCGGTTCCGATCCATTCGTTGCAGGAAGTTTCCTGTCAGTGACCACAGTCCCCTGTCCAACTCTGGACATCACAAGCCCCAATGCTTTGAGTTCTTCATATGCCTTGATGACAGTTGTTCGGCTGACGTGATGATCATCCGCCATCTTTCGTTCAGGCGGTAAAACAAAGCCTTCCGGAAGAATTTCCGACAGTATTTGTTCCTTAATTCGATTCGCCATTTGCAAATAGACAGGCATCGGATCTTCTCGGTTAATCTCCAGTCTCATAGCTGCCTCCTTTTTTATTAGTATGAAAATTGATTATTCTTATCATATCCATACCAATGTCCGCCGAAAAGATCCAATTGGATTTATCTTCGTAAATCCAATTGTGAAACCTCTCTGTTTGTTCTGATGGAGATGGACTGCACAACAAAAAAAATATGCATTGAACTTGCGGTTTCATGCATTGGCTCTTGATTTTCGTGCATTGAGCCCTGGTTTTCGTGCATTGAATTGCAGTTTTCGTGCATGAACTTAGCTCAGGTTCCTATTCATGCATTGATCTTACGGTTTCGTGCATTGGAGCTTGATTTTCGTGCATTGAACCCTATTTTTCGTGCATTGAATTTCAGTTTTCGTGCATGACTTAGCTCAGGCTCTTATTTATGCATTGATCTTGCGGTTTCGTGCATTGGCTCTTGATTTTCGTGCATTGGGCCCTAGTTTTCGTGCATGAACTCAGCTCAGGCTCTCATTTATGCATTGAACTTGCGGTTTCATGCATTGGAGCTTGGTTTTCGTGCATTGGGTCCTATTTTTCGTGCATTGAATTGCAGTTTTCGTGCATGAATTTAGCTCAGGCTCTTATTTATGCATTGATCTTGCGGTTTCGTGCATTGGAGCTTGATTTTCGTGCATTGAGCCCTGGTTTTCGTGCATTGAATAAGCACAGATTTTCGTGCATGTATTACTTTCATTTTTTCCTGTAAATATCTTATCATGCGACCTATCCTTGCTGAGCTTCTTCCGTTCAGTGTCCAAGAATGGATATGAAGACTTTTTCGAATACAAAAATCACGCAGTATAGGATCTGCGTGACGCATTTTTTCTTCACTTAAATAGTTGTTGTTTGTTTACACGATCCGATGAGCAGCTTTTCTGTATACCTTGAAATCTTGCTTCCTGTAAAATAGCTCTGCTGCTTCATTGGCCGACCAATAATCAAGATCAATCTCATTTATCCCTTTGTTTCTTGCCAATTGGCCGATATAGTTCATCAATAAAGTCCCATAACCCTTTCTGCGTTCGGTTCGCATGATGCAGAATTGATGAACCTCGAGCGCAGTTCGAGCTATCATAAACGGATTTTCTTTTCGACTCAAAGCTTGAATCCAAGCATAGCCTGAGATTTGACTTTCATCTTCAATCACTAAGAACGTTGAATCAGGATCACTCGCAATGACCTTTTCAAACCATTGACGAATTTCATCAAAACAATACGGCTTAAAGTACTCAGGATACAGCTTGGCATGCAAGGCTTGAACCGGTTCATTCATCCTGGCGATCAGTGCAGCATCCTTTGTTTGTACAATCTCCATGCGCTCGCCTTCTCTTTAGCTTTCAACAGCCACTTTGTTAACTTGATGCTCGCTCCGACCTGTTTTCAAAATTGCGAGCACATCATTCAAGCTGATTTCAACCATATTCTGCACCGCTAGATTTGTGTAAAAACCGATGTGCGGCGTAATTAATACATTTGGCATCGCGCGCAACGTTTTCAGCTGGTCACTCGGAATGTCCTTGCCGCGCAGGTCTTGGTTGAAGAAGTGTTCTTCGCCGTTTAATGTATCCAGTGCAGCTCCGGCAACTTTTTGATTATTCAACGCCGCAATCAAAGCATCCGTGTCAACGACCGGTCCGCGTGATGCATTCACAAGGAACGCGTCGCGCTTCATTAACGCAAGTGCATCCGCGTCAATCAAATGGGTGGTTGATTCCATCAGCGGAACATGCAGCGTTACAACATCCGCTATCTTCAAAAGCTCTTCTTTTGAGACATAGGTGAGTACATCGCGCAAATCATCACGTTCAACGATATCATTTGCGATCACCGTCGCGCCAAGCCCTTTAAACAGGCGGGCAACCGTTCCGCCGATTCGTCCGGCACCAATAACGCCGACAGTCAGTGAGCGGATTTCCCGCGCTTGAAGTCCTGCCCATCGAAAATCCTGTTCGGCTCCTCGCGCGTCGAACAGCGGAAGATTGCGGATCAGCCGCATCGTCTGCGTTACGGCCAATTCTGCAACAGAATTCGGCGAGTATGCCGGAACATTCGTCACAGCCAAACCATGCGCCGTCGCCTGTTCAAGATCAACCATATCAAAACCCGCGGTTCGTGATGTGAGCTGTTTCAAGCCGAATTTTTCCAGAGTCTCATAGATCACCGGATCACTAATACGATTACGCTGCTGAATGACGATGCCATCATAACCCTTGACCCTCTGCACGGTTTCCGCACCCAGTTCCAAATCGTTAATGTCGACGTGAACACCGGTTTTCTTTTCCCAATTCCTAATTGCTGCTTCCTCATCGTCTCGTACACTGAACATAATCATTTTCATCGCTGCACGCTCCCTTGTTCTACTTTAATAGTCGCCGCATAGTTTGCGATCCGACTCATCGCTTCCGTCAACTGTTCCATACTTGCCGCATAGCTGATTCGAATATAGCCTTCACCACCGGGGCCAAAAGAACCGCCGGGTATCACAGCGACCTTAGCTTTGTATGCAAGATCCGTACAGAAATCAAGACTTTTTTGAATCATGGTTTCCGGAATTTTGGCGAACAGATAGAAAGCGCCCTCCGGCTTCACGCAAGCAAAGCCGGCTTTGCTCATTTCTTCATAAACGAAGTCGCGGCGTTTTTCATATTCCGCACGCATTTCCGCACCGTCATCCATTCCATTTTCAAACGCTTCCTGAGCCGCATCCTGAGCCATCGTTGTCGCTGAGGTAATTGTGAACTGATGAATCTTGCTCAATTCCGTCGTAATAGCGGCCGGTGCACAAATGAAGCCGATTCGCCAACCGGTCATCGCATGCGATTTGGATACACCGTTAAGCACGATTGTTTGTTCCGGCAGATATTCAGCCATGGAAACATGGTGTTCGCCGTGGGTGAGTTCACTGTAAATCTCATCACTAATGACAAAAAGATCATGTTTTTCCAAAATCGCGGCAAGGGCCTTCACATCTTCTCTGCGATACGTCACACCAGTTGGGTTAGTTGGAAAATTGAAAACAATTGCTTTAACCGCTCCGCCGTGCTTTGCCAGTGTTTCTTCGAGTAATTCAGGCGAAAGAACAAAACCATTTGATGAGGTATCCATGAATACCGGTTCCGCCTTCGCTAGAATCGTATCCGGAATGTATAAAGGAAAAATCGGTGTCGGAATCAGCACCTTATCGCCAGGATTCAAAATCGATGTGAGCACGGTGTAGATCGCTTCAGTTGCACCTGCGGTTACAAGAATTTCATGATCCGGGTTATAGAACAAGTTATATTTTTTCTCAAGGAATTTACTGATCGCTTTTCTAAGGCCGGGCGTGCCTGCAGATGGCGCGTAGTGGCTGCGATTGTTGTCAATGCTGCGTTTTCCCGCTTCTTTAATATGCTCGGGCGTGTTAAAATCCGGTTCGCCCAGCGTTAATTTAATGATATCCGGGATTCCTGAAATATCCTGATCGAATTTCAGAATGTCTGAAGGCTTGAGCAGACTTAGCTCTTTTTTCATTTTGCCAACTAATGAATGGGTCATTTTCAGTTACCTGCCTCTTTTAATTTTTTGGGAAAAAAATCACCCACGGCTTCAATAACCGTGGGTGATCGGAATTTCTCGCGATAAATAAAAACCACACGGATTATTGATTCTTAATCCATGTGGTTATTTTTCCAAGTCAAATCGTACCGCCTTGGCTTCCGCATGGATGCAACCTTCTGCTGAAGTGTTTGCATCCTGTTGAAGCGAATGCAAACACTAACGAAAGAAACCAAAGTAGTAATAAAAGTTATTCAATTGGAGTTTACGTTCATCAATCATCATAAAAACTCCTTTTGAATTGGTGATTATATTTATATCAAATTTTTCGAAAAGTGTCAACTTTATTTTGCACTCATTCAAAAAAATTCACTACTGCATCGTTTTATTGATCAGGCCTATTTTCAAATTATCTTCAGTATGGATGATTTAAAAAAACGCATCACAAAGAATCATTTTCAAAAATAAACAAATACTAGTAACAAAAAGGTTATTGAGGTGTACGTACGTATGTATCTACTGGCAACTATTTACAGTCAATTCGACGATAAGGTCAGCGCGTTGAATCAACAGAAGTTAACGATTTGGTATGAACATTCTTTTTTAAATTGGCGATGGTGGCTCGGCGTTGTTTTCATCATTGTACCCATTCTTATTTGGATCACATGCCGAGATAAAAAGAGTGCGGATCGTTTGCAATACGCAGGTTTACTTGTCGCGCTTGTCTCCTCTTATTTAGACTACGTCGGCATTTTTTTCAGACTCTGGAGATATGACTACGAGGTCGTTCCCTTTACAGCTAATTATTTTCCAACCAGTTTCACGATTTTGCCCATTTCAATCATGTTTTTATTGCAAATAAAGCCGCATGCAAATCCCTTTATAAAGGCAGTGGTTTTTTCTGTTTTCTCTCTTGCCGCACTTCTGGTTATCCAATGGATCGGCCTTTACCAGCCGCTGCGCTGGAACTATCTCTACTCCATGATCATTCAATTCTTTTTATATCTGTTCGCCCATGTCCTGAGTACGCGGAAACGTTTTGAGCCGCTGGGATAATTAACGTTGCAATCGTTTTCCGCTCAGATAAGATGGCGAGCTTTCGGGTAAAGAGGTTCATCATGAACATGCCTTGAAAGAAGCTGTTTCTTTGCTCATCCTTGATCAGCTGCTTGATCATCCCGTCACGTGTATCTGAAAATTGGTGCATCTTTCACACCTTCTCGTGCATTGACCCTTGCCTTTCATGCATTTCCTATGGGTTTAATCGCTCAGCATCCAATCAGCTTTCTTAGACAGCAAAAAAGAGCCCCGAATCAGGCTCTTCTTATCATCTTCACTTGTTCAATCAAACAATCCGAGCTGTTCGGTTTCGCCAAGCCGTTCAAGGACCTGGGGATCATGATCTTCGAAAAAGGCCTTGCGAATCCATTTTTCCTTGGTCATCACTTGTTTACCCGATCCGGACGAGCCTCTTAAGCGGCAGCTGTAAATCACCGGAAAATAGTCTTGCAGGAATTTTCCCTCGGCAAGGGCGGTCAACGCGATGATCTGAAAACCGAGCTGCTGGGCGACAAAGAAAACCGGACTCAGTACATGATCGCTGGATGCCTGACCAAACGGATTGTCGAGAATAACGGCACGGTGCAGCTTGGCACTTGATTGGATATGTTTCTTTTTCTCGGCGACATAGTTGAGGATGCCTAAGAAAAGCGTCATGTTCTTACTCCACTTCTCTCCTCCTGACCAGATATTGCTTTGTTCCCATGAGTACGAGCGTGTCGTTACCGTATTGTCATTGGCCACTTTGCGGCAGCTGACCTTCAGCACCTCATTGTCCATGACGATCCGCAACAATTGTTTGGATTGGAGCCACATATCCAGTTCCTTCCGAACCTTGCCACTGTCCTGCCGACGCTCTTCGTCCAAGAAGCGCTCGTCTTCGAGCTGAGTCAGAATCCATTCAATGTAATTTCGGATTCGCGTTTTGCCTTCCTCTTCGTTCCAATCAGGAATTTTAAAGGCATAGATCGGTTTCCAATCGTCCTGAATCTTCACTTTGGTTTTCTTTGGAATCTGCCGCAATTCCTCAGCCAACGTACGCAAATGTGTGTGAATCTGGTCGATGAAAAGTTGAAGATCCTTATCACTTTGGCGGATGTGTTCGTGCGCATAGTGGGAGATACTTTCAATACGCGTCGCCATATTTTTCTTGAATTCAATGATCGCCTCATAGCTCTGTTTTGTTTCAATGCCGCTGATTGCCATCTGCCGCAGCTTTACATCGGAAATATTTTTGCGGCAGAAGGTGCGGAAGCTTCGCTGCGCGCTTGCAACCTCAGTTGTGCCTTCCGCGACGCGCCCTTGATTTTCCTTCAGACTGTGCTTTGTTGTCGCAACAAAATTCTTGCGGTTATACGTGAAGTCAAGAATCTCCTCATTCGTCAAGGAGATTGGCGAAACATCCGGCGCTTTAAAATGATGCGCTTCCTCAAACATCTCAAGCTCATATTTCGCTGACTCAATAACTTCGCGTTCCTTTTCGATCCGGACAGCTTCCTGGTCAATATAAGTCTTCCGTTCATTCAGGTGTTTTTTCTCCGCAGCCAAATCTTTTTTGGCATTACCGTCATAAGTGTCAAAAGCAATCCGTTCTTCATTTGGATAACTTTTTTCAAACTGGATGACGAGCGTGTCCAGCTTTCCTTCTTGCTTATTTTTTTCAGTTTCCGCCTGCCGAACGTCATCGCCGCATGTTTTCTCTTCCTTGATCTGGGCGGAAATACGATCCTGCAGCGACTGAATCTGCTGCTTGCCGTCTACAGGAAACGCGCGCGATTCATCAATCGTTCCCTCACTGCGGCGCAGCAGATCCATTTCGTCCGTGAGCCGCTTTATATTTCGAACAGCTTCGTCACGTTTGGCGATCCATTCGCCTCGGGCCGTATCAATTTCGCGCAGCTTCAACCGTAAAATGTCAATCTTATCCTTAATTACTTTCTTGCTTTCATTGGTTGCAGCAGGTGTCAGCTCGCTCAACGATTGGTAGTCATCATCCTGGCGCAGCAACTGCAGTTGCAACTTGATATCTGCCGCCCTGCGTTCAAGGGTCCCGCGCTCAGCATTCAATCGGTTCAGTTTTTGGTTCACTGCGTCGAGTTCTTGCTCCACAAGCTGCAATTTTTCTTTTAGTTGCTGCTCAAGGCTGCGTCCCTCTGCAACCGTCTGTTCTACGCGGAGGTAGTCATGCCCTTTTTCGATATAGCGAGCCAGACCATGCCGTTCCTCACGATATTGGTTGACTTTATCGCGGTCGTTGCTGATCTGGGCATCCAAATCAATGATCGTTTGTTCTTCACGTCGAAGCTCCAGGGCAAGCTGCTCATCCTTATTTTTCAATTCACCAAGCTCTGTTTTCTTGTTATCGGTTGATTCATAAGGATAGTCCGTTAAAAATTGGCGGAACGCCCGGAGCGTGTCCTTCCATTCGGCAAGCTCCTGCTCCTTTGCCACGCGGTCGGCGGTCGCTTTTTCTGCCTCAAGGCCAATTTGCCTTTTCCACTCAGCAAAGGTCGCCGCGTCCGTATTTCCTCGCCAATGACTTGGCGCAACCCATGAACGGATCGTACTCTGCTCATGCACCTCAAGCGCTTCTTCAGTTGTAAGCACCGTGATTGGATACTGCAGCCGATCGGCAACGTGGTTCAGCTTATCGACCACTCTCGACTTATCCGTATTAGTGGTCACCAGTGTCAATGGCCAGAGCGGGTAACGCAGGCGTTGTTTGCGTTCTTCCTCACTCATCGACTGGAGATAGTCTACACCGCTAACCAGATAATCAACTTGATTTTTCCAAGAGAACAGCTGTTTTTCTAAAAATGTATCACCGAAAAAGACGTCCTGATCGGCATGATCATCGACAAATCGTCGCGCGATCCGCTCTTTGTGGAAAAGTGCTTCGCGATCCGCCGTGATTTGATTCATCTTCTCAAGCATCCGCTGTTCAATGGAATCCGGCTCAAGATAGACGGTTTCAAGCGCGGACCATTGACGGCGCAGCGCGGACAGCTGCTCAATCACTGCGCGCTGCGCTTTCTCCATCGCGGCCAGCTCGGCGCGCAGCCGATCCATTGCCCGATTGGTTTCGATACGCTCTGTTTGCACTGCTGCCTTGCGTTCCCCGGCCTCTTTTTTGTGACTAAGGGCATCCTTCTCCTGCTGATTCACTTTGATGATCGTCTCATCGAGGAGCTGATCGCGTTCCTGCCACTTAACCAGCTGTTCTTTAACCGTTTCTTGTTCCGGATTCGAAAGCAGTTCCCGTTTTAATTTTTCTAGTTGCTCAAGGCGCGTCTTCACAGCACCCTTGGTTTCCGACAGACGGGCAAGCAGCCCCTTTTCCTTGTCGGACGCATTCTTCTTTGTCTGCTCGTCCGCCTCAATCCGCTTAAGAATCGGCTGCAGCTGTCCGCCTAGTTCCTGCTCGGTCTTCGCAAGTTCTGCCAGATCTCGCTCGTAGCAGCCGAGCAGTTCCCGCCGCGCCGTCTCCAGCTGATCACGAAGATCGCCGGCATCGTCCTTCTGATCAAATTGTGCCAGCTGCTTCTCAAACAAGCGCAGCGCGTCGTCCTGCTCCTGACATTCCTGATTGGCTTTTGCCCACTTTAACGCATGAAGTTCATGCCTGTTTTGCTGCAGCGCCTCCTGAATTCGTGTTTGTGCCGCGAGCGCCTTCTTATACTTACTTTCACGTGCGCTCAGCACGGACTGTTCACTAAAAATGGTATATGAGTCAGACTTTAACGCATGAGCGAAGCTGCCCGCCTTCCATTCTTGCAGATCCGAACGGTTTGCTTCCTGCGCAGCGATCTGTTTGCGCTGCTCAAGAATAATTTCGTTCCAGACGCCCTTCGCCCGCTGCTTCGCTTTCTCGTAGTCCATTTGGTACTCATGCAGCGTATCATAGGTTTCGCTGTATTTTTCCAGTTCACCGCTGATCTGTTTATTTTCCTCAATCGTTTCTTTCAGTTTTTTGTAATTCTTCAAACTCGCCAGCTGTTGTTCAAACAAATCGGCGAAGAGGTGGCTGTCGTGACCGACAATCGAATCTTCCACGGTCGGAATCAGCAAGCGGTCGAACAGTTGATTGGTATTCTTACATTCATCAAAGAAAGCCTCAACACCGCCTTCCGAACTGTTGATTTTAACGATGCTTTCCCATTCGCTCGAAATAATGGTGTACTGTTCCTCGAGAAATGTCTTATATTCTTTAATCGTTTTGAAGGTTTGCGCACTCAGCGTCTTCTCGCGCATGCCGGCGTAGTAGTCTTGCATTTCGCCGCGTTCGGCCGCCCGCTTACCCTCACGAGTCTCTCGGACAAAAGGAATGCCCTCGATTCCGTTCGGGTCATTTTCGTTGTATTCATAGACATAGCGCAGCGAATCCAAGCCATTTTTCACGGTGTAAAGTGAGACCGCCGTGACCACGTAGCGTCTCGGCCGCTCATTCATGATCCATTCAATCGCGATGTGCGCGGGGGCATTTTCCAGCATCAGCGTATTTTTGATCTTGCGGTCGGCCAGATCAGTGTGCGGCAGAATCGCCTGCAGCGCGGTTTGAATGAATACCGTTTTCCCGCCGCCGTTCTCAATCAGAATCGCGCCGTTGTGCCCGTCAAAAAGGAACAACTCATCATTATAGCGTTTGTTTCCTTCTTCATAGATCACGTTCGTCAAGCGAATTTTACTGATCGTCGGCATGCTCTGCACCTCCTTCAAAGCCGTAAATGAATTCAAAAATACCCTTATTGTATTCGACTTCCATAAAATAGCGTTGGATAATCGTCTTCGCCTTTTCCGTCAGCCGAATCTCCTCATTGCCGATGTCCTGCACCAAGTCTTGATCAACCAAGAATCGTTTCACCGTATCAATAAAACTCATTCGGCTGATTGTATTGCCGCTCTGCTTTTTTGCCTGTTCCTTAATATCATCCATGTCGTCCCATTTCTGAATAATCAATCGCCAGTTATAGAAAAATTCATTTTCCAGTTGTTTAAGTTCATCCTCGTCATGCGTTTTGAGCTGATCAATCCGTTCCTGAATAAAACGGATCCATTCATCCATGCGCAGGAAAAGACGCGTCGGCTCCTGGCTTTGGTACGTGTCGTAGAAACTGCCGAATAGGATCAGTGTCGCGAAATAGAGTAGATAAAGATCTCCGTTCGTCGCCCCGCTGCGCAAATAGTTGCGCTTGATCCATTCGTTGCTGACATGGAATGGCGAGAGCTTCGTCTCCGGCACAAGAAACAGCTGCTCGCTTGTACTGATGATCACACAATCCACCTCATGGCTGAACGTATCAAGAAGACTTCGCAGCTCGTCATCCGCCCGATAACTTTGCACCGCGTCATCTCCCGCCACGCCATCGCGGGCGAGCACGGTATAAAGGCGAAATGCCTTGACAACTTTATGTTCAGAATAGTTCATTTTCTTCGCCCTCCAAATGGATTTGCAATTCTTGGATGGAAAATCGCTTGGATTTTCGAATCATTCCTTTACCCTCACGCACATGCAGCGTTCGGTTTTCGAGCAGTGCGAGCGCTTCGTCAAGGATGGCATTACTTTCCTCATCCTCTGATTCGCCGTATCTGATTGGCGAGCGTTGATGAAGAATCAGCCAGAATTGGTAAAAATAGCGTCGTTCCAATAATTCTGCATGCCCATGTTCATCAAGAAAATTCATGAACCGGGACAAATTTTGCCCCTGTCCTTGTTCATAGGCACTCAGAAAAAGACCCATGAGCTGTTTGTATTTTTCAGCCAGCGCGTGCCGGTAAGATTGATCCTCTTCATGCTCGTCCGCTTCAACAAATCCCTGATCATCGCGTTCCTCACGTTCTTCATTGATTTTTTGGTCGGCAAGGACCGTGAGCGGCGACCATGTTTCATTCTCTTCTACGTTAAGAAACGGTTGCAGGACTCCGATCATTGCTTCGGCAGGCAATGGCGTAGCCAGGATTTTCGCGGTAAGATCCTGATCAAAATTGAATGCTTGAATACCGGTGTAGTACAGGGATTCCTGAGCGGTCAGCAGCGTCGTATTTTTCAAATCTAGGGTTTGCTCCAAAAGCCGCGAATGATCATAGTGTACCGACTCCAGTTCGCGCGCGATCGTCAAAACCAAATCATAGGTACGGATCTCCCGCTTATGCACATCCTTTGCATACAGCCGATCACGTGTTTCCTTAACAAATTGGCGCAGTTCCTTGAACTCCTCATCCTCACGTTTGAGCCGTCCATAGATATCTTCCAGCAGCTGCTTGTAGCGCTCAAAGGTCTCTTCCGACACAATACTGCGCTGAATCTCATGCTTCAGCCGCCCCATGCGCTCCTCAAGACTCTCGACATCGATCCGCATTTCATTAATCTGCCGCAGCGCGCCTTTGAACTCACCCTTGTCCAGCTGTTTCCGAAGCATCAGCTGATTAATCGACAGTTGAAATTCACTGTAAAATTCCTTTGTCGCAAAGACAAGCTCAAGCCCGTCTTCGTCCAATGTGTAATATTGTGTGTTCGTTTTCAAGTCAAATGAGTTGGCCTTCAAGATCGAATAGTCGATGCTGTCCTCTTGATTTGTTTCCCAATTAAAAAAGGTATAACGCCGTTTTTTCCCGGTTGTGGGACGGAAGGTTTGAATAATTGATCGGGCGATACGTTCATAATCGGTCTCATCCAACTGATACTGAGCCGCAATCACCTTTTCCAAAAAAGCGGCCAATTGTTTCACCCCGGCCTTGTACTGGCGCATCAATTTCTGCTCAAAGAAAAATAACAGTGAAAGCAGACCGAGGCCTTTCATGTCGATATCTTTTTTCTCGTGATCCTGTTCGCGCTTGCGCTCCAGCTCATATAGGGGATCGAACAGAGCGAGCCGACGTATCCGTTCCTTATAGCCGTTTACGATTTCGCGCAGATCAAGCTCTTCCAATCCGTTCCCCTCCATATGTGTTGTAATTCTCTCGTCTTCAGAATTTCTTGCGGATAGTACTTTCCATCATGAAGCATCGTGCGTATTCGTTCGGCCTGTTGTTCTGAGAAATAGGCGAGGAATTGCTCCGTCGCAAGGCTCCGAGACCGCTGATACGCTTTGCCAACGGCCGGCGCCTTCTTCAAGCAAGCTAGATAAAAGGGCAACGCCGGTCGCGCTGCTTGTTTCTGATTAAGAGAATACCAGATTGACAGCCCTTCCCGATCCAAATCGCCAAAGTACAAGAAGTGATGCTCAGCATCGATCGGATATTGCATCGAAAACTGTTCGATACTCTTAACAACTGCCTTGCCGCACCCATAAATCAGTGTCGCACAATTTGTCTCTTTTAATACCGGCAGAAGACCTTGATAGGTTGTTTTATTTTCAACAATAAGATGATACTGTTCTTTTTCATTTAGTTTAAGTGGATTGATTGCGAACATTAAAGGATCTGAGACGGGGATAATAGTAAGGCGAGCATACAAACCGATTTTTTCTAATAGTTCCTTCCCACCCTTCTCGTCAATCCACTTCTCATCCTCAACCAATTCATAGCTTCGCTCCGGCGCGGGAACGAGATCTGTCGGAAAACCATGTGTTTTGAGATAACGATCAATTTTGAGGAGATACGGGAGATGGTTCTCCCACAATGAAGGATCCGCGCGATAATACCCGTCAAGATTGATTGCCGTGTGCAGTTTCGCCCGATAATGCTGCAGTTCTTGGTGATAGTCACCACTCAATGCGCTCTTATTAATCCGATACTTGAGCGCAAGCGATGGCGTGCGTATCGTCCGACCGGTGGATCGCACCATGATCAATACGTTCTCTTTTTCGAACTGAAGAATCCTGTCCGCGAACGTTTCATAGGTCTGAAAAAACGGCGTGAGCAGTTTCTCAAGCTCGCCTAATTCAACGGTTTTCTTTGAAAATTCTGTTAAACGCTTTATCACTTCATCCAATCACGCGCACCTCCGCTCACAGTTCGCTTATAGTCTCATTATACTTAACTTTCGATGTATTTGCGGCATAGTTTTTAAGCCAACGGGGATTTTACCAGGTGAACGTGGCCATCTATGAATGCACACCTGAACTGCGGTGGTTCGGATTTTCTGATCTTATCGGCCTATTTGCGGAGTTTATCGGTCCGTTTATGCATTTTATCGGTCTTTTTCCGGAGTTTATCGGTCTCTCTTTATGCGTTTTATCGACCTGTTTGATTTCCTGCGTCCGCACACTCGTGACTTCAGTCATGAGTAAGGACGCCCTTCTTTTGTAAAAAAACGAACATTTGTGCTATATTTAAGGTAACCATTTTTTACAAAAAAGGAGGAACGGCTGTGCTCATCCAAAAGGCGTTTAAGTTTCGGCTTTTCCCTACGGAAGAACAAGCCGTTCAAATCAATAAGTCCATTGGATGCAGCCGGTTTGTCTACAATCATTTTTTAGACTGTTGGGAAAAGACCTATAAACAAACCGGGAAGGGCTTAACCTATAACACCTGCAGTAAAGCCCTGACGCAGCTCAAAGCCGAGCTGCCTTGGCTCAAAGAGCCGGATAAGTTTGCCTTACAGAATAGCTTAAAGAACCTTTCCAAGGCTTATGACCGGTTCTTTAAAAAACAAGCCAAGCATCCTCGCTTTAAGAGTAAAAAGAATCCGAATCAGGCGTATAAGACCTGCTTCACCAATCACAATATTGAGGTGACGGATCAAACAATCAAACTTCCTAAACTGGGCTGGGTGCGTTACGCCCGCTCTCGTCAGGTGAAAGGACGCCTTTTATCTGCCTTTATCAGGCATGTGCCGAGCGGCAAGTATTTTATTTCGCTCGTTGCGGAAACGGAAGTAAAAGAACATCCGAAAACCGGCAAAGCAGTCGGCATTGACTTAGGGTTGCTGGACTTCATGACTTTGTCTACCGGAGAAAAAATCACCAATCCCAAGTTTGGGCGTTCCATGGAACAAAAGCTTCGCCGTGAGCAGCGAAAGCTGTCCCATCGCTACGAGGGAGCGAAAAAGCGAATCCTAAAACAAAAGAATCTTACCTTAAGGGATGCGCGCAACTATCAGAAACAAAAGATTAAGGTTGCTCGTCTTAAAGAAAAAATCAGTAACCGTAAGACAGATTTTTTACATCAATGGTCCACGAAACTGGTCAAAAATCACGACCAGTTGGTGGTCGAAGACCTCAACGTCAAAGGGTTACTAAAAAACCATCATTTAGCCAAAACCATTAGTGAGGTCAGTTGGGCAGAATTTGTGCGTCAACTCACGTATAAAGCCCAATGGTATGGCAAAACACTGATAAAAATAGATCGCTTCTTTCCCTCTAGCCAGAGGTGTGCCACTTGCGGGCACCAGGATGGAAAGAAAGCGCTCCACATCCGGAAATGGGACTGCCCGCAATGCGGGGCTCACCACGATCGAGATGTCAATGCAGCTCTCAACATCTTGCATGAAGGGCTAAAAAAGCCCTCAATTGGGGGCTGAATAAAAGCTAAGAACCGTCGGAACGACGGGGTTCGCCTGCTCAAAGAAATGAGCCGCTACCCAATGATAAGTCGTGTTGGGCAAGCTTATTGTTCGCAGGAACTTTTGATTGAGAGATCAGAAGCCCGCGACTTTAGTCGTGGGAGGTTCACTCTCTAGCAATCACAGACGGATCCGTACCCATTTTTCTGCGAACATCTATTCATTTTCCAAGCTCCTTGTACTTTCCTGAATGATCAGCTTCGTCTTTAGTTTGATGTTTGCAATCTGCTCTTTTGGTTGATGGATTTCCTGCATTAAATAGTAAATGGTCAACTGAGCCTTTTCTTTCACGTTCTGTTCAACCGTTGTTAGCTTTGGCCGGGATTGCTCCGAAAAAATATTATGATCAAATCCGGTAATCGACATGTCCTCTGGAATCCGAAAATGATTATCTTGCAGCAAATTCAACGCGTCAACGGCTAAGTAATCAGAAGTAAAAACGAGTGCTGTATAGGATTTAAATCGTGTTTTTATTAATTGAGTTAAATAGTCATGACGTTCATGAACTTTGTAAGGAAGTCCAAAGAAGTCTTTTTCTTGATCAAAATTAATACCGGCATCCGCCATTGCCTGTTTAAAACCACTAAGTCTCTGCTCATCAACACCAATTAACTGATTTCCATCAGCACAAAACCCAATGTTCTTATGCCCTAAATGAATTAAATAGTTAGTCACATCATAACAACCCTCATAATCTTGCAAGCCGACATTTATAAATCCTTTTTTCATTGCAGGCTCGTCAACATACGTATCAATAAAAGCAATCGGCATCTGCGCGACCTGACTAAATTTTTCCGCATCTGCAGGTAACGCCCCCAAGATAACAAGGCCTTCAATTTTCCACGCTGAGGCTAGATTGAGGCTTTCTTGAACACTCCCAGATGTGTACAGCATCATATAGTAGCCATTCATCCGTATCTGCTCCTCTAAATACCCAATAATTTGGTTGTAAAAAGGATCAGACACAACGTTAACTTCAGAACGTCGCGAATAATTTAAAATCACGCCAATGATTTTCGAGCCATTTTGAGATAGGATTCTGCCACTCATATTGGAAACGTAATTTGCTTGATACAGTGCCTCTTTTACCTTCTTGTAATTTTCTTCTGATACCTTATTCTTCCGTCCATGAATAACATTCGAAACCGTTGTCGGACTAACGCCAACCATTTCGGCTATTTTTTTGATAGTTACCATAGGGAACTCCTTTTGTCAGCATGGTTTTTTGGCTGCCTTTCATAAGATATCTACTGATATGATAGCGAATTAAGGGATGAATAATCAACTCATTATGTCAGCCGGCGGACGCACCGTGCTATAATCAGTGCATACGAATTAACAAAATAAAGACATCAATACAGAGGAGCAGATACGTCCCATGAATGAAACAATTAAGACCCTTTTGAACCACCGCAGTATTCGAAGCTTCACGAAACAACATATCCCGCAGGAACAAGTCAATCTGCTCATCAGTGCCGCTCAGCATGCAGCGACAAGCAACTTTTTTCAGCAATACTCCATTATTGGTGTGACCGACCCGGAAAAGAAAAAAGCATTGGCTGAGATTGGCAACCAGCATTACATCGCGGAAGCAGACCGTCTTTTTGTGCTTGTCATCGACATGCACCGCAACGCGAAGATTGCCGAAGCAAAAGAACAGCCGACCGATGTACTGAGTTCCACTGATTTCTTTTTCAGAGCATTTAGCGACACGGTTATTGCAGCGCAAAATGTTATTGCGGCAGCCGAAAGTCTGGGACTTGGCACCGTATACCTCGGCAGTATTCTGAATGATCCTCAGGCCGTGATTGATCTTTTAAAATTGCCAAAGTTCACCTTTCCGGCCTTCGGAATCGCAATTGGCTACCCGGATCAATCGCCACAGCTTAAGCCGCGTCTGCCTAAGGAAGCCGTCTATTTTGAAAACGAGTATCGATCCACGGAAAATGCGCTGGGAGAATTAGAAAACTATGACCATGACGTGAATCAGTATTACGATCTGCGCGATGCCAACCGTCGTGTGGATACCTTTACCAATCAAATTGCCAAAGCTGTTTCCGGCAAACAATCGGAAGAAAAGAAGAACATGTTGGAGACACTAAGAAGTCAGGGGCTTGTGAAGTATTAATTTAAGAAAGAAGGAACTATATGGGGTCAAAACCCGTCTACAAAACATGGATCAGAAAACATAAATTAATTACATTTTTAGTCATCAGTGTTTGTCTTATTGCTGCTGCTTTTAGTCCCATAAACATGTATATACGTATTTTGTCGGGACTGCTCGCACTTCCGTTTTGCTATATTTCCTTTATCGTTTCCTACACATACTATCAATTCGCACCGTTTGGGAATAATTTTCAATCGATCATCCATGATTTGATTTTACAAAAGTTAAAATGGGATGGAGAGGGAAAATTACTCGATATCGGTACAGGAAGCGGATCGCTTACGATCAAAGGGGCAAAAGTATTTCCTAAAGGACAATTTGTAGGAATTGATTATTGGGGCAATAACTGGGAGTATTCCCAAAAGTTATGTGAGCGTAATGCTGAAATAGAAGGCATTTCGGATCGAGTTGCATTCATTAAAGCGAGTGCATCGAAGCTTCCGTTTTTAGATAATGCATTTCAATCAGTTATTAGTTGCTTGACGTTTCATGAAGTTAAGGATGAAAAAAATAAAATTCTGCTTTTAAAAGAGGCTGTCAGAGTCTTAGATTCGGAAGGTGTCTTCGTTTTTATGGATCTATTTACGGACAATAAGACATACGGAAACTATAGTGACTTTTTAACCGAAGTGAAGAAACTCGGGGTTTCTGAATTTAAGGCGGTTAAGCTCAGTGCCTTGATAAAGTTGCCCCGCGTCCTTCAAAGTAAGAAAGCTTTGGGGAATGCAGTGCTTTTAATCGGGAGAAAAGGCTCATCCATTTAAGTTGTTTTTTATAATCATTGTCGTTGTCATATGGCGTAGAAAGTCAAAAAACGCTTTAGAAAGAGGCGAGTGCGGATGTCTTTCGCGGAAACACCTACCCCACCTTATTACGCAGTCATTTTCACCTCAAAACGAACTGCGATTGAGGAAAAAGAATACGACATTGTCGCTGATCGAATGGTTGCGCTCGCTAGAGAACAGCCTGGATTCCTTGGCGTCGAAAGTGCGCGGGACGAACAGGGCATCGGCATAACCGTTTCGTACTGGTCCTCACTCGACGCCATCAAGCAGTAGAAAAAGAACGCAGAGCACCAAACGGCTCAGGAAAAAGGCAAACGTGACTGGTACGAATCGTTCGTTACGCGCATCAGCAAGGTCGAACGGGATTACACATTTAAGTGCTGATAAGAAAACCGGGCTTTGCCAAGCTAATGAGGAGTTGTTTTATTAATGGCTGAATGGGGCACCCATTATCTGGATTTAAGTGAAGAAACAAGGGAAGAATTGTTGCACTATCTTGGCAAGAATGACGAAACCTATGAGAAACGGTGGACGAAAATGAGTGAAAAGCGCCGTTTTTTCTCATGGAATTGGTCGGCGTTCTTTGCTTTCACTTTTTGGTCCGCACACCGAAAAATGTATTACTTGTCCTACGGATATTTAATACTCTCTACACTTTTCAGCTTACTCTTCAGCAGTATACCTGATCTTGCTAATCTGTTTTTTGGCCTTCTAATTGGCGTTTTGTTCGCTTTATTTAGCAACTATTTTTGCTTCGTAAACGCCTTGAGAGCGATTAGAAAAATAAAAACAAAAATTCCGGATCGCAGCGACCGCATTCACTACCTTCAAACTCATCCCGGATACAGTTGGCTCGCATTCTGGATCTATTTGTTCGTTGATATTGCTGTAACGGTTGCTACAAGCTTTATTTGACTCCAATTCTTAATTATTTTTTCTCGTTTACAGCTATGGGTTAAGATCAGATGCTAAATTCCCTTGTTAATCAAAATCGCAAGTTCTCGCAAACGGTCGTACTGCCACTTGCGCTCTTTTTCGACCGCTGCCGGTTCACCACCCGTAGCATAAAATACACTTTTTGCCGCATAGGTCGATGCATGGAGCGCGTGATCTACGCTGCAAGCAGTCGCAGCAGCTTGACCCGCCGCTTGAGCAGTGGCGACAGTTGCATCTTCCGTTGCTTCTCGCGCCGCGGCATCTGCCGCAAAAGCTGCTTTTCGTGCTTCGTCTACGCTGACTCTGCCGCGTGCCCAAGACCGGGCCGCTGCAATCGCTTGCCGAGGCCGCTCATCATGAGGATGTTTCTGTTCAAAATACCGGATGACGTGATCGGAGCAAACAGCCGCCCATAATGCTGCTGTCTGTTGTTTTACCAATTTTAGCTTTGCATCAATTACTTTTTTATGCTCTGTGTCCACAAATTTCATCAACAAATCCGCTCCTTTTTTCATAAATCTTAAATAGATAGAGGTAGAGTGCCATGCTGATCAGCGAGAAGAGGAGCAGAAGGCTGAAAACACCTATTGGCAGCACCAGTCCAAGTACAGCACCAAAATTATTCGCCGTCATAAATGTTGCGAACACGTGACGGCGCTCCTTTTTCGGTACTAAATCCGCTACCATCGCAGAACTGGGCGGAGAATAGAGTGCGGAACCCAAGCTGACCCCAATAAAATAAAGGTAACTCATCCATGCGGAGGAAGAAAGTGCAAGCGCCGCAAACATTATCGTTTGAACAGCCGCGCCAAGCAGCATGATCGGCCGTCGACCTATTCGATCCACGAGACCTCCTCCGGTCAAATTGCCCAAGTACTGACAATCGGCGGAATCATCATCAGCATTCCCGCAATCGAATTGCCTAATTCCCGACTGAAGTAAACCGTCAGGAACGGAAAATACATCCAGTAAAATAAATGAACTATCGCTTCACCTAACAATCGGATTTGTAAATTATGGTCCCATTTCAGTATCGTCACTTCGATCCTCATTTCTCGCATCTGCGCGTGCGGATGAAGTAACTAGTAACGACGGTACAGCCTCGTCGATCATTTTTGCTGCTGCCTTTTTGTCTCAAGCCAGCCGTCGAAATCAATACAAATAATTTTTTCTATTACTTTTATTCTAACACTTCCCATGAATAGAATGTGTTAGAATGTGTTAGAATGTGTTAGAAAGCCAGGGGAGGAATGAAACATGCTTGCAGAAGGCTTAACTGTTGAACTGAAACGTCAGGTTGTCGATGATATTCGAAAAACAGTTGTCGCTTTTGCCAATACAGATGGAGGGACAATTTATGTAGGAATTGGAAATGCTGGTGAAGTCATTGGTGTTCCGAATCCAGATGAAGAAATGCTAAAGTTGACCAATATGATCAGAGATGCAATTAAGCCTGATGTCACACTGTTTACCACTTGCGAAACGGAAATGATTGAAGGAAAGCTCGTGATAAAGTTAGCTGTACAGAAAGGTACGGAAAGCCCTTATTACCTTACTGCCAAAGGGATGCGTCCGGAAGGTGTATTTGTTCGTCAAGGGCCCTCTTCCGTTCCCGCCACAGGAAGCGCGATAAGAAAAATGATAAAAGATACAGACGGTGACAGCTATGAGACAATGCGTTCACTGCATCAAAATTTGACTTTTGATGCTGCAAATAAAGAATTTAATACGAGACAAATTCTTTTTGGAACAAGCCAATATAAAACTTTGGGGATCGTCAATGAGGATGGCCTTTACACGAATCTCGGTGCGCTGTTGTCGGATCAATGCATGCATACCTTTAAGGCAGCCGTTTTCGAAGGGACAGACAAAGCGGTATTTAAAGATCGTCGTGAATTTGACGGTTCCTTGCTCAAGCAACTTAACGAAGTCTATGACTATATTTCTCAGTTCAATCGTACCCGAGCAGAATTTTCCGGGCTTCACCGCGTGGATATGAAGGACTATCCTGCGGGCGCTTTGCGTGAAGCTCTGCTTAATTCTTTAGTTCATAGAGATTATGCTTACAGCGCAAGTACTTTGATCAGCATTTTTGATGACCGGATCGAATTCGTTTCAATCGGCGGCTTGGTCAAGGGCCTATCAATTGACGATATCATGCTTGGCGTTTCTATGACACGCAACGAGAAATTAGCCCATATCTTCTATCGTTTAAAACTCGTAGAAGCATATGGCACGGGCGTACCTAAAATGATCAGCAACTACGATGACTGTCCCTTAAAACCGAAATTCGAAGTCTCCGAAAATGCATTTAAAATTACGCTTCCTAACAAGAATGCAACATCTAAGAAAAATCTACTGTCTGATCAAGAACAGGTAGTGATTGATCAGATCGGAAAAAGCACAAGAATCAGTCGTAAGGACGTAGAGAACAGTTTACAGATTTCTCAAACCATGTCCGGCCGCATTATCAAACAGCTCATAAACAAGGGACTAATCGAAAAGGTGGGAAAAGGTAAAAACACAGCATATACCCTCAAACGAATCAAATAATTGGCGATCAATTGTTTGCTTATATCTCAACTTTCGCAGAGTGAAAATCCGAAATAACCCTTGATATAACGTACTTTGTGGCCTATTCATTATGTTTCTTGACAAAATAGAAAGACACCTCAACTTTTGGTATAGTGATTTTGACGAAATACACTACCAAACAGAAGAGGTGCCCTCTATATGATAGCGAAAAAAGGTCAAAATAATCAACTACCATTAGAAATAAAAGCAAAATTCGATGAGTTGAAGATTCTAAAACATTTACGTCAGGCAGGAATTCAAAAAGCCTTCGGCTTTTCCAGTGGTTATCTTTTTCAGCTTATTTTTCGTCTGATCTTTACCCAAAGAAATTGGTATCGTTTACTGGAGAGTAATAAAGCAGATGAATTACCAGGCAAGGATGCTGTTTATCGTTTTTTAAACTACCCGAAGTTTGCCTGGCGCCGCTTCCTGACGGCACTAAGCGTATTCACGATTATGAAAGTCAGCCGTTTGACGAGCACCTGCCACACTAAAGTACTCATTCTGGATGATTCATCTTTTTATCGCGACCGCAGTAAGCGCGTCGAACTTTTGGCTCATTGTTTTGACCATGCCAGGAGAAGACACTACAAAGGATTTCGTATGCTGACATTAGGATGGTCCGACGGATCAACGTTCCTGCCCATTGATTTTTCACTCCTTAGTTCAAGCAAAGAAAAGGCAAAAATTAATGATATCAATTCGACGATTGATAAGCGTTGTTCCGGCTATAAAAGACGAATCGAAGCTTTACAAACAGCTCCTGAACAAATCCCTGGGATGGTTAAACGGGCCTTGTTGAACGGAATTGATGCATCCTATGTTCTGATGGACAGCTGGTTTACCCAACAACCTTTGATCAAGGCTTTGACCGATCAAGGTATCGATGTTATTGGTATGGTGAAACCAACGAATCAGCGCTATCGAGTAGGCTCTCAATGGGTTGGATTAAGAACGCTGTATCGACTGTCGAAGCCCGTAACCAGTCACAAAGAAATTTTACGTTCTATTCGTACCACAATGGCTAATGGAGTCCCGGTCAAAGTTGTGTTCGTTCAAAACCGCAATAAACAAAGTGAATGGCTAGCCATCTTAAGTACTGACTGCACACTTACAGAACAGGAAATCATTCGTACGTACGGCATGAGATGGGACATTGAATTATTTTTTAAAGCAACGAAGTCATTTCTTAAGCTTCAAAAAGAGTTCCAGGGCAGATCGTACGATCTGCTGATTAGCCACACAACCATTGTCTTTACAAGGTTTATTCTCCTGTCTTGGCAAAACCGTTGCAGTACAGATAATCGAACCCTTGGTGGTATGTTTTATGAACTCTGTGACGAAATGAATGAACTGGATTGGGCTGTAGCACTGACGCAGCTCATGGATATTCTTCATGACGCCCTAACAAAAACAAAAAAATCAATCAAAAGATGGGTTACTTGTCAACTGACACAATGGATTGAGAGCTTACCCAACTATATCAAGGTTTATCTGCCCAAATTAGGGTGCGAAAGTTGAGTTATATCATTTATTCGATTTCAAGAATTCGCAGCGATGTGCCTTCATTATGGCCAAAAGCACAAAATGGACGAATCGCTTAATCAAAATGTGTTTTATTGTGCGCTTGATTAGTCAAAAAATCCCGCAATAATAGATTATCACGCCCCAATGATCGAGCCGCTGCAATCGCTTGCCGAGGCCGCTCATCATGAGGACGTTCCTGTTCAAAATACCGGATGACGTGATCGGAGCAAACAGCCGCCCATAATGCTGCTGTCTGTTGTTTTACCAATTTTAGCTTTGCATCAATTTCTTTTTTACGCTCTGTGTCCACAAATTTCATCGACAAATCCGCTCCTTTTCCTTAAA
This sequence comes from Sporolactobacillus caesalpiniae, assembly GCF_040513385.1. NCBI lineage: Bacteria > Bacillati > Bacillota > Bacilli > Caryophanales > Sporolactobacillaceae > Sporolactobacillus > Sporolactobacillus caesalpiniae. The sequence goes on from NZ_JBEVCB010000005.1 coordinate 222,876, forward strand.
CAAACATTTATATGCATCTTATGTTCCCTTTTTTACCTGCTCATAGTTCTTAACGAGATACATATAGAGTACCCTACCGTTCAGCGAAAATAGTCAAAAAATAAAACGCCCACTTTAATCTTGTGGACGTTTTTATAGTTGTAGGCACTCAAGAAGACAAAATATTTTATAGGTTCTCCATTTACCTGTTTCTCGGAACCTGATGTGCTTTATACTATTCTTCCTGTTATCTCTGTAAAACAATCTCTGAAAGTTGGTGTTTGCTAAGGAATTGATCTAGAATTTCATTAAATCGATCCGCATATTCCCAAAATAACAGATGATTGCCAAACGAATGCACGTCACTATTTGGAAATTCTTTTTGTATATAAGGCGTAGCGGCATCTGAGCGCGCGGATGAAGTAAATGTTAACGAGGGCACTGCTTCATCAATCGTTTTTGCTGCTGCTTTTTTGTCTGTAAGCCAGCCGTCAACATAGAGCGCATCGGCAATTTGATGCGGAATGCGCAAGCTTGGCGCTGTAAATCGGCTCTTTTCTTCATCAGTAATCGCGTGATCGAATAGGAGATTTTCAGCAAATGAATCAATAAACTGACGATAATGTTCGGCAGAATCCAGAGAATGGTTGTGGACGGCGATGAGGTCTTCAAGTGTCCCGGCTACCCACTCATCAGAATCCGAGCTAAGGGTCCGCGGGGATACATCAATGGTGACAGAAGCCGAAATGTTTTGAGTTCCAAAATGTTCCACATAAGACCATAAGGTTAAACCACCAAACGACCAACCGGCCAACACGACATTTTTTAAATCAAGGTGATCGATCAATTTTCCAAGATCCGCTCCCTGCACATCGTACGTATTTCTGTTTACACTGATCGTTGATTTTCCATGATTTCGTGGATCTACCGCAATCACGCGATAACGCGTGGAGAAGTAAGCAATCTGTTTTTCAAATACATCAATACTGAATGTCCAACCCGGAATAAAAATGAGCGGCCGTCCACTCCCTTCATCACGATAGTGCAACTCAATACCTGGCTCTACTTCAAAATAGTGTTCTGCCATGTTCATTCACCCTTTTTCGTTTTTTAATCACCCTTAATTTTTCTCGGACTAGCTCAGATGACTATTTATCCATTTATTGAGGCAAATAAAAAAGAGATTTCCCGTGTTCAGAAAACCTCTTTACAGGTTCTGTTTATCTGCCGGGATTACCGCTGGATTTAGCACAGTACCTCTTTGCAAGGTCCGCTGCTGAGGGATCATCAGGCCAGATCCTTTACCCTCTCTGGATAAACAAACATATAACCAAGTATTTAGGTGTGATTTATTGTATTATAGCACTATTCCCACCTGTGTCAATAAGAAAAACGGGGCAAACCTGGTCTTTACTTCCACAGGATACGGTGACTTTCACTAAATGCGGTTTTGAATCATCAAGCTTGTCTTGATCAAACAGTTCTAGTTCATGAATCATTTTGATCCTTGATTAAGTAACGTGGACGGAATAAAAAAAGCGGAGTTTTTCCGGTTATATGCATCATGACGCTTGTTTCACAGGTAAATAAGGGTAATTTTTCCGGTTAAGCACAGAAAAATCCTCCATTTTCACGTTTTTCGATTCGATAAGCGGAATTTCTCCGTCTATTTAAGCAATTTTTTCATTAATTTTCTAATTAAGCGGAATTTTTCCGTTTATTTATCAGATTTAACGCTTAACCTGATCGCCCAACCGATAAGTTCGGATGGGGAATCAGCCTCTTATGACGCTTATCGTCGTACCAGTGGGACAAAATCATAAGATTTTTTACTTGTAAGAAAAATTGAGCGAAAGCGCCTGGTCCTCTGCTGTCAATCTGTATGGAGCTTTGATCCGTTAACCTTGTGACTTGAACGAGCGTCGCTTCAGCTGCTCGCTTGCCGCGGCGATCTGGGAGCCTCCTCAAACAGACGCATGCCAGCGGTGTCTCCCCTGGCGCACGATTCTTTCTTTCGTTCCGCATCTCATCAAATGAACGCACACAAAATGAGGGATAGCGTCAATGCTATCCCTCCTGCCATTGCCTATTCGATTCAAATGACCCACATTAACGATAGTTGTTATGCGTCGGTTGAAACACGTCCTCGTCTGAATTCAGTACCAGCGAGAAATGGTCGTCATTGTCGTAACCGTTCAGCACTCGATTGTGATGTTGGATAATCTGCGCCGCAGATAATATCGGAGTATCCGCAGTCGAGTGGGCATCACCGACCAGTGTGACATCAAAGCCGTTGACCGTAGCCATTCGAACGGCGGTATCAATACAATATTCGGTCTTACATCCTACAATAACAAGATGTTCACTACCATGCTCCTGAAGGAATTTTAATAAAGGTGTGTGATAAAAAGAACTTGTTGCGCTTTTATTAAAAATCTCAGCATCATCCGGTATATGAATTGCCGGGTGAACCTGGAATCCTTCTCCTTCACCGCCGGATACACTGGTGTCGCGGACAAAGACTATGGGAATATTCGATCCCACAGCTTTTTCGATTACAAGATTGATTTTCCGAAACAACTCTTCTTTATTATATACGCCGGGCTCCTGTGAATCACCCTCAATCAGCGTCAGTTGCGAGTCAATAACAAGTAAAGCCTGGTTCATCAGCAGCACTCCTTTACCGTTTGCACTAGTCGCCAAGTTTGTCTCTAATCAGACGCCTCATTAACTAGTACTAATTCAATTGTTTGATATATTCGTAGTAGCCAAGTTTATGAAAAGTGTACCAATCATCTGCTTCAGCTTCATCCTTCATGCCCAGCGCCACTAAAACTTCTTTTGAAAATTCTAAAGCGGCAGTTCCATTAGCGGTGATTCTATTAGCACTACGGACAGCTTGTTGATCTATATACTCTTTTTCGCCGCTATAATTTTCCCCTGCCGCTTTCTTCAATTTCTCCAGCTGATTGCTTGTATGCTTACCTTCATTGAGAAATCCGTGCATTCCCAAAAATACCGTGGCGTCACAAATAGCGCCTAAGACAACGTTCTTTTCTAATGCCCTTTTTATGAGCGGTATGATCTTTTTACTGGATTCCTTTCGCCACGAGTTACCACCAATGAGAATTAATCCATAGAACTGATCATCCACCGAATCGATGTCATAGTCCGGAATAACGGTGAATCCTCCGATCGAATGAACCGGCTCCTTTGTTAAAGATACTGTCTTAACACAATAATCGTTTGTTCCTGCTCCTGAGCCTCTCATAATTTCGGAGGCAAGGTAGGCACCTTCCCAGTCAGCGTATTCTTCCAAAAGTACAAATAATATCTCCTTTGCAGTCACCTCTGCTCATCCTTTCTTGCTCGTGTTACTTACGCAAAGTAAGTTGCATAGGCATTCTCGTTTTCATTTATAAAAGTATAACAGATTTGTATTGAAGCTGATCAACACTTATCGAGATCAATGTAAATTTTGCCCCGACCGGCGGATTTAGCGCGCTTCTCACGATAGAGGCGGTTCAATAAACGGCTGACGGTTTCCGGTGTGACACCAATATATCCCGCCATATCCTGTTCTGTCATCATTGTCGAGATAAGTACCCAACCATCCGTCGCCTTAGTGCCTGATTGCTGCACGAGCCGCTTCAACAACGAAACAAGTTGAACGAGCGCAGGCTCAAGAACAGAATCAGCATATCGATTCATCAGCTCCTGACTTTTCTTAGCAAAGAATTGCGTGAGTCGGCGTTCGAGGGAAGGATAGCTGCGCATCAGTTCATGCATCTTCTCCCTTTTGATTACAAAAAGCAGACACGGTGTAATCGTCTCACCATTCGCCGGATATCGATTTTCATCATCAACCAAACCGGTATGCGGAAACAGGTCACCACACGAGAACAGACTTGCGATCCACTTCTTCCCTTCCCTATTTTGATGATAGGCATGGATCAGTCCATCCACAACAAAAAAGTAATGGGTCAGAGGTTCCCCTTGAACAAACACTGCCTCTTTAGCACGGTATTGTTTCATTACCCCCATTGAAACCACTTGCTTCAGCGCGTCATCCGTAAACTCTTGAAACCAGCCGGCCGCCTTTAATTCAGACATCGAACACCCTCCTTCCTTTCATTTTTCATCACCATTCCATGCTATAATGGCTTTTTCTATAGAATAAGTCGAAACTTGATCTCGGTCATGTTCAAATCGATTAGCGTTATTATATAGTATAGATGATAGAATTTCTCAATTAAAGTACGATAAAATGTATCTATATATTAAAGGAGCGAACACCCATGCAACTTCTTACATGCCAAAATCAAACAGCTTTAAAGGAACGCCTTTATCATGACGAATACCAGACCGTTATGCATTTATCCCTGCAAAAAGGACAGGAAATTCCCGAACATCACGGCGGCGATGCGGAAGTGACCGTAATTCCCGTGCGCGGTGCCATTGTTTTCACCGCGTCTGGTCAATCGGAACATCTTGTACCCGGTAAGCTTGTGCACCTGAACGCTCAGGAACTGCATGCCGTGCGTGCCGAGGAAGACAGTGATGTCATTCTCGTTAAATCAACCGCCGGTCCCGTACGCGGATGCTGATTGACTCGAAAAATAAATAGGGAAGTGATTTCCATGGGAGAAAAGCCTAAGTACACACGAGTCGATCGTGATACGTGCATCTCTTGCGGTGCATGTGAAATGGCTGCTCCGGACATTTTCAATTATGACGATCAGGGTCTTGCCTTTTCAATTATTGACGACAATAAAGGGATCAAACCAATTCCGGAAGAGTTGCTTATGGATCTCGAGGATGCTTATGAAGGTTGCCCGACCGAATCAATACTGGTATCCGACCATCCTTTTGACACACTTGGTCATTCAGACACTAATGAATAAGAAAGCCCGAGTTAAAATGAGCATTCAGATTAAACGTATTTATGAACCGGTGCAGGACTCTGACGGCTTGCGCATTCTCGTTGATCGTATTTGGCCGCGCGGCATGTCAAAGGAACATGCCCGTCTTGATGACTGGATGAAATCCGTCACACCGAGTCCGGAGCTGCGAAAATGGTTCAATCATGAACCGGCAAAATTCACTCGCTTTCAAGAAGCTTATCAAAAGGAATTGTCTGAGGATGAAGCGAAGCAGCGTGGTGTCGAGACATTAATGAAACTTAGCCGTACGCAACCGGTCACTCTGCTTTATGCGGCAAAAAGTCCGACGTGCAATCACGCGTTGGTACTGCTTGATTTTATTAAGAACAAGGAGAACAGCGATGACGATTAACGTGATCGGCATACTCGGTACGATGAATCCTGACGGTTTGACATCACAAATGCTTGCCGCCGTTTTGGAAGGTGCAAAAGAACAAGGGTGCACCGTTCAAAACATCTATTTGGACGCCGATACATTAAATCAAATGGAGTCCGGAGGCGATCACGAAAGGCGTCAAAAGCTGAACACCGTACTCCGCGGGGCTGATTGCTTTGTTCTTGCTTCTCCAACCTATTGGGGCAACATTTCCGGATCAATGAAACAGTTTTTGGACAATCTGCGTCCCGAATTGATCCATTATTCTTCAAAGGGCGACCTGCTTCCCGGCAGCTATCAAGGAAAAGGCTATGTGCTGATCACGAGCTGTATGGCAAAAAAATGGATCAATCGGCTCAGCGGTATCACTGACCAAACGTTTAAAGCCATGGACTTGCCACTCAGCGCTGCAGGTATGCATCGTCTCTCTGAAGCGGTCTGCACGGACACATATGGCGTCCATTCCTTGCCGCCCGCCAAATACGAAGCATGCAAAAAGATTGGCGCACAGATTCCGAAGCAAATGCAGAGAGGGGGATTTACATTGAAACGCTACATTCAGCTGTTTTTCATGCTGGCCGTGACCATTCTGGTTGTCATGGGTATCCAGCAAGGGCTCAGTGCCCTGCACATGATTCAGCTGCATCACTTTTGGATCAATTATCTCTCATTTGTTGTGCTGAGCTACCTGTTCCTGTCATTAATGCTCCGTTATTTTGCCGTATTAAAACACCGACGTTCTTAACAACTGTAAAAAGCTGCCCTGTACATAATGACACAGGACAGCCTTTTTTATTGCTCCACTTTTTGCTCACGCTGCCGGTCTGCAAGCCAAAATGCGATGCCAACCAGCATCATCAGTGTCATTAGTAGAACGTAGAGAAGAATAGCACCGTTCAGGCCCGTCCAATGCGAAACGATCCCGAGTCCAAGGATTGGAAGACTGACGCCGAGATAGGTAAGCACATAGAACGACGCGATAATATCGCCGCGCGATTCATCCGGTGAAATATGATTGGTCAGCGCAAGACTTCCGGCAAAAGCCGGACCATGGCCAAAGCCAATCAACAAAGTGGTCAGGACCAAAAAGATCAACGATTTCGTTTCCAATACGGCAATCAGCGAGGCAAGACCGGCGATCATCACGATAAAGCCGATAATTGACAGCTTTTGGAGCGCTATGCGTTTGAGAACAATCTGGCTGACGGTCGAAATGCTGAGCACAAGCGCGACAATCGCACCGGCAACCGCTAAATTTGAGCTCCCCACCAATTGGTTCGTATAGCTCGGGATGATCGACAGCATCAAGCTCATGATTGACCAAGCAATGAACGAGGTCATACCGGAGAGATAAAAACGACCGATTAGGGCACGTGGAACAGCCGGGCGGCGTACATGAATAGCGACAGGTCGTTTCACTTTTTCGCTCATGTAAAATAGACCGATAAAGCCGGGAATCGCTAGGACCATGTGAAAAAGATAGGCCAGCTGCATGGGAAAGGGCGCATATTCACCCAGAGCTCCTGATAAAACAGGGCCAAGTGCATTACCCACCGTCACAGCCATTGATCCGACAAATGCCGCTTTAATCCGATTCTGTTTTGTATCAAGTTCCGTTAATGCCGCAACCGCAACCCCATTCATCATCCCAACGGATAGTCCTTGAAAAATTCGTGCGATGAGCAGCATCGTAAAGTTGGTAGAAAGTGCGAATAATAGTGATCCGACAATGATAAAAAAGACACCTGGAGTCAGCAGCTTCTTCCGTCCCAATTGATCGGACAGCTGACCGGAGATAATAATCGTTGGAATGACGACAACCGCATAGATTGCGAAAAGTAACGTGACCAAACTCGGCGACAAATGCCACTGAGCGCGATAAACAGCGAGCAGTGGCGAGGGTATATTTGTCCCAAGAAGAGTAATGCATAAACTATATGCGACAAGCCAAAAAGCGACGGCGCGTTTCGAAAAGAGCGCACTCAATTTTCCGCTTACTGTATTTCCTGACAGAACAGGGCGCGCAACCTTCACATGGAGCACACCCACCAAATCATTAAGCTGACCGATCACCCGTTCAAGAACAGTAGGCTCAGATTTCAGCGAAATTTTCATTTTAGAAGTATGCATTTCCTTATAAGTGCCAACCGTTAATGCATCAATGTTTAATCCATATTGGCTAAAAAGTTGGGAAACCTGTGCTAAGATACCCGGCTGGTTAGTAACAATGACCGAAATCCGTTGGGTTTTCATCTTCTTCCCCCTTTTTACTTCCTAAGTTTTATGATATCATTCGTCTATCTATATAGAAAATATCTGTTTTATTTGTTTGTCATACCAATAAGGTATAGGGAGGTTCATCGATGGATATCCGGCAACTCCGCTATTTCTTGGCCATCGCGAAGGAAGGCCAAATTACGCGCGCTGCTAAGAAATTAACTATTGAACAACCGCCATTGAGTCGGCAATTGAAGTTGATTGAGGAAGAACTGGGCGCGGTTCTATTTGATCGGCAAGGAAAACGCATGAAACTGACTGAGGCCGGAGTCGTTCTGCGAGCCAAAGCGGAAGCCATTCTCGGGCAGATGGACGAGACCGTTACCGAGATTCAGGAACTAAATCTCGGCATCAAAGGAATGCTCACTATCGGATCCGTGTTTTCCTGTGCTTCTTTGTTGCCGGAGAAAATCGCCTACTTCCGCCAGCGTTATCCGCAGGTCACCTTCAAGATTCTAGAAGGCGATCATGTCGTTTTGGGGGACTATTTGGAGAACCGCAGCATTGAACTGGTTGTCACAAGATTGCCGTTTGAATCCAATAATGACCCAGGCAAATACGAAACGCTAAGACTGCCCTCCGATCCGTTTGTGATGATCGTGCCTACAAGTGGAAACTTGGGAGGAAAATCCACTTTTTTATTAAAGGATTTGGCAACGACACCGCTCATCGCTTTGAAGAGCGACAAAACCGTACAGCTTAATGAAAAAATCGTCAACGAATGCCGACGATTAGGGTTTGAGCCAAATATTGTTTGCGAATGTTCCAGCGTCTCGATTACTATTTCCTTAGTGATTGCCGGAATCGGCGTAACCATCCTGCCTAAATCTGTGTTGTCCGCCTTTTCTGTCGCGGACATCAAGATGTTTGAGCTTCCCGATATCACCATTCAATCGGATGTCGGCATTATCTGGTTAAAGGACCGTTATGTAACGAAAAAGGCGCGCCGGTTCATTGAACTTTTTAAAGAAAATAACATGAATGGGGAGAAGGCAAGATGAAAATCAGACAGGTCCGCATAAATGATTTGGAGCAGCTCATTAGTCTTGAAAATACAGGCTTTACACCCGAAGAAGCAGCAACGAAGCAGGCGTTCATCAATCGAATTGAAACGATTCCCGATACGTTCTTAATTGCCGAAGAAAAGGACAAGATCATTGGCTATGTGAACGGTCCGGTCATTCCGATTCCGTTTATCACTGACGATTTATTCGAAACAACCAAAGCTAATCCGAACAATGGCGGTTACCAAAGTATTCTGGGCATTGTCGTCGCTCCTGGCCATCAAGGAAAGGGTATTGCAGGCGAGCTGCTCCGCTCCTTTGAAAATCAGGCTCGTGAACAAGGTCGATTAACCGTAACACTCACCTGTCGTCAATCGCTTATCCCCTTCTACGAGAAGAACGGCTATGTAAATCAGGGCATTTCAGAATCGCAGCATGGAGGTATTCAGTGGTTTACTATGAATAAAAGGCTGTAATTCAGATCGCTTTCTTCTTGTATTCCTTCTCTGCAAAAAGCCGCATTTCTCTTGAATCATCTATACGTAGCGCAAGAGGACAACCAAGCATAAATTAGATTAGCTGTACAAAAGGAAATACGTTTCCGCGCACAGTTAAACTCATTCAAAAAGGGTGACTATTTATGCCTATCATTAAATCTTTTATGGCCAGTAGAAAATTCGCTTCAACGCTTGGTGAAGGAACAGGTACAGGTGCAACCTTTGCAGTAACAGCAACCAGCTTTACTGATGACACCGGTGCCGCAGCAACTGCGTTCCCAAGCTCTTTCGCCTATTATGAGCTCTACATTAATGGCGTTATCCAAACCTCTGATACCTCTACGGTTACAACAACCGCCATCACAATTCCGGACGGCGATACGCTTGATGGCGCAACGCCAATCACAGTAGCTTTTGTCGTCAACTAATAATGATCGGCTATGAAAGCGATTCGTCCCAACAGTGGCCGCAAGAACTATCAAAAAAATTGATAGATCACGGTGACGGATAACGAAGAAGAGGGTGTCTCACCAGCATTGACTGTTGAGCACCCTTTTTCTATGCCGATTCAATTTTAATGGATTGAAGAACAATTGGCGCACCTGTAGTCAGTACATCATTGGGACCCGTAATGGCCAAAGATCCGGCGGATACCTTGTAAAATGTGGACGGTTGAAGCATTCCATTGACAAACAAATTAAAATAACTGACACGTTCCGGATCAGGTATATCCTGACTCCCATACTGTGCTAATCCATCCGTATTTGTATACGTTTGTTTTCCCTCAACCCCGGTTGCGATATAGTAGGTTGTTTCCGCTTTGAGCACGCTTCCCGGAACAGGAACTGATCCACTGCAATTAATCGTAATTGTCTGATTAACTCCATTTGAATTTGTATTTGTATTTATGTCTCTTTTTTCTGAATGCAGCTTCGTTTTTTGAATTCGGCGGTCTGGTACTTCTTTTCTTTTCCTTAAGCTATAATCGTCCGGTCTGTCAAAGAAATCGGTCAACACATACCACCTGCCTCGCACATTGATACCATAGCTTATTAAGTCATTTAACTACCTGTTTGTGCATCTGCCCGTGTTGCCGATATTCTTTATTTGACAGTGAAAAAGCAAGCGGACACAGCGCCCACTCGCTTTTTCATCATTACATTTTTCACCTGTCATTTTTCCGGTTTAAACGTCTTACAGTCTGTTTCTTCGACATTTGATGCCTGCTTGCCTTTATGACTAATGACATAAATGGCGTTCGCAGAGCAATGGTTTCCTTCATCCCAAAACGTACAATTGTTTACCTCACAGAGCACATCTTTAGCCAAGTCGCTCACCTCCTCCGGAACTAGTATTAGCAAGCTCCGAGGGATCAATACGACAACAGATCGGTTTGATTCACTGTTTATTATGCATTATTACATGTTCAGACTATGATGTTTTCGGCTCTTACTGCTCACTTGGCCACGATCACTAGTCTGATGCTTGAGTGTCGGGAACACCGTTTTATCAAAGACACCAACCAGCGAACCTTGAAATAATAGTGCAAAAATAGTGCCGATGTTGATTGCATAGAGTTGATGTGCATCAATCCAGCAAATAAGGATGATTACAATCGGTGGGGAAAAAGTTACAAGCTGAGCGACCGTCGCACTGCCTTTAAAAAATTTAAAGCGAATAATCTGCATCAAATCATCGCATGGATGAAGCATCAAATTCACTCGCTGATAAATAGAGATGGCAAGCGAGATAAAGCATACACCAACTATATCGAGCGCAACACGCACAATAAGCGGCAATTCATTGATCCCGATAGCAACGAGATATGCGCTGATTAGTCCGATCAAATAACTGAATGGAACCATGAAAATCATATTACCGATAATGCGGTGCCAATCGATTTTACCAATAATTAAGGCATTGATAATGATGACAAGAACGCCTGAGGCAAACAAGATCAAACTCAATGGTATACTTGTCAGCGCAGTGAAATTCACTGCTGACGCCGTCCAAAGCGCACTTCCCAGATTCAGTGAGACAGTCAGCGCATTTCCAAAGGCGTTAAAAATAATCGAGATCATAAAGTACACTAGATTTTCATTATGACTGTGGGTGTGGGCGGGCAATACATGCTTAGCGTACACGAACATTTCCTTCCTTTACTTAAATCTTTCTTATCCCATGAATGCATAGGATGGTGGTGAAGAATAGTCAGCAGGGCGCTATATTCTTCACTCAATTCGTTTCATCTTAACTCTTCCTCGACATATGTTCAATGAAAAATTTATGGCGAAGTCCTCAAATCAACTAAAGCCCTGCACATCATACCCTTCTGCCCATTTATTCTCGCCTCATCGATGGAAACAATCCGCTCCTCATAAATAGAAGGAAAGAAAGAAGAAAACAAACAACTGTGAATATGCTGAGCGTTTTAAATCCTCCTGCATTCGCGTAAAGCCAGCCGCCAAGCGATGATCCAATGGTTGTGCGCAAATACATCGACGCATTAGCCAATGATGAAATGGTGCCTCGCACCGTTGAAGACAGATTTTGCAATGTGTTCATCATAATTGGAAAGATCATGCCCAATATGAGAAAAAGAAAGAAATATGCTGCCGTTACATAAAAAAGGCTTGGCAAATAAGGAAGTCCGCCATAAATCAGAATCACCAGACCCATTCCAAATATAAATGAAGAATAAACGCCTATACTATGAACAAATCCGCTACTGAAAAAACTGCTGAGCATGTTGCCAAATCCAAGCACTAGAATCACAGTTCCAATACCGGCCACATTCAGCTGAAATTGATCAGACAACCAAATCCCGATAAATGAAAATGCTGCAAAGTTCCCCATTTGGAAGATGAAATAAGCAAAAAATGACTGTTTCGATCCAGGGTTTCTAAGCAGCAGCAAATAATTTTTCAGAAGAGAACGTCGCTCTCCCTCTTCACGTGCAGGCGGTAGAGACGGCAAGAGAGCTATAATAAGACAGACCAGCAAACAAGACCCCGCACTAATTGAAAAAAATGGTATTCTCCATCCGAACAGAGCGAGATAGCTTCCAATGGGAACTCCTAACATCTGCGCCGCAGCAAGTCCTGCTGTAGCAATTCCCATTCCCTTCAGCACTTTATCTCTCGGAACAAGCTGCGGGATGGCGGCCCATACTTGCGGTGATGTGATGGCCGCACTCATTCCTGCTAGCATGCGAAACAGAATCATTAACCAAAAGGTTGATGCAAATCCACAGAGAAATGTAAAGAAGGCAAAGCTAATTGTGCCGGCAATCATAACTGTCTTTCGATTCCACTGATCAGAAAGCGGCCCGACGATCAGCGCAAACACGGCATACCCTAAAGCATAGGCAGATATAATCCAACCAGACTGCTCAACTGATATACCATAAATATACCGAAGTGTCGGCAGTAATGGAGAGACTAGGAACGTATCCGTTCCTATGATAAACGTTAAACAAAAAAAGACGCTGATCTTTAATTTCATAATTTGTTCCCCCATCAATTTCTGTTGTTCGATAAATATAGAACAATAGAAATTGTAAGGCAAAACATGGTATTATTCAATTAATAAGTAATGACGAAGGTGATCTGAAATGAGGAGTCTCTACCATCCAAGTCTCCAAGAAATTAATCTTCCAACTGTACTTCACGCACTCAGCGACCCGGTTCGATTGACGATCATTAAGCGATTATCAGAACATGGTGAGCAGTCGTGCAGTGAATTAAATCTTTCAGGGCCAAAATCGACCCTATCTCACCATTTCAAAGTACTAAGGGAATCAGGTGTGATTCACACAAGAATAGAGGGCACACAGCGCTGCATCTCGATTCGCAGCAAGGATTTAAATGTTCGTTTTCCAGGCCTTCTGGACGTCGTACTGCGCGGAATTGAAGAGGACTAAGGACAAACTTAAGAAAAACCGGGCACAGAGCGCCCGGTGCTGAATCGTCGCTTCGGTTACTCGCTTGCCGCGGGCGCACCGCGAGCCTCCTCAAACAGGCAGAAATCTGCGTAACGCGGCCGGAATAAAATAAGCGGAGATTTTCCGCTTATATGCATCCTGGCGCTTGTTTCACAGGTACATAAGGGTAATTTTTCCGCTTATGCACAGAAAAACCCTCCATTTTCACGTTTTTCGATGCGATAAGCGGAATTTTTCCGTCTATTTAAGCTATTTTTTCGTTCATTTTCAAAATAAGCGGAACTTTTCCGTTTATTTCTCAGATTGGGTGCTTATCTGATCGCCCAACCGAATCTTATGACCTTATCGTCGTACCGGCAAGGCAAAACGCTATACTTTTATACGTAAATAGGGCATTTTATATTTTCATTCAAGCGGGTCATGGATGTTTCTTTACTTACAAAAAGGCTGCCGTAAAATGAACGGCAGCCTCATTTATAACTATGATTAATTATCGGAAACAGTCAACTTGTCATCGGGATAGATGAGCTCAGAGGACAGATTATTCTTTTTCATTAATTGTTCTACCGTTGTTCCATGTTTCTTGGCGATTGACCAGAGTGAATCGCCTGACTTTATCGTGTATTGCTCTGATGGGTCCTGCAGATTTATCTTTTGTCCCGGATGGATCAATGTATCTTCGAGTTTGTTTATTTGCTGAATCTTTCGCACAGAGATTCCATTTTTATTCGATATCGCCCACAATGTATCCCCTGTCTGAACAATGTATACACCGTTATTTATCGTTTGTGATGAGCTTGTCTCATTTGAGCGAGAACTTGAGTTATCAATTTTAGGTGTGGTCACCTTAGATGCCTGACTGTCATTTGCTGAGGATTGCGCATTAGTTTGTGTTGATTTTGTCTGATCAGCAGTTGATGCTGGGGCACTTTGTGTCACACCCGTCTGAGCATTATCTGTCGGCGCTTGATCGCTCGTTGTCGCTTTTGATTGAACAGACACGGAAGCCTGTTCATTAGACGTATCGCTTTGTGTCTGCGTGTTCGTAACCGATTGTGCCGATGACGATTGCTGATCGGCTGGTTGATTGCCTGTTTCAATCCTTCGAGCAGTGACAAATTTCGGTTCCCAATAACTTGATGCCCCTCCACCGAAAATCTGCGTTTCACGTACTCCGGTTTTTTCATTTTCTGCACTAATCATGCGATTATTGCCGACATAGATGCCCACATGCGAGATGCCTCCGCCTGATGTACTGAAGAAAACAAGATCGCCAGGCCGAAGATCAGAACGGCTGACCGACGTACCGTAACCCGCTTGTGCTGCCGCGCTATGCGGCAACTGTACACCGAGCTGTGAAAAGACGCGCATTGTAAACCCAGAGCAATCATTTTGTCCCCAAGAATAGGCTGAACCGACTCCTTGCTGTGCTAAATTAACCACAGATGTCGCCGATTCCGCATCTGCTTGATAAGATCCAAACCCCGTGACGGTTAATCCGCCGATTAGCGCAAGTGATACTATACTTTTTTTCATCATGTTTCCCTCCAATGTATGCTTCCAAAATTTCTCTTTTTCAGTGATTGTCTATGTAACTCCTGCCAACACACCTAATCATAGGCTTTGAAGGTTGCATTCCAATAACATCCTATTGACAGCACCAATACAATCTGATGACAAAAAGCATCAACATGTTCATATTCAGACTATATTTTAGAATCACTAACATCTAGGAACAGTTATGGAAATATATGGGCAAGCAGTGACGGTTTCGAAGAGTCATACACCTCAATATACCTGTCATAAGCTTTTAGAAACAGAAGCATAAAAAAAGCATCGGCCTGCAAGGCATAGTCTAAAGCATATCAGGGAAATACATTAATAAAGTGGTTAAAAAAATGAAATGGATTCGGCTTAAGAGATGGTCCAATCAGTTAGTGGTTATTCATCTAGTACGAATTATCTGTGCGTGGTTAAAAATCATAGCTTTCAGAAAGGAGTTTTCTAATGCTGCATGAATTGTCTGCATTGAATCCGGTGCTGCTTGCTTTGCTTGCCGGACTTTTCACCTGGGGTTGCACTGCAGCCGGAGCATCACTCGTTTTTTTCTTCAAAGATTTAGACCAGAAGATGGCTAACGTTATGCTCGGCTTTGCTGCCGGTGTTATGATTGCCGCCAGTTTCTGGTCACTGCTTGCCCCGGCAATCGATCTGAGCGAAGAAATGGGGAAATTTTCATTTGTTCCCGCTTTAATCGGCTTTCTGCTTGGCGGCGCATTCTTGCGACTTGTGGATCGGCTCATCCCGCATCTTCACTTTGGTTTTCCCGTAGCCGAAAAAGAGGGCCCGAAAACAAAGCTGCGCAAAATCATTTTGCTCGTCCTGTCCATCACAATTCATAATATTCCGGAAGGAGCGGCTGTCGGTGTCGCTTTTGGCGCTATTGTCTCTGGAGACACAGAATTAATGATTGCTGCAATTGTTCTTGCATTTGGAATCGGAATTCAGAACTTTCCAGAAGGCGCGGCTGTATCCATTCCGCTTCGCGGGGAAGGAATCTCACGAGCGAGAAGTTTTTGGTACGGACAACTATCCGCCATTGTGGAACCCGTTTTCGCTGTCCTGGGTGCTTATTTGGTTGTCCACGTGTCTCCAATCTTACCTTATGCTCTTGCGTTCGCGGCCGGTGCGATGATCTTCGTTGTCATCGAGGAACTCATTCCGGAATCACAGCGCGAAGGCTCGACCGATTTAGCTACCGCCGCAACCATGCTTGGTTTTTCCGTGATGATGATCCTTGACGTTGCACTGGGATAACCAATGACGGGCACTAATCATCTTACACTGTTGGCGATCTGGTTAGCCGCCTCTAACACAGTCAGATCACTGACATCCATTTTTACGGTATTCATTTTTTCATACAGCCGCAAGCGAGCGATGCTGCCTTCGATTGAATCGACGGCCCTTATTCCCTTTCGTACATCCTGCATGATGTGGGATCTGAGTACATCTTCGGAACAGATAAGCGAGATCTTGTGAAGCTCATAGTCACCTTGGAGGCGATTCAAGATATCTTCGAAGATTTGTTCTTGATGCATCACCCAGCAAAAAATGATGTAGTGAAAGCCGGAATTCGCCAAATACGCGTTAAGCAGGTGCGTAATATTGTTAATGACCATCCGCTTATTTTCTTCCGTGAACACCCACGGATTCATCTTCCAGCACCAATCGCCATCTAGATACACACTTGGCATGAGCTGATCGGATAATTTCTCGGACACAGCACTTTTTCCAACTCCCATCGTGCCGTTGATCATGATTAATTTTTTCATGTTCCCTGCCCCTTGTAATAATGATTTCTATTGCCAATGATATGGGCGATTAAGCTCGGACGGCAACTTGGCAGCCGCGTCACCCTTTGCGGAATTCAGCTGCGCCTGCGTCAGAAAAATGCTGCCCGTTAAATCGGCACCGCTTAGATCCGCGTCGCGCAAATCAGCACCAATAAAATCGGCCGCTCTTAGGTCGGCACCCCTCAAATCGGCGGCAATTAAGTAGGCGCCTCTAAAATTCGCACCTACAAGATCAGCACCGCTCAACTTCTTACCTATAAGATCGGCGCCCCGATAATTTTTCCGCTTTTTCCGGCTTAGTTTTTGGTCTTGCCGCTGCGTTTCCTGCCACACGAGTTCGCTCGTTCTCAAAAAAAGATCATTCAGCTTTGCATGCTGTGATTGGAGATCGAGAGCTATAATTGAATCTGAACTGAGTTGACTCAGTCGTTCGGTCTCATCGAATGCTTGGTAAAGTTCACTATAAATAGGCTGCGCCGCTGTCCGCGCCATCGACAGCTGAAGATACCAAAGCAACTCATGAATCATGATCATTTTTGGAAAAACAGCAAACATACTGCGGGCAGTTTCCGCATGCTCACGCCAGTCCACGCCGTGAAAAGTGACTTGCGAAACTTTTTGTCCTGCTCCAAAGCATTCAAAAGCAGTACAGCCTTTAAATCCTTTTTCCCTCAATCCGCTATGGATACGGCAGCGAAAATCTTGTTGCAGATTGGGACAAGGCTCACCTGCTTGTTTATTAAAAGCAAAATCCGCAGAGTCGGCAAAGGGCAGTGCCACGCAGCACAGACCAAAACATTTTTCACATTCTGGTCGCAGCATCTTGCGAATCGACTGGGTATTACGTACCTCACGCACAATCAGCACTCCCGTTCAAATTACTTGTATGGTTCAAGTATACAGGATTCATCGTTCGTTTGTTCATCTTCTATGCGCAACAAAAAAAGATCAATTCCATCCCTAGACTGATGAACTGATCCACTCATTGGACTAACCTAATAAATAAAGGAGCTGTTCTTATGCGACACTGCGCATTTAAGAAGTTCGGAAAAGGAAACGAAACGATTTTGTTTTTTCCTGCTGCCGGTTTTTCAGGCATGGAAGGAGAAATAATCGCTGATTTTTTTCAAGATGATTATCAAGTGTACCTCTGTGACACACCGGGATATGGGAAAAGTAGCGGATTTGATCACTCAATTAAGCCAAAAAATATTGCTGATTGGCTAATCACTTTTCTTGATGAAGAAAAAAGAGAACACGTTCATCTGATCGGACATTCGGCCGGTGGCTTCGTCTGTCTCTGTGCGGCTTACTTTTATCCGAACCGAGTAAAAAGCCTCACCTTGCTCGATACCTGCCACTTTAATCTGCCGCGCCTGCCTTCGGAAATGGGCAAAGCGGCAATCTGCATGCCTCTCATTAGCCTGCTCTCCCGCATCTTCAAACGAAAAACGCACACATTTTCCGGACGCTTTATCCTGCCGGCGATCGAAGACTCGGAAGCCAATAATTCAGAGGATGATTTTAAATCCTTTTGCCAATGGATGCATCTTGATCCTTCAAATCAATATGTTGCTAAAGGCTTTTATTATGCCTGTCTCCCTTTAAAACAAGAAGCGCTACCCTTCCATCTCTGTCACTATCAGACGAATGTGAAAAAGATGCTTTCTCAAGTGCGGCAGCTTCCCGTCTGCCTCTGCTACGCCACCTATAAAGGCATTGATCATAAAAGAGAGCAATTTGAACAGATAAATGCCGCCTCGTTCACCGCTCAATCAAACAGTGACATTGTTAAGGTTCCCGGCGCGCATTATGTATTGTGGGCAAAGGAATCACCGCTGCCGAAGATCGCCACATTCATTAAGTCCGTTTGATTTATCGTTCATGATTGTTTTAAAAACTTGCTATAATAACAATGCACAGATCTCAAGGTCTCTTACACAATTAAACTATTCCTGTGAGGTATCCCATGAAAACACTCTATGTATCGGATCTTGACGGTACACTGTTGAACAGTCAATCCATGCTCTCCGAATACAGTACGGAAACACTGAATCAGTTGACTGATGACGGAATGGCCTTTACCTATGCAACGGCGCGGTCACTCATTTCAGCTTCCGTAGTTACGAAGAATCTGAGAACGCCGATCCCGGTCATTATCTATAACGGCGCATTCATTGTCGACGCGCGAACTGGTGAACGGCTTGACTCCGCCTCATTCAATGAGCAAGAGATACGCGCTGTCGCAGAATGGCTTACGGAACGGAAAATTTATCCCCTAGTCTACGCTTTTATTGATGGCGTAGAACATGTAAGTTGGCTCAGAGGTTACGAAAACGACGGAATGCGTCATTATCTTCATTCAAGAAAGGGCGATCCCCGCTTACGATCTGTTGCCAACATTCATGACCTATATACTGGAGATGTCTTTTACTTTACATGTATCGGTGATCAAGATCCCTTGAACGAGGTACATCAACGGTTTAGCCGAGAAGGCAACTATCAATGTATTTTTCAACAGGAACTTTACCGTCAGGAATACTGGTGCGAAATGATGCCAACCAAGGCGACAAAAGCCAATGCCATTGTCCGAATGAAAGAACTTATGGGCTTCGATCAGATTGTGTCATTTGGCGATAGAGTGAATGATCTGTCCATGTTCTCAATCTCTGACCAAGCGTATGCCGTCGAAAATGCCGTGGACGAGTTAAAAGAACGAGCAACCGGAATCATCCAATCAAACGATGAAGATGGTGTCGTCCGGTGGCTGGAGCAACACGTCCATGTAGATTAACCCTTGAACGGAATCACTTCTGATTAATTAGTTTTAATACCGTTTTCAATCGCATCAGCCAGGCCCTGTGGATTCTCCCACGCCATCGAATGCCCGGCATTTTCTACGATTTCAATGGACACACCGTGTTCCTTAAGCACCTGCGTGTCCGCGTCCGGCAATGAACGCTCACCAAAGATAAACGTCCTCGGACAATCAAGTGAGTATAATACTTCTCTTCCTGAAGGCTGTTGTCCTTTTGCTGCGGATTTAGAGATTAAATAAGCTGCCATTGGCGACCATAGAGATAAGGATGCTGCCCACATTTGATTTCCGCTATTCCGACTTTCCTCTACTAATTCTCTAAATCCATTTTTCAGAAATTCATTTTGATCAAAATCCGCAATATATTTGCTGGTCGAGCCTTCATTACTTTTATCTAAATTCGCTTCACTCAAAATGATTCGATCGACATGTCCTCTGCATTGATCTGCTAAAGATAGAGCCACTGCTCCTCCCAGACTATGCCCGAATAAGATAAACGACTCGAGTCCCAGCGATTCAACAAATTCTTTAAGATACTCCGCATGTCCCTGAACTGTATAACTGAAGTTTTCCGGTTTATCACTATAGCCTGCGCCCAAAAAATCAACAATCACGCAGCGGTGATTTTTCAGTGACACCTGAGCTGCCACTTGCGGATAGTCAAAGGAACCGGCACAACCAAGTCCATGAATAAACAGAATCGGACGCTCTGTGCCTGGAAAGTCGTTATAGCGAAGAACTGCGTTCGCTTTTTTCACAAAATACTCGTTCATAAAAACACCTCTCTAAACAAAACTATATCAAAATCGTAGCATAGAGATGAAGAGATAAATCGTCGTTCCGGATCGTTTTTATCAATCGCACAGAAATTCCAGTGATCAACGGAACAGAACTTTTGTTTGATTGTCCCTAATACTGCGTCTCGATCACGCTTCATGGTTTCCCGCTTTCATTCCCGGTTCAAACTTTCGGCTTTGATCAAGCGGTTTTTCTTTTGCAGTCAGAACCTCCGGATCCAGACAGAATACTGCCGTCGCACTGCCCATGGATGAGCGGTACTTTTCAACATGGTTTCGCGACAATGCTCGATCGTAGTAGCCGGGAACATATTTATCCAGCAATTTTTGCATCGCTCCTGTCGCTTCATCCCAATCCGTTAGATGCGTCACTTTGCCAAAAACCATAACGCTCATATATGCCGTGTCCGTGTGCGCGGGTACAGGATGAGCCATCGTTCCGTATTCTTCGCAAACCGTAAAGCAAATGTCCGCATTTGCTTTCATTAAATCTGCTTTTTTGCCTTCATCCGCTCCATGAAAATAAATCTTATTGTTGTACCAAACAAAATTAAGCGGCACCACATAGGGGTATTCCTTATCGGAAAGTCCTAAAAACCCAATCCGTGCTTGTGTCAAAAAATCATTAATTTTCTCAGAGTCGCGACATTCGAGCATCTTTTTTCGCAATGGGCGCATAGTATTTTCCACCTTTTCTGTCATTTGTCGTTTATAATCTTTATTATAAAAGGGACTGTATCTTTTGAAAGACACAGATTATGTTTTTCGAGGCAGTACAGAGGTGAAAGAAAAATGGAGATTATTCCCGAGCTTGATGAACGTTTAAAAGACCCTTTGTATATTCAGTTGTATCGTTACTTCAAACAAGAAATTGAAGAATCCATCCTACACAAAGAGATGCGTCTTCCTTCCATTCGCTATCTCGCCGATCGTTTAAAAGTAAGCAAAACAACGGTGCAAATGGCGTATCAACAGCTTCTTGCCGAAGGATATATTGAAAGCCGCGCACGCAGTGGTTATTTTGTGGCACAGCTGGACAGCACGTTTAGCGAGGCATCGGTCACCGCTCATCCGCCTCGCATGCATGAGGCGGCTCCACTTCAGAAAAAATGGCCGATTTCTTTCGATTTTTTTATGTCGGACATCGATACCGCGCATTTTCCACTGGATGCATGGCAAAAATGCGAACGTAAACTGCTGAATAACACGAATCGGGATGTGCTCAAATATGGCGATTTTCAAGGTGAACGGCGATTAAGAGAGGAACTTTCTGACTATCTGCATCGTTCTCGCGGTGTCCATTGCAGACCAGAACAAATCGTTATTGCTGCCGGCACGCAGTCTGTTTTGACCATTCTCTATCAGCTCATTAATTGGCAGCATCATCGATTAGCAATGGAAGAACCAGGTTATCAAGGTGTCCATCGGTCCTTGCAGGGAAAGAAAATTCAATTAGCGCCTATTTCTGTTGAAGAAGACGGGCTGTCGGTAGATGAACTGAACAAGATTCAAGCAGACGCGGTCTATATCACACCTTCACACCAATATCCGCTTGGCATGGTGATGCCAATTGCAAAGAGAATGAAGCTGCTTTCCTGGGCTAATGAACATAACGGTTGGGTGATTGAGGACGATTATGATGGCGAATTCCGCTATCGAGGCAAACCGATTCCTGCTTTGCAGGGGATTGATGAACACAATCGTGTGATTTACATCGGTACGTTTTCGAAATCCCTCATGCCTGCGATTCGAGTGAGCTATATGGTCCTGCCTCCTGCTTTACTAGAGACTTATCAGCGTCTTGAATGGCGACAAACCGCTTCGCGCCTGCATCAACAAACCTTAGCACTTTTTATCGAGAACGGACAATGGGAGCAGCACATTCGCAAAATGCGGACGATCTATAAGAAAAAGCAGGCGTTACTTTTAGAAACAATCAGGACGGAGATGGGCCGCCATGTTCGTGTCAGCGGACAAGATGCAGGACTGCATATTGCCATTCATGTAAAAAGCAAATGCCCGTCGCGAACACTGATCAAGCAAGCAAAAAAGGCAGGCATACGCGTATACGAGACCTCTGCCTACCTGGTCCAAAACAAAGATATGACTTATTCGTCTATTTTACTTGGATTCGGCGGATTATCGCCAGATGAAATCAGACAGGGGATTAAACTTTTGCACAAAACTTGGCTACCTTACTACTCATAATCCGAGCCGCATTTCTCAATACTTTTTGATTTAACTGGAAGTTAACAATGAGAAGAGAAACATGGTGAGAATTCATGCCGAACAAAATCAATACGAATGAAAAAAATAAAAACTAAATGACATCATTTGGAATGCTCATTAAATAGTTCTGAAATCGCCATAAACGCTTTCGTTGTCTTGTCTTGACTGGCTTCGATCTTTGACAGGCGGACATTGGTTTCAATTTGAGCAGTTTCCAGATTGCCGATACGGTGGTTCATGACCGATTGTCCGGCACTCAATTCGTCAAAACGTTTGTCCATTGATTCCAAGCGCGCGTCTACTGATTCAGAATGTTGATCTACTGACACAAAATGCTGATCTACCAGTTCAAAGTGCTTGTCTACTGATTCAAAACGCTTGTCCATCTCATCAAAACGCTTGTCTACCAGTTCAAAGCGCTTGTCTACTTCATCAAAACGCTTGTCTACCGATTCAAAGCGCTTGTCTACACTTTCCTTAAAATCAAGCAGTATTTTTCTCGTGTCCGTGAGTACCTCGAACAATTGATGAAATTCACTTTCCTTACTAGCCATACATTCTCCTCCTTTCGTGTGGTTTCTGTTATTATACAATAATTCGACCATCACCAAAAGTATTTTCGGAGTATTCCATGAATTTATAGGATCGGCAAAATTTATGCTGAAAAAATCGAACTTACATACACATGAATTAGGATCACTTATCGCGGCTATTGATGGATGAGCCGGTCGCTTGTGAGCAAACACGGAGCAGCGTAGTATGAGAGCAGGGGGCGAGTAAATGATTACAGTGAAGAAAAGTCATACAGCTTTTATGGCGGCCATTTTATCCGGATCTGTGCTTAATCCGCTAAACTCATCAATGATTGCGCTCGCACTGCACAGCATTCAGCAGGATTATCATCTCACATTTGCGACAGTATCTTGGCTCGTCTCCGCCTTTTATCTGGTGAGTGCTGTCGGACAGCCGGTAGCAGGAAAAGCGGGCGATCTGATCGGACGACGAAAATTATTTCTCGGGGGACTTATGCTCTCTGCACTATCCTGTTTTTTTGCCCCGATAGCATCCACCTTTTTTCTGCTTCTAATCATGCGCCTGCTTCAAGCAGTCGGCAACAGCACAATTTATCCATCCAATGTCGCCCTGGTACACCAGTCGGTCAGTCATGAAAAACAAGGGTCTGCGCTCGCTGCTCTGGCGATCTGCGCATCGGTTATGACTGCGTTTGGGCCGACGGTTGGCGGCTTTCTCATTGTCTGGGGCGGTTGGCCGACTATTTTTTACGTCAATTTTCCCTTTATCGTTGTCAGCCTTGTTCTCGGTCTGATCGTCTTTCCTAAAGACATCAAAAATCGCTCCTATCGTTTTAAAAATTTTATGCGGCAGCTTGACATTCCCGGAATCATGCTCTTTTCCATCAGCATCATCGGCTTGCTTTGGTTTTTGCTGACAATCAAAGAACATGTGACTTACTGGGCAATCTTTGCGGGTCTGATCGCAGCTGTGCTTTTTATCTGGAGAGAAAGCAAAATACGTGATCCTTTTATTGATCTGCATTTGCTGAAAATGAATCATCGTCTTACGCTTGTTTACCTACTTTTCATTCTGCTTAACGTCGCCAACTATTGTCTTTTTTACGGAATGCCCGCTTTTTTTCAAAGCGGTATGCACCTCGGCATTCGCGCGAGCGGCGCCATGATGCTGACCATGTCCATGGCAAGTGTCGCCGCATCTCTGATCACCGGACAGCGAATCGATCATTTGGGAGCTGCCGCGCCGCTCAAACTGGGTGCTCTGCTGACTGCGAGTGGATCACTGCTGCTCATGATCGTCGCTTTTGATCGCTCGCTTCTTCTCATCGGCCTTTTCCTGCTCTTGATTGGTTGCGGCTACGGTATCGGCAATGTCGCATTGCAAACGATGATGTTACGCGAATCTCCTGAAGAAATGGTCGGCACAAGCGCCGGTCTGTTCCAAACCTGTCGTTTTATTGGTTCCATCAGCGCTTCGGCTGTGCTCGGTGTCGTCTTCGCAAGAACGATTACATCAACGGATTTCCTGATTCTGACCTGGGTACTCGCTGCCGTCAGCATTCCCGCTGCCTTCATCAGTCTCACTTATTTCCGGGCCCATCGCACTGCTTAAACGGATATATAGCTCACATGTTCAATTCAGCAACCGCGCGACATCACGGATCTTCCATTTTTTGTGCAGATTCTCCCTCGTATAAATCTTTTCAGGACTTGCGGATACCTCGTCATAGGTGCCGTCCTTATGTGTACCAACGACGAGCGTCGCATGATATCTGCTGTAAAAAACAATATCCCCGACTTTTGGTTTTGTTGCCTTGCGGACAAGCATTCTATTGGCACGCGCATAGTCATAAACATTGCGCACACGGCGGTAAAAATATGGCGTCGCAGGTGTATTGGTTCCACCTTGCGTCTCGTAATGGCTCGGGTTCTGCGCATAATCCTGTTTAAGCAGCTGATCAAGGGAAATACCCGCATCCGCATAGGCAATCCGCGGAACATCAATACAAACGATAAACCCCATCTTCCCGCCTATATTTCCATGCCCGCCCTTCAGCGGATCATAGAGGACACCTACGAGACGTTTTGCTTCCGTGACAACATCCTGCTTATTGGATCTTCCGTTTCCATTGGCATCACTGTCTTTCAAATTGACAGCACCGTCTCCATCGGTATCCGCATCAAATTCATTGACGATGTGATCATGATCCTTATCGCCGGAAAACACCTTCCGATCATGAAAACCGTGGAATTGATAGAGAAATAAACCCACGAGTGCACAAATCACGACAAGCGCAGCAGCAGAAATAACGAAAATATGTCTTTTTTTCATCATGCCCTCCCCTATCTACAACAGCGTTCTTTTGTATCGTATTATACAACACAAATGGAGGCGGTTTATTAAGAGAAATGTTTTTGGTTGAGTCTAGCAATTGTGTCGTCAGAAATTTTCGCGCTATTATCACCAAACGTTTCGCGATTTTAATTATGAAAAAGCAGAAGAAATACTTGATTTTATGAAGCTTGATCGCAAACAGAAAGTTAAGCACCTCTCGAAGGGCAATCGTGGTTGGAGTGATCAATTAGAGATGAATGGAAATGAGTATAAGGCAGAAAATTTATTTCGTATTTGTATGATCCACATGGTATCATTACGAAGGAATGAAAAAGGGCGTTTTTGGAAATATTTATAGTTTTTGTCATAAATAAATAGTGAGGTGCTTTTTAGTAGTGTTGAAAAATTTAAAAACTGAATGGTTTGGAAATGTTAGAGCAGATATTCTTGCGGGGATTGTCGTCGCTCTTGCACTTATTCCAGAAGCAATTGCCTTTTCTATCATTGCAGGCGTTGATCCAATGGTTGGCCTTTATGCATCATTTTGCATTGCAGTTGTGATGGCATTTATAGGTGGAAGACCAGGCATGATTTCAGCTGCCACAGGTGCAATGGCATTGCTTATGGTTACTTTAGTGAAAAATCATGGTATCGATTATTT
Organism: Sporolactobacillus caesalpiniae; assembly: GCF_040513385.1. NCBI lineage: Bacteria > Bacillati > Bacillota > Bacilli > Caryophanales > Sporolactobacillaceae > Sporolactobacillus > Sporolactobacillus caesalpiniae. Next base: position 248,621 of record NZ_JBEVCB010000005.1, read on the forward strand.
GTTTGCTGCCACTATTTTAACGGGTGTTCTTCAAGTTCTATTTAGCGTCTTTAAAATTGCACGGTTAATGAAATTTGTTTCGCGTTCCATTATGGTCGGTTTTGTGAATGCTTTAGCTATTTTAATTTTTATGGCACAAGTCCCCCATTTTGTAGGAATTTCGACGATGACCTATATTTTCGTAGCGATTACGCTTCTTATCATCTATTTATTCCCTCTTTTTACAAAAAAGGTGCCATCCCCGCTCGTTGCAATTGTCGTGATGACGATTGTGGCTATTATAAGCGGATTCGATCTTCAAACCGTTGGGGACTTAGGGGCAATCAAACAAACGTTACCGATGTTTGTTCTTCCAAATATCCCATTAAATTTTGAAACATTATCTATTATTTTTCCTACGGCTTTAGCGTTATCTATTGTCGGATTGTTAGAAGCATTATTAACTTCTTCTATTGTCGATGATATAACAGATACAGGAAGCAACAAGCATGGGGAAATTAGAGGACAGGGGATCGCCAATATTATTGCCGGCTTTTTTGGAGGTATGGCGGGCTCCGCAATGATTGGTCAAACTGTAATGAACATGAAATCCGGGGGAAGAGGGAGATTATCAACGCTAGTAGCCGGTGTGTTCTTAATGTTTCTCATCCTTGTATTAGGAGATTGGGTGGTCAGGATTCCAATGGCCTCGTTAGCGGGTGTCATGATTATGGTATCCATTGGCACATTTGACTGGTCTTCACTTCGAACGCTAACTAAAGTCCCGTTAACTGATACAATCGTCATGATTGTCACTGTTATTGTCGTTGTGGCAACAAATGATTTATCCAAAGGCGTAATCGTTGGTGTTCTATTGAGTGCTATTTTCTTTGCGGCTAAAATTTCGAAAGTACGTGTGACGGTCTCTTCTACCAATAGTCAAACAGTATATAAGGTCCAGGGACAAATTTTCTTTGCGTCTGTAGGAGAATTTATTAATGCTTTCTCTTTTAAAGAAGATAAAGAAACGATTATCATTGATTTTTCGGATGCGCATATTTGGGATGACTCTGCTGTTGCAGCAATAGATAAAGTAATGATTAAGTTGAAAGAGCAAACGTCAGCCCACGTGAAAGTAATAGGGTTTAATGAGTCCAGTGAGCAACTCGTTAAAAAATTAGCTAATTTTTAATAAACCGAATACAAAACTATCCAGTCATTAATCGAGGGGGATTGGGGATGTATAAGAAAATTTTATTAGCTTTTGATGGATCAGAACATTCTAAAAGAGCCGCAGAGCATGCTGTTGCAATGGCGTCACTCGTGCAGGATTCCAGTGTGGAAATTATTAATGTCATTGATATTGCAAAGGTGAAATCAGAAGTGCTCCATCAAGACTTAAAAAAGGTAAGAGAAACAACTTTAGAAGAAGTGACTGAAGTCTTTCAAAAAGCGAACGTATCCTTTGAACTAAAAGTAGTCCATGGAGAACCAGGAACAATGATTGTTTCCCATGTGAATGAAGAAAAGTTTGATCTCGTTATTCTTGGAAGTCGTGGATTAAATGCCGTACAAGAATTGGTTCTAGGCAGTGTCAGTCATAGAGCAGCTGTAAGAGCGCATTGTCCCGTATTAATTATCAAGTGATTTTTTGAACCTGACGATAGGAGCTATTTTCGATTCCGCACCCATCTACCTTTCGATCCGGCAGGGCATCAATAATTACGGATACGCTCATTTTCGGTTATAGAATTCAATAAAATGATCCACAAACAGATAAAGGGAGAGTCCCCATAAGGAGCCTCTCCCTCTATCCGTTTTTTATGTCTAACTCTCTTATACTCTTACAGACGCAAAAAATTCTTCATAAAGCGCTTGGACGGCTTTCTTTTCAACCGTCTCTTTCACACCGAACATCATACTCGTCTCTGAGGACCCTTGATTGATCATCTCAATATTGATATTCGCTTCAGCCAACGCCTTTGACGCTCTTGCCGCCGTTCCTACCTCTTGACGCATTCCTTCACCTACAAGCATGATCAGAGCCAAATTATGTTCCACCCGAACTTCATCCGCATCCAGATCATTCTTGATTCGTTCTACAATGCCTTGCTCTATTTTTTCATTTAACTGATTCTGTCTGACAATAATTGTAATATCATCGATACCTGAAGGAATATGCTCGAATGACAGACCGAATTCCTCTAAGATTAATAATATTTTCCTTCCGAAGCCGATTTCTTTATTCATCATATATTTACCGACATAGATACTGCTGAATTTATCATCACTCGCAATACCCACGACCGGGCCGTTTCTATTTTCCCTAGTACTCATGATAAGCGTACCGGGTGCATCAGGGTTGTTCGTATTTCTAACATTAACCGGAATACTTGCGCGGAACGCGGGAATGAGCGCTTCATCATGAAAAACAGAAAAGCCGCAGTAGGATAACTCTCGCATTTCGCGGTACGTCAACTCACGAATTTCTTTTGGATTCTCAACAATATGCGGATTGACTGCGTAAACCGCGTCAACATCTGTAAAATTCTCATAGAGATCGGCTTTAACCCCATTCGCCAGGATCGACCCCGTAATATCCGAGCCGCTGCGTGAGAAGGTCACGACTTCACCATCCGTGTTGTAGCCGAAAAAGCCTGGAAAAACAATAATGCCGATTTGGCTTCTTAACTCATATAAACGCTCATACGACTCGGGCAAAACGCGCGCATTTCCCGGATCGTTGCTTACCAAGAGGCCCGCTTCTTTCGGAGACACATAATGCGCGTCCATTCCTTTATGTTTGAAGGCAGCTGCGACCAGCTTCGCGTTATTGTCCTCGCCGCTCGCTTTCACCGCCTCGATAAACGATGCCGGATTGGTTTTGTCACCACTCAGCAAGGTCAAAAGATCATCCGATATCTTATTAATAATAGCGTTTGAAAGATTCAATTCTTCAGCAATACTTTTGTACCTGCTGATAATGGTTTCAACAAGTTCACGTGCATCTTCACCATTAAGATACTTTTCCGCGCAGCTAATCAACAAATCCGTGACTTTTATATCATCTGAATACCGCTTTCCCGGAGCTGAAACAACCACAATTTTCCGGTCAGGATCAGATGCGATAATATGATAGACTTTCTCGACTTGTGCTCCGGAAGCGAGTGAGCTTCCGCCAAATTTAACGACCTTCATGATTCCGGCAACCCCTACTTTTTATATATGACTGAAAATGTACTCCTATTATTTCTTATTTCTGAAAAAGAAGCAAACTTTTTTTACACCTTTTTCAACTAAATTTCCAGTTTCAGTTTCCTGAATTTCAATGAAGTTATTCCTATATGCAGTCTGTTTCATGAGTATAGCTTCGACTATCTTAAAAAAAATAACAAAAATCACATAGCCAATCATTGAACCAGTGAAGTTAAAAATTACATCATTGATATCAACAATGCGAAGTGTGAAACCATTTATTATGCCTATGGATAACTGTAATAGCTCTAGGATTACACCAATCATGATACTTGCGATCACGATCCTTTTAAGATTTGTCTTGTAAATAAAAGACAGTCCAAACCCAAAAGGCATTGTGAGTAAAACGTTTAACAAACTCGTTTTTACAGCAAACCCTTTAAATGGAATTAAATTAACGGAAGAATGCCAAAATGTTGGCCCGAAATCTCTTCGTAAGTCTTCAGTGGTATAAATTGGAAACTGCGTATAATCTATTACAACACAAAGGTATAGGTACATAATTGAGAAGAGAAATAAATGGGTAAAGCTCTTTTTGAAAAGCAGTTTCATGACAAGCAATAAAAGAATAAATACTATAATTGCTCCATAAAGAATCCACCCACTAAATCCAATTCTCACTACCTTAACCTCCAAAAAGAAAACAATCGCGATATTTTCTTAATTTTCCACTTATTGTACCCTACTGTTGTTGAGAGCGAAGCGTTTTACATAAATACTTACATTACAAGACAACCCTTAGATGAGTTCATCTACATGATAGATTTTTCCATTCTGTAATTGTTCATTCAAAATCAGGCCGATCAATGCTTTTGCTACCTCGCTTGGTTGCCGAAGATTTCCATTAGTTTTAAACCCTAAGAATGTGTTGATGTCCGCAAACGCGTCCTCTTCAGCGCTTCTGATCGTGTCTTGCATTTCTGTATCCATAATACCAGGGCTGAACGCCACGATTTTATTTGATTCTTTTGTATTTTCTTGTTCTAGACCCGCGACTTCTGTGTGCATATTAACTGCCGCTTTTGTCGCATTATAAACACTCCATCCATGAATGGGACGTTCAGCCGCACCTGAGGTTACATTGACAATAATCACCTCAAACGCTTCATTCCTTAATTCTTTCAAAAGTGTATTGTTGATCAGCATTGGTGCCAGAAGATTTAATTGAACCGCCTTTTGAATCGCATGATGATCTAAAAAGCCTACACGCTCAATAGGTTCGACCATACTCGCGTTATTCACCACATATAATTTATGTGGTTTTGCGTCAGCAATCCGCTCGCACACCCGCTTCATGAGCGATTCAATCTCGTCCAAATGAGTTAGATCGGCTGAGATGTGTGAATAGCGACCCTTGCTGTTTGTGATCAGACTTTGCACCTTTTCATTGGTGCTCCGAGACAAACCAATCACTTCTATATTCTGTTCAGTTAGAATCTTGCTAATTTGAAACCCAAGTCCTTTAGATACGCCCGTAACAAGCGCCATTTCCATATTCTGCACCTCATTTTCCCATTAACGGTCCATGCCCGATTTTTGAGATTTATAAGCTATCAATAAACATCTCAATCCGATCCATGCCTTCCTTAATTTTCTCCATGGATGTGGCATAGGAAATGCGGACATATCCGGAAGCGTTGCTGCCGAAATTGTCTCCCGGAACCACAGCAACATGCTGCTCGTCCAAAAGGCGGTCGCAGAATTTCTTTGCTGAAAGACCCGTATCTTTTATATTCGCAAAGATGTAGAAAGCGCCCATCGGCTTAATGCAGGAGATTCGATTGATCGAGTTAATCCGTTCATAAATATAGTTGCGCCGCTTTTCGTATTCCTTGACCATCATTTCTCGATATTTCGCACCGTTCGTAAGCGCCTCAATTGCGGCATATTGTGCAGAGGAATTGACACAGCTCCAAACGTCTTCGGTAATTTTAGTCATTTCATTGATGAGATCAATCGGACCGGTGGCAAAGCCGACACGAAATCCGGTCATCGCATGTGTTTTCGAACAGCTATCCACAATGAGCGTGCGTTCCTTCATACCGGAGAAAGAAGCAATGCTCGTGTATTCTTGGTGATCAAACAGAATGTGGCGATAAACCTCGTCACTAATGACAAAAAGGTCATGCTCTATAGCAATTTCTGCGATCTCGCAGAGAGATTTCTTATCCATCACACTGCCTGTCGGATTGCTTGGCGAATTAAGCAGAATCACTTTCGATTTTGGCGTGATTGTTCGGCGCAGATCATCCGCTGACATATTGAACTCATTTTCTTCCGTTACATCAACACCAACTGGGGTGCCTCCGCATAGGACAACCTGCTGGCCATAATTAGTCCAGTACGGTGAGCTGAAGATGACCTCATCACCAGGGTTTAGCAAGGTGGTTAAACCTAGAAAAAGAGCGCCCATGCCGCCGGTCGTTACCAGGCAATTTTCCGTGCCATAGGAAACACCGATTGTCTTCTCTAAATAATTGACATAGACCTCTCTGAGTCTGGTCATGCCTGCTCCGGGTGCGTATTTTGTCTCCCCTTCGTCAAGGGATCGCTTCGCTGCCTCAATAACATTTGGTGCTGAACTAAAATCCGGTTCACCAACCGCAAAAGAAATCACATCGTCAATCCGTGCCGCACGCACCATCATATCTCGAATCGGCGAAGACTGAATCGCCGCCACTTTACTAGAAAACTTCAAAGTTATATCCTCCTGTTCTAAGATGCAAAAAAATTATTCTCATAAAGTTAAAATAACACAGAAGGATGCTCAATTACACAAGAATCTTTATTCGTATTATCGGGTTACCCACGCAGGAATTTTCACCGAAAAAAATGCTCCTCATGGGCAAAAAATATAGTGAGGTAGATGATGGCAACTGTAACATCATTTGTTCGAGTTGATTGGTATTCATTTCATGCAGCATTGCTTGGCGTTATCATAACTTGTGTCATAAACAGGAGTGAAATTCAAGTGATTTATGGGTATGCACGAGTAAGTACTAGGGCGCAGCACCTGGAATCACAAATTGAAGAATTAGAAAAAGCCAGTTGTGAAAAAATCTATTCTGAAAAGTTAACTGGGACCAAGGCAACACGTCCGGAATTTCAAAAGTTGCTTTCAGTTTTGGAACAAGGGGACACCTAACAGTTACTAAACTGGATCGTTTTGCGCGCAGCACATCGGATGCGCTGGCCATAGTTAAACCGTTATTTGAGAAAGGAGTAAAGGTTAACGTTTTAAATATGAGTATTATTAAAAATACTCCAACCGGCAGACTCACATTTACAATATTCAGTGTCTTTGCAGAATTTGAGAGGGATTTAATCGTCACAAGGACGCAGGAGGGTAAAGCGATCGCGCGCGAACATGATGACTTTAGAGAAGGGCGTCCAAAAAAATTTGGTAATCAACAAATCCTTCATGCGATGCAGTTACTTGAAACTCACTCTTATAAAGAAGTGGTTGAACTGACAGGGATCAGTAAGAGCACGTTGGCAAGATTTAAACGTAATTTATACAAGCATGGTAAGTAGATATTTACTCATGGAAGAAGCAGTTCCTTATTGGGGAGCTCCTTCTGAGAGGATAATCATTCTAGCTACGGCAGAAAAAAAACAGAATCCTTTTTTCGAAAAAAAAAATTCTGTTTTTTATAGGGTTATTTATCGCCTATTAGCTTTTGATTTAAAAGCGTATAGCTTTTTTTGTCAAAGGAAACTACTACTCTATCTAACCTATTTCCCCCCGGATACAAATCAAGTTGTTCACTATATTTTATACCTAAAGGAATGACCGTCTGATGAATGATGTTCAAAATTTTTAAACACTCTAAATCAACTCCTTCTTTCAAATGATTTTTAATGTTAATAGTTACCAAATTTTCAATTTCATCAAATCGCGCTCTTTTCGGAGAAATATCTTGTCTTGTACAAGATATTTTTATTGATTTTTTAAAATAATCATTTTTTCCCAAAATTATCGCCCCTTATTCTGCATAATATATTATATTATACAGAATATTATAAAATAAACTTGAGGAGAGAAGTATATGAAAAAAATATTTTGTCAATTTTGTCAGTATTAATTTTAACCTCACATTAATTTTGACCGCTCCATCACTAACATTTGCAAGCAACTCCAAAAGTGATCAGGAATTAGATAATCTGTATAAGAAGGGAAAAATCGTATATCAAGATAAGGAAATAACTGTAGGAACTTTCGGCAATGATGAGGAGATTTCCAATGCTATTTTTAATGCTCCTAACGCTTCGGTTTCACCTTTTGATGTGAGTAATTCAAATAACAATCTTATCAGTCCTTTGTCATCAGTAAGTGGTCCAGGTGGACGAGCGAGTATCGTGGCAGGCGATACAGGAAGAATTGTGTATTGGTCTGCTAAACCCAATACAGCATGGCCATATATATTTAACGGAACTGTAAAATTAAGATACTATTCAGGTTTTGCAAGAGATGCACATGTAGCTGGTTCAGGGGTATTTGGTTCATCCGTTAGCGGTTATGTAACTATGAATAAAAATAATGGTGGAATTGCATATTTTGAGGGACATGCAGACGCACTAGATAACACAAAATTTGTTGTTTTGCCAGGAGTTCATTGCGCTTACTAAAAAAGGGCTCCTATAAATTAACTCATGTAAAATAAAGTGTCCCTTTTGTTTTAATCCAAACAAGTCCAACCTCAGACACCCTACTAGAGTGATTGGGATCAAGCCAATAACAGCATCGATTTGAAGTTGGAATCCCCCCCTTTTTCTTTACAAAGATGTATTATTTAATCACAAATCAAAACCACCCGTGTGAACGGGTGGTTTGCTCTGCGGCTGAAAGCCTTTGTTACTGGCCAGCCCTTAAAAGGGCACCGAGGCGTCCGCCAACCGCACTACTTCCCCGGCACCCCTAAAAGGGGGACTTCTATTTTTTCTTTTTTTTGCGTTTGACCTCTTCTCCAGTAAACGGATCAATATGTTCAAACATGCTTAATTGCTCTGCGACTACATCCTCTTGTATCTGGTTGCGAATGTATTCTGCAATCACTTTCTTATTTCTTCCTACTGTATCCACATAGTATCCCCTGCACCAAAATTTTCGATTTCCATATCGGTATTTCAAGTTCGCATGTCGATCAAAGATCATTAAACTGCTTTTTCCTTTGAGATAGCCGATAAAAGCTGCAACGCTTATCTTCGGCGGTATACTGACCATCATGTGTATGTGATCTTTTAGCCTAGGGTTTTCAAAGCACTGAATAAATAGGCACACGTAAAACAAAACGCTTTCGTAATGCCTGCATGGCGTAACTGTTTGAGCACATCTAATTCATCAAAAGTCGCTTTTATTTCCTTTGGCAGTTGATTATTCAGTCCATTTTTCGCTATCATATAGGGGACACCTCGTCTATTGGTAGTGTTTTCGTCAAATTCACTATACCAAATAGGAAGGTGTCTTTCTATTTGGTCAAGGACGCTTGAATACGCCACAAAGCATGTTACATCAAGGATTATTCCGGACTTTTACTCTGCGAAAGTTGAGTTACAATAAATAATTTTTATTTGTTTCTTCATCTGACAATCATTCCTTTCTATCAATTTCACAATAAAGATAAATGTTCGTGCCCGCAAATTACTACAACGCACTTTGCCAATAAGATTTTTGAGCTATACAGTCTAATTAAATGGACTAATTTTTCTTTAGCCCTATTGATTGGTAAAAGCTAAAGAGGAATATTGCATGGCTAAAGGATCATATTCATTTGTGTGCAATTTAATATTAGAAATAAAATCCATACAAAGAGACGTTAGTGTCCTAACTTTTGTAGCTAGTCCGGTTAAGTATCCGGAGATATAGTCTCGTTTTAAAATCCATTATGGAATATAGAATACAAGGGATTTTATATATTTATTCCATATGGTATAATGCATTCGAGGTGACTATTATTATGCATGTTAAGCCCCAGCTAAAAAAAATATTAAAGGAAAAAGGACTAACTCAAGAAGACCTGAGTCGACTTAGCTCTATTCCTCAAGGTACAATCTCAAGATTTGATAATCAGGTTAAACATCCGGATAATACGCTGTTCCGCATTTCTCGCGCTCTTAATTTGTCGATTGAGGATCTCTTTGAAGTAATTGAGGACGCCAACGATGATAATTAAAAGATGCCATAGAGAACATCCTTTTTCTTAGGGAATCTTTTATGTTTAGAAGGAGGGATAAATCAGATGATTGACTTTACATTGGCCGAATCACTAAAAAATCTCTTGGATCAGCAACGGCCTCTAACCAAAGGGGAGGCTGCGCGCATCGCATCGGATGACCGAATCAGCATGGTCTATAACAGCAATGCGCTCGAAGGTAACTCACTGACTCCATTTGAAACAAAAATGGTCTTGCAAAATGGAATTACCGTTGGCAAAAAGCCATTAAAAGATTACCTAGAGGCCGTTGATCTGAATGAGGCAGCGGATTACATTGAAGATCTTGTCTCTAAAAAACAGCAGTTCACTGAACATGACTTAAAACAGGTACACTATCTCGTTTTTAAAAGCACGAGCAGAGAAGATGCCGGCGCGTATCGGCGTGTCGCTGTGGAGATATCCGGTAGTCAGCATCAGCCTCCGGAACCCTTTCTTGTCCAGGAGAAAATGACTGATCTATTTAGTTGGCTGCATAGAAATGAAGATGTCCTGCATCCGATTGAACGTGCAGCTGTCTTTCATCATCGTTTGACATCGATCCATCCATTTATTAATGGAAACGGACGCACGGCTCGTCTTGCAATGAATTTTTTGCTTATGCAACAAGGTTATCCACCGGTCATTGTTAAAGCAAGTGGTGAATCAGAAGTTGCCTACTATCAGACACTGGAAAGCGGCGATACCACTGGTGATCGTGAGCCATTCGTTTCGTTTATTAAAGAGACGGAGGAACAGACACTGATGACATACCTGGATCGTCTTCAAGTTGATTACAAGGATCTGTTATTAACAAATGACAAATCTCTTTCCGACGATGAGGGATCCCAACCGAGTATGTAATGCTACGTATAGGAATTATTCAAACACGGGATGCCGCCGCTTCCCGTGTTTTGTTTATGAACAATATTTAACTCCAGATCTAGTACACCGTCATAAAATCAAAGAGAAAATACTTGTTTCCCACTATATCTGTTCTAACCAATGTAAATTTCTATGGGATTTTAAGCATGCAATTTATACTTCAAATAGTAGTGACCAGCTAAGAAAAAAATGAGTGAGATCCCTAGATTAATTAACGTTTGCGGTAAAACACTGACGTGAATGGAAGCTGGTTGAAATACCATCACATGGTAGTAGGGAATGATTTGCCCTCCAGTCAGATATTCTGTTGACACATAGGAGCCTAGAAACAGCAGAGGCACCCAGATCAGCTTAAATAAAATAATGATCATAAAACTTAGTGACGTGTAGACCAGAGCCTCAGATACAAATTGAAAGAACAAGATGATGAATGGCGTGTTGTGAAGCCTCACCGCCAATAAAAAGCTGCAAGCCAAAATTATTAACGCATAAGCTAGAAAAAAGAGCAGTACCCTGAAAATTCCATGCTCTATGGTCTTTAACGGGTAACTGAACAAGAACGTACTCCCTCCTTCCTCGAAATACCCATAGAATAAAAATGAAATCCACCATGCTGAAAAAGGAGCGATGATAAATTCCATTTGGTGCAGCAACGCGTCCGGAAGCGTCTGATCACCAAAAAAGTACGTAGCGAGGAACACAAGAAACGGACAAAATGGAACATAGAAATTGTAACCCATTGCCTTTATTTCAAACGGCCAATCCATTTGCTTAAACATGATCAGCCTCCTTCATGTAATAAAGATAAGCATCTTCCAAATTAGGTTCCGCTTGTCCGGCACCCGGTAGTTCCGTGTCATGGTAAAAACGAATACGGTAATGATCACCCTGCTGCACTGTTGAAATAATTGCCTGTTCCGGAATAGGCGGATCCACATCCATCGGGCTATCCATTTCCCAAATATGTCCGTCTGCATGTTTCGTCAACTCGCGCCGTGTCCCTGATGTAATTACTTTCCCCTCATTAATAATGGCAATATGATCACAAGTGGCTTCCAGATCTTCGACAATATGCGTGGATAGGATAATAATTCTATTTTCTGCTAACCGTCGCAGAAGCTTACAAAACCGGACACGCTCCTGTACATCCAGACCGGCTGTGGGTTCATCAACGATCACCAATTTCGGATCACCGAGAATGGCCTGTGCAATACCTAATCGGCGAAGCATTCCCCCAGAAAGCGCGCGAATCTTTTTAATTTTTTGGTCCTGCAAATTAACGGCTTCCAGAATGCGATCGATTTCCCTCTTACGTTCTTCTTTCTCACTGATTCCTTTCAGGACAGCAAAGTGATTCATGACTTCATAAACGGTTAGCGATTTATAAATGGAAAACTGTTGCGGCAAATAACCCAACAGTTTCCGTATCTGGTGAGGCTGCGTCCAAGATAAGCCATTTAACTTTATTTCCCCACTGTCCGGAGTATCTAGTGTAGCAATCAAGCGCATCAAGGTTGTCTTCCCGGCCCCGTTAGGTCCTAAGAGCCCAAATGTACCGGTTATTTCTAATGAGACATGGTCAAGCGCACGCTTCTTACCAAATGTTTTAACGATATTTTTAATTTTTAATGTAGTCATTTAAGATCTCCCCATTTCTTTCTTAAGCAACTGATTTAACGAGTCCCACGAAGTGTCACCGGATTTCATTAACCGATACCAAGAGCGACAGAAGTCTTTTTTCTTAGCAACGCTCGTAACTATGTTTTTCGCAACTTGTCCCTTCATCCAATGAGACAACCATTCTAGAACCTCTTGTTTTCCACCTGTACTCTTTACGCTTTGATACCAATCCAATACTTCTGAGTCATTACCAATATGTTCCGATTGATTATAAAGATAGGCATAGGTCATGTCGAACGCTCGTACATAATCCTGGTCTTGCACGCGGATACCATCATATTTCCAAGTGACTGCAGGTACCAGCCAGCTCACATAAGAACCCAGCCCTTCTTTAAGCAAATACTCGGAAGCATCGCTAACAATCAAGGTGTCATCGGTATACCAGGCAAACTCTTCAGAAGATAAGTCCGAGATGGAAAGGATCGGTATTCTAAAAATCGTTTTTGGAACTGCGCGATGTCCTAGATCTAAATCCTGTTTCGCTGTTTCAATAAATTTTTCGGTTTGTTGATGCAGGTCATTCGATTGGGGATTTTTCAAGTTTGTTGTATGAACGTAGCTCTCTCCATTCTGGCTTTCGTTCTGCACTTCACCGGATACAAGTGTGAGACCGCGCGTTTTTCCTGACCACGAATTATGGGTTCGTTCTGGAATATTCGTATAAAGTGGCGTTCTGCCCCTGTAGTGCAGCACATAAGAGACCTTTTGCATGTTTTGATGATTCATTCGCGTTAAATTCCCGTTATCGAGCGTAAACGAAGGACTTAATTGTGTGGATGGAAGCCAGTTAAAATAATAGGGCAAATAAATGGATTGGCCATTCGCATAAAAGAGCGGTGAACTTAATCCTTGATAGTTGAGTTCAACCTTAAGCTTGTGGCCTGGCACCCATTTATTTTTCAATGTAAGATGCAGATGATCCTTCTTTTGTGAAAAAGAAGCTGATTGTCCATTGACCCGGACTGTTCTGACCTTAAATCCATGATAGAGAGATAGATTTACATGACCTAAAGATTGCTGCTCTTGATTTTTAAGTGTCATGTTGACTTGTGCAGTTACCAATCTTTTTACGCGCAGATCAATCGTGTATGAAGTCGCTCTTATCTTGTACTGTTTCGGAACTACTTGTTTCTTAGAGTAATAGTTTTGTTCTACCATTTCTCTCGGCTTTGTGCGTGCATTCCCTGCTGAATAAACCTGTCGATCCAAGTTCAAAGAAATTGTGAGGAGTAATACGATGACACTCAAACTAATCATAAGCAGATTTGTTTTTCTTCGCGTAAACACACGATACTTTAGCGAAAGAGCAAGTAGAAAAATTCCAAGAAGAATAACTAACCATAAGAGGTGCTTTTGCCAATAAACACCGTCAATAGCAAACCCATAAAGGCCATCATAACCAATCGTTGGATTCGGTTCTCCAAGATTTAAAATCTCTGCAGGTTTTCGCAGTGTTCGTCCAAGAAAAATAAAATTTGCCGGTCCGATCAATCCCCAAATAATTATTGAATAAAGATAAACCACCCGATCTTTTGTCAGGAAAGCAAGCAAAAAGCCAAGTAAATAACTAATATAAAAGGTAAAAGAAAAGTAAAGCATGACATAGAGAAAAGCACTGAAGAACAGATGATTAAACGAAAAGCCCTCAGCCAAATAAACAATGGCATACTCTATGTATAAAATGATCCCAACAAAGATTGAAATGAACGCACCAAAGATCAATTTTGCAAATAGCCTTGGAACAAAAGCGTGATGTATACTAAGGTACAAATCATCAAGCTGATGAATCGTTTCGATTCTAACGATCCAGATCCCAATGAAAAGAAAAGCAAGAATTCCTCCTTGAACTAAGAAGCTAGACCTAGGCATAAATTCTCCTGGGTTGACTATTTGATGTAAACCCAACCCCTCATAGATCATTCCACCTAGCAAAAGAGACAAGAATAAAGGTTGACGCAGTAACAGTAACCATAAAATAGTTAACGTATTCACTATTCGATTTCTCATCAAATCACTTCCTTGTACTGTAGAATTGGCAAAACCGTATTTAATACACAATAATAAAATTTAAATGTAAATGATTTTAGAATTAAACGAGGAGGAATTTGAATGCCTTTTTAATGATCAGAAAGCAGTAAGATTGTTCGCAGTAGATCTTTGGTGGTTAACACTTTTACTCTGTTGTTTATTTACTTTAACTATTTGCAACCGCTTCGTCCACTACCATTTTTTCACCCAATACTACTTGATACTATTCAAATGATTTTGGCAGTCATCTATTTTAATTCAAAATAGTGTTAATTATTTTTTAATCTATTACAATTATAATAAATTGACGCCTGAATTTTGGCTTTATTTCGCCTCATTTCAGCGTCTCTTCAATCGAAGTGATCTAAAAAGCTTTCAAGTACAAGAAAAAATTTTTTTCTGTTATCATCTCATTCCTTGAGAATGGACGAGAAAAAAGTTGGGGAGTGAGACTATGAAAAAATATCGCTGGCTCATGTGGCGAAAAGTACTGATTTTCTTCATCATTGCAGTGGCCATTGCCACAGCGATTTGGGCAGGAGGACAAGTCGCCCAAAATGTCGCTATGACGGCATTTAACCTGATTTTTCAACTGTTCTTTGCCGTACTCTTTATGATCATTCAGTTTGTTGCCCTCTTTTGGTTCCTTGCCAGAGGAAGAACCTATTGGATCATGCCCGGAGAAACCGGATCGAGCTGGGATGATTACCGAGGAAATCCTGAGGTCGTTGAGAACGCCAAACGCATTGTCACCTTGCTCAGGGGTGTCAAAGATTTCAAAAAAATGGGCGGTCAGGCCATCCGCGGGATGCTGCTTTGCGGTCCTCCGGGGACAGGAAAGTCTTACCTCGCACAGGTTGTCGCGAACGAGGCTCAGGTTCCTTTCGCCTATGCTTCAGCGCCAAGCTTTCAAAATATGTTCTTCGGTGTTGGCAATCTTAAAGTGATGAGCCTCTATAAGAAAGCTCGGCGGCTAGCAAAAACCTATGGTGCCTGCATTATTTTCATCGATGAGATTGACGCGATCGGCATGTCACGGCAAGCAAACGGAGGCGGCGGTGGACTTGGCGGGATGCTTGGCATGGGGGGATCCGGTCTGCTCAACGAACTTCTGCTGCAAATGGACCCGCCGAATATTGATCATTCACGGTTTGCCAAGCTGTTCCGTGCGCTTGGACTCCGGCACAAAAAAGCAGAGCGCCGCGCTGTTCTGACCATCGGTGCAACCAATTTGCCGGACGTGCTGGATTCCGCATTGCTTCGTCCCGGCCGCTTTGACCGTAAGCTGTGGGTTTATCCACCCGATTATGATGGCCGTGTCGATGTGTTTGATTATTACCTCCAGAAAGTCAACCGGGACAGTACCTTGACTCCGCAAAAAGCGGCATTAGACACCATTGGCTACAGTCCGGCACAAATCAAGCATATTGTGAACGAAGCAATTGTCCTCGCGCATCAACGCGGTGCACACAGTGCAAGTTATGAAGATTTTAGAGCGGCCATGGAAACCTATGAGTGGGGGCTGAAACAGCCGCTCCGCTCAATGAGCGACGATGAAAAACGAAACGTTGCCTATCACGAGGCGGGCCATGCGGTTGCCCAGTACCTGCTGAAGCCCCATGAACGCGTTTGGAAAGTCACTATAATTCGTCGAGGCAGCGCGCTTGGCCTCGCGGCAACAAAACCGACTCATGAGCGCTATAATCAAAGCGACAGCGAGATGCTGGCGGAAATTCAAGTGTGCCTGGCTTCGCGTGCTTCCGAAGAACTTTTTTTAGGAAAAAAACTAAACGGTGTCACATCCGACCTGCAGCAAGCAACCCAGCTTGCCGGTGCCTACATTGGAGCGGTCGGCATGAGCGATGAACTGTTCAGCTGGCTTTCAACCGGCTCACAGCAGGATGCGCTCAAGCAGCTTCGTCCGAAAATCAACAAACTGCTGAACGATCAGATGAGCCAAGTGAAGTCATTAATTGAAGACCACACTGAATTCGTTCATGCCATTTCCAGAGAACTATTGACACATGGCGACCTCACTGGTGAAGAAATTGATGCACTCTATGTTCATCTGTATGGTCACAAGCGACCTGAAACGCCTGAAATCAAAGCATTAGTTGAAACTTCTGATACAGAAAAGACGTCTGAAAAGAAAGAATAAGAAAAGCCAGGCAAAAAGCGCCCGGTCCTTACTTCCGCGGGATGCGGTGGCTTTCGCGTTGCATTCAGCATCCTGGTCCTTCATTAAGGAACAAGTAAAATAAGCGGAGATATTCCGGTTATTTGCATCAGGGCTCCTGTTTCGCCGGTAAATAAGGGTAATTTTTCCGCTTATTCACCGAAAAGCCCTTCATTTTCACGTTTTTTCATTCGATAGGCGGAATTTCTCCGTCTATTTACGCTATTTTCTCGTTCATTTTCGAAATAAGCGGAATTTCTCCGTCTATTTATCATACTAGGCGGTTTACCTGATCGCTCAACCGACCCGTGCGGATGGGAAATCAGCAGCCCATGACCTTATCGTCGTATTGGCGGGAAAAATCTTATACTTTCTTATCTTGGAACAACAAAAGCCGACGATTTCTCCTGCATGAAGAAATCATCGGCTTTTATTTTTTAATGACCCAGTCCCCTTTTTTCTTTCAACAGCTCTTGAAATTCTCTTTCCAGTTCTTCAGATGGTTCAATACTTAATCGACTGAGCACCGCTGCTATTTTTGTTTCGAGTACGAGGCGTTTGTCCTTTTCGAGATCTCGTTTCTTTTTCGGTTTGTCATTTTTGAATTGGCGGTAGGTTCCTTCAAACACGCGAATTCGTTGATTTCGAATTTCCACAATCCGAGTGGCAATGGCCTCAATAAATCGGCGGTCGTGGGAAACAAAGATCACGCTTCCCTCAAACGCTTTGAGCAGCGATTCTAACGCGGTGACCGCTTCCATGTCAAGATAGTTTGTGGGTTCATCGAGAATCAGCGTATTCATATCGCTTAGAAAGAGCTTGGTTAACGCAACTTTTACCCGCTCACCGCCGCTCAATACACCAACCGGCTTGTAAACATCATCCTGAAAAAAATGCATTCGTGCCAGCACCGTTCGGATCAGCGTTTCTTCCTGTTTTGACGTTGCTCGAACGTTTTCGATGATTGATTTATTTTCATCAAGAATGTTTAGATTTTGGCTGAAGTAAGCGATCTTCACAGATGGAGACAGCGTTAGTCCAGATTCATGATTCATGATCTTTTTGAGCAATGTTGTCTTTCCGCTGCCATTGGGACCGATGATGGCCAGCTTATCGCCCCCACGAACAAAGAAGCTCACTTTATGCCAAAGTCGGCGCTCACCAAATTGCATGGAACTGTTTTCTGCACGAAGAATAATCCGACCCTTGAATGTTTCCGCATTGGGCAAATTCATCTTAAGCGGTTGAATATCTTTCACTTTTTCTACCTTTTCCAACTTTTCCAATCGTGTTTCAATTGCGTTCGCCGCTCCCTGCAATTTCTTTTGTTTTTTGGCAAAGTACGGCTTTGCTCCTGTAATTCGTGCTTCGGAGCCACTTAAGTTTTTTGGCTTTTTTGTCGCCCGTTCCGCTTTTTTCTCTTTTAATTTCAAAGCGTCTTCCAACTGCTTCTTCTTTTTCTCATAATTTTCATAGTCTGCCTGTTCCTTAGCAAGCTCTGCCTCTTTTTGCTGCTCGTAATCACTGTAATTGCCTCTATATACGTTTATCTTGCTGTCATTGATCTCCCATAGTGTTGTGCAAAGCGCGTCCAAAAAGGCGCGGTCGTGTGAGACGATAACCAGCGCACCTTGCCATGCCTTCAGCTTCTTTTCCAGCCATTCAATATGATCCGTATCCAGATTGGTCGTTGGTTCGTCCGCAAGCAGCAACTCCGGATCCCGCACCAGAGCTTCTTGGATATATTCTTGCGTCACTTCCCCACCGCTTTTGGTCGTATCCGTGCGCTTCAACTGCGGCAGCAGTTCACACGACGCATGCTGAATAATGGTTCCTTCTTCAGGTACGATTTTCTGCACTAAGATGTTGAGCAGTGTTGTTTTCCCGCACCCGTTTTGTCCAACGAGTGCAATTCGATCCTTTTGATGGATATGCAGCTGATCGATATCGAGTAACAAACGGTCCTTAACGTAATGTTTTATGTGCAAAGCTTCTAACAAGATCACAAAATCATCCCCATTTTTTCATAGTCAGGGACATAGGAAAAACTTGGCTTAGCCATACTTCTGACACAGGCTGATCCTTAAATTTTTCTTATACTAGCTTCCGCTAATCTTTTGTACAATTTAATTCGTACAAAAAGGCCCCCTATCTGTTGTTCAGATTAGGAGGCTGTAAGTATATAGGCGAACACCAAAAAGACACTGGGTCTTCTCAAGCCGACTACAGATACCAATCCTATTCTGAACTCCGTTTGAAGGCATGACTGCAGTGCGGTATCCCTGCTTCACAGTACCTTCAACTGGCGGTTTCAAAAAATAGGATTAGTTTTTCATCGGCCCTTGGTTCACCCTTTCCGTTCATTCGATTACTTTCAATGTACTCAATTTGCTTACGCTTGTCAAACAGCAACCCATCCAATCAAAAAAGATGATCACTGTTTCAATGCTTCTTTCTCGAAAATGGATCATGGGATTGATCGTTATTCCAGACATACTCAATGCCATGAGCAATATCAGAAGCCTGATCGGAGCCGAATTGATCGGCGATGAAACCCAGAGTCATATCAATTCCCGCTGAGACGCCGGACGACGTGTAATACTTCCCATCCGTAACCCACCGGGCGCGCTCCACCCAGTGTACCGCCGGGTTTACATCTTTCACCCAATCAAAAGCGATCTTATTGGATGTTGCTTTTCTTTCGTCAAGAAGCCCTGTCCGTGCCAAAAGTGCCGATCCGGTGCACACGGTTAAGCAATTGGTTGCTTGTTCTGCCGCATGCTTTAATTTTTCTATAAAATCTTCATCGTGAACGAGCGGGCGCGTACCTTGTCCACCCGGAATCAGAAGGATACCAGTTGCATTGGTGTGATCAATCGGTTCGGTCATAATCGGCGTCTTCTGCCTGCTGGTCACCGTCCCGCCGTCCATTGACACAAAATGGAGCGCATAATCGCTGATTCTTCCCAATACTTCAACCGGACCAAAGGCGTCCAGTGTTTCAAAATCGGGAAAAAGCAAAATGTTTATGTCCATCAGTGGCCTCCTTTTTTACCGAAAAGGCACATCTAACCGGCAGCCGTTTAATTGTAAGGAATAGTGCAAGTCCTGATTGCCAAGCACCGTCATTCCAAAGTCAGTCGCGTAAACAACAAGTCCCAACTGATGACCGACGACTAATCGGTGGAATGTCGGCTGTAATTCTACATCGATATCATAGAACTGATCTGGGTTTAATGCGTCAACCTTCCATGTATTTTCTCGATTTTGCAGGTTGATATGCCCCTTTGAAATCATCTTAAACGGTGAGGCAAACGTAGCCAGGGTGAATTCACGAAGCTGATCCTCGCGCCAATGATACCCCAAGTCGATTTTTCTCATCGAATTCGGTGTCGGCGAAACGTTAAACCGTTTTGCGTCCCCATAATCGACCAGTTGAAAACTCAGCATACCAAAGGATTGGTTTGAAGCCACCTGAACATGAACACGTGCTCGACCATCAATGATCCTGTCCTCATTCACCGGATCTGTTTTGAACAGCAGTCGGTTTTCACTCAAAGCATTCCGTTCCTCTGCAAGAATGTCCTGTGCCCATTGATCATGGTGCGCTGCATAACGATCAAACGTGTTCTTTGGAAGACTATCTTTAAAGGACAGCACTTCAGGAATCGTCGAAGTTGAAACGAGTTTTCCGGAAGCGAAATGATAAATTTCCTTCGCTGCGCCCGGTTCAGACCAATCGTGATAAGCCGTCCATGTTTCCGGAGTCACATTGTCTTGCACGATCACATTAGGCAGAAGTTCCTTCGCCCCATTTTGGACACCGTAGAGTTCATGACTGATCCACAGGTTGATCATGTCCGTGTAATCAATCGAGCGAAAGGCATTAATATAGATATGCTGCCCTTGATGCAGAATGATTTTCTTCGATACCGGCACATCCCTTAGTGCCTGCCATAGCTGCTCCACCTGACCCGGCTTCACATTCCAGTCATTCAGTCCGTGAATCATCAGCACATCGCATTTAATGTTCTTTACCTTTTTAAGGTAATTGCGCGCATCCCAAAATGTATTATAATTACCGGATTCACGCTCCATATCGCGTGCCATCTTCTCCATCTGCGTGTCAAAATAATCTTTAATGTGCAGATGATAATCAGCAGCGGCTTTCATCCGACTCATTGTTTCAATCGCCAGAACATCGGCGTCTTCACCGGGAAAACCATCTGGGGCAATCATTAATCCGCCCTCGCGGTAATAGCCGTACCATGAAGAGATCGCCGCTTCGGAAATGATTGTCTTTAATCCCTCAACTCCGGTTGTGGCGGCAGCGGTCGCCAAGGTGCCCAAATAGGAGCGGCCGGTCATCGCCACAGAGCCGTTGCACCACCAAGCGGTGATCGCGATGTTATCCGTGCGATTGGTAAACGCGCGGCGCTTTCCATTCAACCACTCAATCACGTCAATTGTGGCTTCCGTTTGCTGCGGATCGCCGCATGTTTGAATGCCGTCTGAATCGAGCGTACCAATACCGGCAGAGTAGACTGCCGCAAATCCTCGCGCCAAGAAAAAATCATTCAATGTATAGGAATATTCACGGCTGAACGTCTCCGTCGCATAGTTTGTTTCCCCATTGATCGGACGAGGAGCAGGCAGTTCCGGCTTCTCATCATGACAGGCAATATCCTCGTAGCTGAGGTCATTCGGCTGCTTTTCGGTCAGCGGTACATGAACATTGTGCATCGCTTTTTCCCCGGCTTCATCATTTGTATCTTGATTATAGGGACTGGCCGTAAAAAGTGCCGGAACCCTTAATCCCATTTCCGTATCCGCCGGACGTATGATTTGAACCTTCAGCAGATCCCGTTTCCCGTCACGATCCGAATCCACAGAAGACTCCACATAAACAACCTCACGAATCAGCTTGGCTGTATCAAATACCGCTTGAGATTTGCCGTTAAAAAAGAGCGGCTTCTGCTGCGCGGACAGGTCATAAAATGGAACAAAATAGCCTTGACTCGTCAACAGATCCAGGAATGTCTGACCATCTTTAGTGTGCGTTGTCAGCAGCAAATACCAAGCGTCCAAGATCTGCTCTTTAGTCCATGCACCCGCAGCTTCAAGCATCGGCAGCTGCATCTTTTTCATTGCGGTAACCGGATCAGTAATCGAAAAATCATCCTCCGGCAAAAATCCGCACAGCTGCAACGCAACTAAATAGAAAACTTCCGCCGTAATCGGCTCTCCGGCATCCAAGTAGTCTTTGAGATCGGTATTGGGGGTTGCTAAATAGTTTCGCAGTTTCATATCAAATTCATGCTCGCCCCGAACCTTTAAAAATACTTTTCTGAGCAGCAAACGATAGGCAGCTGGCGTCGATGCATGGTTAATTTGATCATCTAGAAAATGAATCCGTTGCAGTTCTTCGACCACTGTTTGGTGATCGGCACTTATTCGTGCAAATTGATTGTTTTTCATCGACAAAACTCCTCAGTTAGTAACTGAAGCTATTATAGCACTCACCTGCCTCTGTATCGATCAACGTTATTGCGGATTTTTCACTACTTGCCTCTGTAATAAAGCACATGATCATCTCCGCATCGTCGTTTGTGCATTGAACCAGACTTTTCGTGCATTGAACCAGATTTTTCGTGCATTGGATCGCTGTTTTCGTGCATTGAACCAAATTTTTCGTGCATTGGATCGCTGTTTTCGCGCATGGCTTGATCTCTATCTCCGTTTCATGCATTGATCCTCGATTTTCGTGCATTGGCCACCTATTTTCGTGCATTGAACCAGACTTTTCGTGCGTTGCCGATTTCTTAAGTGTTGCGCGGCACTTTCTCAAGCTCCCCCAAAATTTCATTAAGGTCCAATTCCGCACCGGCCATTGCGCAATCAGAAGCTCCGTAATAAAGCCGCAGCTTAGATCCTTGGACAACGCCACCGCACGTAAAAACAACCGCTCCGAAAAAGCCATGCTTCTCATAGTCGGCTTCCGGTTCAAGGATCGGTTCGGCTGATCGGGCAATGATCCGCGAAGGATCGTCCAGATCAAGCAGCAGCGCGCCGAGACAATACCGGTTTTGCACGTCCATGCCATGATAAATTTCCAGCCACCCGCTCTTGGTCCGAATGGGTACGGCTCCGGCTCCGATTCTGCTTTCATCCCAAAAATGTTCGCGTACGCCGAGCAGATGGCGATGATTGCCCCAATGCTTGAGATTAGTCGACTCTGCGATCCAAATCTCCGGGTTACCGACGCTCTTCAAAGAAGGACGGTGCAGCGCATAGTAAAGGCCGTGAATCTTTTCAGGGAAAATGACAACATCCTTATTTTCTGGTGAAAAGATGAGTCCCTGATCCTCGTACGATTTAAAATCCTTTGTCGTCACCAAATAATCGCCAATGCCAAGCGGCGAAACGGCACTGAAATAAATGAGGTACGTCGCCCCAATCTGCGTGATGCGCGGATCTTCAATGCCGAATGTCTGATACCGATTCGACGGATAGATAAACGGCTGATCATCCACCGTGAAGTGGTACCCATCTTGACTTCGCGCCAGTCGAAGGTAGGACAATGACGTGAGACCGACAAATGTATCCAGATTGTTCGAGGGACGGACCGTTCGACTGTCTTCAAAATTGTATGCAGGATCCTTTCGATGATAATTTTCCACCCGGATTTTATGCTCAATGACATCATAAAAAGGAGAGGGCACGATTGCAGGATCATGGACGATCGGACGTTCCGCAACCCTCAGCAAGAGCAGGGTTTCCCCCTGATACTCTGCCACACCGGCATTGAAGGTGCCAATCACTTCATAGCCATCATGATACGGTTTGACCTCTTCGGGACAAATCAGAGGATTTTCCAGAAAACGCGTAACCTTTACCATTCGAAACGCCTCTATGTTTTAACGATTTATTTTTTCAACTGGATAACGAAGTACTGTCTTACGTTTCTCGGGCACAACCTTCCGCGGATCAGAAAGATAAATCTCGCGATGTGTTTTTGAAATTCTTCTGTAGCCTTGTTCACTGCAAAATTCAGCCATCCGCTTAAAACTTTCCGGCTCGTCATCATAGCTCCCTTTGTGAAGTATCTGACAGCAAGACCCTTCATCTGCCGCTGTGAATCTCACTTGATCTAAATAAGGATTGGATTTTTTCTTTTTTGTTTCAGACAAAAATCGCTCAAATAATTCATCTGTGAGAAAATCAGGTTGGCGGATCATCAAGGTGTATTTTAAATTACTTTTTACAGTCGGTGGCAAGGTTTTATCCACCAGATCCCAAACGCCTTCAAGCGGAAAAACGACATAATCATAATAACCTTCAGGAACCACCTTGCTTTTATAGGACATTTTCACCGCATAACTGAGGCTGTAAAGAGCAGCAGTTGCTTGGGCAAACCCGTCACCATTTGGATCGCCGCTGCCTTCAATCATGACAAAATGAATCTTGGGTACGCGCACAATGACCGGTTTTTGTTTGGGAAGATACAGATCTTTAAAGTCCTTCTTGTAATCTACTTTATTCATTGGCTCCCCCACTTTCATTTAATGAACTATACACATGCATTTCAGCATGATCCTTATCGCAGCCGCTCTGATATTCTTCAAAATCACACAGTTGAATTTTCTGTCTAGGTCCGTAGACCAAAGCTTTTCCAAAAAATTCCTACAGCCGTTTGCACATCACCGCGCACAATAAATTTTGCATAGTTTCCCGCCTGAATGGTATGAACATGAATGTTTTTACCAAACCCTTTTGTTTCTTCCGATGTCTCTCCCCATATTCGGGTTTTGATTATTTGTTCGGATTTTCAGCCCGGCTACCGTTTTTTCTTCTAACTGAACAACTTCATAATTCATTGTCTATACCTCGCTTCATTCAATGATGCACTCAGTATAGCAACGTTAATATGACAACTATCTGTCATATTCAGTATATCGATTAGCCCCTTCTTTGAATTTTGTTATTATGAGTTCCCGAATACGTTTTGGCTCTAAGACCTCAGCATGGCAGCCATAGGACAAGATATAGCCATAAACCCACTCATTTTCAGGAAAAGTCACAGTAACTGTAAAATTCCCATCTTCATGTTTCTGAATGCATGTCGGATCGAATTCATCGTAGATCCTGTAAGCAACCGCTTTATCAAATTTAATTTTTAGGGTGACCTCTCTGGTTTGATCCGATTTGAACTGACTCCAAATATCGTTTGGAACTTCCCTTTCAAAGGATTGATTCAACGTATTGAGATTCCTCATTCGCGTTATTTTAAAAATCCTAAAATCTTGTTTCAGGCGGCAATAACCGTAAAGATACCAACTTTGGCCTTTGAAAACGATCTTTAGAGGTTCAACTGCTCTCCGCGTCTTCTCGTTGTACGAACTAAAATAATCAAAAATCACGAATCGACGTGTCACAATGGCTGCCTTTAACTCAGCAAATCTTCGCTTTTCATCTTCGCTATTGCCCCAATGAGAAAAATCAATAGCAATCCAGTTCGCACTTTGCTTGCTAAAGAGTGTGCTTAGCTTATTAAGAACCGAATCGACATCAGGAACTTTCAAGGCGCTAAGACTTTGCAGGCTCATCAACACTTCATTCTGCTCCTGATCGGAAAGAAGCGCTTTATTGAACACAAAATTTTCAAGAAGGCGAATCCCGCCGCCCTTTCCTCGATCCGTATAAATGGGTATCCCAGATGCTGATAACAGATCAAGATCACGATAGATCGTTCGAATAGACACGTCGAAATGAGCAGACAGCTCCTTAGCTGTTACTTTCTTTTTATCAAGCAAAAGATAAACGATCGCAAACAGCCTGTTCATTTGCACAACGCATCACCCCTAATTGCAAAATCTGTTTTTCGTATGACAGGAGCAGCTTGCCACATGATCATCGACCATACCGATTGCCTGCATAAACGAATAAATAGTCACAGGCCCGACAAATTTAAAACCCTTTTTCTTTAAGTCCTTACTTATTTTTTTTGACAGATCCGTCTGAGATGGCACTTGGTTCTCGTTACGCCAATTCGATATGATCGGTTGATGATCAACATAAGTCCATAGATAATTTGAGAGGCTGCCGAATTCTCGCTGAACGGCAATTGCCGCTAATGCATTGCTTCGTACAGAATTGATTTTCAATTTATAGTTAACGACTCCGGTGTTCAATAGTATATGATCGATATCTTGGTCCGTTAGATTCGCGCAGTACTGAATATCAAAATTATTGAATGCCTTCCTGTACTCTTCTCTTTTGTTTAGTACAATTGACCAAGACAGACCTGCCTGCGCGCCTTCCAAGACGAGCAGTTCAAATATATAGCGGTCATCATGATTTGGTCTGCACCATTCAGTATCATGATAGAGGCGCATGAGTTCATTTGTCTTTGCCCATGAACAAGTAGATTCCATAATTTCTCCTTATAATTTGATTTCAACGACTGCTTTCTTACCGATTTAATCTTTATGACTGTAATGCTATTATAGTTCATTAAATATGACGACATATTGTCATATTTAATGAATAAGCGGTGTACTCTTTTGTTGCTATTCATTTGCATCAGCTTCACTCCCCTGATACCACTATTTTTACACAATTGATGCTGTACAACCCAGTTCACAAAAATCATAATTGTTAGTAATCCATGCTCTGCCACTACACACATGAAAACTGGAGGCTGTCAGTCAGATGGAACAGATTAAAGATAAGGTTGTTGTCATTACCGGCGCATCAAGCGGTATCGGCGAAGCCACTGCTCGAAAACTTGCCAATAAAGGGGCCAAGCTCGTTCTCGGTGCGCGCCGTACGGAAAAACTTGACGCATTAGTTTCTGAACTCATCAACAATGGCGGAGACGCCTGTTATCAAAAAACAGATGTGACACGTAAAGAAGACGTTCAATCACTGATTAATCTTGCCGTTGAAAAATATGGCCGAATTGATGTGCTCTACAACAACGCAGGCCTGATGCCGCTGTCCCCACTTCGCGATTTGAAAGTTGATGAATGGGAACGCATGATTGATGTCAATATCAAGGGTGTCCTCTACGGAATTGCGGCCGCACTCCCAATTATGCGCAGCCAAAAATCGGGCCATATTATTAACACCGATTCTGTCGCTGGTTTTGCCGTTAATCCCGGAGGATGGGCGGTTTACAGTGGAACCAAGTTTGCGGTTCGGGCCATTGCCGAAGGATTGCGGTTGGAAGAGTCTCCGTACAGCGGGATTCGTGTCACCGACATTTCGCCCGGAGCTGTTCAAACCGAGCTTCCAAGCACAATAACAGATCCAACACTCAAGAAACAGGTTGAAGAAAAAGAGAAATTCAACGGCATTAAGCCGGAAGCGATTGCCAACGCTGTCGCTTACGCAATCAGCCAACCGGACGATGTATCCATCAACGAAGTGATCATACGCCCGACCGCGCAGAGAAACTAATTTAACGCAGTGCCTCGCAATGCAAAATTGACCATCAAAAAGAATCGGAGGTATCCTTTGCGGATCGTCTTCGATTCTTTTTTCAACACTTAATTCGGCAGCATTTCCGACGTAATAACTAGTTAAGTGAATACGTTAGTTGTTTGGAAAGTACGGGTTGTGCTTGCTGCACATAGACATCCGCACGCGAACTATTCTTCGGGATCTCAAATTCAGTTACATAGGTAAAATTAAGCCCGACAAGATCCTGGAGAAAGGCAGGCTGCTGCCAATCGACATGGTAGGCAATACTCGTTTGATTACTGTTATCAAAAAATGGTTCATTCTGATCGTTGGGTACATCAGATGGACGATAGGACCGTCTGGCAATGGATAAACGATGAGGTTCAAATTCCGGAACACTCGCCCATGTCTGTTTCGCGGTGCTGAATAGTGAACGAAACTCTTGCCTATATTGAATGGTTATTGAAGTTGGTTTCAAGTTTGCCGGGCTATAGTCTACCTGTTCGTCGCCGATCAGTGCAAATTTACGCTGTCCTTCGTAAATAAGCGTCAAACGAATACGCATGAACTGTGTTCGCTGCGGAAATTTAGAATGAAATGCTTGGTTAAGCGCGCATTTATAGTTTTCTTTGGACAGGTATTGCTGATGATTCGATGTCATTTTTACATATACATTTTCTTGATCCGCCACTTGACCGGTCATTTCAGTTAACTGTTTCATCTTTGATTTGCCTGCCAGTGAATCATTTGCAAACTGAAACCCCATTGCATCTGAATGCTGCTGACTACGATCACCCGGGCGCAAGGGTTGATCCTGAACTTGCAACGTTTCAGGGTCTGCGATCACAGCGGATTGATAAAGCTGATCCAGATATGTATAACCTGCGTAAACAAACAACAACGCTATAATCACAGAAAACAAAATCAATAGCTTTCTACTAATTGGAAATCCCCTCCTTCACGCAGCCTGTATAGTGTATAATGATACCAAGTTATCATTAAAAAATCGAATTGGGGATGAGTTTTTGGGCTTTCGCCACTTGCTAGTCGGATTCATTTTTATATTTTTCCAATTTAATATTGCTTCAATCGACATTCTACCCGATGTCGTTGGTTATATTTTGGTTTTTATCGGCGCAAATAAACTACTATCCTCTATTCAGAACGATCAGTTTATGCATGTAAAACATTCAAGCCTGCTCTTGATTCCCCTATCAGCATTAGACCTTTTCATCCGACATTCCGCCGTTCTAAATGGTGTCATCAACAACACTCGGCTTAGCGGAAGACTCTTTTCACTCACTTTTTCTGCAGTAACAACCATTCTGCTTATCTACTGCGTCTATCACTTATGTAAAGGCATTGAGCAAGAGGCACAACGGATTGGGAACGCCGAACTCGCTTCAAAGGCGAATTGGACCGGTTGGCTCTTTTTGTCCTATAGTGTCGTCACATTTCTCATCATTACAACAGGAATCTTATTCACAAAAGATGCTTCAGGCACGCTCAATCTTAATCAGACCGCGGGCGTCGTCCTCTTCGTCCTGCTCTTCCTCTATATGCTCACTACCGCCTTTCAATTATTTATTCTGCTAAACGAGACAAGAAAAGTGTTTGCTGCATCTCTAAACAAATAGGTGAACGCGTCATTTAGAATTCATATAAAAGGTACCACACCTGCCTCGCGAGCTGCCGAACTTCTCCTGCTCTTAGGAAACAGCAAGGGGTAGAGGCTGTACAGTAGTTGGTGTCTGCGGAAAAAAAAACTGAAGTCGCTGCGGCACAAGACTTGCTCATATACGTCACCAAAGAACTCTCTGCTGTGACCACACGTCTGCGTGCTGAAACCAAGCTTCTAATAAATCATTTTGGTCCTTAATTAAGGAGCGAGGGAAATAAGCGGAGATTTTCCGGTTATTTGCGTCATGGCGCTTGTTTCACAGGTAAATAAGGGTAATTTTTCCGCTTATTCATAGAAAAACCCTCCCTTTTCACGTTTTTCGATCCGATAAGCGGAATTTCTCCGTCTATTTAAGCGATTTTTTCGTTTATTTTCTAAATAGGCGGAATTTTTCCGTTTATTCTCAGATTAAGTCACTTACCTGATCGCCCAACCGATCAGTACGAATTGGGAATTCGCACTTTATGACCTATCATCGTATCAGCAAAGTACAATGCTAATCTTTTCTTGTTAGGAAATTCCGCAAAAAAGCGATCCGAAGGCGTTCGGATCGCTTTTTTGCTTCATTCTTCAACTTACCGACGAACATTCACTTCGTTCGCTGCTTCGGAAACCCACGCGGCATGCGCGTCGTCGGTGTCAAACGGGATGCTGCAATCTGCGCTGAGCAGAATGCCTTGATGTCCGTTTTCTTCGAGCAGACGCTTTGTCTCCGCCTGAATTTCTTCTTTGCTTCCTTTATAGAAGACACCGTTCTCCGTATTTTCAAAACCACCCATCACCGCGCGGCCGTCAAACAGTTTCTTTCCTTCTTTTAAGGAAACTTCTTCAACATAAGAAGCCCAGTGGAACGCTTTGACCGGATAGTTCGTATAGTCGCCTAAGCGATTCCGTTTGCCTTCAAAGCCGCAGATGTGAATCATGTTATAATCATGAACATCTTGCACTGCGCTCAGCAGTTTAACCTCGCTTGGCTGGACGAACTGCTGCCACGTTTTCGTACTAATGACGGAGTCCTGAGGCTGCTGCACGCACAGATAGATGCCGTCAATCCCCGACTCTTGAATCAACTTGGTACTCAAAACAATCAGGTCATCGGCAAGAACAGCAAATGCATCAGCAATCGCCTGAGGATCGTCTCTTAAAAAGCGGTAAATTTTCTGGGAATCCTGTTCAAGGATCTCAAAACGCAGGCGCAACTGGTACCATGGCGAAAAAATATTGTAAAAGCTGCCGATTTCACCATTGTAGTGTGCAACGATTGCTTTAATCGCTACAATTTGACGCGTAATCCATGGATCATTCGCATCAATGCGCTGAATCTTCTTCAGGTCTTCCGGCGTTTCAAACGTGTTGTCAATCACGCTGGGATGCAGGAAGAATCCGTCACTCATAATCTTTGTAAAATCAGGCTTATAGCGATCATAGAAACGTTGTTGCCGCGCAACAACGTCATCGATCACCGCCTGATCACGGTAGCCAAGCACTTGTTTCTTCTCGTCAGACAGATAGTGATGCCAAAATCCGGCCAACACTTGGGCTGTCGGCTTATTATCGAGCGTATCGAGTAAAATCTGATGTTTGTTTTCTGCCACAACAGTCACTCCCTGTATTTTGCCTTATGCGAGACGCCATCCACCATTGACGTGGAGACTCTGACCGGTGATGTAACTTGAATCATCAGAAATCAGAAAAGCAATCGGCTTTGCAACTTCAGACGCTTGAGCCGCACGCTGCATCGGCACTTTTTTGCGGTACTTTTCAATGTTTTCCAGAAGACGCTCATGCGTCATTTCCGTATCCGTAATCCCCGGAACAACCGCATTAACACGTACATTTTTTGGCGCTCCTTCCAGCGCCAATGTCTTTGTCAAGCTGGTTACTGCACCCTTTGAGGCAGCATACGCATCGTAATTCGCGATTCCGTCAAAAGCATCGACAGACGTCACATTAACAATGCTGCCGAATCCTTGAGCGATCAGTTTCGGAAGCAGTGCCAGACTTGGGTACAGCGTTCCATAGAAGTTGACATCCATGATTTCCTTCCATGATTTATCATCATAGTCGAATACGTCCGTCGTGTAGAAAATACCTGCCGAGTTGACCAACCCGTCAATACGTCCGGTCTTGGAATAGATTTCATCAAACACCTGTTGAACCGCCGTCTTATCGGTCAATTCCAATTGATACGTTGTGCTTTGAACGCCATCGCGGCTTGTCTCTTCCTGTACCTTAGCCAGACGACCCGCATTTCGGCCAATTAGGTGCACGTTGTACCCTTTATCAGCTAGAGCAACCGCAGCTGCCCGGCCAATGCCGCTGCTTGCTCCGGTAACAATCACATGTTTCTCATCGCTTGCCATTCTGCTATCTGTCTCCTTCATTATTCGGCTTAAATCACACAGTTTCACACGCTCGCCAAGATGTCCGTCAAGAACTTCTTTGTTCGTTCTTCAGAAGGATTCTCAAATATTTTTTTCGGATCGCCTTGTTCGACAATGTGCCCGTCCGCCATAAAAATCACACGATTAGAAACGTCACGGGCAAAACTCATCTGGTGTGTAACCACAACCATCGTTGTCCCTGAATTTGCCAAATCCTGCATGACTTTCAGCACTTCACCGACAAGTTCCGGATCCAAGGCTGATGTCGGCTCATCAAAGAAAATAACCTCCGGATTCAGCGCAATCGCCCGAGCAATTCCGACGCGCTGCTGCTGTCCGCCGGAAAGCTGTGACGGATAGTGGTTTTTACGATCCGAGAGACCTACCCGCTCAAGTGCATCCAAAGCAATTTTCTCCGCTTCACTTTTCTTCACTTTGCGTGCAACGATTAAACCTTCCGTAATATTCTGCAAAGCCGTTTTATTGTTAAAAAGGTTATAGTTCTGAAAGACAAAACCGACATTGCGTCGAATTGTGTTTATGTCTTTTCCATTTAACTTCTCGAAATCTTTATCGACTCCGGCAAATGTAATATGTCCGCCATCAGCCGCTTCTAAAGTGGTTATTGTTCGTAATAGCGTCGTCTTGCCGGAACCGCTAGGCCCAATAATCGAAATCACATCGCCCTTGTTCACATCAATGCTGATGCCCTTTAGAATTTCATTACCTGCATAGCCTTTCTTCAGGCCTTCAATTGTGAGCATTGTTGGTCCTCTCGCTTTCTGTTAAATCTGTTTTCACTACTAATTTTGGTTGCTTAATACTAAAAGGATTCCAGTTAAAGCCGGTTGATTTCTTTGCTGATCGTCGATACTTGCTGAAATAACGCTCAAGCAGGTTGAAAATGATTTCCGCACAGTAGCAGATAATCAGATAGTAAACCCATACAACCAGGTAGGCTTCCAGAAAATTATAGTTAAAAGCCGCCTCCGTTTTCGCAATCGCAGTAATATCTTTAACAGACATGATAAAAGCCAAAGACGAATTCTTAATCAGGTAGAGCGTCGCGTTCGCGATATTAGGCAGCGCCGAGATGAGCGCCTGCGGCAATATGATTCGCCAAAAGGTCTGACGCGGCTGCATCCCGACCATCAGACCAGCCTCCATCTGACCTTTGTCAACCGTCTGCAGCGCTGAACGGAATACTTCCGTCAAAGTCGCAATGCTGTTCAATGTAAAGACGATGTACGCGTAATAAATCGGATTAATACTGAAGGCTGCCTTGCCAATCATTATATTTAACAGACTTGGAAATGCACTGTACACAATCAGAATCTGTGCGATAATCGGTGTACCTCGGACCAAGGACACATAGAATTTCACAATCAGTTCCAAACCTTTGATCCGATAGATCCTGATTAATGCAAATAAGACACCGATCGGCAATGAAATCAGTAACGCAACCAAGACAATCTGCAATGTGACGGGAACACCTTGAATGGCCGTATGGGCGACTTTTACCATGAAATCTGTATTTAATAACATTGAAGCTGCCCCCCTTAAACTGCAATCGTCTTTCTTTTTGCCTGATAGGATTTCTCGACCAGAGACACGCCTTTGTCAACCGCCAGTGAAATAACCCAATAGATCAACGCTAAAGCGCAATACGTCTGCCAAGCATAGCCGCCCGAATTATTGGCGACAATCATTTGTGCCTTGGCGACCATGTCAACAACCCCGATAGTAAACGTCAATGCCCCTTCTTTTAGAAGATTGACAACTGAATTAGCAAAGTTTGGAAGCGCGACGACAAAGGATTGCGGCAAAATGATCCGATAAAACGTTTGGAATGGCGTCATACCGACCATCAGCCCGGCCTCCATCTGCCCCTTGGAAATCGACTCATACGCTGAACGAAAAATTTCAGAAACCGGTGCTGAAAACAACAGTGTCAAAGCAATAATGACAAAGTACATGCGGTTCCAACCGTCAATATTCGTATGGAACCAGCTATTAAAGAGCAGCGGCATGCCGTAATAAACGACGAAAATCATGATGATTGAAGGTGTCGCCCGAATGATACTCACATAGATACCTGCGAGTACCCGCAATACAACCGACTCACTCAATCTTGCCGCTGCCAGCAACAAACCAAGCAGACTGCCTAAGAAAATTGATGATAACGAAACAATTAAGGTGATGTTAATGGCCGGCAGCAACTGACCCAAAAAATTGATAATTAATTTGATATTGTCCATTTACATACCCTCAACTTTTTGATTACTTAAATGGCTGATCGAGCAACTTGAAGTTATCCTGGCCAAAGTATTTCTCTGAGAGTTCTGATGCCTTTCCGGAATCAATAATCTTCTTAATGGCTTTGTCGTAGGCTGCAGCGAATTCTTTCTGATTCTTATTAAACAACGGATACGTCTTGATTCCGCCTAGAGTAACGTAGGTCAGCTTGTCTTTCAAATCAGCATTGGCACCGTTTTTCTTTTCGACATTGGCTTCAAACATTGGACGGATCGCGAAGAATGCATCGTAACGGCCTTCGTTGACCCACTTCAACGCATCGGAAACTACGAATGTATCGGCACTTCCCAGATCGATCTTCGGATTATTTTTTTTGTTGTAATCAGCGATAACCGCATATTGTCCGTTTTGCGGAGCAATGGGAACGAGTTTACCCTTATTCTTAGCTAGTTTCGCCAACCCGCCAAATTTATCCTTATCTTTTGTGCGTACAACAAAGCCGGAGTCACTCACACCGAAATAGTTCTTTGGAAAGAGATAGGTCTTCGCGCGGTCTGCTGTATAGAAAATATTCTTAACACCGACTTGGTACTTGCCGCTCTTAACACCGATTAAAACGTCATCATCACTTGTACCGACATAGTCGAATTTATATTGAGGCAATTGCTTATCAATTTCACGCATGATCGCAACGTCATAGCCGTCACCTTGCTTCTTGTCGTTTTGATACGTGATCGGGAAGTTCGTGGTCGCATAGGCTACTTTAATTACCTTTGGCTTGTCGGAACTTGCTGCTTTATTGGAAGATGCCGATTTATTCGAACCCAATCCACCTAGAAAATAAATACCTCCAGCGACAATGACAACTGCCGCGATTACACCGATGATAATCTTGTCTAACTTCTTCATGTTGTTCCTCCTCAATTAAATGCAAATTTTATTTGGTCAAACACAAGTGTTTGGTGTTTTAATGAATCACCAGCACCGTCAAAATTAAGCTGAACGATGTGGTTTTCCGAACCCTGTTTAAAAATCAATTGCCGATCTTGCAGCTGTATGCGGTATTCGGCAGCCGTTTTTTCTGATTGACCATCAAGCAGCTGGCCCCAAATAGTGGCTGCTTTTTCCGGATCAGGCACATGGAAAACGGCTTGTCTCGCCAGCAAATCACCGGCAGGATGCGACACGATGAGTCCCTGATCTTTAAGTTTCTGCTCGCGCGTCTCATCACTACCCTGCCATTGAATGAAAAACGGATAAGGCAAACCATCAATGGTGCCGTCAATGAAGAAAATCGACCAAGTGATCAGATGCCCTTGTTCGTCCAGACGTTTGCCGACCTCGATGTCTCCGGCAGGAACGCCGGCTTGCTTTAAACGTGCGTGTGTCGCTTCGATGTCCGATGTTCGAATCGCGAGAGTGTTGATCCGCTGCACGTTTTGCTCGTAATCGTGAACGGCGTCATACACTGCGGAAGCTCCTGCACGTGGAAAGTTCTTGGCACGTGCCTCATCATATACAGAGATTAATTCAATATAATTCAGACCAAAATAACCTAATGCATTTTCGGTACCCCACTTTTCATGGCGCCCTCCACGAGCAAACACGATGCCGTGATCTCCGAAAAAGCGGGCTGCCTGATCGACATTTTGAACGTTGATCATCGTATGGTCCCAATTTAAAACAGCCATGTTTACTCCCCTTTTCCTAATTCTGTTGTCCTTCGGATCGCTGCGAGTACAGCATTTTGAACACCTGCTGCAAAGTCGCTTGCATCAAGTTCATGTTGCGCTGTGATGCCTACACCGCCTGCCGAGTTATTGATATCCAGAAGTTCATAAGGGTGTTTGCCGGTAATTTCGAGCATTTTCGCTGCGCCCTGAAGGTTCTCCAGCGCTATTTCATTCGCTTGTTTTCTCGATAGTCCGCCAAGCACGCCGGCATTGGTCAGTGCAAGATAGAAATTGTACACATAATTTGGCCCGGCAATCGCATAACCGGTATAACTATCAATTTGTTCTTCAGGAATATAGTCAACTTTTCCGAAACTCTTCAGAAATTCATCGACGTCCGCTTGCTTTGCTGCTGCGTTCAGCGCTGCTCCAGTAACTCCAAAACCTGTATCCGTGAGCGTGTTCGGAATAATACGAACAAGCGGATAATCAGGAATTTCCAGTGCATGCTCCAATTGCTCGATCGTGACACCGGCAATGATCGAGACCAACGGCTTCTTCAGGCCGCTCGCGCCAATCCGTTTGGCAATTGCTGCCCAATCATCTTGCGGGCGAACGCCCAATAGCACAACATCCGCAGTTTCTAACGCTTCAGGTCGAAATTCTGTGTCTGCAGTCACGTGGTAGCTTTCCTCTAAGTAGCGCACCCGATTCGGGCTAATATCTACAATCTGTGTTGTATCCGCTGAAATCGCCTGGTTCTTTAATGACGCACGAATGATCGCTTCAACCATTTGTCCGCCACCAATGGCGTATAAAGACTTTGTCATATCTCTATATCCCTCCACAATTAACTTATTGAAAACATATTTAGTAACATGATGAACGCTAGCCTTATCTACGAACTATCATATCGCGTACGATCAATTCTTTTCGCTCACTAGCGCTTTTTCTGCAACGCTGTTCATTTCCAAAAAAT
This sequence comes from Sporolactobacillus caesalpiniae, assembly GCF_040513385.1. Lineage (NCBI taxonomy): Bacteria > Bacillati > Bacillota > Bacilli > Caryophanales > Sporolactobacillaceae > Sporolactobacillus > Sporolactobacillus caesalpiniae. The sequence goes on from NZ_JBEVCB010000005.1 coordinate 284,252, forward strand.
AATCTGTCTATTTTAACTATTGTAAACAAATTTCATCAAAACGGATAGTTATTTTTTGAATATTATAAGTTTTTAAACGATATGTTTTAATCGTTTCCTTAAACAATGGGACAAAAAATCGTCTTAAAGCTGATTGGGCTTAGAGACGACGTATTCATCCATAGTTTGTAATCGAAAATACTTTTTCACTCGTAAAGGGTGACTATCAAGTGAAATCAGCCTCAGTTAATTCGATACCAATGGATCTGCGCCGTACAAAGCCATTTAGATTCATACACATGAATTGGACACAACACATTAGCATCATTGAAACTAATTTCATCTTACACTCACCTCTGATCACGATTTAGCACTGCAAAAACTATATACCCTATGGTAATAGTATGTTTTAAGGTTGTCAATGAATTATTCTTCCATTACTTTGACATTCATTCTATTAAAGACCGCTTAACCCTAGTTGTCCCCATTGATCATAGGTTATTTGAGCTATAAGATCATTGATGTAAAAAACCATTTTACTAGATTGGAAATTTATCACAAATGAATTTCTTGAACGGATACTAGTTCAATGGCTCATTGCGCAGCGTTAACGGCTCATTGTTTTCCATTGTCGCGCGGTACAAACGGATGGTTCCGGTGGCCGGTTCAGAAGCGTCCGAATGAATCTCAAAATCTTTATTTAATGACAACGTCCACACGGCTTGATCCTCTCTCTTCAGCACAACAGCCAGAGTGCCAAACTGAACGATACTGTCCCATTGAAATAATTCGGTCGTGCCAGCTTCAGTAACTGAAATGCCTTTTGTGTTGCTGATCACTAATGCGCTTCCACCCTGCCATTGTCCATGAATTTCCGCACCCACATAATAGTAAGATCTGCCCCCGCCGCGATCTCCGTACGTACCAATGAATTGCTGAATCTTATCATTTGCACCTGTGTACGTCAGCGCGGCACTATCATTCGCTAACCATTTGAGTTTATACCGATCATTCACTCTATAGGGAAGGACCTGCTTAGGTCGACAAAAAATTCCATAGTAGCTCCGATAATAAATAGCTGCTCCGGTCGCCGGATTTTCTTTAACAACGAATACATGCTTCCAATCAGGCGATATGCTGGTTATGTTGTTGGTTTCCTGACTGTTTTCAACAAGCAGAACTCCATTCACAATGAAAAACAGAATGGCCGCGCCGGAAAGAATCCATATCATTTTTCGCGTGAGCACACTGTGATTCCAAAAAAACACAAGCAGTTGATAATAAAGAAGAGTTGATTATCGATATACTCTACTTGAAAAAAACGGTGCATGACTAAATAGCCAATCTGCAAACCAAAAAAGCCGATGGCGAGCAATAATGAGCACCAGCCCAAGACCGTCGTCCATTTATTCCTGTTGATTTTCATCCGGCTGTACCTCCTCGGAAAAAGTCCATGTTCGTCCATTATTTTCTGAAATGAACTTTCCGTTCACTTTTCCGCCTTCATAATCGCCATTTGGACCTTGGTTCACGAGAACGGCCAAGCGATTTCCTTCTCTTGTTGGAATTTCCGCTGTAACAAAGATCTTGAGATATTTTTGGGGCATTGTAAACACAGCCTTCGACCAGGACTTTCCTCCATCTTCTGTCACGTAAAGCTCCGGATTTTCAGGATTAATGGTTCCATAGGACAAAAATCCGGTAGATTCATTGACAAAACCGCCATCTGAAATTAACTGCGTAACCCCTGTAGAAGCGGTTTCCTTCCAGCTGCGTCCTCCATCCTGTGTTAAAAAGACTCTTGAACTTTCCTGAGACATCGTTCGATCACCAGATATGATGACATAGCCGAAGTGTTCATTTATAAAAGCTGTTTTTCTAAATCGCAAAGCTGTAAAAGAGGCCGTTACAGTGGAATGGTGCCACGTTTTTCCTTGATCAAGAGAATAGGTGAACACAATTCTTTTATTTTTCGGGTTCGAACCTGCTGAATGCAGGAATGCCGTTCGATATTTGGTTAGCAGATAGCTCCCGTCAATCAATTCCTGCTTGTTTCCGTTATATTCTCCGGCAAATAATTGAGCTTGTTCAACAGGAACCTTGACCCAGCTCTTCCCATTGTCATAAGTTATGTTCAACGCATTATTCTGTAACGTGTAGCTTATCGTGTCATTCGTGACAGGACGCAGCGGCTCAGATTGCGGTTGCTTAGGCTTTTCCTGCGCACCAGTGACCTGACTGTGACTGCGTACCGGTATGAAGCTGATCAGATTTTCGTAATTAACTAGAGTCATGATCAAGGCGATCATTATGAACCCGCATACACTAAGTACTACCGTTTTCAAAGAAAGGACTCCCTCTATTAATTTATGGGGAATTTTGGGGATTTGCTTTCACAATACCAAAGGGGCGCAGACTATACAAATTCATGTCCTCGTTGGCGGTAAGCAAACGATTGTCATTCGTTTAATTGATAATTGTCGTCATCATATACCTTGTAAATCCCGACTGTCCCGGAGCCGCCTTTTTCAAGAAGTTCTTTCGATTCTTCTCGAATGAGATAATAGTAGCCTCTTGAATCTTTTTTCTTATGCACATCCAGCGGTTCGAACTGAATATCCGAATCTTGTCCTTCTTTTAAATGGGTCTTCAATACATTAACTGCTTCATCCGCATTGGCTACGAACGTTTGACTGTTGGTTGCTGAATCATTTGACGCTGATCCTTCTTGACTTTCGCCCGACAATGCACCTGTCGAAGCAACAGTTAAAGTTGAGCTTTCGATGGTCGTTTTTTGACTGGATGAAGATTCCGTGACAGAGGAATTATTGTATGATGACGATTCTTGACTCGCTTGCATGACTTTCTTCGCTGTCGAATCGGATGGTTTGGACTTTGTTTCATCGTTTGCATGATCTTGTCCACATCCCGTGATTAAAGCAATGATCGTAACACAAAGCACGAGCCTATTTATTTTTTTCATGGCAAGACACCTCCAAATAAACCAGTAGCCTCGTTGCTATTTTAGCATAGCCCAGTTCTCTCTGTTCTGCTGGAAAAACCCCGTTTCCATAAAAGGTAACGATTCTAATTTAGTGACAGCATACGAGTTGCCCCAGAGCGGGGATCTTTCATTGGATCTCTAACAACCCCTTTGAGGGGCGATACGCTCTCTTGGGATTAGCAAAGTTAGTTTTCTAGATCACTGCCAAACACACGATTGATAAATGGACTACTCCCACCGTGATATAATGAGCACGGAATACCTTAATCTAGATAAGAACCAGTGAGGTACAGTCATGCCAACACGAAGAATTCCCCTTTCCTGCACGGTGAATACGCGGGATCTAGGCGGTTATCTAACAAATGACGGCAGGATTACAGCGTTCGGAAGGATCATCCGCAGTGATGTACCGGAGTCATTCAGCCCGGAAGATGCAGTGCTATTGAAAAACTTTGGCGTCACAACAGCGCTCGACTTCCGTTCAAAACCGGAAATAGAGCGGTTGCCAAGCGCCTTTGAACGATCCGCCGACTTTAATTATTTTCATTGCCCATTTGCATTTGGCAATCGCAATCCTGCTTCGAAAGCCGAAGTCCCCTTGCTGTACGCAGAGATGCTTGCTGATTTTCCCGCGATCAAACGGATTCTCAGTATCATCATTCGGCAAAAAGGCGCCGTTTTCATCCATTGCTATGTCGGCAAAGACCGTACCGGTGTTGTAGCCGCATTGCTGCTTCTTATTGCCGGTGTCGGCATCAGCGACATTCTCGCAGACTATCAAATTTCCTATACCTATTTGCGGCTCAGAATACGCGAATTACTGTATCATCACCCGGAGCTTCCGGATTTTACCGGTCGCTCCGATATGGAGTACATGGAAACGACACTGAATCATTTCTTTGAAACATATGGTACGGTCCAAGACTATCTTCAGCAAGTTGGTATGCATCCGGATGAGATCACATCGTTGAAAAACAAGCTGTTCTGAGACGATGTAAGAGGATTTCATGTAAAAGAAGCTAAAAAAAACGAGAGGGAATTTTTTATTCCTCTCGTTTTTTATTAGTTTGGCTTTTTCTCAAATGCCATAGTTCACCTTATTTTTTCGTATCTTTAACCGCATGGCGAATTCCTTTTTGATCTAAGCGTAAAACTTCCGGATTATAAAGTACTAAAGGAACGGCTTCCTCAACAACTTCACTAAATTTTAACCCGTACCAAATAGCCGGGGAAGTCGTGATATTTTGTAGAAAGATACGACCTCCGATCAATAAACGATCCCAGCGATTCATCTTTGGATCTGTCGCTAAATCCATTAACTGCTCCGTGGTGACAACAAATTTAAAATCACCGACACGCCTATTTTTAAGCGTTGTGTATTTAGGATATTGCGTATCAATGACTTTTTCATCAATAAGATCGTTAACGATCTGCCGAACATAAATATTAACATGTTGTGAATTCTTAAAGCCCAGATAGAGCTGTACACTAATGATATTACGAGTACCCAGCATATCTACCGTATACTGGTTCTCATACGGGGCATCCGTTTCATTAACCGTTACAAACCAATACACTTTTGCCCGTTTCGGTCGCTTATCAAGAATTGAATACAGGACTTTCCGTTTAATGCTGTAATGTGGACCAATTTTGGTCATATAAACTAAGTTCGTACTATAAAGCGGCTCCGTGCTGTCCTTACTCAGTTGAACTAACTGTTTACGATAATCCAATAACGAAACATATTCACTTGTGCGTTCATAATTTTCACGCTGCTTGTTGCCGAAATACCAAACAACCATAACCGAAAGAATCAATAGTGTAATTAAAAGTGTCAAGTAGCCCCCATGGACAAACTTAACGAGGCTTGCCATCAGGAAGAGAACCTCAATCAAACCAAAGAATAGAACCATCCCAAAAGCAACTGCTTGATTAAGCCTGCTCTTGATAAACGCAAACAGCAGCAAGGTGGTCATCAACATGGTTATGGTTATTGCTAACCCATAAGCGGCTTCCATATGCTGTGAGGTTTGAAATAACCAGACAATAATGAGTGTACTGATACACAAAAACCAATTAACAGTTGGAATATACATTTGACTCCGCGTGTTACTCGGACGTTTAATCAACATTCGAGGCAGAAACTTTAAGCCAATTGCTTCATTTACTAATGTATAACTGCCTGTAATCAACGCTTGCGAAGCAATGATTGCTGCCAAGGTCGCAAGCACAATGGCAAATAATCTTATTTGATGCGGAAGCATTTCATAAAAAGGATTAACATCAAGAAGATTACGATAAGCAGCACTTTGGTAATGACCGATCACCCACGCGCCTTGCCCCATATAGTTAAGCATCAGCATAAGAGACACAAAAGGCCAGCTGCCATAAATATTTTTCTTTCCAACATGGCCCATGTCCGAGTAAAGCGCCTCCGCTCCTGTCGTTGCCAAGAAGACACTGCCGAGAATAAAAATGCCTGCTTTATTGACCGGACTAAAGAGAAATTGAATCGCATAAACTGGAGACAGTGCTTTTAAAATTTCTAAATGGCTCAGCATATTCATAAAACCGAGGACACCGATAAAAACGAACCATAGAAGCATCATTGGCCCAAAGGACCGCCCGATTACCTCTGTTCCAAAGTGCTGAATCAAAAACAGGCCTAATAAGATCGCCGTCACAATGAGTACGACAACGAATTGATGATCACTAAATTCAAGTGGACCAATATGCTGCCCTTTTAACCCTTCGATCGCTGATGTTACAGACACAGCCGGTGTTAACGTTCCATCCGCTAAGAGCGCAGCGCCACCGATGAGTGCAGGAAAGGTCAGCCAACGGGCGCGATTGCGAATTAAAGCATATAAAGCGAAAATGCCACCTTCATGATTATTATCTGCGCGCATCGCAATGAGGACATATTTTACTGTTGTTATGATCATAAGTGTCCAGAATATCAATGAGATTGAGCCAATGATATAGTCGGGTACGGCATACTGCATTTTCCCAGCATCCGAAATAATCGCATTCATCACGTACAATGGTGACGTACCAATGTCACCATAGACAATCCCCAAAGTAACCAACATCCCACCCATCGACAAGCGTTGGTTCATTTTACTATCCATTAGTTAATTGATCTCCTCGAAAAAATATTTTTTTCTGTACCAATCACGGGCACTTCATTAAAAAATGAAACGACAAAAAGACCACAGAGAATCATCCCCGCGGTCGAATTAATTTTCGATCATCAGTTCACACCCTCTCTCTTAACGCTTACGAAGTTAGCTGTCGGATTCGGACCATGAGAGTAGCCCGTCCTTACGTTGAAGGATTCACCCCAAGTGATGCCCAGCATCACAAAGTTGGTTCCCCCGCTCCTGACGGATTCAGCGAATAAAGAATGATTTAATTTTCGAGGTTATTATACGCTTGGCAGTGCATGATGTAAAGAAGAACAATGCAGAGGATGTGGTCATTTCTGCCCCCAGTTTATATTATGGATCTGATCGGAATCCTTTCAAGACTGCCTCTAATTGAAGACTGGTTGGCTAGCAGCAATGGACGAATCACTGCAGCTGTTTGCATTGGGTTCGGACTCATTCTCAATCGGGTGATCACCTATGTCACCATAAGGGCGGAAAAAGGTAACTTGTGCCCTATCATTTGCACCGAATAAATCAAACGTTTGATTAAGACCAATCGTGATTTGAAAAACCGGGCAAAAAGCGCCCGGTCCTTAATTAAGTAACGCGGCCGGAATAAAATAAGCGGAGATTTTCCGGTTATTTGCATCATGACGCTTGTTTCACAGGTAAATAAGGGTAATTTTTTCGCTTATTCACAGAAAAATCCTCCATTTTCACGTTTTTCGATTCGATAAGCGGAATTTCTCCGTCTATTTAAGCAATTTTTTCATTCATTTTCTAATTAAGCGGAATTTTTCCGTTTATTTCTCAGATTGGGCGCTTACCTGATCGCCCAACCGAATCTTATGACCTTATCGTTGTACCGGCAAGGCAAAACGCTATACTTTCTTAACGTGTAAGAAAGGCTAAATCCCTATGGATTCAGCCCAGTTTTGGATTAACTAATACTCCCTCACCTTAACAGCAGAAAGAGCCCACTGATAGATCGCATTATAGGTTTGGATAATATGGCTTATAGACGGGATGGCTATAGTAAGGGGGTCTAACAGCAATAGTTGGGGTGGTCCAGCTATACTGTAAATAATCGAACGATAATTCAGTTTCTACATTTTCCAATAAACGTGTGACCTGAGGCATAAATTCGACGCGCATCTTATTGTCACCTCCTTCGTTTATAAACAGTCAGCCAGCTTTTCTTCACATAAGAAAATGGCTAATCATAGCCTATGAAATGGAGGAGGCATTCGTTATGAACAATCAAAATGAGTATAACCCGCAACACCATCACTCATTATCTACGGAAGAACTTGAGCAAATTCGTGCTTATCAAAAATGGTTTGAAGACAATAAAAAGCAAGATCCATATCCGCATTATCCTGTGTATGGAAAAATCACTCGATATGAAGAGGTACCCTTGACTCAACCGGAGCAAAGACAATTGAGACAACCTGGACTTGAAGATTTAATGGTTCCAAGACCCATTATTGAAAACCCCCATTATAAAGGAAGTGGCAAATTAAAAAATAAAGTGGCTCTTATTACTGGTGGTGACAGTGGAATGGGGGCAGCAGCAGCGATTGCTTTTGCAAAAGAAGAGGCAAATGTTGTGATTGCTTATTTAGATGAGCACGAAGACGCCCAACGAACAAAAAGAAGAATTGAAGCGTTTGGCCAAAGCTGTCTACTACTACCGGGAGATCTTCGAAAAAAAGAACAATGTGAGCACATTGTACACGAAACCATTAAAACCTTTGGGAAGCTAGATGTATTGTGTAATCATGTCGGGGTTCAGTTTCAGCAAAATGATCTTACTGATATTACGGACGAACAATTTGATGAAACTTTTAAATTGAATATTTATTCCCATTTTTATACAACAAGAGCTGCACTTCCCTACTTAAAAGGAGGAAGTTCAATTATTGGAACTGCCTCTGTGGTCGCCTACGCAGGTGAACCGTTATTAATTGATTATTCGGCTACAAAGGCAGCCATTGTTGGCTGGACCCGTTCTTTAGCAAAAAGCCTTGCCAAACGTCAGATTCGTGTCAATGCCATCGCACCTGGTCGTGTTTGGACTCCTCTTATTCCGGCGAGCTTTTCTTCTGATGTAAACGCCTTGCACGGAACGAATTTATTTAACCGCATGGCTCAACCATTCGAAGTCGTCCCTACCTTTGTTTATTTAGCATCCGATGATTCTCGGCATGTTACTGGGCAAGTTCTTCATGTAGATGGTGGAGAATCAACAAATTCCTAACTTTTAAGGTTATCCATTAAAAACGGAGAAAAAGACTCATCCCTATCTTTTTTTATACCAAGGTGAGTCAGTGGCAGGGGCGATCATAACCGCCTGCACAATTTCATCAGAAGGGTGAATCATTCCTGCTTGTTCCGGGGCAAGAGCCAAATGACGTTAACTATGTATACCTTGAGTGAAATATTGAACGATGATGAGACAGTTGAGTAATTTTATTGAGGACTCGAGTGAACGGGAAGAGGACTAGAAACTATACTGCTTTAGCTTAGTGAATAGTTTCCTGTTCTCTATGTACTCACTCACCGTCCCTTTTCAGCACTATAGCTCCGTGCTGAAGTGAGGGATCTTTTTTTACTTCCGCCAAAACGTTGCACAATCTGCTTTGTCTGCGATATTAAATGCAATCATCTTCTCAAGCAATGCGTAATCAAGCGGACGATCCCACGGAAAGCGCATTAACATCTTGGTATGATCATAACCAGCCTGCACAATGTCAGCAGAAAAATGCTCAATCCCTGCAAGCTCCCAATTGGATCTTGCTTTTCTCATGGAAAAGTTGATCACTAATGAAGACTTATGCTGCGTACCTCTGGTAACTGAAAAGATGGCTCTCGTCCTCTCAAATCAGCAAGCCAATAGAGCAGGAAAAAACATGATAGACTTTATTCCTGCTGATGAAGTCATTTTATATACCGACCGCGGATGTGCCTATCGCTACATCTTCGAAGAAATGCTGTAAGCCCACGATTATCTTCCAAAGAATACGCTTGAATTCTGGAGTGTCGAAGCATTGAAACAGTGCATCATGTGTGGATTAGGCGTTTCTTTTTTACCTTTAATTACTGTGAAAATAGAATGGATCAATCATGAACTGACCTGTATTCTTACCAAGGACGAACGGATTAAGACGCAGATGATCTATCATAAAAACAAATGGCTGTCTCCCGCTAACCAAGCATTCATCAATTTAGTAAAAGAACAGGCAGAGGAATGGAGGAAGGAATAACAAACTGTTGTAGGTTATCTGTCACTTGATCTTTGAACTAGCAAACTTTTCTCCAAGGGTCACCTTCTTATGATTGTCCCTATAGAGATTTAATCTTTTCAAAGTAATCATCGGATAATAAAAAGACCATAGAGGATCACCCCCGTGGTCTCATCTGGTAAAATGCTAGGACTATACTGCTTTAGCTTCGTGAATCGTTTCCTGTTCTCTATGCATTCAACTACCTTATCAATGAAATTATCCATCCCTCAGCTATTTTTGCACGAGAATACTTGAAGCAACGCTAGTGACATACTTACCTTTACTCGACTAATAAACCATCATGTTCCTTGGGCAGCAGAATATCATGAAGAACAACATCATTCAAATGTGGTAACTGTTTTTTTTCCAATTCTGTCAGTCTATATTTTTCGGGATTTTCATAAACATCCTTAAATTTAAGAATACGGCAGTCATAGCTTCCATCGGCCAACTTTTCGTTAAGGATATAAATTGGAAGCATCTTTAAGTTGGTGATTCGTGTTTCTGTAGTCCCGTTTGATCTAAATCTTCCTTTAACAATATCAAATTTGGTCATGTAGGCGATCTTGGAGTTTCTACTCTCCGGGTGGTAGCTGACAAAATCCCCATAAGCATAAACGATTAGGCCGTTGGGATAATCAAGGGATTTATCCAATAATGAGGTACGCTCCATCGGTTGACTGACATGCGGATGATTGCCCAATATAACGTCTACACCACTTGCCAGAATTCTTTTCGCCACACGTGCAATATTATTATGCGGATACATCTCAAACTCCCACCCCCAATGGCAACAGGCTATAATGAGATCCGCTTTCTTTTCTTTGGCTCGAGCAACGTGTTTTTTAACCATTGACAGGTCGCATTCCTCATCGTTAAAACGAACTTCATTAACCAAATATGTTTTACCATCCGGACATTTGTTTCCATTTACATCAAAGGTGTACGAGAGCATGGCGATTCTGATGCCGTTTTTCTCAATAACCAGAACATCCTCTTGTTCCGTCAAATTATTGTTGGTTCCAGAGTGATAAGCTCCAGATTGCTTTAGTACATTCAAAGTAGCTAACACTCCCTGCTCCCCCCAGTCAAGAGCATGGTTATTCGCTGTGCTAAAATAGTTGATGCCGCCTTCTTTGCGGAATTTCCAGAACATTGCCTCACTGGTATTCATCCTTGCCGGCTGCCCTTTCTCCTGAGTGCGTCCAATCGGACGATCTTTGTCCACAGTCGATTCAAGATTTGCGCAGACTATATCTGCGGAACGATAGAAATCTTGTATTCCGTCAAACAAATGTGGCGTATTCTCAGGAGTTAGCACATCAACTGCGAGAAGATCACCGGCTGAGGTTAAGGAAACTTCGTATTCCACATTGAAATCTTGCAGTGTAAAATCCAAGTTTTGAACTCTAAAATATTCTTCTAATCCAGATCCCCTTTCTGCAACTTCCAATTGGTTGAACCAATAACGATACAGCCATTTCAATTTTTCGAACTTACTACCTGCAATATCATATTCTCCAACTTGTGGCTGTGGATAATGGAATTGATCATAAAAGATATAACTGCAAAGGAGGACCGCTGCCCTAGCCAGTTTTCGCTTATCTACATCGCTATTCGGCGGGATTCCAAAATCCGGATCAAGAATTCTAACGTCCGGTTCCCCATTTTGGCCCTCTTTAAGTACAGCTTTCAGTGTCTCGGCAATCACTTTTGTATCCACTTTTGTTAGTTGGTTAAACAGATTTTCCACAAACCTCTTTTCTTCATAATTACTGGTATCAGGCAGTTCCCAAGTTCCGTTACAGAAAGGGTTCAATGCCGTTTTAATATTTTCTTCATCCATCCCTGTAAAAAATTTAAGCAAATGTTCCATAGATTTTCTTTCTTCTCTGTCCATAATTAATCTCCTCTCTAAAAAAACAAACATTTCTTTTGTTAAGTCCACATCTACCCGAATCACAGAATTTCCCACTGAACAAATGAGCGAGAAGTGAATCGAACAGGCATTGGATGACGAATTTAGATGTTCTCTTGTTCATTCATCCACTGTATCTTTTGGCAGTGCTGACGTGTTGCTTGCCATAATTGCGGGGCCGAGCACACGCAGCATCCTGTACTCCAGACGAAACACTTCATTTTCATCCAAGCCGTACAGATTCCTGCCGGCGCGAAGGTCCTTTACCAATTTTTGCATTGATAACAGTCGATGATCTGCATAGCGTTCTCCCTCTCGCCTGGCCGTGGCATACAGTGGCATTACATTTAAATCCGTTATAAAAGTCGATTGTCTTCCTTGTTGTTTGCCTTTGGAAAAACGCAGTTTTATCAGGTTAGCTAAATTCCAGTTGCCGGGACATCCCGCATCTCCGATTAGATTGCCCAGAGCGTATACGACAAGAGAATCTTTTTCACAATTAGTAAGTGGATCCAAAGCGCGCAGCCGTTCAATCGGTTGAATGCAGTGTGGATGATTTCCAATAATCACATCGGTACCCAGCGTAGCTAGGCTTCTCGCGGTTCGCATGACCGTTTGGGTTGGATAGAGCTCATACTCCAGACTCCACAACATCGGCTTTTCGGTTCAGCTTCGCCTTTCGATCTGCTTTTGGATAAGCGAAAGATCCACATTTGGTGTATTGAGACGGATGTAGTTCGCCATATATGGTTTGTTAGACGGCGTGTTTTTCCCATTAAGTGAAGTGAAAATGTGTAAGCTAAAAAAGCGATGCGCACGCCATTTTTTTCAATGATTAATAGATCGTCGCGTTCAGATTCAGTCCGCGCCGTGCCCGTATGCACACAATTGTGTGCATCTAAAAGATCAAGTGTGCCTACAAGACCTTCCGTTCCCATATCCATGCAATGGTCGTTTGCTGTTCCAAAGAACGTGATTCCCTTTCCACCACGATAAAACACCTCCAGCATCTCAGGAGAATTGTTCATGGACGGCGTCGTTTTTCGTTGCGGTAACGTATACTTACTATTAGCATGCGTAATCAGGGACTCAAGATTGGCGTAGACTATATCCGCATCGAAATAAAAGTTGGAGATTTCATCCCACACATGTTGAGCACTCTCGCGGGTAAGAAATGGCTTCGACATGAGATCACCTCCTGCCGAGAACGTAACAGCACATTCTTCAACGAGTCTCTTCGACGGATCAAAATGTAGATTTTGCCGAGCGAAATGCTCCTCGATTCCTTTTCCCTTCTGTGCATGTTCCACCTGATGGATATAGCGTTTATAGGCCCACCACAGCTTGTCTGCAATCTGCATCGAAAATTGCCTTCTGTTTCATGAGAATAATAGGCACTGTCTCCTAGAAGCCATCCATAGATCGAGCATAGCGCATGTATAGTGCGTTCTTTCATTTTATTATGCCTCCATGATCTCATTGCGTTGCTCATGCTGAGTAATCGTAGATGTTCCTTACTGTTCCAGTGAGTCGCTTATTGTTTGTAATCCGGTGATCAATTTTTTTGACATTCCAATTGAAAGAACTAATGCCGCCGTCATAAACATGCCAATCACAGACAGGATCATCCAACCGAGAGTATAAGCACCGGTAGCGTCGTAGATTGCGCCAAGAATGAGCGCACCAATGGCCACACCCAGCATTTCAATCGCTGTGACGTAGCCGACCAAGGTGCCAAGACTCTTTTTTCCAAATTCATTAACTACCATCAAAGGCGGTGCGACCGTGCCCAGACATGTGCCAAACCCGAAGAAGAGAGCAAACAGATACGGCGCCACCATCGTATGGCCAAATAGCAATGAGACAGTTGCGAGAATTGTGGTTATGCTGCCAACCATTGTTGCGGTACGAATTCCAAAGCGATCATACAAAGCACCAAGAACTATTTTCGCAATGATTAGAACAAGCATCTGCATGGAAACAATATTGGTTGCAAACGCTGTCGTATGACCAGCATCAATAAAGTTTGCTGACATATTGATGATGACTCCTCCGTTGATCAACCCCATTAAAAGGAAACCAATCATCAGCATCCAAAATGCGACACTGCGAACCGCCATTCTCTGATCAATACCCGTAACAACTTGATTCGTTCTTTTTTGATCGATGTCCTTCTCTTCCTTACCATCTGCTCCATACGGCTTTAAACCGATATCTGAAGGCTTGTTTCTGAATATCGTCGCTGTAAGCGGCATACTGCACAAAAGTGTGATCACCGCTAAAATTAGAAATGTTGGACGCCAACCATGCGTGGCAATCATAACGGATATAATTTGACTCATGACTGCGCCGCCGACCCCACTTCCACTAAGCGCAATGGAAATGGCAAGTCCACGTTTTTGATCAAACCAGTTGGCAACAAGAATTGAAATCAATAAACGCGTCCCCGACACAACGCTGAATCCGATCACCAGAGAAAGTAAATACATCTGCCAAAGCTGTGTGACAAATGCCCAACAGATCATCGCAATGACTGTGATTAAAACACAGAAGAAACCGATAGAACGCGCGCTGTGTTTGTCCACAAGTTTTCCTACCAGTAATGAGGCAAGCACACCTACGACTGCGGCAATGCTTGAGTTGGCATTGAACTGCGCTCTTGTAATGCCAAGATCTTTTGTGATAGGTACCAAAAAAAGATTAAAGCAGTTGACGAAAATCGCATAACAAGTGGCCATGATTAGGAATCCCCCGACAACGATCAGCCAGCCGGGAAAAAGTTTCTTTGAATGCATTTTCCTACCCCCAATAATTTGAATTTCGTAATTAAGTGGTGTCTATCGGTGGATCATCTATTAAAAATCATCCTTACAAATCCCACTTTAGCGGCTTAGTAACGATAATGATCAGGTCGACTCATTTTTGTAGGCGATGCTCATTCCTTATTACTCCATCGAAAATCATATTTAGCGCCTCATCAATAGCCTCTCTTGGTTTCAAGCGATTCTCTAGTAGAAATTCATAATCCATAAACATCGTGCTGGTTTTTTCAATCAGCTTTGATAATATTGCCAGATTTAGGTCAGGTTTGAATATCCCTGTGTTAATGCCTTGATTCAATAATGTTTGTGTAGCATCCAATTTGAATTGCCTTAATTCTTCAATGGATGCCCATTCATCAGGATAAAAGTGTTTTGCTTCTTCTAATACTGCGATAGGAAGCCGATACTGATGACTGGTATAAACAATATTATGAATTTTTTGAGAAATGGAGTGATTCATGGTAAGTGCTTCTTCCGTACTCTTCTTGTCACTTTCAATGTAAGCCGCAAAATACGCATGAATAATTTCATTTTTACTCTGAAAATGCTGATAAATCGTTTTCTTGCTTATCTTAAGTTCTGAAGCAATTTCGTCCACGGTAAATTTCTTCAAGCCATGTTTAGCGATAAGTTGTGCCGCTACATCTACAATATTTTTTTTCATAGTTACCTCACTTTTTATCTTTTTATGTGCTTATGGCGTACTAAGACACGCATTAAACTGAACATAATTCACTCAGATTTTCATTTTAGCGTAGATAATAACAAGGAAACTAATTTAGTATTTTTAGTTTCCTTGTTATTAGAGTCATTATGCTTTTGTTTGTTTCACTTGTCAAGCTATTCAGAATATAAAGTGCAAGAAAATTGTTTGATTTTACTATTAATCGAAAGAAGTTTGGATTTTATTGAAAAATCCGAAGTTCCTGTTTAACTAGCGTGAGTAATGTCTGGCTTAGAGATGCCAATGATGGATCTCTCGAACAAAGAAACCATAAATAGGTGGGCAGCACCTCAGAATCCTTCTCAATCGGAATTATTTTAACGTGCTGCTGCAAACCATCATAAAAGCTGTCAAATAGAGAATAATATGGCCCAAATGTGATCGTCATATTCTGACTTACCGACTTGATAATGGCATTCATATTATTCGTTTTGAATAATACCCGAACTGATTGATGTGTGTTCTTTTCAATATGACTCACGTAATTTAATAAAAAATTATCCCGATAAAGAGCAAAAGGATAGTGAACAACCTGCGCATAGGTTAACTGTTTATATTTTGCTAACGGTGACTGCTGATTCACGGCAAAAAAGTAATCTCCGTCAGTCAGCTTTATCAGGCCAAAGGGCAGATGATAGTTCGGTAGCGAGTCCGAAAAACCGAGCAAGGCAAAATCAAGTTTGCCTTCTCTCAGTGTCTTAATTAGCTCTTGTGTATTCATTTCAATTATTTCAATCTCTATTAGAGGAAATTCATTTTGAAGCAGTTCAAGCGCGCGAACCAAATGATCAATGATCCCCGGAATAGCGCCTATTTCTATTTTTAATTTGGAAAGTTGGTGCCGATCCAAAGTATAGTCATAAATCTCCTGTTTCTTTTCGAGAATAATATGCGCGATTCTGATAATATACTGACCGTCTGTTGTCGGAGAAGAATTCTTCCGTGAGCGTTGGAACAGTGTCATTCCCAGCTCAGCTTCAAGTTTGGTTACCGCCTGGCTGACAGCTGAAGTCGTCATATGCAATCGGTTCGCCGCTTTGGAGAACTGTCGCTCTTGAGCCAGTACGGTTAGAATCTTCAATTGTTCAAAATTCACTCTATTACCACCTATTCATTAACTTTTACTTAATCAAAAATTAATTAATATTAATTTTACTTAACAAATAAGGCCATGTAAACTGTTAAGTAAGAGAACAGATTCTAACTCAAAGGAGCGGTTAACACATGTGTACGAGTCTGACGCTGCAAACGAAAGACGGTAATCATTTATTTGGTAGAACTATGGATTTCACGATGGATTTAAACCAAAGTGTCATCGTGACTCCTCGCCGCTATAAATGGGTCAATACAACGAAAGAGACGATTACAGCAAAGCAGGGAGTCGTCGGTATGGGGAGCCATCAGCAAGGCAAAGTCACACTAGCCGATGGATTGAATGAGTCGGGTTTATCCTGTGCCACACTCTATTTACCCGGCTTTGCGTCCTATGGCAATGAAGCAGTAAGAAACAAAACAAATCTTCCGCCTCAGGATTTTGTGCTTTGGTGTCTGACACAATTTGATTCGGTCCAAGCGGTTAAAGAAGCCATGGCTAATGTTACCTTTTTAAATGTTCCTCTGCCTGAATTGGGTGTTACACCTCCGCTGCATTGGATTTTATCGGATAAATCCGGATCATGCATCGTCATCGAACCGACCGGCAAGGGTGTTCAAATCTATGACAATCCGGTTGGCGTAATGACAAACAGCCCTGAATTTGACTGGCATCTGCAAAATTTAAGACAATACATCGGACTTCAATCGCACCAGTTTGATCCTGCTCAGTGGGCTGATTTAAAATTAAGCGCCTTTAGCCAGGGATCAGGTTCATTCGGACTGCCGGGCGACTTTACGCCGCCATCCCGATTTGTTCGAGCAGCTTTCTTAAAACAGAACCTTACAGGTATCGACAATGAATCAAATGGAATTACCGGTCTGTTTCATGTATTATCAAACTGTTCTCTTCCTAAAGGGGCAGTTGTCAGCCCTGAAGACGCGGAGGATTATACCCTCTACACTTCGGCCATGTGCCTCGAATCAGGCACCTGCTATTATCAAGGGTATGATTGTCAGCAAATTTCAGCAGTTCATTTATTTAATGAGAATCTGAATTCCGATGAAGTGAACATTTATCCCTTTCACCGCGTTCCGTTCATTCATGACGAGAACTAAAACCGACTGTCAACCAATCAAAAAATACGTTTATTTATCAAGAGCATCTTCCACTCATCCCTTTTTCAGTAATATGGCCTAAAAACCTATATAGTGCAGAAAAGGGATCTTTTTTTAGTGATTATACAAGACCATTCAATTTTGTTACTTTCACCAAAAGGTCGTACACTCTTTTTTGTCTGCGATATTAAATGCAATCATCTTCTCAAGCAATCCATAATCAACCGGGCGATCCCACGGGAAGCGAATTAACATCTTGGTATGATCGTAACCGGCCTGTACAATGTCAGCAGAAAAATGCTCAATCCCCGCAAGTTCGGGGGAGACAGCCAAATGTTTTTTGGATGTACTGAAGCCAATAATAAAGGTTCCGTGATCGGTGAACATCGGCTGATTCCACTTTATTACCGGCACTAAGTTGGGGAATTTCTTTGTTACCCACGTCAACACTTCTTCCGTGCGGGCTCGGTGCTGCGGGTTATCAATATGCGATAAATAATCTGCGAAAACGTTCATGTTGTTCCCCCTCCTAAAAACTAAATTATACCCTTCAGAAAAGATCCTCAAACCCATAAGTTGTTTAGATCAATGATTCTGCGACTCTTTCCTTTGAATAATGAAAAACGAGAGGAATGAAAAAATCCCTCTCGTTTCTTCCAAATCCTTCTACTGAATAAACGTCATCGGATCGACAGCGCCGTTATGCGGTGGCGGATTCCATTGGCCTTCATACAGTTCGAAGTGCAGATGTGAGCCAAACGATTCGCCTGTATTCCCCATTCCGCCAATATCCTGTCCCTTAATCACCCGTTCTCCTGTTGTGACATGATAACTGTTTAAGTGCGCGTAAACGGTCGTAAATAATTTTCCATGGATTTTGTGTGAAATCATGACCGTGTTTCCGTAACTAGATGAATGATACGCTCGAAAAACAACACCGTCAGCAGCGGCTTTTACCGGTGTCCCCTCGCTATTGGCGATATCAATCCCCGGATGAAAACCGTTATCAAAGGAACGTTTACCGAATCCGGAAGAGATATAGCCTTGGGCCGGTTTTATGAAATCTGCTTTACTGTCAGACAGATTTTCAAACTCGGTTGATTGCCTGTTTAGCGCACGTGTTTGATCCTCAGCAATTTCTTTTTCTTCATCTTTTTCCATTTCTTTTTCTTTTATTTTCGATGCTTCTTCTTTCAATAACGCCAATTGACTGCGTTGATCTTTTTCTTTTTCAAGAAGCTCAGTTTCCAGATTCTTTAATTCTGCCAAACGATTCTTCAACTGACTTTGTTCGTCAATAAGCGCCTGTTGGTTTGCTGCCCGGTCCACCTTGTCTTTCTTTTGATCGTTCAACATGTTTTGATCGTTTTCCGAGATTGTTTTTAAAGCAAATACTCGATCTATGAAATTACCAAAACTCTCTGAACCAAGCAGAACATCAAGATAGTTCACAGATCCTTCATTGACGTACATCGTTCGAATCCGCTTTTTCAATAACTTATCTCTGCTGTCGATCTGCTTGTCCAACCGATTGATTTCTTCTTTCATCCATTTCGATTTTTCACGGCTTTCGACGAGTTTGTCTTGTTTGGCATCCACCGCTGCCTTAATCTTCTTCACTTGATGATCCGAAGCCTTAAGCTGGCTAATCACCGCATCCTGTTGTCGCTGATTCTCAGAAGGCTGCTGACCTTGTGCTGCATGTGCTTCGGGGATGCCATAGCCCATGACTAAGGAAAGCACCAGTCCTAACGCTACTGTGTGTATGTATTTTCGATTCATGATCCCTTTCCCCTCTAGTATTCTGCTCTATTTATATCGCTTCAGGCGAATACCCTTAGCATGATTTATAGTCACATCATAACAACATAATGTGACACAACAAGACATGATTCGATAACAATATAATGACAAATGAAAGAGAACATCGAGTAAAGGGTACAGAAAAAAGGATGGATTAAAAATCATCCATCCTTACAAAATGATCGCTCGCTAGCATTTTCACCCATTAATTTGCGTGCATTTGCCAATCACGCTATCATGGGGGCAGAACAGCAATCGGGACAAGTCTCTCGATGTTTCGCAATAGGAAATGAAAGGATTTATAAGAAATGACGGATTTTCAAAGGCTGAAAGAACAGCTGATCACATATAGCAAGGAAATAGGTGTGGACAAGATCGGCTTCACGACGGCCGATCCGTTCACCGAACTCAAGGCTCGGCTCTACCAGCAGCGGGAACTCGGTTATCAGTCCGGATTCGAGGAGAAGGATATCGAAAAGAGGACTGAACCGACTCTGCTCATGGACGGCGCGCAGTCAATTGTCTCGATCGCCATGGCATACCCGAAAAAAATGGCCGAGCGCCTGGCAAACACGAAGGGCCAGCGTCGCGGTGCTTTTGCCCGAGTTTCATGGGGACAGGACTACCATATGATTCTTCGCAAAGCGTTGGAAAAGCTTGGTGACTTTCTGGTTGACACCATCCCTGGTGCTCGATACAAAAGTATGGTCGACACCGGAGAACTGTCAGACCGTGCAGTTGCTGAACGTGCCGGCATCGGCTGGGCAGGAAAAAGTACCAACCTGATTACGGAGGAATTCGGATCGTATGTTTATCTCGGCGAAATGCTGACCAATATTCCCTTTCCTCCAGACAAGCCAACCACTGACCTGTGCGGTGACTGCACAATTTGTATCGATCATTGTCCGACCGGTGCACTGGTTCAAGGTGGACAACTCAACAGTCAGAAATGCATCGCCTATCTTACACAGACCAAACAGGAACTGCCGGAACCCTACAAAAAAGCAATCGGCAACCGAATTTACGGCTGCGATACCTGTCAGCAAGTCTGCCCATACAATCGGGATGTAGATAGTCATTTTCATGAGGAGATGGAAGCGGATCCTGAACTTGCCCGTCCGCTGCTCATACCGCTGCTCTCACTGTCTAATCGCGATTTCAAAGAGACATTCGGCGAACTGTCAGGATCCTGGCGGGGAAAGAAGCCCATTCAGCGCAATGCGATTGTCGCGCTCGGCAATTATAAAGATGTGAGTGCCGCGCCGGAACTGCTTCGTCTGCTCGATGAAGACCCGCGTCCCGTGATCCGCCGCACGGTCACTTGGGCGCTTCAGAAAATGTGGGATCGATTTGACCCCGACATGCGCGCGCAAGTCGTTCAATCACTCGAAAGGTTGCTTGCAAGAGAAAAAGATGAAAAGGTTTACCAGTGGATGAAAGAAAGACTGGACAGCGAGAAAGGATAACCACCGCTAACAAACAGGCGGATAACATTATAGAGGCATTAATCATACGGTCATTCATCTGAAGGATACAACTTGTTAACGATTGGACTTTTTTATCGTTAGCCAGTCATCCATTAATTTAAGGCTTGGATTATTTTCGACGATCATTTTTCTCATCACTGGAATTAATGCCTCGTCATGAACGGTTGATTCGACACTTGCTTGCATTAATTCTTCTCGATCAATCCTGTTCCAATCAAGGGTGTACCCGTTTTTATAGGCGAGTGTTCTTAGAAATTCACGTTCAGTACGGCCATTTCCTTCTCTAAATGGGTGCAAAATATTGATCTCCGTAAAGTAAAAAGCTAGTTTTTTACACATTACTTCTTTGACTAATCCCTTTAAAAAGTGATCGTCCCTAAGCTTTTTAAATAAAACGCTTCCTTGTTGATCAATATATTGAGGAACACAGAAAGTAAACGTTCCTTTCGAAATACTTTCATTGCGAATTTCTCCACAAAAAGGATAAATATCTTGAAAAAGATAATTATGGATGTGCTGAAGATGGGATAGATCCCACTGTCCATTAATCGGATTGAGTTGTAATTGAGTCAGACGAACGTGAGTAAGTCGTCGTTCTGCCTGTTCCAATTTTTCTTGATCACGTATATCCAGTTTGTTAATAAGTACATCCGTACCTGGATAACAATACCTGGATTGATGATTATGCATGTGCCTCTTCTTTAACCTTCTGGATAAGATCATCCATACTCATGGTTCCCTCAATAACTCGGCGTGTATCCGCTTCTTCTTTTTGAGTAACATGCAGTCCTTCTAATGCTAACGAGTGTTTTGCTGCACTCATGGCTTGAGATAGCTTGCTTGATCTAATCGTTGAACTCATATTAGGATGCCCCCTTCTCAATTTTGAAAAGTTCCTCAACCGTTCGTCCCAATGCTTCGGCAATTAAAAACAAGTGCTCATCTTTATGACTTTTTTGATCATCAAATCTGGAGAGAATACTTGGCGCAATTCCTGTAAGAAGGGACAGTTCTTTTTGCGTCATTTCTTGATCATTTAACAGATCTCTTAGTCTTGGTCGTATCTTTACGCGTGCTTCGCTAATTTTATTCACTAAAACGTTCGTCCTTTTTAATCATTGGCGATTGTAAGTAGGCATCGATCATAAGCGATCGCGCTAATCATGAGTCAGACAAGCCTCCATGCCTATCACCAGTCTATCTTATTTATATATTATTATACGCTTCAATTGCTATTTGGCAATTTGCATTCAGTTCCTTTCCCACACCTCGATGTCCGTTTAACTACAGGACGAATTCTTTAGACTTCGCAGGTTTACTTAGCCTTGACTTTCAGCGATCATCAGTAACAATTCATGCACTTTAACGTGTACTGAAAGATGAAAATCGCTTAACAGGCTTGGGTACAATGAAAACCATCATGGCTGCGACCAGACATATGATGCCAGCCATACCAAAAGCCATCACATAAGTATGCGCCATGTCATGCATCGCACCACTGGTATAAGCCATTAAAGCACCCCCAATTTGGTGGAGGACAAAGACCCAGCCAAAAAGCATTCCGGATTCTTTAATACCAAAATTGTCCGCAATTAATTTAATGGTCGGCGACACGGTTGCATTCCAACTAAAACCAAATAGAATGGCATAAGCAATGAGTAAAGTCCCCCCTTGAGTGAACGCAATGGGTAATAGAAATAAATCAAGCCCTCTTAACCCATACATGGTCATGAGAATGTAGCGTGAATCAAATTTTTCCGTTAAGAGTCCAGCGGTCAGCGAACCGATAATATCAAATATACCCATTAATGCCATTATGTTGGCTACATTCACTTCTGACATCCCGTAATCATGACCGGCTGCGATAAAATGGACACCAATTAAGCCGGATGTCGAAGCCCCGCAAACAAAAAAGGGGATTGCTAATAACCAAAAGACTTTACTTTTAGCCGCATTGTGCAACGCTTGCAAGGGTTGCAATAAGACAGCTTGGACACTTATCTTTGGATAAACAGGCGCCACCTGAACACGACTGCCAAATGGTGACAGTCCGACCTGGTACGGGTAGTCACGCATCAACCAAAAGATCATGAATAAGACAACAACAATAAAAGCAGCTACCGCTAATGCCGTTTGACGCCACCCTTGCGTGTCGATCATTCCCGCAAGAATAGGCAATACAATTAATTGACCCACTGATGAGCTGGCAGTAAAGATTCCCAACACAAATCCGCGATTTTTCATGAACCAGTTGTTTGCGATATAGATGCCGTAAACATCTGCCACCGCTCCTGTCATTGTTCCCGATATCAATCCCACTAAGATTTCGGCTTGCCAGATCGTCTTCATAAAAGGTAAAGCAAAGGTTACCAGTGCAAGAATAAGCAATGCCGCACTGCCCACTCGTCGTGCACCATAACGCTGAAGAAAGGCAGCAGAAAATGGTCCAATAAGACCAAACAATAGCGTTCCTGTAGCAATGACCGCAGAAATCCCACCACGACTCCAACCAAAATCCTGTTGCCATGGCAAAACGAGTGTAGACGGAAAAGCTCTGACTCCGGAAGATACCAGTAAGACCAAAAAACCAATAAGCAAAATGGTGCCATACCAAGAGCGATGTTCTTTAATCATCATTAACAGCCTCGTTTCTCAATGATGAGCTGTGTCCGTGCTCGCTCGGTAGCTGTCAGCATTGCATGGGAAGCTTGCAGCTTTTCTGCACGTCCACCCATCATCTCATCACTTAGCTCACGAAAATGATTCAGTGCACTTTCCATCACAGGTAAAATATCCGCGGCGCTTGTCGAGAGATATAAGTGCGTTTGATGGCCATGGCGCTTCTTTTCAATCCAGCCACGTGACACAAGCTTTTGCACCATTCGCGAAAGGGTTGACTGCTCATAATCGAATGCGTCTGCCAGCTCCGTCATGCTCAGTCCATTATTTGTGCTGATCATTAACATCATGTATGTGTAAGCAGGCGCCATACCGGTTGGCGCAAAAGTTTCACTGGCTAGCCGCTCAAGTTCACGAAATAAATGACTCGCAGTAAAGTAGATACAATTATTCATAAATGTGGGTCGGTTAATAGTCATTTCATCACCCCGGATTTAAAAATGTATGTACATTTTAAATCTAATTGAAATAATGTTCAACTCAAAAGTTTGAGGGGAGATCGATGATGGCAGCTTTTTTCATGCGGATGACGCGTATAGTCGTTCTGCTGCACCTAGAGGTGGCACCACGGGGATTGACACAAAAAAAGCGAGAAGAACAGCGACACCTGCTGATCAGGGAATTGCTCATTCCCTTGATGATCTCAGTAGTATCCGTTCTTCTCACCTGGCTTCTTTCTCATTCATAAGCAACATGGGGGGGATCCCATTTTAAAATATTTTTAAAACCCCACCTACTCATGCACAATGCGTTCGGATTCCAATCGTTTTATTTTTCGGGTTAGACCAACGCAGAGGCATGCAAATATTCCGGAGAGTATAAAGAGCAGGATGCAGCTAGAAAAATTAACCCAGCTTAACCGTTGAACATCAAACCCAATCAACAAATTAGAGACGGCAACAATCAATTCCGCAACCATCAAGGTCATCCACAAACGATTGACTCTTTTGTAGTGCGTAATTTTTGAGTCAATATCTGAATACATGTTAAACGGTCCGTCAGCCGCTATTTTTCTTAAATACACCCAGTTAAAACTCGTTGCGATACACGTAATGCCGGCATCCTTGAGAAATTGAAGGTAGGATCTGCTTTTCGGGTCTTTTGGACCGTTTTGCAATAATTCGATCCGGTAACGATATTTACCTTGTTCACTGGACTCAAAAGTATAACGTCCCGCGCAAAAACGAGAGAGTCCCCAACCTTGATCAGCCATTTCGTTTAACCACTGTTCTTCTTTTTCGTAGTTCCAAATAAACTTATAGATGACTTTCTTCATTTTTTGCGCCCCCCTGCGATTCGCTCTCCATTTGCAAGCAGTTCCTTAAGTCTATCTAATTCTTCCCGGACCATTTCTTTGCCTCGGCTCGTAATCACATATTCCTTTTTTCTAGATAATTTTTCAGGTGAGAACGGCTCAATCCACCCTTTCTGCTGAAGTGTATTGATCGCACCGTAAAGTGTCCCCGCTCCAAGTTCCACGCGCCCCGCACTCATACTCTTTACCTTTTGCATGATGCCATATCCATGTAGCGGGGTATAGAGTGACAGCAAAATATAAAAAACCGCCTCGGTCAGTGCGCCTCGTTCGTTGCTTTCCGGCAAGTCAAACCACTCCTTCTATATCGAAATACGTTATATCGTTTGACGATATATTTGTCAACGCTTTTATCCGTACAAAAAAAGCACCCTCAGACGGCTAAGCTGCCGCGGAGATGCTTTTTGTTCATAGATCGCTATGAACATACCTATTCGTTCACTTGATATACGCGATAATGCGCGCGCATTCTCATTTCACTGAATAAACGTCATCGGATCAACAGCGCCGTTATGCGGCGGCGGATTCCAAGGTCCCTCATACAGTTCAAAGTGCAGATGCGAGCCAAACGATTCGCCCGTATTGCCCATCTTGCCAATCGTCTGGCCTTTAGCAACGCGCGCGCCTGTTGCAACCTGATAACTGCTTAAATGTGCGTAAACGGTCGTAAATAATTTTCCATTGAATTTATGCGAAATCATGACTGTATTTCCATAGCTGGACGAATGGTACGCTCTGAAAACGACGCCGTCGGCAGCTGCTTGTACCGGTGTTCCCTCGCTATTGGCGATATCAATCCCCGGATGAAAGCTGTTGTCAAAGGAACGATTGCCGAATCCGGAAGAGATATAGCCTTGAGCCGGTTTTATAAATGCGACATCGCTGTCAGAAACATTATCAATATTTATTGACTGCTTTTGCGCTTCCGCAACTTCTTTCTCTTCATCTTTATCCATTTCTTTTTCTTTTATTTTCGATGCCTCTTCTTTCAATAATGCCAATTGACTGCGTTGATCTTTTTCTTTTTCGAGAAGCTTGGTTTTCAAATCCTTTAATTCTGCCAAACCGTTCTCAAGCTGATTTTTTTCTTCAATCAGTGCCCGCCGATTCGTGGTCCGATCCGCCTTGTCTTTCTTTTGATCGCTCAGCATATTTTGATCGTTTTCGGTGATTGTTTTTAGAGCGAACACTCGATCAATGAAATTTCCGAAGCTCTCCGAACCGAGCAGAACATCAAGGTAATTCGTGGAACCTTGATTGAGATACATGGTTCGCAACCGCTTTTTCAATAATTTGTCTCTGCTATCAATCTGCTTGTTCAGCCGTTGGATTTCTTCCCCCATCCATTTTGACTTTTCACGATTTTCAGCGAGTTGATCTTGTTTGGTGTCCACCGCTGCCTTGATCTTTTTCACTTGATGGTCCGCAGCTTTAAGTTGTTTGATCACCACATCTTGTTGGTGTTGATTCTCAAAGAGCTGCTGATCCGATGAGGCATGTACCTCTGTGACGCCGTAGCCCATAATTAAAGGAAGCATCAGCCCCAGCGCTAATGCTGTATGTATGTAATTACGATGCATGGATCCCTTTCCCCTCTATGTATTTTCTCTATTTTTATCGCTTCAGGCAAATCGCCTTAGCGGGATCTTATGTCTTCATCATAGCAATTGAATGTGACATAAATAGACCTATTTCGATAACAATATAATGACAAAATAATAACGTTCTTCTCATAGACGGTATTAGGTATAATAGAATCATAGCTACTATTGGGGGAAAATACGTTGGGGCATGAAGAACTGGATAAGCTCACCGGGGCATACATTGAAGATCGAGAATCGGTCTATCATACATGGTTTATGAATAATGAAGACCGCCTCAAGGCCTTCCGTACAATCAAGAAGGGACTTAGAAAGGTCATTAGTGAAATGGAAGCACGCACTTTTGGCAACGATTTCAAGGGATCGAGCTTGGAAACAGTCGTTTCGGCGATCTCCGAGCAGAAGCAAGTGTTCGAAGGCGCGGCACATCCGTTTTTTTGGAAGCCGAAACTGCGCATTCCCGATATCTATGAGAACCCGGAGAACCAGCTGGCTTTTGGAAGGTTTCTTAATGCTTGTCTGCACGCCAATCATGCAAACCAGATTTTTGACGAGATCGTGAAGCTCGATCAATTAAAGATCAAAGCCTCGGTCCTGCGGTTGCCAATATTATTTACTTTCTTCACCCCACCCTTTTTCCACCTTTCAATACGGCAATCGTTCGCGGGTTCAATACATTATTTCATAAAAAGCTTAAACTCGGTTCCTGGATGGCTTATCTTGAAATGAGAGAGGACATCTTGGCGACAAATCAAAAGGTACGCTTGTCGAAAGACTTAGGCGCTTTTGCCGGTTTGCTGTTTGAAATTGGATCGGGTCGGCTCATCCTGCCCGAAAATGTTGACGCAGTTCTGGCTGCGGAAAATGAAAAGCGGTTAAAAGGATTGAAAAAAAGGCATCGTCAAGTCCTTGATGACCAGATCGAAGAAAATACGCACAGCGAAATGCAATACCATTTAGCACGATTGGGACGCGCACTGGGCTATCACGTGTGGATCGCCCAAAACGACCATAAGCGCGAATATAACGGTAAAAAGCTCGGCGAATACTCGCTTCCCGCCCTGCCGATCACGGACCTAAGTAAAAGCGTTTTTGATACCGTATCACTGATTGATGTACTCTGGCTGAATCAGAATGATCAGATTGTCAGCGGATTTGAAGTGGAAAAGAGCACCCCCATTTATTCCGGCATCCTCCGACTCTATGATTTGTCATTGTCCGTCGACCAAGCATGCAGACTCTTCCTAGTCGCCCCTAACAAGCGTGAAAAAGAAATTAAAGCGCAGTTAATGCGCCCATCATTCGCTAAAGAACAATCCTTAAAATCCGTCATGTCTTATCTTTTATTCTCAGATTTGCAATGCGACTGTGACGCCATGTGCAAATTCGGTACGGACATCAGCATTCTCGACCCGATTGCACGATCGGTATGACTTTTCCTGGCATTACTCAGCTACATCGCAAAGAGCAACAAAAAATAATCCGTCCCACAAGCTGGCAGGCTAGAAGGCGGACTATCTGATCATTAAGCTGTATGGTGATGCGCTGCTCTTAAAGCAGCTTCTAGAGCCCAGACAGTTATCCGTGTTAGCGCACAGATAACTGCCATTTTTATTATATACATTAATAAACAAAGATAGGCATAAAGCTCATATGCCTAATCCAGTTTTCTCTATTTATTCGATTATTTTGGTTTATTTGGTTACTGGAGAGTGAAAAGTTCTGTGTGAATAAACAAAAGGATAACCCTTAAATGGGATTTTATGGTATCCTCTATTTCTACGACAAAAGAGAGGATAAAATCGCCAAGGGTTATCGTAGTTCTTATTCTATCGTGTTCCTTCGCGATTGACTAGTGCCATGTTAAAATTTATTGATTCTGTACTTCTGTTCTTCCGTTCTTGTTTCCATAGATTCGCTACGTTTCAATGGTTTGTTGTGATCATTATCGGTTTGATGATACGTTCTGACTGTCTCGGAATCACTTCGGTGATTCGTGACTTGTCCCTAAACCCGAAGGGTTATGAGTCCATGATTCATTTCTTTCGTTCTTCCGCATGGTCTTTGAGCGAACTACGGCAACAGTGGCTGCGCGTGGTGCTCAAGTTTGCGCCGCTCAAGCATGAAGCGGGCGCCGTGGTTCTCGTTGGCGATGGCGTCAAACAGGCGAAAGAAGCCCGCTACATGCCCGCTGTGAAGAAATTGTTTCAAGAGTCCGAGGATGTATCCAAGTCCGCCTTCATCTTTGGACATCTCTGGGGTTCTGTGGGCATCCTGATCGGAAACGCTGGAAAGTTGTTCTGCCTACCTCTTTTTCTTCGCCTTCATGATGGTGTCCAGACGATTCGTCAATGGGAAACGTGCGATGAAAATCAAGACTCCCACGTGGTGCAAATGATTGATCAAGGATTTTCAGCCGCTCGGGTGCTGGGACGTGCGTTGTTTCTACTTGACCGTTATTTCTTGTCTGTACCTGCACTTCGTCGGTTGAATCAACGGAATCAGGAAGGAAGCACGCAACTGGATCTGGTGACGAAAGCAAAAACCTCCTGCGTGGCTTATGAACACCCCGTTCAAACGGGCGGACGGGGACGTCCACGGAAAAAAGGAACCAAAGTGCATGTAAGCACACTGTTTGAAACGCAGGAGAACCAGTTTCAAACGACCCGTCTGTCTCTTTATGGGAAAAAAGAGACGGTCTCTTATCTCTGCCTTGATCTGCTTTGGGGGCAAGGACTGTATCAAGAACTGCGTTTTGTGCTCGTTGTGATGGGTGGACGCCGTTCGATTCTTGCCAGCACGGATCAATCCTTAGAACCGGAGGCCATCATCCGGCTTTATGCCTGGCGTTTTACCACCGAAACTACTTTTCGAGCGATGAAACAGTCACTCGGTGCTTTTGCCTATCATTTTTGGAGCCGTTCGATGCCCAAACTGAACCGTTATCGCAAATCGGATGAACCCGATCCGCTGGATCACATAACCGAAGACCGCGCACAAAAACGGATTGTTCAAACGGTCAAAGCGATTGAAGGATCCATGATGTGCCACTGCATCGCGATGGGCTTGCTTCAGATGATTGCGTTGCGTCATGACACGAAGAGACAAAAGAATCTTTTTCGCTTTTTACGAACCCCATCCAAGGGAGCAGCTTCAGAAGCAACCATTATGGCTCATTTACGTCAGACGATTTTTCAACGGTTTGCCCGAAATCAGCATTTAGCCATAACGCAAATAATTCGAGAAAAGCAGGAAACACCTGAGTTACAGGACGAATTAATGATTTCTTAAGAGCCTAGAACTTTTGACTGCCCAGTTGGTTACTGGACTAATTTTTATTGCTAGAGCATTAATCCGCATTCGTGATCCGCTTCAAAATTGGTGCGAGCTCATCATTCTAGTAAGTTAACCAATTCTTAAAAATGGAATTGTCTCTTACATTAAAATAGTACCTCACAAAGCGCATGAATTCTTTTGAATCCACTTCTTTATATTGATAATAATGGTAATACGTATTTAAAAATTTCTCTGCTCCTTCCCGCCCTCCGCGATGTTTAAACAGTTCAAAAAGCGCTGAACTCGCTTTTCCATAAATATAGGTACTCCTTAGGGTGGGAGGATATTGATCCAACGGCAAATTCACTGGATATTTGTTATATTCTTTCACCATTTTGTCAATGTACGTGTAGTCAATGACTTTCTTTGATCGATAGACAGTCAACAGCCCTTGCGCAAAAGTGACCATGCCTTCATCCAGCCAACCATCATGGTACGGATCATTGCTGACGACCCCATAGAACCATTGATGGGCAATTTCGTGATCGACTTCTCGTTTTAGTGAATCCAAATCTAAAAGGAAATCATGCAAATAACCCGCTGTAACAATTCCCGGATACTCCATTCCTAGTCCACCTAGAACGATGTCAAGTTGCCCGAATGGATAACGTCCAATTTTGTGCTCATAATACTTAAACGCCGAAGCCGCTTCCGTTCTTATTTCCTCACATTCCTCTTTATTAAAGCCGAAAATACGAATTATTGTGTTGTCTTCTTTAACCGTTGTCACATAGGGTTCTTTTAGCAGGGCAATAAAGACTTCTTTGATTTTTCTAACAGAAAAAGTGCCTTTGCTTTTACTTGGGAACATGTCTTTTTCGCCCGATGAGACCAGTGTATATTTTTGGGGGATATCGTAAGTCACATTAAAATCACTGAACGTAGTATGGTACGTTTCATTATTGATCAATTGATAGGGTGCAGCATTCCAGGCGTGATTTCGATAAGTTGCAATCATCGGATAGAATTGTGCTAGATAAAAGTTCCCATCCCGCTGTGTGAATCGTTTTCCGCCTTTAGGAACGGTGAATACATATGAAAAGGATACAGTCGTTTGTTCACCTGTGCGCAGCTTCGTTTTTAATGGAATACTTAATTTATCTCTGGCCAAACGGTATGAATTCGATAGGCCATTGACTTTTATTGTATTGAAACGGTTGGTTGCCGGTTGCACCGCAGAAGGATCATTTTTCTTTGTAAACATATTAGGAATGAAGTAAAACACCAGTTTATCCCATGAATCCGAGGACGTGTTTTTGATTTCTACACGTGCATTAACATGAAACGTTCCCCCCTTTTTCATCGAAAGATGGATCGTATAATCGCTTTGATTCCCCGCAGGAACACTTTTTGGCACGAAGACTTGTTGCATCTTCTTCGTATTGTTCTTTTGTATTTCATTGGCAGCCTGTGAATGGATTTTCTTTCCACTCTCAAAGATATAGAGAGTCACGATGAACACAGTAAAAATTACTCCGATCACGATAAGCTTTATCCTCAAATCCGATCACCTCTCGCATATACCTGTTAGATGTACCATTCAAGATTCAAAGTCAATAGTCCTTTAGCGATTTTGTCAGATCATGATGAATAATAAGTATTAAGAAACTTTAGCATTATCAGTATCGTGCAAAAAGAAGCGTATAATGAACACATATTGAGCCGCTTGTATGTTCAACTAAAAAAAGACAATCTATGAGGAGAATCCTACATGAATCACATGATTGAAACTGATAATGGAAAAATGGGCTACTATTATCGAGAAGCAAAGGAAAATGCCACAACACTTGTCTTTCTAGAGGGCTTCGGAGGGACTAATGCCTATTATAATTTTAAAGCCGTCATTGACCGTCTTCCTAAAAAGTATGGGATCTTAACTTTGGACTATCTTGGCTACGGTTTAAGTGAAATAACAACAGCCCCTCGAACAATCGAGAACATACGCGCTGAATTAAATAATGTTATAAAAACATTTAATTTACATAAGATTGTTCTGTTCACGCATAGTATTGGTGGCTTCTATGGATTTGATTATTATCTTCACTTCCCGGAGCAAATCATCGGATTTGTTGGCATTGAACCCACTACATATGAAGTCCTTCAAGCAAACCCTCAAGAAAATGCAGGTTTTTTACAAGCTGCCGAGGCATTTAATCAACTATCTACTGAAGAAAAAGAAAAAGAACTGTCCGCTGTAGATCCAACAGGAATGCAGAATCCATATTTAAATGCGGAAGATGCAAAACGAGATTTGGAACTATCAAAAGAAAAAGTGTTCAACGCAAATTTAATCGATGCAACCCAACGATTGTTGGAAAGTCTTAAAGAAATAAAGGGTAAGAAAATATCCGGCATCCTTCCTACGCTCCTCTTCTCAACAAAAGAAAGAACACAAGCGTTTAAACACTCCGGTTATTTAAGTAAAAACAGCTTATCAAGACTTGTCAGCCTTGACGGTAATCATTATTTGCACTGGTGCTGCCCAGAACAACTGGTTTTGGAAACAGAACGCTTTTTGGCTGATATAGAAAAAACAAGTGCTGAAGGTTCACTTGAATAACAGATTGGTCAACCACAATCCTAGTAATATGAAAAATGAGGCTAAAATCTGAACTTGAACAAAATTCTATCGCGCCAAATAAAGAAAGTCTGTGTTCTTCTATTCGCTTGTTTTCCCAATTCTTAAGTCTTGTACATCTAAAACAAAAACCGTTTCTTGGCGCCTTGAGCCAAGGAGCCATGTTTGCCTAATCCGTTTTCTTAAACAACCCTGAGATGTTTTCAGGACTGATCATACTTTCTGATCTCATTCCAACTCATTTGAATATTCCCATGTTAAATCACAAAAAAATATTTGTTTCCCATGGAACAAAGGATCCTCTTATTCCTTTAGATCGTATCAAAAAAGATAGTGAACGATTGAAACATTCAGGAGCAGATATTACCGTTAAATACTTTGACATGGGTCACGAATTAATCGAAGAAGAACTCAATGCAGCAAATAGACGGTTGATGAGCTTCAACAAATGACATTAGAGAATAAGCTTTCACGAAGTACATTGCCCAATGAAGAGCATTCTCTGTTCTCTAGAGGCTGTTTCACTATTCCTTTTGATCATTCATTTGGTTCGTTCTGAATTCCGGTATTCGCTACAATATACAATATATTGGCTTTACTGTGCGATAGTGCGATAACCAACGCATTCATTGGTATTCCATGTAATGAACGAAGGTCATGTCTCTGTTCGAAAATCACCAATACAATTTTCAGAGCAAGATCACAAACATTTTAAAACTTGCGAACGTTAAAAGTTAATACTAAAAATCCAATATTTATGTTATAATTTTTTTAAAAATTTTAAAATGATAGAAATATCATAGGGTGATTTAAGATGTATCATATGGTCATCATTTCGGAAAATAGAATCACGCTCAAACGATTATGGACAATGCTACAAGATAATCCGTTGCTGATCATCCATGTCGTACCATTTAGCACGGACGCCTATGATTCTTTTTACCGCAATCACGCCGACATTGTGATTATGGATACATCGGTATTGTTGCCGTACGAAAATATTATTGAGCAATTTAAACAATGTCGCTGGCATTATACGATCCTTCTCTTAAGTAATAAAAGGCAGCAACCTCCTGTTAAGGACGACCAGTATATCTACCTCGACAACAAATATTTTAACAAAAAGATGTTCGCCAATATTCTAAATCATATTGTCCTTCATACAGAAACAATGCGTCAAGATCGTTTAAAACTATCAATTAACTGGCATGGTACCCATCACCTTGAGGTTCATCCGGATACCTATTACTTGGCTTTTATTAAAACTTACGCAAGCGATCAGTCGATTACGAAAAACAAATTACAATCATTCATTCATCAGGCAGCTCCGGCCTGTAAAGTTATGGAGATTTTTCACACCTCAAATGAAGCCTTATTTTATATCAGCCGTTCTAGTATCACAAAGGACTTTAGCTTAAATTTTCTCGGCCAATTGAGTACCAGCCTGTTCGGTTTGGATTCTGCCTTTATTTATCAAAAGAATATTAATTGGCAGCAATTTGGCGAGAATTGTTCGATGCTCAAGGTCTATCAAAAAAACAGTCCGTTTTTCAGCGGTAAAATGATAAATGTATCAGATAAATCCAGTTTGAACATGCATAAATTAACCTTGCAACATTTAGATGAGCAGTGCCGTCAATTGCTCAAAGCGCTTCTTACAGCCGACACTTCTTTAGCAGAACATTTGCTGCAATATATTTATTTACACCTTATTAAAGACAGTTGGAGTATAAAGGCACTCGCATATGTCAGGACCTTTATTGAATTTTGGGGAAAACTGATTCATGCTCGTGTTGACTTCTCGCTATACCAGTCTGTCGAAAGCGAATTGGACGGCCTGTTGCATTCTCATTTGCTGCTGCCGATTCACTATCAGTCGCCAGTGCTGCAGAAAACACTAACTTTAACGGTTCAATCAATATGTAAAAACTATTCTGCCGGATGGTCGCTTGATCAAATTGCCAAAGATCTTTGTTTAAATAAAATTTATTTGAATCGTGTTTTTAAACATCAGTTCAATTATACAATATTGGAAACCATTCAACTGCTTCGCTTGCAATATGCTAAATATTACTTGACATTTAGCAGCCGCACCGTTTCGGATATTTCAAGATTGCTGGGTTTTACAAATGTCGGATATTTCAGTAAGTTTTTCAAAAGCAATGTTGGCTGTACAGCCGTTGAATTTCGTAAAAATAAAAATTTCGAAGGGGCGCTTTACTTGTGAGGGCACTTTGGCTTAACGAAAACGGCATGATGAATTTTATAGAGGTTCCGGAACCATCGATTGAAGGCGACGATGATGTAAAAATTAAAGTGATGTACAATACAATCGGCATTCAAGATTTAAGGATGAAACGTTCCTGGGATTTTTATGCCAAAGGCGGCATTGCCGGTTACGAGATGGCCGGCGTTATTACAGACTTGGGCGGTCATGCACGAGCAAACGGTTTCCATGTCGGGCAAAAGGTCACGGGCACCGTTGTGAAATTTTGCGGTCATTGTCTTTATTGTGAAAAGGGGCAAGAAAATAATTGTCTGCAATTGGATGTAAACAGTGGCACGCTCTGTGATGTAGTCGTCTGGAATGCCAACCAAATTATTTCTCTTCCCCCGGCAGCGACTTTTGACATCGGCTGCCTTCTCGAACCCGTGGCAGTCGTATACATGGCCGTACAAAAGTTACATATAATCGCTGATGACAGTGTTTGCATTTTTGGCGGTGATTTTAATGGTTTGGTGCTGCTTCAATTGATAAAAACACTCGGTGCTCGTACGGTTACTGTTGTAGACGCTAAAAAACATAACCGGGACCTCGCTCAACAGTTCGGAGCCGATTACGTCATTGATGCTTTCAATGAAAACCTTGAAACGGAACTATTTAGAATTTCCGATTTCATCGGCTTTCAAAAGGTAGCAATTACTTCCAGTCAGCCGAATTTTATTTCGACAGCCTTTAATGTAGCTGCCAGAGGTGGAACGGTATTGACCACGGTTTATTTCAATCAAAATCAAAATATTTCTATTAATTCTGTCAAATTCTTTGCCATGAATATTACGCTTACCAGTTCTTTTCTCTACACCAAACAGTTGCTCTGCGAAACCCGGAATCTCCTGCCAAAATTAAAGTTGAAAGAACTGATCAGTCACGAATATTCTTTTAAAAATTATTCTGCAGCTTTTTCAGCAGAGCAGCAATATCGTTATCCGCGAATTGGAATCAGAATGGACGATTGACCGTACTCACATGCTGATGGCTCAATTCCCGTGAGTCAATCGAATTGCCAAACACAAAAAATCTTTGGAAGAGGTACTCCGTTACACCATTGATCATTAGATTCATCATCGTCACTAAATAATCATTCCAGTGCATGACGCCGACCAAATGGTTGCCGCCGAATGTCGATACGGGGGTAAAAACAGCGTAATATAGAAACACTTTGGTCATAGCAACCGGAATATTATTATTCGACTTAAATGTAAACCGACGATTTAATGTAAAGTTCCAAACAATTGATAGAACAAGTGCAATCAAGTATCGCGCCCAGTAATCAAACCGGCCGTACTGCGTCAACAGCGTAAATGCACCCATCTCAATGACACCGGCTGAAGAGGCAAGCAAAAAATATTTGACTGTTCTGAATAATTCTTTTTTAACTTTACCGTTCATCGATTCTTCCTCCATCTTGCGGCATATTGGCAAAAACACAGCTATCCAAAACGAACCGTGGGTCGAGCAGAGTAATGAGAGCAATTTGTTAAGAGACTGCTTGTTTCCCAGATTTTTAATGTCGGTTGATATGAACCACATACGTAAAATCTTAAAAGGAATAAGCAGTTTTCATTAATCAATTTTCGTGAATAAGTTTTTTCTTCAGGCGGAAGTTCTGCTTCGATTGAATCAGCGACTGATTTTCCGTTACTTTAAAAAAACTTGGAATTAGTTTATGGATATAATGGTTTTGCTAATATTCATTCATTTCTCGATGCTGTTTCTGTTACCATCTTGATCGCGTCCGACATCGACTGATCCAAAATGCTGATGACGTCTTCGGCCGTCTCTTTTTTCATTAACAAATTAGGTTTAAACTGCAAAACCGATTGATCAAAGTTGGCCATCATTGACCAAATCCCATGCTTAAGCAGTGATAGCATCAGTGCTCCGCCGCCGAATGGATGTGCCGTTTTTAATCCCATAATGACTCCGCATTGCCTAATTTCGGTAAAGAAGTCAGCATATTTCCGCTGAATCTTCGGCAATTCTTGAGCAAAGAAATTCGTCAGCATTTGAACATTGGCAATGGTATCTTCTCGTGTGATGATATCCATCACTTTTGAAGCAACAATACAGCCGAGTTCTGTCCCATTAAACGAAGAGGTATGAGCAAATCCATCATCTTTCATCCAACTTGCAGCTTCTTCATTCATAATGACGGCCGACATTGGATAATAGCCGCCGGACAATCCTTTTCCGGTAACAATCATATCCGGCGTTGCGCCATATTTACAGCAGCACCATATTTCACCACTTCGCATCAAGCCGGTTTGAATCTCATCGGCAATGTATAATGCACCATATTTATGGGACAGTGTTTCAACATTTTTATGATAATTTTTGATCGGCATTGGGAATCCGGCAGTAGCTGGGATACTTTCAATAATTACAGCCGCAGTATCATTTTTCTTAAGAAT
Organism: Sporolactobacillus caesalpiniae; assembly: GCF_040513385.1. Classification (NCBI taxonomy): domain Bacteria; kingdom Bacillati; phylum Bacillota; class Bacilli; order Caryophanales; family Sporolactobacillaceae; genus Sporolactobacillus; species Sporolactobacillus caesalpiniae. The sequence goes on from NZ_JBEVCB010000005.1 coordinate 320,837, forward strand.
GGATTCCAACTGTTCAAGATTGTTGTACTCAATGTGGGTATATAGAGCCGGATCCGGTTTCATGTTAAATGATTCGGCTATTTGGGGGTTGCTGGCTTGCATCGCGATCCCCGTCGCCCCGTGAAAGGCGCATGATAAACTGATCACTCGGCACCTTTTGGTCGCCCGTCTGGCAAATTTGATTGCGGCATCGACGGCTTCTCCGCCTCCATTAAGAACGAAAGCATACTTCATATTATCCGGTGATACCGCCAGCAGCTTCTCGTTTAATTCATTTTTATACGGTGAAGGAAAATAGTGATTGCCTGCATCTACCACCTCAGCTCCCTTCACTAATGCTTCTCTAATTTCCGGATTACGATGTCCTAAATTGAAGACTCCCCCGTTAGAGTGCATATTAATATAGGTACGGTGCCCATCTAAATCTTTAAAGTAACTCCCCTCTCGTTCCCCCATGACCAATTCAACACCAAAGTGGCGAAACGTATTGACTCTATCGGGATTCCAAATTTGATAGGCTTCATCATAGATTTCATGCGTGGTTTTATTCATGTCGAATCCTCCCAGTCATTTATTTTTTATTATTGATAAGCCCGATGATGCTTTGCAGGTACTGGAGTGAGGTTCGATCCAAGTGCAAAATTTTTCAAATACTTTTTTGCTAAAACAGCAGTGCCTTTTGCATAAAATGCCAGCACTTCCGGTGTAAGTACCTGCGATTCACCACTTCCCGGTATGACGCTGCCGATTCGATAGATTAAGCTTTGTAACATACCGATTCTTCGCATCATAACAAAGGTACCGATCTCTTGCTTATCTTCATCCGATATCTTACGCACCGATTCATATCCGTCAATTATTTCTTTTATAACCTCAGGTATATCCGTCCGGTGTTCCATAAAGGTAACAACGCTGGCAATATCATACATAAACCAGCCCTTACCGCTATCATCAAAGTCAAGGACGGTTATTTTATCCCCTTTTTTTAACAAATTGGCCATTCGCAAATCACTGTGAATCATGCCGTACCGATTTGGTGTCTTTCCGTACATTTCAACCCTTTTTTTGATTAAATCGACACAATGATCAATAACTGAAATGTCTTTTTGCGACAACCACTGACGTGAGCGATAACTCACCCCATAGAAGTTATTCCAATTCTTTCCGAAAGTGCCATCGAAATTCCACTCCATTCTTTCAAAAAAATCGGGATATTTCCACTCGGTTGCCCGCGTATGCATGGTCGCAGCGATCTTCCCAATCATGCGATAAAGCTGACGATCTGACACTCGAAGCGGGCTTTTTTTCAACCCACCTAATTTCTGTTGTAACAATGCGGCCAATTTAAAAACAGGTATGGTGATTGTATCCGGAATCCAATCCATTTTACTAATTAATGTGCCAATCTGATCATTCGCATCACTTGAATCGGCCGGCGTTTGCCCCTCAACGTATTTAAAACAAACAACCAATCGCTGTTCATTCATTTTGGGATTTTCAATGACTTCTACATATTTTCCGTTTCGAGAAAGTAACGGGCAATTCAGTAAAAGGCGGTTCGTTCGTCCTAACTCAGTAATCCAGCTCAACTCTGTCTTTACACTATTTAACGTTGTGTAATCAAGGCGCTGAACTCGCATAATCATTTTTTCTTTATTTTTGGCTTCTAAACAAAACGTTGCATTTTCGGTAAAATTTATTAATGTTAGCTTTGACGCCTGTGGATAACTCCATCTTGCTTTTGCTTCTTCGGCCACAGTCCGTAAATAGTTTATCTTTTCCGGAAAAGACAACATCTCATAACGACTTTCAGTTTTCATCTGAACACCCCTTTCGCCTTCGAATGAAACAGATCGTTTAAAAGCTGAACTATTTAAATGATTAATTATTGATTATAATTAAAATTCAAAATAATAATAGAGTATTTTATAAACTTCTTTAGTCAAATATTTATAAAATATAAACTTTTTCACCGTTTCGAAACTATTCTTTTAACTATTGGTGTACTCCGTTTTCGTGGAAATCATCGAAAAATGGATGGTACAGAAGGCGTTTGGCAATCATTTGCGACCTTCCGTAAATCACGTTATCATGAGATCAGCAGTTCGAAAATCAACAATACGATTTTCAGAACCAAATCATAAATATGGCAAGACTTGCGAAACGTTTATCGGAAGAAAATGAAAGGATTATTTATAAGAAATGACGGATTTTCAAAGGCTGAAAGAACAGCTGATCACATATAGCAAGGAAATAGGTGTGGACAAGATCGGCTTCACGACGGCCGATCCGTTCACCGAACTCAAGGCTCGGCTCTACCAGCAGCGGGAGCTCGGTTATCAGTCCGGATTCGAGGAGAAGGATATCGAAAAAAGAACCGAGCCGACTCTGCTCATGGACGGCGCGCAGTCAATTGTCTCGATCGCCATGGCATACCCGAAAAAAATGGCCGAGCGCCTGGCAAACACGAAGGGCCAGCGCCGCGGCGCTTTTGCCCGAGTCTCATGGGGACAGGACTACCATGCCATTCTTCGTGATCGCATGCAGAAGCTCGAAGAATTTCTTGTTACCATGCTCCCCGGCGCACACTGTAAAAGTATGGTCGACACCGGAGAACTGTCAGACCGTGCAGTTGCTGAACGTGCCGGCATCGGCTGGGCAGGAAAAAGCACCAACCTGATTACGGAGGAATTCGGATCGTATGTTTATCTCGGCGAAATGCTGACCAATATTCCCTTTCCTCCAGACAAACCAGCCACTGACCTGTGCGGCGACTGCACAATTTGTATCGACCATTGTCCGACCGGTGCACTGATTCAAGGTGGACAACTCAACAGTCAGAAATGCATCGCCTATCTCACGCAGACCAAACAGGAACTGCCGGAACCCTACAAAAAAGCAATCGGCAATCGTATTTACGGCTGCGATACCTGTCAGCAAGTCTGTCCATACAATCGCGATGTGGATAGTCATTTTCATGAGGAGATGGAAGCGGATCCTGAACTTGCCCGTCCGCTGCTCATACCGCTGCTCTCACTGTCTAATCGCGATTTCAAAGAGACATTCGGCGAACTGTCAGGCTCTTGGCGGGGAAAGAAGCCCATTCAGCGCAATGCAATTGTCGCGCTCGGCAATTATAAAGATGTGAGTGCCGCGCCGGAACTGCTTCGCCTGCTCGATGAAGACCCGCGTCCCGTGATCCGCCGCACGGTCACTTGGGCGCTTCAGAAAATGTGGGATCGATTTGACTCCAACATGCGCGTGCAAGTCGTTCAATCACTCGAAGATCTGCTTGCAAGGGAAAAAGATGAACACGTTCACCAGTGGATCAAGGAAAGACTCGATAATGAAAAAGGATAATTGCAGTTAACTATCTAAGCGATGATCGAACCCATTCATCGCAGAAGTCAAATGCAGGGAGTAAGCATCAATGCCAGATAAGCGAAAGCAATATATCTATGTGTTACGTTTAATTCCTTCTTTGTTAGATGAAACAAATTGGACAAAGCGGGAAAACGATGTGGTTGAACAGCATTTTTCAAGATTACAAGAGCTACTGAAAAAAAGAGTGCTCATTCTTGCGGGAAAAACAGAGGGCTTGGATGAAAAGACATTTGGCATTGTCATTTTAGAAACGTCTTCGTTCGAAGAGGCGCAAACGTTCATGCAAACCGATCCAGCTGTTGCAGCCGGAATCATGACTGCCGAACTTTATCCTTACCGCGTCGCGCTGATGCGGTCTCATGCATCCGATTAAGGAAAAAATCAAATAATCCGGAAAGCCGGTGCGTGCATGGTGTCCGACCAACTTTTTTTCCATATTCATTATTGCAACCATCGATCATTTGATGATAAGAAGCATGCCCCACGAAGGATCAGTCGTACCCTGTCCCACCACGAACTCATTCTTTTTACCGGTGGAACCGGAATGATAACCATTGATCAACGGGATTATTCAATCAAGAAGGGCTTGCTTTGTTATATCCAGCCCGGGCTCCATCATACGTTCGCGGCCGAAGCGGGACCCGGCGGTTTTCTATCGGTTCATTTCAGCTGCGCGGAAGTGGTATGGAATCAAAATCAATGGATGATCCATGAAGGCACAAAAAAATTGATGAGGAAAACCGGGAAAGTCTTAACCGATTACTACGAAATAGAGGCACTGTTTCGACGCTTGACCACCTGTTGGGACAACAAAAGGCCCGGATATCCTTTTGCCGCACGGACCCTGCTGCAACAACTGCTCATCACTATTCGCGAAAAGTTCAGAAGGCAAAATCAAAATGATTCAAGCTCATTAAAGGTGGAGACAATCATCGCCTATATGCAAAAAAATCTGTCCAAGCACATTACTTTGCAAGAGTTAGCCGCACTCGTCCAATTGTCGTCAACATACCTGACTAGGATTTTCAAAGAAAGCACCGGTTACTCAGTTATTGCTTATTTTAACCAGATGAAAATTGACAAGGCAAAGGAACTGCTCCTTGACGGTGATCACAAGGTCAAGGAAGTCGCTCATCTGCTTGGTTTTGCTGATGAATTTTATTTTAGTCGGCTATTTAAACGATCAGAAGGGATCAGTCCAAATGAATATTACAGCAAAAATGTCCATGGATAACAGGATCAACCATGGATCAGCCGCCAATCTACGTTTAAACTAATGGGTGTGATTATTCATCCTATATTTGAACCTCGGAGGCTCGGATCATGCCGATTTGGAAAAGAAATTTAGTGGTATGCTGGTTTGGCATGTTTGCGACAGGGATTGGCATGAGTCAAATTGCACCGGTGCTGCCGCTGTACATCAGACATCTTGGTATTCATCAAGAGGCAGCAATCGCTCAACTATCCGGCATTGCTTTTGGCAGTACTTTTATTTTATCTGCCATTTTTTCACCCATTTGGGGATCGGTGGCCGATAAGTTTGGGCGAAAGCCTATGCTGCTGCGCGCCAGTCTCGGTATGGCAATGGTGATCGGCTGTATGGGGTTTGCCCCCAATGTCGCCGTACTGATTGGGCTTCGTCTTCTGCAAGGCGTGATCACCGGCTACAGCACAGCCTGTACGACGCTGATCGCTACCCAAACGGATCAGGAACATGCCGGATGGGCGCTGGGCACTTTGTCGACTGCCAACATAGCTGGTTCGCTTCTCGGTCCGCTCATCGGCGGATTTCTTAGTGAGCATTTTGGATTGCAAAATGTGTTTTTCATGACCGGTGCACTGATGATGGTTTCCTTTTTTACCACGCTTTTCTTTGTAAAGGAATCGTTCCAGCGAACCGATAAAAAAGTTCGTCATGCCAAAGACATTTGGAATCAAATTCCGGAAAAAGGGTTGACCGTTACCCTGTTTGTGACCGCATTTATCTTAACTATCGCTTTATATTCCGTTGAACCGATTGTGACGGTGTTCATGGGCCATCTGACAAACAGCAGCCATCTCGCACTGCTGTCCGGGCTTGCTTTTTCAGCGTCGGGACTCGCGAATATTATCGCCGCACCGCGCCTAGGGAAGCTGTCCGATCGGATTGGCGCACATAAAGTCATGGTGATTGCGCTTTTTACGGCAGGCCTGCTTTTTATCCCGCAAGCTTTTGTCACCGCGCCCTGGCAATTGATCGTGCTCCGATTTCTGTTCGGGCTTACAGCCGGCGGGTTAATGCCTTCAGTGAATATTATGATTCGCAAAATTACCCCCACCGCACTGACCGGTCGCGTATTTGGTTTTAGTATGTCCGCCATGTATTTGGGTGTTTTCGGTGGATCTGTTTTTGGTGGTCAGATTGCCGCATGGTTAAGTATTCGTGCGGTCTTTTTTGTCACTGCCGCACTGCTGCTCGTGAATGGTTTGTGGGTTTATTGGCGCGTCTACCGGCAAATCGCCGCACAGCCCAGTCGCGCGCAGCATATAGGATAAGGAGCGATGAAAATGAATAAAAATAAGACAGCTTTAGTGGTGATTGACCTGCAGAATGGGATTGTGAACAACCAACGTGCCCCATACACAGGTGCACAAGTTGTGGAAAAAACAACGAAACTGGTGAACGCATTTTCGAAAAACGGGTCCTTTGTCGCACTTGTCCGTGTCTCTTCTTTTGATGGAAAGGATTGGTTTGTTCCGCACACCGATTCCAACCGATCCGCATCGAGATTTCCTGACGGATGGGATCATTATGTACCTGAGCTGGATGCTTTCCAAAAGACTTATCGACTAACCAAACGGCAATGGGGAGCCTTTTTTGGGACTGATTTAGATTTGCAGCTGCGTCGCCGCGGCATTGATACCCTTGTATTATGCGGTATTTCAACCGGTATTGGCGTTGATACAACAGCGCGGGAAGCGTACGCGCGCGGTTATCAGCAAGTCTTTGTTGAAGATGCGATGACTGCGTCGACTAAGGAAGAACATGATCACTGCATCACCCGTATCTTCCCGCGAATCGGCAAAGTACGAACAACTAAAGAGGTGCTGGCGCTTCTTCAATAACGAAACATCATAGAGCATACAAAAAGAGTGAAGAGATCTGTATCTGATCTCTTCACTCTTTTCTTCTTAATCAATTTTATTTAAAAAATGGCGGATCAGCATCCAGATTTGATGCGCATGTGTCTCCAGTGCGAAGTGTCCGGTGTCGAGAAGGTGAATTTCAGCATGCGGCAGATCTTCACAGACAAATTGGCCCTTGCACAATTTGCGGTCATTAGTCACACCTCTGAGCAACAGATTTTTGTGCGATTATTTGCATACATATTTGTTCGTTTTTTTGCACATATTATATAGTAAATAATACACTAAGATTGTATACTATTAGTATCAAGGGGTTGTTGACTACGAAAGGGGAATTTAAAATGCCAACAAAGTCACTTGAAAAAAAGGAAACTTTGCCCGCAAAGGATCTTCGTTCTTTATCACAAAAAAATTTATTGGAAAAATTAAGCCAAAATGAAAAATTAGCGATAATCATGAATGATGAGATTAAAGCTGCCTTATTGAGCTGGAATAAATATGAGCAAATGGTCGATCGTATTGAATTTTTAAATGCACAAGTAGAAGAATTACAAAGTGAGCGAGAAGATCATCAGCTCAATGAACGCTATGGAGAAGCAGCTGCCAAAGCAGAAGAAAATGCAACCACTTCTTATGGAATTAAAGAAATAGATAACATTTTTTTTAAGGGATCTAAGAAAAACTAGTGAAAAGGAATAGCGCCAATTGTCGAAGGGTTTCTGCACGTGATGCAACAGCTTTATCCAAGAATTAAGGATTGATCACCTTACCGTCACAATGGCTTACGCATTCAATTCTTGATGAACAGATTTTTCACCCGGTTTCTTATTGGTCAAGTAGACGCCAAGAACAACCACGAGACCGCCGATGATCTGAAAAAGATTGATTCCATTCCCTAAGAGAATACTGAGGATCGCGGTAAACACCGTAATCAAATTCAGAAAGATGCCGGCGTGACTTGATCCCACTATAGGTACGCCGATATTCCAGAATAACAGCGACCCCACAGATGGGAAGAGTGCTAGATAGAGAATACCGGTGGCCGTTGCAGGAGTAAATGACCAGTTGAAATTTGAATACATGAAAAACGGCAGCATCACCAACACGCTGAAGGCTACGGTAACAGCAGTTGCCCCGATCGGAGGCAAGTCTTTAATTCGATTGCTGAGCAGCGTATAAAAGGTCCACGAAATGATCACCACGAGCATGAAGAGATCCCCGACATTGTAATCAACCGCAAACACATGCAGAAGATTGCCATGGGTAAGCACCAGCAGCACACCAACCAGCGATACAATCAAACCTAGAACATTGACTTTACTTAATTTTTCCTTTAATAACCATACTGCAAAGATGGCAATCATGGCCGGATTGACTGAATTAATTAAAGCTGCGTCCAGTGAGGTCGTAAAATAAAGAGCTTCATAGAGTAAAAGATTATAGCCAATGATACCGAGTATGGAAAGAACGAGTAATAGCTTCCACTCCTTAAAAATAGCTTTCCAATCCGGTCTCTCAATGAGCTGCGCAAGCGGAAAAAGAATAACCGCCGCGATCAGCCAACGTAAAAAATTGATTTGAATCGGTTCCATTTCACCAATCACAAATTTACCGCAGATATAATTACCCGCCCAGAAAAGATTCGCAAAAATAAGCAAAACAACAGCGGTTGATTTTCTCAAAGCACTTACCTCCTCGATCTATTGATCATCATAAACACAAAGCGATATTTTATCAAAAACTCTGTCTGCTCAATGCTTGCCCTTTGTACTTATATGCTTCAATTTTGCATAGACAACGCTTTGTAGTTTCCATGTGGATTTATTGCTAGCAGTAAGCGTTTTTTGTCGGCATGCTAATCATGTCGGACTGGGCAGTAAACAGGACTAAACTGAAAGAAAAGACTGCCTGTAGGGTCTCAACCATTGTTTTTAAACCTTATCGTTAAAAGATAGGCCAAAATAATAGAAACTACGATTAGGAAAATGCTAATTAGAAAAGATCCTGGAGTTGAATAAAATGCGTTTGAAATATACCTAGCCAAATAGAGCATAAAAAGGAAATTAATTATGTATTGGATCCACCATACTATTTTTTCGATCATATAGAGACATCTCCCTTCCCCATTGCTTCTGTGTATTTCCATCTCAGAGCACTTGATAAAAACAGGACCATTGATTTAGCATGATTCTGCTATATCACTGTACTCATCCCCCTGCATGGTTACTGATACACATGCAAAATAGCTTTAGATACAAACTCTGCAATTCCCGGTGACTTTTGGTCCAACGCTTCTTTGTGAACCAAATACGCCCATCCGATTTTGCGAAAGGATTGATCATCACAGGGAATCCATATTATATTTATCAGTTCTCTATAAGCATTAACCGCCGCTTCTGCCGCCAGACTCTCTGGCCCATCAATCATGGCTTCACGAAATTTTTGTATGACCTCTGCACTAAGAGAAACGAGTTCACCAAAATCCGTGTTCATTACATTTGAAGCATTTTTCACAATGGATATGCTGCCCGGAAATATGCCGCTTTTCACCAATGGAAGAAAAAAACCGCTTTCCATTAACGCTCGGATTTCCTTTGCGTAGGTTTTCACCAACGATCCCACTCATGACTACTGCTTACCACAATGGTTTCATGTTAGCCTTGATCCTTAGTTTGGTGTTGCTTATTCCCACTTTGTTCTTAACAAACAAGAAATCTCAGAAGTAAACATTTAAAGGATATCGTTTACTTGAAAGGGTATTATATGGCATCACCATGATGAATTATTAGTTGAAAAAATTAGTAAATACAAATAAAGTGGTTTACTCATGCAATAATTTCTTTGTTCGCCCATAGATTGCAGGCAAAAAAAGTTCTTTACTGCTTATAATTGAAGAAAATACATTGCATAGTTGACGGAAGATGCGCGACAAGCGCGTAAGAGTCGAGATTAGAACGAATCCCTGGGGGAATTTCAACCCAAAAGAGGAAAAGACCTGCGGTATTATGTCAAGTGCTTTGTAAAGTATATTTGTTCATTGATCGATAAAAAGGCGAACTCTAATCTAAGCCCAGTGTGAAATGTAAAATACTGGGAATAGATAAGGGAGTGGAAACAGTCATTTTGACTTATCCGGTCATCCCTTTACTCGGTGCATAAACTTCATGGTGACGGAGTAGAGCGTCAACCATGCGGACCAATTTTCTTGCAGTTAGAACGAGTGCACGTTTGTGTTTATGAGTGGTGACTTCACTTGCCTTTTTCTCATAGTACCTTCGGTATTCCGGAACGTAGCGTATGACATGATTGGCGGCTTCAATCAGGTTATAACGCAAATAGACGTTCCCGGTTCGTGAAAGTCTGGTATCCTCAGCAGTAAAAGTACCCGACTGGTGTTTATGCCAATACAATCCGGCATACTTTGCCAGCTTTGCTTCGTTTGGGAACCGATCAATCTGACCAATTTCAGCGATGATTCCAGCTGAAAAGACGGGACCAATCCCTGGAACAGTATCAATTGTTCGCGTTGCTACCGGAAGACTTTTGATTAGGTTCTCAATGCCCTTTTCTAAGGCTTTAATCTGGGCTTTCATCGTTCTGATCAGAGTAATTGAAGTACTCATGAGAAGATCCACTGAATCTTCCACACAACGGCTCAGCTGATAGGAATTGTTGACCGCTGTTTTGATGGATGAGGCCACTTTTTTGGGATCCCCAAAGTGGTGATTTCCCTTTTCCTGAAGGTACAGTGCCAGCTTTTCCAAGGGCATAGTCACCAAATCATCTAAGCTGAATTCATCACTGAGAAAGTCCAAAATAGCCTGTCCAAAAACGGAAGTTTTAACGTCATGAGTAAACTGGCTGAATTTAAAGTTTAGGTGCTGCAGAAAATGTTGTTTTTCTCTTGTCAGCTCTTGAACCAAGAGAAAACGGGAACGCGTCAGTCGTTGAAGAGCGATATACTGTTCTTCTTTGACTACAGAGAGTGTCGAACGGCCAAATCTCAGATAGTCGGCAATGACAAACGCATCAATCTCATCTGTTTTATCCAGATTCGCATAGCTTTTCTTGAAGTTGGCCACTTGTTTAGGATTAAGCATATAGACGGTGCAGCCGATCTTCTTTAATTCAGGATCTGTATGAAAAAACATGGCTGGATGATAGCTGTACACAGAGGTGGATTCCAAGCCAATTGTGTACGCATCAACCCGTTGATCCTCCGCTAAAGAAATGAGATCGTCGCGCAGTTTTAGAGCACCTGGACGATTGTTTGGGATCGGGTAAGCTTTTATTTTGTTCCCTTTCTCATTTTCAATATAGACTTTGATATCTAGTGAACTTACGTCCAAACCAACAAAATAGGTCATGATACAACCATCCTCCTCTCAATTAGGATAACTTGGGCATCTGGGGATATCCCTAAGTGTGAACGCCGACCAGCACACTCGCGTATCGGAACTTATTCTCTGCTTCATTAGCCGCGTCCTGCCTACTCAAACAGGACAATGAGAATCAGAGATGAACAGCCTGCGAGTAAGGAGTCCCTTGCGTACACCGGGAATCAGTCTTTTAAAGTAGTCAAACTACAGTAGTAACGGGAATTAACCCAAATGATCCTTAAACTCATTATCTTAGGAATATCACCAGGTGTCCAAATCATTTGATCAGATTTATACAAGTTCTCACTGAGTACATTATTAATATACGAGTTGTAACTATTTCCCAGAATCGTAACGAACCACGATAAAGTCGTAACGAATGAGCTCAAAGTCGTAGCTAATTTATCGAAAGTCGTAACCAATTCCCAAACTCGTAACCAATCGCGAAAAAGTCGTAACGAATGAGCTCAAAGTCGTAGCTAATTTATCGAAAGTCGTAACCAATTCCCAAACTCGTAACCAATCGCGAAAAAGTCGTAACGAATGAGCTCAAAGTCGTAGCTAATTTATCGAAAGTCGTAACCAATTCCCAAACTCGTAACCAATCACGAAAAAGTCGTAACGAATGAGCTCAAAGTCGTAGCTAATGGAGTTCTGTCAATAAAGTGGACACAAAAATGTGAAACTGAGTTTAACTAAATGCCTACCGCGCTCCGCTTGGTGTGGCTTTTCTCATGGAAAGTTGAAAGGACCAACTGTCCATGAGAAAACCCGTTTGGGTCATTTATGAGACGCTCCCTGCTTGCTCATGCATCTTCTCAAATTGGTTCGGCGACCAGTAACCCAGACTTGAATGCATCCGGTATGTGTTATAGCGATAGATATAGTGATTGATCGCCTGTATAGCCTCTTCACGCGATCTGAAGCGTCTCCGATAGATGAGATCTTTCTTCAGTGTCGCATGGAATGACTCCATGCAAGCATTGTCATACGGATCTCCTTTGCGGCTCATACTGATCTGCATCTGGTGCTTTTTCATCAGAGCGATATACTCGTTGGCGCAGTACTGAGAGCCTTGGTCTGAGTGATGAATGAGTCCTTTACCTGGCTGACGTTTCTCAATCGCCAACTTGAGTGCCTGCAGAGGAAGATCTTGTGTCATCGTCGCGTCCATATACCATCCGACCACTTTCCGTGAAAACAGGTCGATGACCGAAGCCAGATACACCCATCCTGCCAGTGTCCGAATATAGGTCATATCTGTGACCCAGGCTTGATTCGGCGCCTTTTGTTGGAACTGACGATTCAATAGGTTAGGATAGACCTTCAGATCGTGTCTGGAATCAGTGGTTGCGACATATCGCTTCTTTGGCGTTGCCCTCAGTCCCATTGCTTTCATCTCGCGTGCAATCGTTTTTTGCGACACAATAAAACCTTGACGCAACAGGGCAATATGGATGCGTGGACTGCCATAGTGTCCGTGATTCTGATAAAAGATTTGCTTGATCCGACGCTGTAATTCTTTTCGTTTACGCATCCGCTGGGTATTCGTTTCCTGTCGCTCGCCCCGACTCCATTTATAATAACCGCTCTTCGATACGTTCAAGACAGTGCACATCAACACTACAGAATGTTCATCTCGATGAGCTTCAATGAATCTGTACCTCACTGACGGCCTTGAGTGAAGATGTGCATGGCTTTTTTTAAGATTTCGTTTTCCTCTTTAAGTCGTGCAATTTCTTTTAACTGTTCTTTCTGGAGTTGTTCTATTTCTTTTTGTGTCCGGTACGGTTGATGTTTCTGTTTTAACGACTCTCGGTAATCGCTCACCCAGCGACTGACCGTACTCTTGGACAGTTCCAATTCATAGGCAACTTCGCGGGCAACCCTCCCGTCATCCACAATCAATTTTGCGACATATTCCCGATACTCCCGATCGTATGCCATAGTTGAACACGCCCCTTTTTAGGATAGTTTAATCATACGAAATCCCATTTTGACATGTCCACTATTTAGACTAACTCTATAATTTATCGAAAGTCGTAACCAATTCCCAAACTCGTAACCAATCGCGAAAAAGTCGCAATGAATGAGCTCAAAGTCGTAGCTAATTTATCGAAAGTAGTAACGAATTCGGAAACTCGTATCAAATTGAAGAAAGGTCATAACGAATTAAGTAGCTCACCTGTTGAATAATCAGCTAACCTGCTATATAAATCGTTGGATACGCCAACTTTAGATGTGTTTGATTTAACTTTTCCCGTTCCATACTGCGCACTCCATCTATACTGCGCAACAAAGACATCTTCAGGAAATAATTTTAATAAAAAAAACAGGCAAGTACACGAGTATGTACTTGCCTGTTCCTTTTTTATTCCACCGTAACTGATTTGGCCAAGTTACGTGGTTTATCAACGTCGCATTCGTTCTGCAGGGCTGCATAGTACGCAATCAGCTGCAGAGGAACGGCGCAAACAAGTGGTGTCAGAGCATGGTGCACTTTCGGAAGCACGATGCGGTCGTCCGCGTGGTTCGTGACTCCGTCCATGCTGATGATGCATGTGTGGGCGCCGCGAGCGGCGACCTCTTCAACATTGCTGCGAATGTTGTTGTTGACATTTTTCTGGGTTGCGAAGGCGAAAACCGGTGTGCCGTCTTCGATCAATGCGATTGTGCCGTGCTTGAGTTCGCCGCCGGCGAAGCCTTCCGCCTGGATGTAGGAGACTTCCTTCAGCTTCAGCGATGCTTCCATGCAAACGTAATAGTCGAGTCCGCGACCGATGTAAAAGGCGTTGCGCGTGATCGAGAGATAGTCGCGTGCGACTTCCTTCAGCTGCGCTTTTTCGTCGATCATCTGCTCCATACCTTGTGCCGCGATACTCATCTCATGAACAAGATCTAGATCGAACTTCGTTCCCTTCTTCTGAGCGGAAGCAACCGCGATAAAGGCGAAGACGGCGATCATGGCTGTATACGCTTTCGTTGATGCAACCGCGATTTCCGGGCCGGCGAACAGCAGCATCTTGTAATCTGCTTCGCGGTACAAGGTCGATCCTTCGACGTTCGTCATGGTCAGTGTCGGATGACCGAGCTTTTTCACTTTGACAAGGACAGCACGGCTGTCCGCTGTCTCCCCGCTTTGGGAGATAAAGACGAACAGCGGCTTTTTCGACAGAAGCGGCATATTATAGGAGAATTCACTCGAGATATGCACTTCGGTCGGAATCCCGGCAATCGTCTCAAGCAGATGCTTGCCGACAAGCCCGGCGTGGTAGCTTGTGCCGCAGGCGATGATGTAAATCCGATCGGCGGCATTGACAGCTTTCGTAATCGTCGGATCGAGCGTAACGACTCCGTCCTTGCCGCTGTATTCCTGCAACAGGCGGCGCATTACGGCCGGCTGTTCATCAATTTCCTTCAGCATATAATGAGCATAAGCACCTTTTTCCGTGTCATGCGCATCGAAGGAAACCGTATAAGGCGCACGCGTCTTTTCATTGCCGTCGAGATCCATGATCGTGTAGCGGTCACGCTTCAGTTCGACGATTTCTTCATCAATCAGCTCAACATACCGTTTCGTCTTCTGAATCATCGCCGTCGCGTCACTGGCTACGACATTAAAGCCGTCGCCAAGACCGATCAGCAGCGGACTTTTGTTCTTCGCAACGTAAAGGGTTTCGCTGTCTTCCAAGTCAACCAACGCAATTGCGTAAGAACCCTCGAGCAGCTTCAGCGTTTTCCGAAGAGCGGCTTCTGTGCTCAAACCATCGTTTGCAAAGGTCTCGATTAGTTGCACAACCACTTCCGTATCCGTCTCGCTTTTCATGGTAACACCGGACAGATATTCCGCCTTCAGTTGGCTGTAATTTTCAATCACACCATTGTGAACAAGGGTGAAGCGTCCGGAAATGCTCTGATGCGGGTGCGCATTGCGTTTGTTCGGTTCACCATGTGTTGCCCAACGTGTATGCCCAATACCAAGTGTCGCGTGAACGGTCGGATCCACGGATTTGCGAAGAACGGCGATCCGTCCTTTTTCCTTGAAAATGTGAACACCGTCTGCATTTAAAAGTGCGATGCCTGCCGAATCGTAACCTCTGTATTCAAGATTGCTGAGTCCCTTAAGCAAAATGTCACGTGCATCTTCATTGCCGATATAGCCTACAATACCACACATAGGATGATGTCCTCCTTGTGAGGCAAGGTGCACTTTAAGATGTTGTCACCGTCATCATATAGGGCAGTCTTGCCCCACTTGTTTTTTATTTTAATGCTTATATATCTTGCCGCACGGCTTCTGTACAGAAAGTTGCCTTTCTGGTTTGAGCACGTGCTAACGGTTGCAAGGTTCCGGGAGGTATCCGCCGAATGCTTCGATAAACCTCCTCCTCGTCAACTATTCCGTACTTGTCCGTCCGTTGGAATAGTCCAGGCGCTTCATATTCAGTTATCCACCCCTCACTTTCCTTCTCGAGTTACCCACATACTACTTTAATCTGATCGGTGCGTCAATCATCTCTGAAGTGGGATTTTTCTTACTCAATATATCTATTCAGCAATGCCATGTCCCGTAACCGACAAACATAAACTTCATTGATGAAATTTCAACAGCGATCCGTTCAAACGTTGCTTAACTGCTGCATTGGCATTAGAAAAACCAGGCATGCCCAGTCCTTGCTTCCGCAGGATGCGGTGACTTCAACGTTGCTCACAGGACGTACTTTCACAGGATGTGATGACTTTCGCGTTACATATAGGACGTATGCGCATTTAGCGAAAGTTCCTCTAGATTAGTTGAAGATCCTTTTTCTTAGCGAAAGATCCTTCTTTCTCGAAGGTCCTATAGTTCAGCAGAAGGAACTCATTACCGTTCCCCGGATATTTTGAACATATTTTATTGAATTTCCCCGCCCACTGCATCAACGACTTTTTGTGCAATTTTGTCGACAAACGCATCGCACGCTTCTGCTGTAGGTGCTTCGGCCATAATCCGGATCAGCGATTCAGTACCTGAAGGGCGGACAAGTACCCGACCGTCACCGGCCATATCCGCTTCAACTTCTTTAATAGACTGAGCTACTTCCGGATTTTCTGTCACATGGAATTTATCAGCGACATGAATATTCACCAATTTCTGCGGGTAGGTTTTTAACCCTGCCGCAAGTTCAGACAGCTTCTTTCCAGTCGCCTTCATGATGCTGACCAACTGCAATGCCGTCAGCATCCCATCTCCCGTAGTAGAGTGTTCAAGAAAGATGATGTGTCCGGATTGTTCGCCGCCAAGTGCATAACCGCCCGCGCGCATTTCTTCCATAACGTAACGGTCGCCGACCTTCGTCTGCTTTGTTTCAATCTGTTCAGCTTGAAGTGCTTTATATAAGCCAAGATTACTCATTATAGTCGTAACCAGTGTGTCTTTAGTTAACATTCCTTTTGATTTCAAGTAAGTGGCACAAATGTACATGATTTTGTCGCCATCGATAATATTTCCTAGTTCATCAACAGCAATCAAACGGTCACCGTCGCCATCGAAAGCAAGCCCGCAGTCCGCAGCTTTTTCAACAACGAGTGTGGATAAGGATTCAGGATGCGTCGATCCGACACCTTCGTTAATATTTTTCCCATTTGGTGATGTACCAATAGTTACGATATCTGCTTCAAGATCAGCGAAAAGATGCGGAGCGAGCGCGCTCGTCGATCCGTTAGCACAGTCAAGTGCAATCTTGATTGTGGAAAAATCGTCTTCCTGAATGGTCTGCTTCAAAAATTGAAGATATTTCTGACTTCCTTCGAAATAGTCACTTGACGTGCCCAAATCGCCACCGATTGGTCTCGGCAGATCGTCTGTTTCCTTCGCCAGCAACGCTTCAATCGTTTCTTCAACCTCATCGCTCAGCTTAAAACCGTCACTGCCAAAGAACTTGATCCCATTATCAGCGACCGGATTATGTGACGCAGAAATCATGATGCCTGCACTAGCATCCATCGCCTTTGTCAGATAAGCGACACCAGGAGTTGAAATAATACCCAGCCGCATGACTTCAACGCCAATAGACAATAGGCCGGAGATTAACGCGCCTTCAAGCATATAACCGGAAATACGCGTATCCCTGCCAACCAGAACCTTAGGATGCTCAGTCGTCTTCGTTAATGCATAACCGCCGGCACGCCCTAATTTAAAAGCCAATTCGGGTGTCAAGCCGAGATTCGCAATACCTCTGACTCCATCCGTTCCAAAGTACTTTGTCATAATATCGATCGCTCCTATCTTTCCTCGTCCAAATTCCGCCGCTTTATTGTAAACTCACGGCCGCATTCTGTCAAAGGATGTTCTAACCACTCTGAAAGTAGCAGAAATCCTCACAACACCATCAGCTGATGCTCACCTTGACCGTACCCGGGGTCGCCTTTGCAACGAGACCATCTGCGGCACTAACTGCGACAGTGACTTCATGCGCTCCCGTATCCAAACCATCCAGATCTACCTCGGCGTGAACATCATCAGCTGTCAACTTGTCAAGATCCTGTGACGAACCGGTTACAGAGACGCTTACATGGTCTTCTTTATCAAAAGACGCATTCAAGCCATCCTTAAGTCCAATCACCTTAATTGGGATATTCGTTAGCTTCTTTGTTTGTTTGTCCGTACTCAAGCTAGAATCAGAACTTGGATCAGCGCTTGAATCCGCACTGCTTTCATCACTTTCCGCATCCGTTTCTTTTATGATATGCACCGTCACATCAATTTTCTCCGGATCGCTCCTTGTTGCTCCGGAAGGCAGTGCCACTTTCACTGTAACTGTTTTATCCTTTTTCAATCCGTCAACAGATACGGAAAGCGGTTCAAGAGAGGTGATCCGGTCAAGTGCGTCTTTGTCTTGAGCAGTCACCGTGACCATTTTTGCGGACTGATCAATAGAGTCAATGCTGTACCCCTTGGCCGGTGTCCCCGTTGTCACCGCATTGATGCTCAATTGTTTCGATACTTTTTCAATGGGCACACGGACATGAACCGACGATGGATTAATGGTCACATTTACTTGATCACCATTACTATTATATGCATGCAGGGTGATCATTTTTTCTACTGCCGCATCCGCGCCTTTGACACTAATGACGCCTTTTACGAAAGCAATCGAATCGACAGTATCCTCGCCGCCGGTAACCGTAATATTCTGCGTATCCATGACAGGATCACCAACTGTGTATCCTTCTGCTAGCGAATTTTTATTTAGTATATCAATGGCAATAGGAAGCTCTTTGCTCGTTCTTTTTTGTATTGTGACACGTACCGTCTTCGGACTCGGTTTGACGGTGAGACCTGACGGAAATCCGCGTGTCTGCACGTGAGCGTCATAGGTACCCGGCTTCATACCCGATAGATCCAAGTAAACGCTTTTCGTACTGGGAAGTTTCGCCTTAAGAATGGATTCATTGGACCCGTTCAGGCGAACACTGATCGTCTGTGGCGCTCCGCTCACTACATATTTATTTTGGTCATATTTGATCGCTAACTTTGACGTTATAATCGCCGATTGCTGCGTCGGATTCACAGCGATATTGGAGGAAGAACCCGACGGCGTGCCGTCACCGGCTGAGACAATCGCATACAGCATCAACGCCATAACAAAGGATACAATTTTGACAAACCAATTGTTATTCAAAAGTTTATCCATTGTGCTTTCCTCTCCAATTCCAGCGAATCGTCGTCTGATTATCCGATTCATCGAGCTCGTGCTGGAGCATTTCCTTCAGACGTTCTTCACTAATATCACGGAACATTTCACCATTTTTCGTCACGGTGATGCCCCCTGTTTCCTCGGATACTACAACGGTCAGCGAATCCGTTACTTCACTGACACCCATTGCCGCCCGGTGCCTTGTCCCAAGTTCCTTGGAAATAAACGGGCTCTCCGATAAGGGAAGATAGCATGCCGCAGCAGCCACTTCATTTCCGCGAATAATAACCGCACCATCATGTAAGGGTGTGTTCGGGATGAAAATATTGATGAGCAGTTGGGAAGTTAAGTTCCCATTCAGCTGGATGCCGGTTTCAATATAATCATTGAGACCGGTCTTGCGCTCAATCGACATCAGAGCACCGATCCTTCGCTTCGCCATGTAAGAAGAAGCTTTGACAATCGCTTCAGCCATTTGTTTATGTTCTTCTTCAACGACCGTTCCTCTTGAGAACAGGCGCCCACGCCCAAGCTGCTCGAGCACGCGGCGTAATTCCGGTTGGAAAATCACGATGATCGCAAATAAGCCGTAGGTTATGGCATTGTTCAGAATCCATTCCAACGTTCGAAGCTGGAACAGACTGCTCAGAAACCAGACCGCGATGATCACCAGAATACCCTTCGCTAGCTGAACTGCCTTTGTGCCTCGAATAATCATGATCACTTTGTAAATCACATAAGTGACAATCAAAATGTCAATGATGTCTGTCAAGTAGTTTAAAATATTCACATGAGTCCACAAAGACATGATTTTTCATCCTCCAAATCAGCCATTCTTATCATTACATCGACAATCTTAGTGTTTCTGTATATACCCTAGGTAAACCCATTCTTAAAAAATTATTGTGCACCTAAGGCTCGTCTTTTTCTATCTTATGTGTTGCGCGGTTAAAAAATGAACGGGCGTTCTCAGTTCTGATCCCCCGACACGTTAACGAGCACATAGTCGTTCTTATCTCTTGTTTGATGTCTGGCGCCGATCACGACAAGTGACATAGGTACTGCGCAAATCGCTACAGCGGTCAGTACCGGATGGCGGCTGCCCCACCGCAAAATCACATGACGTTTTGCAGCAGGCAGTTGATCAAGAACACTTTTCGTAAAAGCGGCCGGCAATTGAGGGTGGGCAAGTCGCCGCAGCAACTCGGTCGAATACGTCAATTCATTAAAATGAACACGGCATTCATTACAAGAATCCAGATGTTCATAGAGTTCATGCTTTTCCCGTTCCGTTGCCTCTTCATCCAAGACCTTATTCATTAATGACAGATACTTCTTATTCGTGCAGCTCATGCTCGATCGCCTCCCCCGGCCATCATCATTTTTCTCAGCATCTCCCGGCCACGATGAATACGCGTCTTTACCGTACCGACCGGAATATCCATAATTTCACTGATTTCTTTCAAGCTCAAATCCTCAATGTATTTAAGTACCACCGCTGAACGGTATTTTTCCGGTAATTTTTTTATCTCATTTTGTACCATTTCCTCGGTTTCCTTACGCACAGCCAGCTCTTCCGGTTGTTCTGTTTGATCAGGAAGCATCGCGTTCAGGGAAAGCCCTTCCGTACCCGGAACAACGGCGTCAAGCGAAATATTGCTCTTCCTCCGGCGCAAAAAGTCAATCGATAGATTGGTCGCAATCCGGAACAGCCATGTCGAAAATTTACGTTCATGATCATATTGATCAATGTGGTTATATGCGCGAATGAACGCTTCCTGTGACAGGTCTTCTGCTTCCTGCGCGTTGCCGACCATGCGTAAACAGATCGCAAACACGCTGTTTTTATAGCGTTCCACCAACTCGGCAAATGCCTGTTGATCGCCTTTTTTGACCTTTTTGATCAATCGCTTCTCTTGTTGATCCATTTTAACCTCTCGTTTGAAGCATTATTTAATACGCAAGTCAATCGCCCCAAGTTTCATTGATAGTTTAAGGCGTTTCCTCAAATAATACTGATTTTCATGATGTCGCTTAATTACTCAACTTTCGCACCCTAATTTGGGCAGATAAACCTTGATATAGTTGGGTAAGCTCTCAATCCATTGTGTCAGTTGACAAGTAACCCATCTTTTGATTGATTTTTTTGTTTTTGTTAGGGCGTCATGAAGAATATCCATGAGCTGCGTCAGTGCTACAGCCCAATCCAGTTCATTCATTTCGTCACAGAGTTCATAAAACATACCACCAAGGGTTCGATTATCTGTACTGCAACGGTTTTGCCAAGACAGGAGAATAAACCTTGTAAAGACAATGGTTGTGTGGCTAATCAGCAGATCGTACGATCTGCCCTGGAACTCTTTTTGAAGCTTAAGAAATGACTTCGTTGCTTTAAAAAATAATTCAATGTCCCATCTCATGCCGTACGTACGAATGATTTCCTGTTCTGTAAGTGTGCAGTCAGTACTTAAGATGGCTAGCCATTCACTTTGTTTATTGCGGTTTTGAACGAACACAACTTTGACCGGGACTCCATTAGCCATTGTGGTACGAATAGAACGTAAAATTTCTTTGTGACTGGTTACGGGCTTCGACAGTCGATACAGCGTTCTTAATCCAACCCATTGAGAGCCTACTCGATAGCGCTGATTCGTTGGTTTCACCATACCAATAACATCGATACCTTGATCGGTCAAAGCCTTGATCAAAGGTTGTTGGGTAAACCAGCTGTCCATCAGAACATAGGATGCATCAATTCCGTTCAACAAGGCCCGTTTAACCATCCCAGGGATTTGTTCAGGAGCTGTTTGTAAAGCTTCGATTCGTCTTTTATAGCCGGAACAACGCTTATCAATCGTCGAATTGATATCATTAATTTTTGCCTTTTCTTTGCTTGAACTAAGGAGTGAAAAATCAATGGGCAGGAACGTTGATCCGTCGGACCATCCTAATGTCAGCATACGAAATCCTTTGTAGTGTCTTCTCCTGGCATGGTCAAAACAATGAGCCAAAAGTTCGACGCGCTTACTGCGGTCGCGATAAAAAGATGAATCATCCAGAATGAGTACTTTAGTGTGGCAGGTGCTCGTCAAACGGCTGACTTTCATAATCGTGAATACGCTTAGTGCCGTCAGGAAGCGGCGCCAGGCAAACTTCGGGTAGTTTAAAAAACGATAAACAGCATCCTTGCCTGGTAATTCATCTGCTTTATTACTCTCCAGTAAACGATACCAATTTCTTTGGGTAAAGATCAGACGAAAAATAAGCTGAAAAAGATAACCACTGGAAAAGCCGAAGGCTTTTTGAATTCCTGCCTGACGTAAATGTTTTAGAATCTTCAACTCATCGAATTTTGCTTTTATTTCTAATGGTAGTTGATTATTTTGACCTTTTTTCGCTATCATATAGAGGGCACCTCTTCTGTTTGGTAGTGTATTTCGTCAAAATCACTATACCAAAAGTTGAGGTGTCTTTCTATTTTGTCAAGAAACATAATGAATAGGCCACAAAGTACGTTATATCAAGGGTTATTTCGGATTTTCACTCTGCGAAAGTTGAGTTAATTATAAAACAGTTTCAGTCATTACCTTGTTCATGAGCTGTTATTCGTTCAAGAAATGAAGAATCCGGCGGTCAGTCCGCCTAAATGATTGATCGTTTGAAATCCGTCTATAGGGGTATTCTATAATGAGCAAGTACTAAGCATGGAGGTGGATATATGGACAGACAAGAACTCCTCGGAAAAATTGAAATCTTGCGCAGTATGATGACGAATGCGGCCATCCATGAACCTCTTATTTCTCCGAATATCCAGCATATGAGCCATCACCTCGATCAATTATTGAATCAATATGAACGGCTCATCCGATAACGCTTGCGTGCAGTCTGTTAACTGAGTCAAGCATTAAAATTATACCATAATTTTTGTATCGATTAACTAACAAAACAACTTGTTCCTCTTGACAGGGGCAAGTTTTTCTTTGAAAATAAAAGTAAACCAACAGTTTACTTTTATGATTCAGGAGCGATTCATGTGCAATCAAAAAGAGTGATGCAAAAGGAGAAGAAACGAACCGCAATTGTTGATGCCGCAGAGCGTCTGTTTTTTTCCAAGGGCTTTGCCCGTACAACAATGGACGATTTGTGCCAAGAAGCACGGCTCAGTAAGCGCACGCTTTACATCTATTTCAACAGCAAAGAACAGCTTCATTTCGAAATCATGATCCGTGGCTACAAGCAGTTAATTGCTCTGCTTGATGACGCGAGTGAAGAACACGTTCGCGCAGAAGCGAAGCTTAGGGAAATGGCGGACGCCTTTTACCGGTTCCGCAAGGATTTCCCTGACTACTTTCGGACTATTTTCTCGTATGAGAACGCTATGACGGATTTCCGGAATAGCGTTCCGGATTCATCAAGAGAAGAATGTTACGCGCTTGGTGAGGTCGTCTTTGGCAAATTGGCAGCCCTGATCAGTGAGGGAAAGGACGAAGGAATTTTCCGCGAGGAGCTGGACACCACGCAAACAGCAGTTGTCTTGTGGTCCTGTATGAGCGGCGTCCTCAACAACTCACTTATTAAAAAGAACTATTTGCAAAAGTATCATTCAATTTCTTCCGATTTTTTGATCCACAACGCATTCGAATTAATGCTTCGTTCGATCCGCAACGATAATGGAGGTAGTGATTAAATGAAAAAACGAGGGATGAAAAAAGTCATGATGATTATTTTTTCATGTGCGGCAGCTCTTCTTTTACTCGCGTTCATCACACTGTTCTTAGCAAGCGGTTTTTTACAGCCGCAAAAGTACCTTCAACCTTGGGATAAAAGCTACGCAAAGCTTCACAAAGATCCGCGCGTTCATCTTGCGGCTTTCGGACTATTGGCGGCAAACGGCCATAACATGCAGCCATGGATCATTAAACTCGACAAAAATGATCCCATGACCTTTTATTTGTATGCTGATCCGCAAAGAATGTCTCCTCAAGCCGATCCCCTCTCACGCCAGTTGATGGTCACTCAAGGCACTTTTCTAGATTATGTAGCGGTTGCCGGTCAGAAAATCGGCTATCCTGTAACAATTACCCTGTTTCCCAAAGGTGACTACAACGAGCAGCAGCTTGCACAAAGTATGTCCGATAAGCCTGTAGCCAGGGTCGTTTTAAAACAGGCGGATCCACAGCGCAGTCCGCTCTTCAACGCTGTATATCTACCGGATACAAACAGAGCGAATTATAAATCAGACGCATTGACCAAGCAGCAAGTAGATTCTTTAGAATCACTCAACGAAGGCGAGCAAATCACAACAAAAATTTATCAGGACAAGGCAAATGTGCGAAAACTTGGAAATTTCGCGATTGACGGGGCGGTCATTGAGGCTGGAGTTCCTCGCGTCACGAAAGAGGCATCGGACATCTTCCGCCCAAACGAATATCAGAAAAACAACTACCGCTATGGATTTTCTTTTGAAGGGCAAGGAACTTCCGGATTCTCGCTCTATTTCATGCAGGGCCTTGTCACACTTTTCCCTTTTTTGAACAGTGAGAAGGCAGCATCCGATCTTATGATTCAATCAACCAAAACATCCATTAACCATACACCGGCTTACGCAATGATTTCCTCTCGCGATAACAGCCGCGCGAGTCAAGTGAAGAGCGGCATGCTATACAGCCGATTAACACTAACCGCACACAATCTCGGCTTGGCCGTGCAGCCGGTCAGCCAAGCTCTGGAAGAATATCCGGAGATGAGCAAGTTGTACCACAGCATTCACAACACGTATGCGCCGGAAGGTCAAACGATCCAAATGCTTGTCCGTATAGGAAAACCAACCGAGAAAGTTCCCCAGAGCATGCGGCGGGATGTTATGGATCTCATCAGTAAATGAGCGCCCAATAACTAAAAATCAGATTGATTCACCATTATTTAGAAAGTCGGCAAACGAATTGATCGAGTGAACGCGCTTTGAAGTCTCAAAGCACGCAGAACTTACCAGTTTGATTTTTTATTAACTGTTAGAAAAACCGGGCACAGCCCAGTTCTTACTTCCGCAGGATGCGGTGACTTTCGCATTGCTTGCAGGACATACTTTCACAGGATGCGATGACTTTCGCGTTGCTTGCAGGACATACTTCCACAGGATGTGGTGACTTTCGCGTTGCTTGCAGGACGTATGCGTAATTAGCGAAAGTTCCCTTGCTTCAAATGCGATTTTGAATCATCAAGCTTGTCTTGAACAGACATTTCTAGTTCATAAATCATTTTGATTCTTGATTAAGTAACGTGGGGCTGGAATAAAATAAGCGGAGATTTTCCGGTTATTTGCGTCCTAGCGCTTGTTTCACAGGTAAATAAGGGTAATTTTTCCGCTTATTCACAGAAAAACCCTCCATTTTCACGTTTTTCGATTCGATAAGCGGAATTTCTCCGTCTATTTAAGCAATTTTTTCATTCATTTTCTAATTAAGCGGAATTTTTCCGCCTAATTCTCAGATTGGGCGCTTACCTGATCGCCCAATCGAATCTTATGACCTTATCGACTTTCTTTACCCGAAATAAAAAAGCGATCATCTGCTTCTTGGCAAAATGATCGCTTCTTTCATTATGTATACTCCGATGGAGCCTAGCGGGATCGAACCGCTGACCTCCTGCGTGCAAAGCAGGCGCTTATACTACATCGAAGGACATAATGATTCAACTAATTTATCACAAATTCAAATTAAAACTTATTATTTTGTTACACAGCATTCATACCTTTTAATGTTTCACTGCGAATCAGTTCAACAGCTTGAGCTTTATAGCTAAGAAATTGCTCCGTCGTTTTGATATGGTAATCTCTTGGTCTTGGAAACGCAACATTAATGATTTCTTTAATCTTTCCCGGTCGCGATTCCATCACAACTACTCGATCCGCCATAAAAATCGCTTCATCAATATCATGGGTTACCAATATGACCGTTTTTTGTGACTTCTGCCACACGTCTAGAAGCAATTCCTGCATCAAACTCCGTGTCTGCATATCCAGCGCCCCAAACGGCTCGTCAAGCAATATCACTTCAGGATCGTTGGCCAATGCGCGCGCAATCGCCACGCGCTGTTTCATACCTCCAGACAACGCTTTCGGATACACATTTTCAAACCCTTGTAATCCAACAATTTCGATATAGTCCTTTGCTATCTTTTCTCGTTCATTCGCCTGTATACCCTTTTCTCGCATACCAAATTCTATATTTTTCTGCACGGTGAGCCATGGAAAAAGCGTGTACGATTGAAAAACCATCCCACGATCAGCGCCCGGTTCAGAAATCTCACTTCCATTAATTGATACTTTTCCGGTGGACGGCGTTTCCAACCCGCCAATGATACGCAGCAGCGTTGACTTTCCACAACCTGAAGCACCGAGAATAGACACAAATTCCTTATCCTTGACCTCAAGGTTTATGTCGCTCAACGCCTGAATTGTCCGTTCCTTTTGTTTAAACGTCTTTGACAAATTTGAAATGATCAGTTTTTTCGCCTGTTCAGTCATCTGTGCCCCTCCTTTAGTGCCATGGAAACAACCGTTTAGACAGCCATTTGAATACATAGTCGAAAATCAGACCGATTAATCCGATAATGAGGATACCGACAAAAATATTAGAGGTCTTCAGCATTCGCTGCGATTGAATAATCATATATCCGATTCCGGACGATGCGCCCACCAACTCAGCAACAATAATGTAGGTCCATGCCCAACCAAGCACCATTCGCAAAGAGTCCATAATACTCGGCATACTAGCCGGCAGAATCACGCGCCATAAGACCGCTGCTCGGGACGTACCTAGCGTGTAGGACACATCGATAAGATCCGTTTGGACACTTTTTGTCGCAGCGGCAACCATTAGGATTAACTGTGGAAAACTGCCCATAAAAATGACAGCTATTTTTTGCGACTCGCTCACCCCAATCCACAGAATGAAAAGGGGGATAAAAGCAGAGGCCGGCAAATAACGAACAAAAGACATGAGCGGCTCCAAAAAGCCTTCTATTGGCTTATAGGTGCCAAGCATGATTCCTAGCGGAACTGCGATCACAGCTGCCAATAGAAAACCAATAATAACTCGAACAATCGTCACCGATATATCATGAGTAAAATTTAGTTGTGTAAACAGATCGACTGCAGCTCTAAAGGTATCCGTTGGCGTGGGAAGAAATATAGGGTCAACCATACCCCCGTACGTCAGTATGCTCCATGCTGCAAGTACAAAGGCAAAGCCGACCACTCCTAAGGTCAAATACAAGCTGTGTTTGATGTTTACCATCGGCGTAAATAGTCTTTTCAACGATGTGCTTGATTTTTTCGCATTGTTACTGATTTGACGATCAGGTTCCATCAAATGGCCTCCTTTCGGGAATTGTTCGATATCAAAATGCATTGTGTCCGTTCTTAATCACTGTATTGACACAATTCATGGCTGTATTGTATATAAGATATTTGTAGCTTGGATAATTGAGCAGGACTAGGTCAGCTTTTTTCCCAGGTTCAATGCTGCCAATGGTCTCGGAACGATTCAGTGCCGCCGCTCCATTAAGTGTAAATGCGGTCAGCACTTCCTCACTGGTCATCTGCATATGAATCCCTGCAAGTGCAAAAATGAGCGGCACAGAATAGGTAAAGCAACTGCCGGGATTAAAGTCGCTTCCCAAAGCAACTGCACAGCCCGCATCAATCATCTTGCGTGCATCAGCAAATGGCTTGTTTAAACAGAATGCGGTTGCCGGAAGCAAGGTCGTGACAATGCCCCGTTCAGCAAGCGCTCGTACCCCTTGTTCGGAAGCCTCTAGCAAATGATCAGCAGAAACCGTGCCCACTTCAGCGGCCAGTTCAGCTCCGCCCATCGATTCGATTTCATCCGCATGAATCTTCAGCAAAAATCCATATTTTTTTGCTTCATTCAACAATCGGCGTGATTCATCGATGGAGAAAACACCTTCCTCACAGAAGACATCACAGAAATCTGCTAAACGCTCCTTAGCTACTTCCGGTATGACTTGATCGATCATAAATTGAAGATACGCCTGACTGTCCGCTTTAAATTCACGAGGAAGCGCATGCGCCCCTAGATATGTGGGTACAACGTCAACTGGATGATCCGCGTTTAATTTTTTCATCACGCGAAGCATGCGCAGCTCGGTTTCCAGATCCAGACCGTATCCGCTTTTGCCCTCAACTGTGGTGATGCCTAAACGAGCCATACCGTTCAGACGCTGGATGCCGCTATTAAAAAGTGATTCAAAAGAATCTGCGCGTGTTGCCTGAACCGTATTTTCTATACCGCCTCCGGCTTTCATGATCTCCATATAAGATTTGCCGGACAAACGCATCAAAAATTCATCAGGTCTGAAGCCGCCAAAAATAAAATGGGTATGAGAATCAATGAATCCCGGAACAACACTCTTGCCTGAAGCATCAGTTACTGTGTATTGATTAAGATCAAATCGAGACAAGATCGAAGCACTTGTATCGACAGCAACAATCATTCCGTCTTCAATGACGATTGCACCGTCTTCAATGATCTTAATCTGAGACATTTCTTTTCCTGCTCGCGCTTTTGTCCCCATCGGAGTTGCAATTTCCGATGCATGGAGAATGATTCGTTTAGTCATTGTTTCCGCCTTCAGATCCGCTCAGGTTTGTGAGCAGTTCTTCATTAACCAAATAAGGAATTGTTAAATAATTTTCACCCTGGTATTTCTGATTAAATGCAACGGCTGTTTCCATTGAATGCTCGTTTCGCGCCCAGTTTCTCCGCGCAACACCGCCCATAACATCCCAAAGGATTGCTTGTTTAATGATTTCATCCACACGCGCGCTGCCATCGAGCACTAACCCGAAACCGCCATTGATTGATTTGCCGATACCCACTCCACCGCCATTGTGAAGGGCAACAAGGCTCATGCCGCGCGCCGCATTTCCTGCAAAACATTGAACGGCCATGTCAGCCATTACGTTGCTTCCATCCTTGATGTTTGCTGTTTCTCTAAATGGAGAATCCGTACCGCTCACATCATGATGATCACGGCCGATCATCACCGGCCCGACTTCATGCTTTCTGACCATCTCATTAAACTTAAGTGCAATGGCGACTCGGCCTTCTGCATCTTGATACAGAATTCTCGCCTTTGTACCCACGACAAGTTGATTTTTCTCTGCATCACGAATCCAATTGTAATTATCGCGATCCTGATAGCGTCTATCCGGATCGATGCAAGCCATGGCAGCCTCATCGGTCTTCCGAAGGTCTTCATCTTTTCCGCTTAGGCAAACCCAACGGAATGGTCCATAACCATAATCAAACAGTTGCGGCCCCATAATATCTTCTACATAAGACGGAAGCGTAAAGCCATCTTTATCATCATGACCGTTCTTCGATATTTCTGTCACACCTGCATCGTAGACAGCTTTTAAAAAGGAATTGCCATAATCAAAGAAATAAGTGCCCTTGTCAACCAGAGCTTTTATGCAGGCGTAATGGACCTTCAGTGATTGGTCAACCAGCTGATTGAATTGTGCGCGATCCTCACTAAGCAGCTTCGTCCGTTCATCGAAGGTAAGCCCTTTGGGACAATAACCGCCCTCGTAAACCGCATGGCAGGACGTTTGGTCAGATAACAAATCAACCTTGATGTCATGGTCAACCACATAGTCGAG
Organism: Sporolactobacillus caesalpiniae; assembly: GCF_040513385.1. NCBI lineage: Bacteria > Bacillati > Bacillota > Bacilli > Caryophanales > Sporolactobacillaceae > Sporolactobacillus > Sporolactobacillus caesalpiniae. The sequence goes on from NZ_JBEVCB010000005.1 coordinate 350,092, forward strand.
CAGATCGACAATGTTTCCGTGATAAGCAATTGACACAGTTGTTTTATCGTCCAAATGTTTTTGAGCAATAGCAAAAATCTTATCGAGATCATCCGAAGCCGTATTGACCCATCCTTGTCGGAGACGTGTGTCGATTCGCGACTGATCGACCTCGGCAATAATTCCCACTCCATTAGCAATTTCCACCGCTTTTGGCTGGGCACCACTCATCCCGCCAAGACCTGAACTGATAAATAGATAACCAGAAAGATCCGCCTCATTTGGAATACCTAATTTCTCACGCCCGGCATTAAGCAACGTGTTGTATGTGCCATGGACAATTCCTTGCGGACCGATATACATCCATCCACCTGCCGTCATCTGACCGTAATTGGCCACCCCCATTTGTTCGGCGATCTCCCAATCTTTCAAATTGTCAAATTCGCCAACCATCAACGCATTTGTCAAGATGACACGCGGAGCTTCCGGCTTCGTTTTAAAAACGCCAAGTGGATGTCCTGATTCAAGCACTAAGGTCTGATCTGCTTCCAAACTTTCGAGATACTTTTTAATCAAACGATACTGCATCCAATTTTGGCAGACACTTCCGGTTTCGCCATAGGTCACCAATTCGTATGGATACAGTGCAACATCAAAATCGAGATTATTGTCGATCATTACCTGGAACGCTTTACCCTCAGTACATTTTCCCTTATAAGCATCAATTGGTTTTCCATAGATGCGACCCACAGGTCTGAATCGATAGCCATAAATGCGGCCACGGGTCTTTAATTCGTTAAGAAATTCAGGAATCATTTGTTCATGATAGTTCTCAGGAATGTATCGCAAGGCATTCTTTAATGCGACACGAGTCTGTTGCGGACTCAGCGTATAACCCCTGTCTGGTGCACGCCGAATGCCTTCAACAAATTCAGGATAGTCAGGCAGCGGTTGGCCTTCACTCAAAATGGATAAAGAATAATGTGAATCAGGACGAACAGGCATGAAAAGAACCTCCTTATTAGTAGCTCAAAAAAAGTTCCGTCCACCACTGAGAATGGACAGAGATCATGATCAATCAAATGTCTTACTTACCGACAAAATCACCATTAATTAGATCTGTCGCCTTCGGCTGTTTGCTGATCAGCTTGACTTTCTTCCAAAAGGTTGCTGCTTTGTCTGTAACATCATAGATCAGACCCGGATCACTCTTTGTGCCAAAATATTTACTATTGCCCGCTTTATCATAGAAAGTCACATCCGGTTCAGTAGCTTTAAAGTCTTTAACGGTCTGTCCCATACTTTTGGCCATAATTTTGTCAGCTTCATCAGGATTTTCTTTTGCATAATCAAGCGCATCATACCAAGCATTAACAATACCTTGTACAAGCTTCGGATTTTCATCAACAAAGTCTTTACGCAGGCCAAGTGAATCAACAATTAATCCTGGGGTTTTATCGCTAGAGAGGAGCACATGACCAAAAGACGTTTTTTCTGCTTTGGTCAGCCAAGGCTGCCAGGTAACTGCTGCATCGACTTTGCCGCCGACAAAAGCTGCTCCGGCATCTCCGGCACTCATATTGACAATCTGCACATCATCCATCGTCATTTTGTTTTGATCGAGCATATACATAAACCAGAAATAGCTTGCACCGCCACTTGTATCAATAGCAACCTTCTTGCCTTTTAGATCTGCGAACGACTTTATGTCCTTCTTAGCAACAAGACCATCGCCGCCGCTGGATGTGTCTAGGGCCAGCACTTGATAAACAGGAATATTGGCAGCTGCCGTCATGACATGTGTATCAACAGTCGTGAAGAAACCCTGAATACGGTTTGCTGCCATCGCTGTGCGTCGGTCGCTTGCACTTTGAATAGTCTGCAGTTTCACTTTTACACCGTTTTTCTCGAAAAGTCCTTTTTCTTCTGCAAGATACATAGGTGCAAAGCCAATCCAAGATGAAATGCCCAGTTTCACGGTTCCCTTGAACTGATTTTTGCTATTTTTACTGTCACCGTTTCCGCTTTTTGACGATGAGGAACAACCAGAGAGCAACAGAGCTGCGGACATAAGACCAACAAGAATGAGCACAACGATTTTTTTCATGAAATTCCCTCCTATTAGTAAGTGATTCTATAAAATAGATTTAGATAACAGCGTCCTTGGATCGTCCACCGTTTAACACAGTGATGACATTAGCAACTGCGCGTTCCTTGAGTGTGTGCAGTGATTCAACTGATAAATAGGAAACATGCGGTGTGACATAAATATTTGGACAGGAGAAAACAGCTTCTCTGCCTGTCGGCGGCTCATTGGCAATCACGTCCAGCATTGCTCCGGAAATGAATTTACTTTTTACCGCTTCGATTAAATCCTGTTCATTCATGACGCGCCCACGCGATGTATTAATAACATGCGCGGTCGGCTTCATCAGCTTAAATTCGGACATAGACAGTAAGCTGTCGGTCTCAGATGTGTATGTCGTATGAAGCGTCACATAGTCAGCTTCTGGTAAACCTTCATGCAGCGTTACTTTAGTTACCCCGCAGCTGAGGGCATCAGAATCGCTCAGTCGCGGATCGTGCACAAGCACGCGCATATGAGCAGCATTTGCTTTTTCAGCCACTTTTTGTCCAATTCGCCCAAAACCAATAATGAGCAAGGTGGATGAGGCAATACGCGGGGTAAGGACAGATACTGCTTGCGCTCCCCACGGGCCTTTATTTGCTACCTGCAAGTAATAAGGTAAGTTCTTGTTAAAGAAATAGATGGCTGAAATAACGTAATCAGAAACATCCTCAACACAATAACCCGGAACATAGGTAACCGTAATGTCTTTCGATTTGGCAGCATTGACAGCTACTCGATCGTACCCGCCGCCATAAATGGCAATAATCCGACAATTCTCCAGTTTCTCAATGGTCTCTTCTCCAAGGGTGACATAAACTTGGCAAAGGATAGCATCAGCGTAACGTCCGAAATCGTCAAGATCTTTTTGGTAATCATTTCCTGAATACTTAATGATGCAGTTTGGAAAGGCCTGTTTCAGACGTTCTTGTTCTATAGTGTAATCGGACCACTCCTCGTCAATAATCCAAATCAGCGGTTTCAAGACATCACCTCCCACGTTAAATTATTTTTTTATTCTGTTAATTTTTTATTAAGTGCGTCTACACGGACGGCAACGGACTTTCCATGCGCATGCAAACCTTCAACTTGTGCCAGTTGCATACATGCTTCTGATAAATTCAGACAGCCTTCTTCTGTAATTTCTTGATAAAATGATGTCTTGATAAATGTACCGACCCAAACGCCATTAGAATATCTTGCAGTGCCCATTGTTGGCAGAATATGATTCGTACCCGACACATAATCACCGAATGCAACCGGAGCATGCGAACCAATAAAGAGTGAACCAAAATTAATTAGTTGGTCACTTACTTCCTTAGCATTCTTGGTTTGCACTTCCAGGTGTTCCGGAGCAATACTGTTAGTAATGGCAATGGCTTCATCCAAATGGTCTGCCAAGATAATTTGACCATTATCCTTCCATGACTGGCTGGCAATTTTGTTGGTAACCAGCTCGACCGAATATTTTTCAAGCGATTGCTGCACCGCCTCAATCATTTCTCGATTCGTACAGACGAGAATGGTCTTTGTATTCGGATCATGTTCTGCTTGAGCGAGCAAGTCAATGGCAACAAAGTCAGGATTTGATGTTTCGTCTGCCAGAATCAGCACTTCACTCGGACCAGCGAGACTATCTATTCCTACGTCACCCAATACCTGCCGTTTTGCTTCGGTCACGAAACGGTTTCCGGGACCAACGATCAGGTTAACCTTCGGCACGGTCTCCGTCCCATAGGCAAGTGCTGCAATGGCTTGGGCACCGCCCACCGCATAAATTTCATCCGCGCCGGCGATATCCATAGCTACCAGAACAGCCGGATGAATGGTACCGTAGTCTTTCGCCGGCGGACAGCAGGCGGCAACACTTTTTACCCCAGCAATTTTAGCCGTAATAACGGACATTAATGCTGAGCTTGGCAGCGGATAACGCCCACCCGGAATGTATGCGCCACATCGTTCAACCGGTATGAGGCGATGACCGAGAGTGACACCGGGAACCGGACTGCTGACCTCCATCGCTTTCAAACATTGATACTGATTTTCTGCATAAAAGCTAATGTTTTTTGCCGCGAATTTCAAAGCATCAATGGTTTTGCTGTCAACCTTCTTATAGGCTTCTTTTACGGTTTCTTTGCTTACTTTTACCGATTCAAGAGAAACATGATCGAACTGTTCAGCCAGCTTAATCAATTCTTGATCTCCAGACACGCGAACGTTAGTGATGATACCGGAAACCAACTCAGTTAATTGCTGGTCACGTTCATACGTTTTCTCCGTTGCTTTCTTGATCCATTCCATAAAAGACCGATCCTCTCCTTTTATAATTGAAACAGAACCTTGCAATCTTGCGCGCCTTTAGCTAATTGATCAAAAAGGATTGGTGCCTCCTCAATTTGCGAAATGCGTGTAATCAACTTATCCAGCGGCAAATGTCTTGCCTCAATTAATCGTGCTGCCTCACGTAGTTCATCCGTGGTGTATGTGCTTGAACCACGTAGCGTCAGCTCTTTTTCAGTAATTTGGTTTGCATCAATCGTGACTTTTTGCTCATATAAAGCAACCACGGAAATCCTGCCCCCTGATTTTGCAACACCAACTGCCTGTCCCATGCATACAGGGGCCCCGGTCGTCTCAATCACAAGATCATAGGATGCCTGGTCTGATGATTCCAGCATGCAAATCGTATCGGCCCCTAATGATTGCGCGAGCGACAAACGTTGATTAGACAAATCCATAACGGTAATCTGGGTGACATGAAAAACATACCTTAATAACAAAAAAGTCATTAAGCCTATAGGACCGGCGCCGAAAATCATGACCTGATCATTGCGGAGAACCGCAGATCTTCGGCAAAGATGAAGGGCGACCGCTAAAGGTTCGGTGAGTGTCAGCCATTCAAGATGCTTGATCTCTTTAACCGGAATCAATTTTTCGGCAGGAACAGCCATGTATTCGGCAAAACATCCTGGTCTGACTTCGCCAATAAACCCTATATGTGCACAACGATTCCACGCATTTTCTTTGCATGCCGAGCAATTGAGACAAGGTACACGCGGATCACAAACTACATAGTCACCTGCTTTTAGTGAAGCGCCTGCATCCATTGATACGACTTCGCCTACACATTCATGACCCATAATTTCCTTGAGGCATTGAACAAACATTCCCTTACGATAAATGTGCAGATCCGATCCACAAATTCCAGCATAGTGAACCTTAATTAACACTTCTCCATTTTGCGTTATCGGAAGTTCAGCCTGTTCAACCCGCACATCGCCTATTCCATAGTTTCTTAATACCTTCATTGGTCATCCGCCTCTTATCCTGCCGTCCAGCCGCCGTCGACACTGATCGACTGACCGGTAATGTAGTCAGAGGCGGGAGCGGAAAGAAATAATAGGGTCCCTGCCAGATCATCAGCAGTTCCGATTCGTTCAAGCGGAATTTTATCTTCAATCCACGCCCTGTGTTCAGGATCATCAAAGAAGGACTTTGTCATTTCCGTTAGAAAATAGCCTGGAAAAATGGCGTTCACCTGAATGCCTTCGGATGCGAATTCCAAAGCAGCTGTCTTAGTCAACTGAGTAATGGCTCCTTTAGAGGAACAATAGACAGATGATCCGGCAAGGCCGATAACACTGCCAAGAGAACCGATATTAATAATCTTTCCTCGTTTTCTTACTTTCATCTTTCTTGCTACTGCTTGAGTCAAAAAGAAAACGGCCTTTAAGTTCACATCCATGATCGTATCGTAATGAGCTTCAGTGACCTCCAGAAAAGGTTCGGCAATCTCGGTCCCGGCATTATTCACCAGAATATCTATAGGACCGAAGCGCTCCTCAATTTGATCAATGGCTGCTTTTAACTGGTTAAATTGTGTAATATCAAGGACAACTGTTTCTGCCTTGCCTTGTTCCTGTTCAATCATTCGTTTGGTTTCAATAAGATCGTCAAGCGTTCGACCAACGCAGATACATTTGCAGCCGGCTCGTCCCAATGCAATCGCATATCCCCTGCCAAGCCCTCTGCCGGCACCGGTAACCAGCGCAATTTTCCCTTTTATTCGAAAAAGCGGCGATTCAGACATATGCTCATCTCCGTTCAGGATAGAATGGTCAGTGTGCCCTGATCGGCATCAACGCGGAGCTTGTCGCCATTTTTGACCTGCTCATAAAAACTATTCGGCACACGGTCGACAACAGGCATTTCCATGATAATCGAACTGGCTACGAGCACCGTATCCGGATATTTAATAATTAAAGCTTTCGGTCCCTTTCCGGTCATTTTCAACTGATACATTCCGTCCGCCTGAACAACAGAACTACCTTTTCCACTTGGAAAAACAAGAATCTTGTCCGCAATTGACTGACCCTCCAGGCAATGATTCTTCTCAATGACGACACCCGTTTTCGGATCAACGAGATAAAAACAGAAATCATCTGTTGAGATCAGAACGTCACCCTCAATGACACCCTCAGATACTTTATGACATGCATAAGTCTCACTCATGACACTTCACCTCTCATCGCAGCTTCAATGCAATCTTCTACCTTTCGAATGACAAACTGCATATTCCGTCTTTTTGTATAATAAGCGCATTTCGGGGAGTCGGTGACGCCCTTCTTCCCATAAAGAAATTCCCAGCATGGTTGGTCCATACAGGTATCGTCAACAATATCTCCGCCAGCGGCTTGCAATGTTTCAAGGTAGCCCATGCGCGTGGCCAATTCTTTTGTCAAAGACGAAGTCATGATCCAAAGCTTTACTTCAAGCTTTTTCCCTTTAACCAATTCTGCAACCTGTGCCACCTGATTCAGATTGAAATGCGGACAACCAAATAAGGCAAAGTCAATTTTTCCAACCGGATCAGTAATCTCTGCGTGTACTTGATCCAAATCTTCCTGCGTGATCGTGATGATGCGTTCAGGCTCATCCCCTTGAAATGCATCTTCAATAGTCCGCGCTTCAGGAGTGACACCGACAATATGATACATCGGTACATTGCCTGCCGTATTGAGCTGAGCACCAAGATTCATCAAAGCTGCCGGAGAGGGGGTTGTAGGCAGGTTTACGAAAACCGGCGTTTTAAACTGAAGCTTCTTCGGAACGGCATAGCCAAGCAGCTGATAATCAAAATCATTTTTCACGTCGGCTTGAACATCGACAAGTACCTGTCCTTTACGATTCTCGTCAAGTAAGAATCCATAGAGCGGTGTTCTTCCGGTAATCGCCGCACATAGCGCACTTTGTGCCGATTCACGATTCGTTCTTGCGCCGTAAACCGAATTGATAAATGGTGTTGCACTTGATTCAGAGAAAGCAGTGATTTCGCCAAATCGTGGCACATTTTTTTCAAGATAAGGCGTACAGTCAAAAGTCAGCGTCGCGCCTATATCCTTATAAGCCTGTCTCGTTCGGCGAATCGTTTGCTCGTCTTCCTTCGAAATGGTCGTGATACATTGAAAATATTCAAGATTAAAGCCCGGGTTGACCGTTGGCGATACCCGGCATTTAGCTCCCGCATTCACAAGCTTCTCAACAAACCACAGATCCGCTTCCTGATTACTCAATGCGACATGCGTCCGGCTGACCGGGACCATTTTCGGCGCATCAAAAACTTCTCCGAGCGCAACTTGAATTTTCATCGCAATCTGTGTACCCTTACCGTATTTCCCATCAAGCATTTCTTGTTCTTCAACTGTCAACTGCATGGAATCGCCTCCTCAAAAATGTGTTCACGTTGTTCTTTTGTTCACGATTTTGACGCTTCATTATTAATGTTGTTCATAAGATTCTGAACATTAAGGACGATCTGTTTCTCATTCAGCGTTTTCAGATTACCTTGATCAACTGTGCACATTCCATTAACCACAACATAATCAATGGCTGTCGGCTGCATGGAATAGACGATATTCGGAAGCACCTGTTCATGCGTTTCCGAAATCGGCTGCATGGAAAGATCGTTCTGATTCAGTGCCACAAAATCGGCACTGAATCCCGGTTTAAGCTCGCCGATCGGCAACTGCAAAATTTCAGCACCGCCCTTCGTTCCCATGGCAAACGCTTGATGATAATTCACCGCAAGTGAATCCAGCTTATTCACCTTTTGCAGCATGGCACACATCCGCATCTCTTCAAAGACGCTGATGCGATTATTGCTACAGGCGCCATCAGATCCAAGTCCGATCGTCACACCGCCGTCCATCAATGCGGGAATGTCTGTAATACCGTCTGCCAAAAACATATTGCTCGACGGACAATAGACTAGTGACGCATGATTTTTGGCCATTAGTTGTTTCTCATGATCATTTAGCCAAACACAATGAATAGCCGTCATCCGGCCATCTTCCATGACGCCGATCTTGTCAAGCAGCTCAACGGGCCGCATGTGGTGCTCACGCAGCACCTGGTCCACCTCGAAAGGTTCTTCCGCAACGTGTATATGGAACTTACAGTCTAATTCCTGGGCAAGACGATGACCGGCTTTAACCATCTCCACGGATGCCGCATGCAAGCTGTGCGGGGCAGGTACGATTGACACCATTGGATCATTCTCATATTTTTCAGCTAAATACTTCACATTTTTGACAGCCTCATCAATCGATTCAACATAACCTGTCGGCGCACCCGTCCAGTCGTACATGGTACGCGCCAGCACAAAGCGAATGCCCACATCTTTAGCTGCCTGAATAACCGCTTCGTCACTTTCGATCCCCTCATTGTGGACATAAAAATAATCGCTGACGGTCGTCGCGCCACACTTCATCATCTCACTAAAAGCAAAAACGGCTCCGGTATATACATCTTTTGCTTTTAGATATGGCGAGTACTTATAAAGTGCCTCATCGCGCCATTCCAGAAACGGTCGATCTGCAGCCAGTCCGCGCAACAGGCTTTGAAAGGAATGATTGTGCGCATTGACGGTGCCGGGGACAATAATTTCATCCGGCCAGCTAATAATTTCTGCAGCGGGATACCGCGCGACCAGCACTTCGTATGCTCCTACGGATACAATTTTCCCTCCATCGGTTACAAGCGCTCGATCCGGTTTAAACAGCCCTTCTTCAAATAGTAAAAACGGTTTGTACAGCTTCATATCAATCGAGCTCCTTATCCAGTGCAATCACTGTTCGAATGAGTACATTGCCTGCCTTAACGATATCTTCAATCCTCGTCTCTTCCTCCGGACAGTGGCTCTTTCCTTCAAGGCTGGGAACAAACAGCATACCCGTCTTTGCAATAGGAACCATATGCACCGAGTCATGCCCGGCCATGCTCGGCAAGTCTAAATACGAATCGCCGGATGCTTTAATGGATTGTTGCAAGGTTGCCCGGATCATTGGGTCCATAGGAACAGCCTTTTGGTCAAGAATAATCTGTCTTTTAATAATAATCTGTCTTTTGTTTTCAATTTCGGCGAACTTATCTGCTAGTTGCACCAGTAACTCCTTAAGCACTTGATCATTCGATACTCTCATTTCGAGAGTCAAATGAGCCAGACCCGGAATAATATTCGCCGAGTTGGGAGAAATTTCAAAATGTCCCACGGTACCCACAACATCGGATCGCCTTTGCTTGATGACTGCCTGTTCGACGGCTAGGCTTAACTCCGCCCCTGCCAGCAGTGCATCATGACGGTTCTCCATCACCGTTGTTCCTGCGTGATTGGCTTCACCATAAATCGTAATTTCTTCACGATAAATGCCTGTAATAGTTGAAACGACAGCAAGTGACAAACCATTATCTAACAATCGCCTGCCTTGCTCGATATGACATTCAAGAAAGGCTCCCACATCGTGGTCTGTTAGTAAATGATTCGCTATGTTAGCCACATCACCTCCTAATCTTTTTAAAGTTTCTGATAATTTTTCGTGTGTGTAGGCATGCGTTGCCTCCCCAACTTGTTTACTATCGAGAACGCCGGTAATCAGCCGGCTACCCAACGTTGAAATATTATACGGATTAGGTTCCTCAGCTGAAAATGAGACAATTTTTATCGGGTGGCGCAACTTATAGCCTGCTTCCTTTAAGGATTGAACCACCTCTGTTGCCAGTAACACGCCGACCGCTCCATCATATTTCCCACCATTGGCGACTGCATCATGATGCGAACCCAGAACAATGGGTTTCAATGTTTCTTTTCCAGCACATTCCGCCCATAGGTTAGCTGCCGGATCAACGGCTACTGTGGCCTGCAGCTCTGTTTCCCATAATTTCTTGAGCCATTCCCGCGCTTGAATATCCGCTTTGCTGCCGAGCGAGCGGTCAATCCCCCCCTCCTTATTCATTCCAAATTGCGCCAGATTTTGAATGTTCTTAGCAATCCTTTCTTCGTTAACCGTAACAGGATAAAGATCTTGTGGTGTCTTATAAGTCATTCACACACCCTCCCTTTCACTTCGAAGCAGATCTATTACGATGAAACGTTTCACAATTAATCTAGTGTTGCATCATAATGATACGTTTCATAATAAATTTGATCCCTTTTCTCTAAAGCTTCCAATGCTGCCATTCGCTTATCTAATCCGTCCGTGGCCGTCGCCACTTCCCGAAGCAGCAAGTTTAAAAAGAGAATTGGCGTACTGTAAATATCGAAAATAGATGATGTCGTAATCGGAACACTTAGTACAGGGTCAGCGACCGCATAAACAGGTGATGTAATACTGTCGGTGATCGATGAAATAGAAAATCCTTTATGGTGCAAATGCTTTAACTTTTCAAGAAGCTGGTTTGGATATCTTGGAAATACAAACGAGAAAATGTGCACATGCGCCGGATCCATCAGTTCCAGGGTCTCCCATGCCGGAGTGCCTGGTGTGACCTGAGTAACATTGGCTCGTATTTTGTTCAATATATAGTAGGTATAAGACAATAAAGTTGCCGACATTCGTGCAGATAAAAGAATGATTTGATCAGCATGAATCATTTGGTCAATCATCTTCTTATACTCCGGACGCTCAAGTAGCGATTCCAGTGCATCAATATTTTCATGCTCCAACTTAAGAATGTTTGAGATATTCTTATTTGAATGCGATGTAAATTGAAGCCGCTGTGGTCCCGTAATTTCCTTTCGGACAAACTGCTGAAGATGATGCAAAAAATCATTATAGCCTTTATAACCCAACGCAATGCAAAAACGTGAAACGCTCCCCTGACTTACGTCTGCCTGCTCAGCAACCTCAGACGCTGTCATAAAAATAATATGTTTATACCCTTTCTCGATGGTATATGCTAGTTTTTCGTAAGTCGGCGATTCATGAGCCACTTTGGCAATCTTGTCCATCAACTGATGAAAGTCTTTGCTGTTCGTCTTAAAATCCATAGTTATCACCTGTACCAAATCTGTTTAATCTCAGCTTTTATGAATGAATCCATTCATTGGATCTTCATTGTGAATAATTATATTCTTGAAAAGCAGTACTGTCAACGAGTTTTTAGAAATTTACACAAATTAAAAATTTTGTTTATTTGATGATTTGCTAACAAATTGACAGCCCATCAGCGCATATACCTTGGCTGCTTCAATCACCTGTTTAAGAGAAATATATTCATTCGGTGCATGGGCAACGGCAAGGTCACCTGGTCCGAATATAAGTGACGGCAGCCCGTGCCTTGCCAATAATTCCACTTCTGAGTAACCGTTAAATCCTGTGTATGCTGCCGGGCGACCATATAACTGTTTATAGGCCCCATGCAGCAAATGAGTTACATCGGCATCGTGACTGAGCTGCCAAGCTGGAAAGCTTTGCGTCCGAACTAAGTCCATATGAATCCCAAATTCAGACGCCGTTTGATGCAGCAAGTCTTTAATTTCATAGTCAACTTCGGCAATTTGTTCACCGGGAAGCAGCTGACGGTCAAAAGCCATATCACAAAATTCCGGAACCAGCGTGACACCGTACCCGCCTTCTATTCGTCCAATATTGCAAGTCGGATTGCCTAACAAAGGATGCTGTCGATGTTTGAGACGATTGCTGTATTTTTCAATAGCACCAATCATTTTGGTCATTGAAATGACAGCATTGTCACCTGTTGACGCAACTCCTGTATGAGCGCTCCGCCCGTACACACGAAGTGTAAATTCAATTCCACCTTTTAAACAATCGGCAATATGCAGAGAGGAAGGCTCAGCAACCACACCGTAGACGCAGTCATCAATCCAATGGTTATCAATTAATGCCTGAGTGCCTTTAAACCCGACTTCTTCATCAACAACCGCCGTCAACATCAGTCCATGTTTAAATGAGATACCGCTGCAGGCCAGTGCCTTAAATGCAAAAATTTGCGCGGCAAGTCCACCTTTCATATCAGCGGAACCTCTACCGAACATCTTATCCCCAATAATGGTTCCGCTTAGAGGCGGATCATTCCATCGCTCAACATCACCGCATAATACGGTATCCATATGGCCGTTAAATAAAAGTTTCTCTTTATCCATTCCTTCCCGCACGGCAATGACATTAAATCGATTATCTTCAACTGTTTGTTTCACCGTATCAATTCCGGAGTGATACAGCTCATCAGCAATTATTTGGGCAACCGATTGTTCGTTTCCAGGCGGATTTTCACTATTTGTCTGTACAAGACGTTGCAAAAAATGGATCAGTCCTTTTTCATCGAGACAGGAGAGTACTTGTTGCTGTTCCTTTGTCAGCATTGCTCTGAAACCCCTCTCCTTATTTAGATTGATATACGTTTTTTTTCTGTTGCTTTAACTCCATCAGAATTTCTTTTTTATAATTAATAAACGGTTCAGATAACTGAATACTCCAGTCTTTATCGTCGGACAGGTGGATATCGATCTGTTTTGCAATTCTACCCGGATTGGTAGCCATAATATAAACACGGTCAGATAGATAAACCGCTTCATCAACATCGTGCGTCACAAATAGAACACTCGAACGCGTTTCTTTAAAAATAGTTACCAAAAGATCCTGCATATCACGCCGCGTCTGTGCATCAAGTGCACCGAATGGTTCATCCATCAACAAAAGTGGCGGTTTAATTACCAAAGCCCTAGCAATGGCAACACGCTGCTGCATACCTCCGGACATCTGTGACGGATAGATTTCTTCAAAACCCTTCAGTCCCACAAGATCCAAAAAATGATAAGCAAGCTCTTTCTTCTCAGCGCTGCGCATGTTCTTTTCCTTTTTAAGTGCAAAAGCCACGTTTTGCCAAGCTAGGAGCCATGGAAGTAAACTATATTGTTGGAAAACAACACCCCGGTCGCGCCCAGGTTTGTCGAGGATGCTTCCATTCATTTGCAACGATCCGGAAGACGCACTGTCAAGTCCGGCTACCAAGCGCAAAAAAGTAGACTTTCCACATCCTGAAGGGCCCAGCAAAGAAACAAATTCATGATTGCCAATCGTTAGATTAATATTATCAAGTGCGGTGAATGAACGCTGTTTGCTTTGAAAAATTCTATTAATATTCGTTGCAGTCAATAGATGTTCGTTCATGATTTTCCTCCAAGGTTCTGTCATAAACCGATGAACGGTCATTTTCCAATTATTAATTATTTATTTTTTCTTTTTCATGCCATGGGAACATCATTTTTGCTAACAAACCGAATATAGTATCTGTAATCAGTCCCAATAAGCCGATGGTTAAAATGCCCAGAATAATGGTTTCGGTTGATAAATAGCGTTGTGCCTGCATAATTCTGAAACCCAGGCCGCTCGTTGCCGCAACTAATTCGGCAACAACAAGATATGTCCAAGCCCATCCCCACACTGTCCTCAACGTATCCCAAATACTTGGCATCGCCGCTTTTACCACAATATCTTTAATCACTTCAAGTCGATTGAGTCCGAGTGTCAATCCGACTTCAACCACTGACTTTTTTACGGTTTTGCAGTTGTCAGCAATCATAATGACCTGCTGAAAAAACACGCCGAAAAAGATAATGAAAAATTTCTGCATATCGCTTGTGCCAAACCAGAGGATAGACAATGGAATGAACGCTACAACGGGCATATAGCGAACAAAACCGACAATCGGTTCCCAGAATGCTTTCCATGTTTTCGATGTCCCCATCATAACGCCAATCGGAAGCGCAAAAAGTGTTGCAAGCAAGAACCCGATTAAAATTCTGTAGAAGCTGATCCATATATCTTGAAAGAAAATACCGTCCTCAATCTGTTTTCTTGCTTCAAGAATGACCGCTGTCGGCGTTGGCAAAAAGAGACTGCCTACCATGCCCGTATAAGTAATAAACGCCCAGACAGCAAGGACGAGGATAATTCCTGAACCCGATATTATTTTAAATCGCATGATGTCCCTCCAAAGACACAGGGCATGTCCACAACATGCCCTGTGTCACTTTTCTTCGTAAAAATCCTCATTCTTAATACCTGACATAACCCGTTTTCACAGTATTGCTTCCCTTAACTGCCTGTCTGGTATGCACTTACTTAATATCAATCAATTTTTCAACATCGATTTCTTTCTTTAGCTGTTTCTGCCCTTTAAGAATTTCTTTAATAGTTGATAAGCTTTTACTCAGCTTTCCAGAATCGACATCTTCTTTTTGTTCATCAAGAGTAAAGAACTTAATCCCGTCAAGAATAGTCGGCAGTTCATCAGCTGATGTACCTGAAGCTTCAGCTACAATTTTATTACCTTCCTCAGGATGTTCTTTCCAGTAATCTAGTGCTTCGTCCCAAATTTTTTGCATTGCAGCTTTAACTTTCGGATTCTTGCTTAGATAATTTGATTTTGCAACCGTCATGTCACTGATTAAGCCAGGTGAGTCTTCACCGGAATAGATACGGTGTACCGATTTATCTTTGTTAATAATTGTGGAAATATACGGCTCATAAGTAACCGCAGCATCTACTTTGTTAGAGATCAACGCAAGACCAGCATCCGAAGCAGCCATGTAGACTACTTTAAAATCACTCATGGACAATCCGGCACTTTTCACCGCTTGGCGGAACAAAAGATCAGAGGTTGTTCCTTCTTCGTATGCAATTTTCTTGCCTTTAAGAGATTCCAAGTTTTTGTATTTACTCTTTGTGATCATTGCGTCTGCTGTTTTTGATTCATCTAGAAAAACAACACTCTTTAAATTCAGGTCGTTATTCGCTTTCATCTTCATTGCTGTATGTGAAGCAATGTTTGCAAATTGGATTTTGTCCGACGCAAAGGCAGCATTAATGTCCGAATCCTGTTTGAACATAATGATATCAATATTTATACCGTTCTTCTTGAAAATACCTGCCTTATCAGCGATCCACCACGGACCGTAACCAATCCAAGCCTCAGTACCCATTTTGACATCTACAGACTTTTTGCCCGAATCTCCTCCACTTTGACTTGAATTCGAACAACCGGCTAACATCAGAAAAACCATACATAGTGCAGCAAGCAATCCAATTGACTTTTTCATTTTTTTCCTCCTAAGGCTGTCCATTTTTTTAGGCAAAACTTAGATTGCCTCTGCTAACTTTTCAATACTTGCTGAAAGAGACTTATCTTGCACGACGAAAGGAACCAAGGAACGAATCTCTTGATAAAAAGCATGTGTTTCCTTTGCTAAGAATTCCGATCCATGGAGATCTGCGGCCTGGGCGGCACAGAGCGCCTCGATAGCCACAACTCTTCGTGTATTACCAATTATCTGCACTGCCTTTCGAGCGGCAGTTGTTCCCATGCTTACATGGTCCTCCTGATTCGCTGATGACGGAATCGAATCTACACTGGACGGATGCGCTAGCACTTTGTTCTCCGAAACAAGAGAAGCGGCAACATACTGTGTAATCATAAACCCGGACTGTAGTCCCGGCTCCGCGCTGAGAAATGCGGGTAAACCGTTATTCAATTGAGGGTTTACCATGCGCTCAATACGTCGTTCAGAAATAGTCGCAAGTTCTGCTGCCGCAATTCCAAGAAAGTCCATAGCAAAGGCAATTGGTTCACCATGGAAGTTCCCGCCCGAGATAACGTGACCACTCTGCGCAAAGATTAACGGATTATCTGTCGCAGCGTTTATCTCAATCAGCAGATCCTCCTGAACACGATTCATTACGCGTTGAATCGCACCATGCACTTGCGGAATACATCGGAGTGAATAGGCATCTTGTACACGAAGATCTCCTTGATGCGTTGTTAATTTACTTCCCTTTAAATAGCCCATCATCGTCTGCGCTGCCTGAATCTGTTCGGGGAAAACGCGAACCTGATGAGACTCATCCCAAAATGCTTCTTCAACACCACGCAGCGCCTCAAAGGTTAATGCTGCCGTTCGATTTGCTGCCACCATTAATCGAGTCATATCCATGAACGCGGCACAACCCGTAGCCGTCATCGCCTGTGTTCCGTTAATGAGTGCCAATCCTTCTTTAGCCTTTAGTTGAATTGGAGATAACCCTGCGGCGCTTAACGCATCAGCTCCGGACAGCTTCTCCCCCTTGTAAATAGCCTCTCCTTCGCCGATAAGTACAAGCGCAAGATGAGCAAGCGGTGCCAAATCGCCGCTTGCGCCTAAAGAACCCTGGCTTGGGACAACGGGAATGACTCCTTTATTCAAACAATCAATTAAGGCTTGAATAATGTCCGGGCGAACACCCGAATACCCTTTGGCCAGTGCATTGGCTCTCAACAAAAGCATCAAGCGAACCACTCGATCCGAAAAAGCCTCCCCAACGGCACATGCATGACTGCGAAGTAAATGAACCTGCAGCGTCTCAATATTACGATTTGAGATCAATTGATCACTGAATTTACCGAACCCCGTATTAATGCCGTAAATCACATCACCGGCCAGAATATGCCGTTCAACCGTCTGCCTACTTGACATAATTTGCTGGATTGCTTTTTGATCAATCGCAACGAGCTCATGATGAGTGATTATTTTATCAATCTGGACAAAGTCTAATGATGCACCATTCAAATAAATAGTCACCTATTTTTTCTCCTTGACTTATTTTTCTGAAATTACAAATAATAAAAGATATTCCTCCCTTGTCTTGGACTAATTACGCATTATTAATCAATTAATTCATAATCTAGATTATGTGAATAATTATATTCATGAACAGCAGTAATTGTCAACGGAATTTTTAGACAAAACATTCTTTTCAGTCATTGATGTGTGTACTTTTATCCACTTGCAGCACGATTAGGACAAGAATAAAAGAGAGAGCCATAGCCGTTACCATTACCAATAGGAATACAACAAAAGAATGAGATAGAAGGGGTGCGACCACAAACGGTACATAAGCAACACCTCGCAGGTTTAGCCAACCAGCCAGCATTCCGCTCACACAAGCAGATACCAATGTGCTGATAAATATCGCCTTGTTTGTGAAATACGGATAGACTGATTCCACAAAAGTACCATAACAAACATTCATAACCAATCCTTTTTTTGCTGCCGCTCTCTCCGAACGGTTTAATACAGAAATTGCAGCATTCACACCCGCTGCAGTCGCCACCAGACAAATCATGTCAATAGCACCAAAAAAACTCGTACCCGTCTGAGCGATTTCGATTAGTATAATCGGCAAAATTAGCGCGTGGTATCCTTTTTTCAATAGAGACATCCAAATAAGCAAACCAGAAAGCGCACCAATCAGCAATCCATTCCAACTGACCATCACTTCAATGAATCGAACGAGTCCATTTTGTATAAACAATAAAAATGGAGCAAGCACAAGATTAATAAGTACACCGGGAATTAGTCCTGACAGAGCACCGGCAATTAAATTACTTGTCGTAATTGGTACTTTCCAGCGAGTACAGACATCGAGTAAATATTGGGAAAGAGCACCTGCAGCCAGTCCAGATGCAATTCCGCCCAGAACACCGGAATTGTTTGCAAAAAAACCGGCCAGCAAAGCAGCAATCAGTGTCACTTCGTTTAAATCACTGATTTGCTTTGCGGAGAGTACAGCAAGCAAAGCAGGAATGCACGCGATTGCCAGTTGAAGCAACTGAGCTGTTTCTTGAGCAGGAAAACGTTCAGCAACTGTATAAACCATTGCCAGGGCGATAAATGCAGGCAAACCCGCCGTCAAAATACCGGTCAGATTGAGCTTGTTCCATTGAATATGGGCGGGTCGACTGGTGATCTTCCAATAAGAACAAAGATATGAAACCAAGGTAAGCGCGCGTGTTCGATTGGTTGTCCCTGTAGTTCCCGACGAACCAACCACATGACCGCCGATTGATTCGACCCATGCCATTGACGTTCCTCCTGTGCCGACGATTGGAATCGTTTTTTCTATGGCAGCTTTTACAGCACAACTATTAACACCTAAAGGATCTGCGCTAACCATAATAAGCCCATCGATCTGACCGTTCCTAATAGTTTCCGCGATCACTCCATCTGACTTTTTTGCTTCCTTGTTGATATTCTCTAGATACGCATGAGATCCCACAATTATTTTTCCATTTTTCAGTGTATAGAGTGCCGCCCGTGTCCCAGGCCTATTTCGGTCCAGCGATTCCTCAGCGCCGATGTACTGTACAGCCATTAATTGGCAGTCGTTTCGTTTGCATTGCTGATCGATTTCCTCCAATAAATTGAGCGGCTGATTCCCGCCCAGATAAAATAAGTTTCCTCCACTACTGCCAATAACTGCAAGCCGTTTCACCATTTCGCCGCCCTTCTCGCATTATGACTTATTTTCGATAATAAACAATAATCGATGCGGAGTAAACGGATACTAATGAAATAAACAGACTTTAATCCTTTAACCAGAATGAAAAATGGGATTTTTGCTCTTCAGCAAAAATCCCATTTTTCATATGTATACTCCGATGGAGCCTAGCGGGATCGAACCGCTGACCTCCTGCGTGCAAAGCAGGCGCTCTCCCAGCTGAGCTAAGGCCCCATATTATGGAGCGGAAGACGGGATTCAAACCCGCGACCCCCACCATGGCAAGGTGATGTTCTATCACTGAACTACTTCCGCAAATAAGGGTTGTACAAAAAGTGTTGCCCATTTTAATTCATAGAATACATAATAGTGAAATGCGGATGAGAGGACTTGAACCTCCACGCCCCGTAAAGGGCACTAGAACCTGAATCTAGCGCGTCTGCCAATTCCGCCACACCCGCAAAGCTAAAATAAAGAAAAAAATAATGGGCCATGAAGGGTTCGAACCTTCGACCCTCTGATTAAGAGTCAGATGCTCTACCAACTGAGCTAATGGCCCACATATAAAATATATAAGTGGTGGAGGGAGAAGGTTTCGAACCTTCGAACCCTAAGGGAACGGATTTACAGTCCGTCGCGTTTAGCCTCTTCGCTATCCCTCCAGAAATAAAAACGTAAACTTTATGGTGCCGGTCAGAGGACTTGAACCCCCAACCTACTGATTACAAGTCAGTTGCTCTACCAATTGAGCTAGACCGGCGGAGTGGAGGATATAGGGCTCGAACCTATGACCCTCTGCTTGTAAGGCAGACGCTCTCCCAGCTGAGCTAATCCTCCAAAGTGACCCGTACGGGATTCGAACCCATGAACCCACCGTGAAAGGGTGGTGTCTTAACCGCTTGACGAACGGGCCATGCTATCCGTCGCAATCGACGTTTTTTATTATATACAGAATGACAAGCCTTGTAAAGCGAAAACAAGAAACCTTTTTATTCAGAATATTCGTCTGTAAAAATAACATGGCTCAAACGGCCGCGCATCACCTTTTTTTCCGCATACCTGTATCGAGTCAATTTTCGAATACACCATTTCTGTACTTGACTAGAAAAAAGGAACCCAAATCTTACTTGGATTCCTTTTTTCCCTAAGTCAGCTGTTCTCAGGAAACACTTGTTTCTGATGCATCATTTTGTCCATCCGGCCTTTAATTGCATGTCCGGCCCGATTATGCTTCATCATCTGATAACATGCTGCTCCGATACCGATTGATGCGATCAGCGGCATTAGTCCGTTTCTTTGTTTCATTTTGTCCACCACCGTAAAGGTTTTGTCCATTTGATCCGGACATCTATAGATTATCCCTAGCGCAGGATTCAATGAGCGTGAATCGTTACCAAGTCATTCACTGACCGGAACAGCCTTCACGTATTCCTCTAGCGTTTGATTCGCTGCCGCCATCTTTTGCGATGTGGGTAGGCCTACATAGCGAAGATGCCACGCCTCATACTCATATCCTGTTACCGACTCTTTGCCCTCCGGATAGCGGACAATGAAGCCGAAATCCTGCGCGTGCCGTGCAAGCCACTTAGCTTCGGGTGTCTTGCCAAATTCCTGTGTCGCCGCATAGTTCCCATTTCTTCCGGAGACGTCGATCGCAAGGCCGGTCTCATGCTCACTTGTACCCGGTCGCGCACTGTAGTCCAGCGCCTTTTTCTCACCATCTCTCTGGACATAATAATTAAACAGCGCAACCTGCGTTTTATGCGAACGGTATGCGGACACGCCGGCAAGTTGAATGCCATCGCGCTTTGCGGCAGTAAACATTTCTCTGAGCGGTTTTGCAGCAACCGATTGCATCTTCTTCTTTTCCGACTGTCCTGAGAAAATATACGGGACATTCAGATCAACTAGATCCTTTGGAACGTAATCATCCGGCAATTTAAAGTACTTATTAACTAAGACAAGCGTATTTGACGGATCGGCAACCACATGGATACCCCTTTGATTCATCGCAGACACGGTTTTCTCAGACGAAGAAGAATTACCGTTTGCTTTTGGCTTGTTACTCTGGGATGTGGACTTCTTTGGTTGCTGCGTCGGCATATGTTTTGATTGATCCGTCCATGGCCATTGCGCGCAAGCAGATAAACTTAATAAAGCCGCCATTGTTCCTGCGGCATATACCTTTTTATAGTTCATTTATTACTCCATTTATTTTTATTTTTGAATTGATAAACCTTTTGAAATGATCTTCGAGGTAGAAACATGTCGATTTATAGCATGTACATATATAGTTTATTCGAAACACGTTGTGATTTCATTATCGTGGCAAAAAAAAAGAGATCCAAAACTCGGATCTTTGAAAATGGATTTAGCGAACTGCATCGGCAGTAAACGCCGCGCGCTTCAGTTGGCGACCTATATAAAAGCAATCAAAGCATATCGACCATCAGCCAATGAAAAGCTTCACGTTGATGATTATGGATATAGTCAGAATAATATTAGTCAGCAGCAATTTTCGATTTAACTTAACAGACACTTCGTTTTGTGAAAAATCATTTGATTGATTAACACCCATGATTTTCATCCCCTCAGTGGTTACTCTTTTGATACCTTAAGAATAAGGCGTCTATATTGAGCCAGCATAACGCTTTTTTTAAGTTAGTGTAAAAAGTAAAACGGATATCCGCTTTATCTATAATTTTCCTTTAAATAATCTGCCGTGAAGTCGACAATCGCACGTTGCGAAAGCAGGATGGCAGGTGCCTGACCGACATGTCTGGCACGCAGTTCAGCCGCCCCAGGACTGCTTGCTTCGAACGCTTTACCAATCGTTTCAAAGTTCTCCTCATGGTAATCTCCATCTTGATAGGTGACCCACTGTCTTCTTCCCTTTACTCGAACCGGACTTGATCTTTTGACGATCTCGAGCTTGCCGGACAGGTATTCACCTAGATGCATCGACGTGTTGTTTCCATAACCGACGCCAAGAAGCAGAACATAGCCGTGCTGTTCGTAAATTTTTCCAAGAGGCGATTTTTTTCCCAATCCGTTGTCGAGCGAATGATGGGCCAGCAGCGCGTCCCGTCCATTTCCCCACGCGCAAAAAGAGTAAATCGGATGATTACTGCGCCGTACATCCGGAAACGAGCGAAAAATCTCAGCCGTTCGCCCCATCCCGCATGTCGGTGTCCGGCGTGGATCAAATGCCGGCATCTCATGATAGATATCACGCAGCCATGTTTGCGGCACCGGAGGATTCTCCCAGTCTGCCGGGTCTGACACGTCCGCACTATGCGCCGGCATCACTAACGTTCCTGCCTGAGTCAGCACATCCTGAAGTGCCATGATAAGCGTAGATGGCCCGCCGCAAACCCAACCGATCCGGCTTAATGAAGCATGCACAATAACAGTCATCCCCTCCTCTAACCCGATTTTCCGTAAATCTTTTGTCAGCAGGGAATGCGTTACCGCGTGCTTGCTTCGTTTAATCACTTCTGCCTCAGACATGACCGACAACCATCCTTTAAAATTTGATATTAATACGCGACAGAAAAAGGCGCCCCCTCATTGTTCTTAGAAGAGAGCGCCTTCTCGATAAGATGCTTCGTTCGTTTTTAAAACCATTGTACCCTGTTACTTGATGATCAATACAGGAATCTTTGAACGCTGAACAACGCCATGGCTGACACTGCCAAGAAATTCTTTGACCCCGCTCAATCCTCTACTGCCAATGATGATGAGATCATAGCCATTTTGGCTTGCAAAGTCAAGAATTGTCCGTACTGGTTGACCTTCTTTAACAAATGTATGCGTGGCGTTCGGAAGTTCATCAAGAACTTTATCAGTTCGTTTAACCACTTCATGCCCGTACTTAAGTGTTGATTCGCGAACTTCGCGATAGACATCACCGACAATGAACTGATTTGTTGGCACCGTCACCACATTCAGTACGTCAAGTTCCGTATTTTCGTCGATCCGTGCCAAATCAATCGCTTTTTGAAGCGCTTTCTTTGACAAGTCCGAATCATCGTAGGATACCAGAATTTTTGAGAACAACATATCAAATCACCGCCTTCTCACATTTAGGCACAGGTCTGTTCCGAAAGAGCGTATCACCACGAGCTCTGTTTTTCAATGATGTTCCATGATTTATACCTTCATGATGACATCCTTTGAACATTCCCTGCTACCCTTATTTTACCACAGGTTCCGCTAAGAAGCGTGCAAAATAATGCAGCTCGGCTCTAATTTTCTTTAAGGAAATCCATTGCTTTCCAAGTGTCCAATTTTACGATAACTACTTACCATTTTCTAATATCTGCGTTATATTAGTAGATGATGAAATAGACGTGGCAAGTATTAGTTGGTAACGTTTTCATTGTATGTGGCTCACGCCGGTCTTTCGCGGCTCTTAGTAAAGCGATCAGATCACCTTAAAAATACGGTGAGAAATCGAGGTTTTATCATGAAAAAAGGTCTCATTTTTATTGCTTTTTCCACACTCTTCTTTAGTACGATGGAAATTGCCATCAAGCTGGTGGCAACGGACTTTAACCCAATGCAATTGAACTTTCTGAGATTTTTAATCGGATCGATTATTCTTTCACCGCTTGCTCTTCGGCACTTGAAAGGAAGCGGATTTACGCTTGATAAAAGCAAGATACGCTACTTTCTCTTCTCAGGGTTTATGTGCGTCGTGGTCAGTATGACATTTTTTCAAATGGCGATTGTTTATTCAAAAGCGTCAACGGTCGCTATCTTGTTTAGCTGCAACGCAGTATTTGTCATTCCGTTCGCGCATTTCTTTCTGAAAGAGAAGTTGACGAAACTGTC
The DNA here is from genome assembly GCF_040513385.1 of Sporolactobacillus caesalpiniae. Taxonomy (NCBI): domain Bacteria; kingdom Bacillati; phylum Bacillota; class Bacilli; order Caryophanales; family Sporolactobacillaceae; genus Sporolactobacillus; species Sporolactobacillus caesalpiniae. The sequence goes on from NZ_JBEVCB010000005.1 coordinate 373,648, forward strand.
GCTCTTGTCACTTGTGATAAGCCTGATCGGCATGATTTGCATTGTCAATCCTGAAAATCTGACGAATGTTACCGGCATCACGCTTTCACTTCTTGCCGCGATTACTTTTGCTCTGTACGGGATTATCGGCCGAAAAGGAAGCTTGACCTATGGTTTTGATGGTGTCGTTCAGAGCAGTTTCAGCTTTCTGACCGGCAGTGCCGAGTTGTTAGTATTGATGTTGATTACCAAGATTGGTTTTGTCGCTCATTGGCTGCAAAGCGTTGGTCTTGGTCAATTCGGCAATATTCCGGTATTGCAGGGCATTTCATGGAACACGGTGCCGGCCTTGATCTATCTCGGTGTATTTGTCACCGGACTCGGCTTCAGCTTTTACTTTCTCGCAATGGAGGCAACATCTGCGTCGACTGCTTCGCTGGTCTTCTTCATTAAGCCGGCATTGGCACCGATTCTCGCCTTATTCATTCTGAGAGAAGCAATCACGCTAAATGTTCTGTCGGGAATTCTGCTCATTCTCGCCGGTTCCTGCGTGGAACTGTTCTCAGATAACCATCAGGCAAAACTTGAGAAGATACGTTCACTTAAGCAAACCGTCGGCACTGCAAACCAGGCGCATATCAAGTGAAATTGGGCAATGAAAAAAGATGTCGACCCTTTACCGGGTCGGCATCTTTTTTATGCTGGCTTCGTTCTTTTCAAGGCTTGCAAAGCCAAGTTTCCTAATTACCTTTTTAGTCTTCCACTTCAACGCTTAGTATCCGCCCGTCCCTTGACGCAATCTCCACTTCATAAACAATACCTTGGTCAGTCAGCACATACACTTCATACTTTAATAAATGATTATCGAGTTCAAGATCGACATGGATAATCTGGCCCGGAACTCTGGCAACAGCAATTTCCGCTGCCTGCTGCGCCGTAATCCTCTGCCGATACCCATTCGGATACTGATTCATGTTTCTGTCCGCAGGATCATGACCATACATAAAGAACCCGCCCCCTCATCAATAGCTTCCATCTCTTTTAAGATATGATGAGTGGCGTTTCTCGTGACAACAGCCTATAGGATGCGTGCAGTCCTTTGAATTAACAAACGCTACGCTTCTGCTTTTGGTAAACCTTGGCCAACGTTTGAATTGCCTCACGAATCTGCGCTTCATCACAGAAACTGAAAGCAAGTCGCAAATTATTTGTCGGTTTTCCATCCAAGTAAAAGGATTTGCCGTCGACAAAGCTGACACCGGCTTCAACTGCGTCATGCAGCAGTCGGGTAGTATCAATTTCCTCCGGGAATGTCAGCCACAGAAAGAACCCGCCTTCCGGCTTTTCAAAGGATACCTCGTCGCCAAAAAAGTCGTTGATCGCTTCTACCATTGCATCGCGACGCATTCGATAGCCTGCAACAAGCGGTTTCAAATGTTCTGCGAAATCCACCTTTTCAAGGAAACAGCTGACTACTTCCTGCATCAGGACGCTGGTCAGTCCTTCTGTCTTCACGATTTTAATCCGGTTGAGCACTTCCGGATCGCTGATTATCCAAGCCATTCGGATACCGGGTGCGACAATTTTCGAGAACGTACTCATATAAATCACCCGCTCCGGACCGAACGAATAGATAGACGGCAAGAACTCGCCGTCAAAGTTCAATTCCACATAAGCGTCGTCTTCGATGATGTAGAAATTGTACGTGTAGGCAAGCTCCGCCAGCTTCTTGCGTCGTTCAACGGAAAGACTAATTCCTGCCGGATTGTGGTAGTTCGGCAGCACATAGATAAATTTCGGCATCGGACGTTTACCCTCGGAAGCCTCAATTAACGCCTCTTCAATGAGGTCGACACGCAGTCCCGCCTCATCAACAGGAAAAGCGGTAAGCTCATTTTGCGCCAAATAGAATGCACGTAACGCACCGAAGTACACCGGTGCTTCGACCCATACCGAATCCCCGGGATCAGTCAACGTCCGAGCCACCAAATCAATGCCTTGGTTGGAACCGGATGTCACCATAATTTGATCCGTATCAACTTGGATAGACCGAAGCTTTGATCGCTCGCTGATCCATTCCAGAATCCTTTTCTGACCTGGTCCGCCGGAATATTGGAGTGCTTCTGTTCCCTCGGATTTCAGCGCTTTTACAGCGGCTTCTGCCAGCCCGTCAATTGAAAAAGAGTTGGGGTACGGAAAACCAAATGCCAACGGAATCAACCCCGGATGTTCACCGGCGAAAGCTGATCCGATCAGCGGCACACCGTCAAAACGTTTTGAAAAATGATACTGCTCCAATTTTTTCATCAATGGATCCTCCCCCATTCAAAAATCTTCTGATGCCAAGCCGATGGCTCGTCCTACATGTGCAACCTAGTGTTTCAACGTTCTTAGTTATGACTCTTCTGATAATACTCACAGTTATTATAATAAAAAATAATCAGTTATGGCTATACAAAAATCAAATATATTTTCATGATAATAATTTATCGTTATACAATAGATTTAATTTATCGTTTGGCTCTTCAGGTTGCGGTGCCTTGACTTCTATTCAGAAAGCAGTACGAAAAAACAAGCATTAGAAAAATCGGGCACAGCCCGGTCCTTAATCTCCAGCCATGTGTGATGGTTTTGTGTCTTTTCAGTGCTGAATCGTCGCTTCGGTTACTCGCTTGCCGCGGGCGCACCGCGAGCCTCCTCAAACAGGCAGAAATCTGCGGGGTCTCGCTGGCACGCTAATCCCGCAGGCGTCTCGTACCTCCGCTTTGATTCTCGGCCAAGACACTGGTCTATTGGTTTGAAAACGTGCAAAATAATAAACTTTCTTTACTTGTAAGAAAAATCGGGCACAGCCCGGTCCTTACTTCCGCATGATGCGGTGACTTTCGCGTTGCCTACAGGACGTACTTTCACAGGATGTGATGACTTTCGCGTTGCATACAGGACGTATGCGTACTTAGCGAAAGATCCTTACATACGAAAGATCCCTTACACTTAGCGAAAGTTCTTCTATTGTTAGCGAAGGTTCCTTACAGCGGAATAAAATAAGCGGAGATTTTCCGGTTATATGTATCCTGGCGCTTGGTTCACAGATACATAAGGGTAATTTTTCCGCTTATTCACAGAAAAACCCTCCATTTTCACGTTTTTTGGTGCGATAAGCGAAATTTCTCCGTCTATTTAAGCTATTTTTTCGTTCATTTTCTATTTAAGCGGAATTTTTCCGTTTATTTCTCAGATTGGGCGCTTATCTGATCGCCCAACGAATCTTATGACCTTATCGTCGTACCGGCAAGGCAAAACGCTATACCTTTTTTATTTATTAGAAAGCTTGGCTTTGCCAAGTCTCCGGCGACGGCAAAGACTTAGTTTCACTCGTTTCCTTGAGTCTTTAATTTTTTTATGCTTTCTTAACTTGTGAAAAAAGAGCCCTTCACAGGGCCCAAATTCTGGGATAGAGATCATATAATTACCCAAAACCAGTCTGATCGTTCTATCTGTTCATAATCTGAACAGATTCATCTGATTTATGGCTGGAAATGAGGTAAAAAAAATGAGCCTATAAGGCCCAATCTCGGGGGTAAATGCATTTGCCTTACCCACAGTTTACTTTAATGTATGGATCTATACATAATCTGAACAGATGAATCTACAGACAGTCACGCGCGGACTTTATTTTTAATTTTTATAGACATGAATTCGAGAAGCATGGCGACGATCAGGATTAAATACGTAATAACGCCCATTTCATGAAGATTATAATAGAACGCGCTGTCCATGAACATGTCGTAACCGATACCGCCTGCACCTGCGGCAGCGCCCATGGCCACTGAGACACCGAAGTTTATTTCGAAGCGAATAAACGTCCAGGAAATCAGAGAAGTAAGCGATGAAGGCAGTACCGCTTGGCAAACAATTTGCCACCAGCTCGCGCCGCATCCTTCCAGCGCTTCGATCGTTCCTTGATTCAACTCTTCAAACGACTCTGAATACGCTTTAGTCAGATAGCTGATTGAGTGAAAAGACATCCCGATAACTGCGGCTACACTGCCGAGCCCTGCGGATACTGCGAAAATCAGCACCCAAAGCACAGTTGGCACTGCGCGAATAACAGCAACAAATCCTTTAATACTATTGGACACTGTTTTATTTGACAGATTTTCTGCAGCCAGCATGCCAAGGAATAACGCGATAATTGCCCCGATCAAGGTGGTCAGAACTCCTAATGACAGCGTGATGAACAACTGATAGATGGCTTCAGACAGAGTGAAATGCGCAAACTGCGGTTGAAAAAAAATGGTTTTGAAATTAGCCAATGTACTCATTAATCCCTTTAATAAATGGACGCCCTGGTAGTTAAAGGTTGCAAACCCAACGATGGTAAGGATGGCAAGAGTGAGCATGGTCAGGCGGATCGCGATGTTGGCTTTTGAAAGGACCCGTATCTTAATCCGTCCCTCTCCTCCTTGAAAAGGAGGCACCCCTCCGTTAGTCAGTACAGATCCGGCTGTTTTAGTCATTGCCATTACAGCATCGCCCTCCTGACATAATTCGAAATTTGTTCAATCAAAAGAATGGATAGAACAATTGAGAGAACCACCAGACTTGCCGAATGATAGTCCATTTTCTTATAGTACAGATCAAAAACAAAACCAATTCCTGATCCGGTAAGAATCCCTACCAAAGTGGCAGCTCGTATATTCGTTTCAATCATGAAAAGCACCCAACTGATCAGCTGAGAAACACTCATCGGAATCACCGCTTGAAAAACGATTGAGAAAAAGTTTGCACCGGTCGCTCGCAACGCTTCAACAGTATCCGCGCCAACTTCATCAATTGTTTCCATGAATGCGCGAGTCAGAAAACCAAATGAAGCAACAAACAGGGCGAAATAGCCGGTCAGTGAGCTTTGACCAAATGAAAAGAGCAGCACAAGCGCCCATATACTGACGTCAATATTTCGAAAAATATTCGCAATCAACCGGCTCAATGCCGCAAGAAAATTGTTGATTTTGGTCACTCGTGACCCAATCAACGCGAAAACAAGTGCAATAATGGCCGCGACAGAAGCAGAAGCAATGGAGATCAACAGCGTCTCCTGCAATTTTGCGAGAATATCCGGAAGCTTTGCAAATGAGTCGGCTACAGGATAAAAATTGCCGAGCGACCACACAATGGCTTTAGGAATCGAGCTGAAGCATTTGGCTAAGCTGAATTCTGTCATTGACGCGGCACCAAAAGCAAGCAACACGAGGACCAGCAAAATACCACCAGAGTAGAGGCGTTTTTTCATCAGAAAGTTGGATCTCATATTTTTTGCGCCACTTCTTTCGGCTTTTGAATGATGAGGTTCAATGCTTCGGGATCCGAACCGTAAATTCTCCGGATATCCTCATCGGTCAGATTGGCAGGCAGACCGTCATAGACAACGCGACCGCCACTGATACCGATGATTCGATCCGAATAATTCAAGGCAACATCCAACTGATGCAGATTCACCAAAACTGTAATTCCAAGAGTCGTACATATATTTTTCAGATGATCCATGATCACTTTTGAGGAGTTCGGATCAAGCGAAGCGATCGGTTCATCTGCAAGCAGGACTCTTGGTTCCTGTACGAGCGCTCGCGCTATGCCGACACGTTGTTTTTGACCGCCGCTCAGTTGATCACAGCGCTTATAGACTTGTTCATTCAGGCCCAATGATTGAATGATTTTGATTGCCTGCTTTTTTTCATTTTCGTTATATAATCCAAGAGCGCCAACCAAAGCCGATTTGTAACCGAGTCGTCCATGCAGAACATTTTCAAACACACTCAGCCGTTCCACTAGGTTATAGTTTTGAAAAATCATGCCGATTTTCGTCCGCAAGGCTCTTAAATCATGTTTTTTGTTGATTTTCAGCATATCTGCACCGTCAAAAATAATTTCTCCGCTTGTTGCATCAATCAAACGATTGATGCAACGAAGGAGAGTTGATTTCCCCGCTCCCGAAGGACCGATGATGGAAACTAACTCTCCCTCATTTACGGAGAAGTTAACGTCAGATAACGCCACAGTAGAATTGCCATACTGCTTGGAGACATTTTTAAACTGCAATAACGTCGTCATAGCTAACTCCTCGATTCATTTTTCGTTCGCTAAGTCTTATTCGGTCAGTTTTCTGATTTCATCAAACCAAGAATCCTCGATTTTCAGGAAGCGTTCATCCTTTGTTTTCGCATACATTCCTTTAGAGCCTTCAGGAGCGAATATTCCCTTGTCATTAGCCACCTTGTCTGAGGTAAGCGTATCAAGAATCTTTTTCTGGTCTGCTTTGCTTAACGTTTCTGTATTCATAACAACCGGGGCATTCAGTACCGGTGTCACAGAGAGCACGGTAAATTCTTTGCCTGCGAGATTATTAAAGGGTTCGGCAGCGCCGCTCTTCACTTTATAAGTAGTTCCTTCTTTATCAAATTCTCCGCTTGCAACATCAACATAGCGTTCCAGTTCAGTATCGCAGAAAGCCGCGACATCCACTTTCCCGCTTAATAGATTAACTGCTGATCCCTGGTGAGATTGGCCGAAAAGTACTTGTTTGAAGAACTTGCCGCCGGTTTGGAGATCATCCTGAGTCAGATTGTCCGATTTAAAATTTGCGATAATACGTGATGACGGTACAACAAATCCGGAAGTGGAACTCGTGGATACGAAAGACATTCTCTTGCCTTTAATTCCCTCAAGCGAGTAGCTGCTGCCGTTTTTGTATTTATCCGCATCTTTCGCATTGACGGCCAACCAGCTGTAGTAGACTGCATCTTTCAAGGTTCCTGAAGCGCCACTGTTGACAACCAACGGTACAACTTTGGAATTTTTCTTATGTGCTTCAATGTAACCTTGCGCAGCTAAGAAGCCAATATCCGCATTGCCGCTGGCCACTGCTTCAATAGCAATGTTGTAATCCGTCGTTAATTTGTCAACAACCTTTTTACCCGTTGCATCGGCAATCACTTTATCAAGTGCTTGGCGAGCATCTTTCATATCCGCACCGGATTCATTAGGATACCAAACTACCGTAATCGTTTTTTTCTCGCTGCTTCCTGACCCGCTTCCATTTGATGAGCATGCGGCAGTTAAGAGTAGGAGTGCCAATACAAGAAAACCAATGACTGCTTTTTTCACTTTTTGTTCCCTCCGAAATCATTTTCAGTGAGCGGTACGTATACTTCGTAAACAAAGGATCCTAGATCGTCTTGAGAATCGACAGTTAGTCAAAAGGTAACACAACTCTTATTGAGATCACCGCGGATTCTGGACATGCTGTATTCCATTAAATCCACGCCGCGATGCGTCACGAAGCTTTCAATTTGCAGAATGGGTGCATGGTCGGCAATGTTTAGAATCTGTGCATCCCGCGGTTCCGGAAGCGCCGCACGTACGATAGATTTTAATCGTCTCGGCTGCAGCTGGTAATTCCGTGACAGCAACGCATACAGAGAATGGAATCCGGTTAAATGGGCTTCTAAGTCAGGGACTAAGTAAGCCGGCATCACCGTGGTCGTGATCGACAAAGGCACATCGCCTGTGCTTCTTAAAATTTCTAAAGCATAAACGGTTTCATCAATGCTCAGCGCCAGCTGATCTTGCTCACGCTGTTTCGCTGCTCGCTTTTCCCAGTGCAGAAGTGCAGCACGAGGAACGATTCCTTTTTCCTTCATGATTGAGGAAAACGCTGTTCTCGATGAAAGTTCATAGTCGATCGGCACCTTTCTCGATGTGACGAATGACCCTTTGCCCTGCCGCGTTGTCACCCATCCGGTCTCTTCTAACCGTGCGACTGCACGACGCAAAACCGACCGCCTCGCGCCAAACAAAACCTGCAATTCTGCTTCTGAAGGAATACGATCTCCCTCTTGATAAAGCCCTTGACTAATTGCCTGAATAAAGTAGTCGGCAATCTCAATATGCTGCACATCCATAGAGACCAGCTTCGCCCCCCTCTCAGTTCCTTTGTCCCTACATAGTGTAATGCAAAACAACGTAAAGAAAGTTAACCCAGGTTTAATGAATTGTAAAGATTTAGAAAATTCAACAACTAGCGTTGCTTTTCTTCCTTATATGGCGATAAATTATGATTAGGCAAATAAGCGACAGCCCATGTCGATCAAGGATTGGAGCGCTCGCTCAGGTGAACAAAAATCAGGGTCTTTACACAGATATTGCACAAAAATTAACCGAACAAATTAACAACGGCGGCTTTAAAAGTGGTGATAAACTGCCATCAGAACGCGAGCTGTGCGCGCAATTCGGGGTCAATCACCATGTCATTCGTTTTGCACTCGCGCGACTGGTTCATCTCGGACTGATTTTTCCTCATCAGGGAAAAGGGTTTTTTGTTTCGGAGCGCATTCGCGAAATTTCTTATCCGCTTACCAAGCAAACCCGTTTCACAGAAAATCTCCAAAAACAGGATGTGCACGCTGACGGTAAATTGCTCGGTTGGCAGATCAGGCAACCGAATCAAAAGGAATGCCAAACTTTGCAGCTGCGCTCAAGTGATCAAGTCTATGATCTGCACATCATCCGCTATGCTTCAGGACAGCCCATCTCTTTAACCCAAACCATTCTTGCGGCACGCCGTGTCACCGGACTCGAAACCTTTTTAACGGACTTTCATTCCCTCTATCAACTGCTTGACGATCACTTTACCATCAAACCTTTACGCACAAAATCTGTCCTCCAGGCAGTTAGCTCCTGCCGGCAGGATACGGAATGGCTGGGCATTCCGGAAAATGTACCCATTCTTGAGATCGAAAGTATCGCCAATGATCCGGTTGCTAGCCAACCGTTTGAAATCAGCCGCTCCCGTCTGCGCGGGGATATGTGCCGGTGTTTGATCAATTTCTAGCATGCATTCACTTTATGCGTTCATGTCACCGCTCTATTAGTTTGTCCGTCGAGGCTTCTTGGCACTTTACACTTTTTTTACACTACATTCATGATTCGTACTTATCGATAAGTTACAGTGCTCTTGTAGGCGAAAAAGAAAGGGAGGCTCTTTCAATGGTGACAATGACTAAACAACACCTCAGCCGAATCACGAGCGCTTGCTCGCTTCCTCTATTAGAAGAAATCGCGCACAAAATCGAACAGGAACAGAGAGTACGGGTGGAGCGCGAGCCGCAAACCTCACTGATCATGACCAAAGCCAAGGACTCCGTCTCCGGTCAACCCTTTTATCTCGGTGAAGTACTCGTCACCGAATGTACCCTATCCGTTGATGGACAGCTGGGAATCGGCATCGTTATCGGAAGACAACCACTACGCGCCTATTGTATGGCCGTCATCGACGCAGCACATAACGCAGGACTGCCGGTGCTCGATCAATGGGAATCCCAATTTCATGCGGAAGAACAGCGTATTCAAGAGCAGCAAGCTTTGGAATACGCGCGCAACGCTCAGTCCCAAGTCCATTTCGATACGATGGAGGAATACAATGACAAACGCTAACACCTTTCATCACGTTCACGACACGCGAAAACTGTATCGACGTTTACTTGACAGTATGGCAAGACCGGGAAAGATCAATGACATTGCCGACCTTCTCCGCGGAGTCCCGGAAACCTGTCCATGTTCACCCGGTACCTATGCGCTTGCACAAACACTGCTGGACCAACAGGTCAGCTTCTATTACTATTCGCAGGACTTAAACGCTGAAGATGCAGAGCGCGCGATCGAATGGACAACTGGGAGCCGTCATACGGCTTCAGACGCTGCTGATTACTTGTTCATCGACTCGCCTCCGGAAATGGATGAAATCGATTCGATCATGCAATCCGTCCGCATCGGCACGCTGAGCGAACCTGAAAAAAGTGCAACGATCGCCCTTCACGTTCGCAAGCTGTCCGGAGCTGATGATTTGGCGCTGCCAATGATCCTGCGCGGTCCGGGCATCAATGGCTGGCACCTGCTTTCCGCAGAAGGCATGAACATCGAGTGGCTGCGCTTACGTTCCGAACGCAATCGTGACTATCCGACCGGCTGTGATTTCGTCTTATTCGACGATGAGGGACAGATCGCTGCGCTGCCGAGAACAACGCGCATCGAAAGAAGGGGTTTCTAAATGGGATATGTTGCGGTAACCGGCGGACAAAAGGCCATCGAGGCAGCCGACCGGATCAACCAATGGTACCGAATCAAAGATGCAGCGCACAGCCTAGAGACCATTGAGATCGAAAAACAATTACGTCATCTTACCGATCGCGTGATGAGCGAGGGCGGTCTTTACGCCCCAGAATATGCTGCACTTGCCATTAAACAGGCAGAAGGTGATCTTTGCGAAGCCGCCTTTCTCATGCGTGCGTATCGATCCACACTTGAGCGAAACTATGAATCAGAAATCATAGATCCGGGTCAAATGCGTGTCATTCGCCGCATTTCTTCCGCTTTTAAAGATATTCCGGGCGGTCAAATGCTCGGTCCGACCATGGATTATACGCACCGTCTGCTTAACTTTGCCCTTGAAGATGAACAGGCACGTGTTCTGCAGGATCTATTGAAAAAGCAAATACCGGACTTTGATACAAATCAGCCGCTCTCCTTTCCAAAGGTCGCCGGTTTGCTTCGCGAACAAGGCTTGCTGTTTCCGCCAAAATCATCAGGTGCCTTGTTCGATATTACACGAGACAAGCTGACCTTCCCGGCCCCGAGATCCGCTAAGCTGCAAATTCTGGCTCGCGGAGAGACCGGTGCGATGACCGCACTGGCTTACAGCAGCATGCGCGGCCATACTACCAACCATCCGACCGTCGGTGAATTGCGGGTCGGCTATGTGGAAGTCACCATTGCCTATCCGTTTGACTCCAGCGAAAGTCTCTGTCTTGGTGAGTTCATGCTGACCGAGGTCGAAACCATCAATGCTTTTGAACGTGATGATCAGGGCGATGTGAAGCTGAGGCTTGGCTACGGGGTGACCTTCGGGCAAAACGAGACGAAAGCCATCGCCATGGCCATTCTCGAACAAGGCCTTGAAACAAAGAGCGAAACGCCGTCCCAAGATGAAGAATTCGTTCTTCTCCATGTCGACAGCATTGAGGCGAACGGATTCGTGTCTCACTTAAAATTGCCGCATTATATCACCTTCCAATCGAAACTGGATGTCTTGCGGCAAACACAGAAACTAGCTGAGTCTGAAAAAACGGAGACGCCAAAGGAGTGACACAACCATGCAGGCACATTTGAAACAGACGTACAATTATGCCTTTCTTGATGAGGGATCAAAAAAAGAAATTCGTCGCACAACGCTTAAGGCGGTGGCCATTCCCGGTTATCAAGTACCGTTTGCCTCCAGAGAAATGCCCATTGGCCGAGGCTGGGGGACCGGCGGGCTGCAGCTGACTCTATCACTGATCGGCGATCAAGACTGTCTTAAAGTGATCGACCAGGGAAACGACGACAGCGTTAATGCCGTCAGCATCAAAAAGTTGATTCAGTCCTGCACAGAGGCTGAGGTCACAACCGATTCCGAGCGTGCGACGCTCATTCAGACCCGCCACCGTGTTCCTGAGGTGCCGATTCGTGCCGATCAAATCCTCATTTTTCAAGTACCGCTGCCGGAACCGCTTCGAATGGTTGAAGCCAAGGAGCGTAAAACAAAGCAGCTGCATGCAGAAATGGATTACAGTGGAATTTGGCTGCGCCTATATGAAGACATTGTCAAATGGGGGAAAATCAGCATCGGCGCCGACTATCCGGCACTCGCACACAAACGCTACATTTTCGCGCCAAGCCCCATTCCCCGCTATGATCTGCCTAAGCTGAACCGTGCAGATGGGCTGTTTCTGTTCGGCGCCGGCCGCGAGAAGAAAATCTATGCGATTCCGCCTTATACAGACGTCGAACCGCTCGCTTTTGACGATTTTCCATTTGAAGTCGAACATTTCGATGGGTGTACCTGCCGGCTATGCGGCAGCAGTGATACCTTCCTCGATGAGATTTTTGATGAAACAACCGGACAGAAATTCTACCAATGTTCCGATACCGGCAACTGCCAAAAAAGACAAGAAAAGAGGCACACACCATGATTCATGATGAAAGCCGCCCGCTGCTCAGCGTTCGTCACTTGACGAAGCAGTTCGGCAAAGGCTGCGCTGCCTGCAGCCATTCGGAACAGCTGCCTGAAGGGAGCAATCATTGTCCGCACTGCGGTACGGTCTGGGCAGTCAATGACATTTCCTTTGATCTCTATGAAGGGGAAATTCTTGGAATCGTCGGTGAAAGCGGATCGGGGAAAAGTTCGCTTGTCCAATGCCTTTATTTTGACAATACGGTCACTGATGGATCAGCGGCTATTGCCACCTATCAGGATGGGGCGGCCAATATCTTCCGTGAATCCTCTCAGCAAAAGCGCTATATTCGCAATCATTTAATGGGGATGGTTTACCAAAATCCGTGGATCGGGCTGAGGATGCACTTCTCAAGCGGCGGAAATATTGCCGAAAAGCTGATTGCCGCCGGAACATTCAATGTACATGAGATACGCACGCGCGCCAAAGAGCTGCTTAATCATGTTGAGATTCCAGTCACAAGAATGGATGAAGCCCCGCTCCACTTCAGCGGCGGCATGCAGCAGCGCGTGCAAATTTCCAAGGCACTGGCTAATCATCCACCCATTCTGCTGCTGGATGAAGTGACCACCGGCCTTGATCTATCGGTTCAAGCGCGCGTCCTTGATCTGATCCGCCGCATCCAACGAGAAAGTCGAACAGCCATGATTGTTGTCTCGCATGATCTCGGTGTCATCCGTATGCTCTGTGATCGAACGATGGTGATGAAAGAAGGACGCTGCATCGAAGCCGGATTAACCGACCAGATTCTCGAAGATCCGCATCATGCCTATACTCAGCTGCTCGTCCACTCTTTATTGTGAGGTGCCAAAATGAAAATCTATCATGCAAGAATCGTATTACCCGATCAAGTCATTGAGAACGGCTATGTTTCCATTGAAGAGGACCGAATCGCTCAAATTGAACCAGGGGAACCGGACACTGTGGAAGATGAAGATCTTGATGCGGGCGGCAAATGGCTGATTCCCGGTCTGATTGATTCGCACAGTGATGCGATTGAAGTAGAAATTGAACCGCGTCCGACAAGCCGCTTTAGCATTGAACTCTCCTTTGCCGAACTGGAAAAGAAACTGGCTGCTGAGGGGATCACAACCATCTTCCACGCGGTTTCTTTAATGAAGCAGAATACCGTGCGCAAAGGCCGGGAAAACGAGACCGTATATACACTGATTGAAGCGCTGAATCGTTTAGCCGGTGGCCCGCACTTGATCCGCCACAAAACGCATCTGCGTTACGAGATTGCCAACATCGATGCACTGGATGCGGTTTCCGCATTGATCCAAAACGGCAAGATCGATCAGTTGTCCCTGACTGATCATACGCCTGGTCAGGGACAGTATCGCGATTTAGAAGTTCAGCGGCGCCTCTTGGTCGAGCATCGCCACTATTCTGAACAAGAAGCAGAGCAAATTATTGACGAAACGAAAAAGCTGCCTAAGCTCGACCCGCAAAGCATTGCGAAGCTGACACAATTAGCCAGCGCATATGGTGTGCCCGTCGCTTCACATGATGATGACACGATTGAAAAGCTTGAGATTGTCCGCAGCTGGCAGGCAGGCATTAGCGAATTTCCGATTACGATTGAAGCGGCGCGATACGCGCGGCAACTCGGAATGCTCACCGTAATGGGCGCACCGAATCTCGTGCTTGGAAAATCGCACAGCAATAACTTATCCGCCCATGAAGCCGTCAAAGAAGGACTTGTCGACATCTTCTGCTCGGATTATTATCCGGCTTCGCTCCTGCATGCCGCCTTTACATTACATTATGAGCTCGGAATGCACGCGTCCCAGGCATTTAACACGGTGACACTCAATCCGGCTAAGGCCTTACATCTGGACCAGTTGATCGGATCGATTGAATTAGGAAAGAAAGCCGATTTGCTTGTTGTCGGCGTCAGTGAAACCAGCAGGCCCCAGCTCACTCACGTCTTTGTCGACGGCTCAGAGGTCTGCCGCATGCATTACCTGACACCACAGCCGCAGCAAACTGTCGAGGGAAGGTGAGCCCTATGGCAGAACGAACATTATCCGAACAATCGACGATTTCGCTGAGTGCAGTCATCGTCAACAGCAAACTCGGCACCTGGACGGACATCGGTCCAAACACCCGAATGGAAGATACCGACTTCGGCGATTACAGCTATACCGACGGTGACGCGACGATCATCTATGCAACCATCGGTAAATTTTGTTCGATCGCGTCACATGTCCGGATTAATCCGGGAAACCATCCAATGGATCGCGTCACCCAGCATCATTTGACCTACCGCCGCGTCCGCTACGGGCTAGCAAGCGCGAACGATCAACGCGTCTTCGACTGGCGGCGTGCCCATTGGGTAACGATCGGTCATGATGTTTGGATTGGACATTCAGCAACCATTATGGCCGGGGTAACGATTGGAAATGGCGCAGTCATCGGCGCCGGCGCCGTAGTCACCAAAGATGTGCCTCCGTACACAATTGTCGCCGGTGTACCTGCTCAACCGATTCGGAAACGATTCAGCAATGAACTGATCAAGGAAATCACAGACAGCCACTGGTGGGATTGGGATCGGCAAACGCTTGAAGAACATTATGAGGAACTATGCGATCCCCAAGCTTTTATCCGCCTCATTCGTAAATGGAGGGAAAGACGATGACTGCACTGATTCAGGTCGATCAATTAGAAAAAACATTTCTGATGCATCAGTTTGGGGAAAAACGAATTACCGGCTGCCGCGACATTTCCTTCACTGTGAATAAAGGCGAATTTATCGGCATCACCGGCCAGAGCGGCAGCGGGAAGTCAACAATAATCAAGTGCATCTACCGCACTTATTTGCCTACCGGCGGACTTATCCGGTATAGCTCTGACCATTATGGACTGGTTAATCTTGCTGAAGCACCGGATCGCACGATTCTTACGCTGCGGAAAGAAGAAATCGGCTACGTCTCTCAATTTCTCAGCATCATGCCGCGTATGACCGCTCTGGAATTTGTTATGGAGTCATTGCTTGAGATGGGCGAAAACGGATTGACCGCACGCAAGCGTGCCAAAGAAATGCTGGCGCACTTTAATTTGCGGGAAGAGCTGTGGGATACCTATCCGAAAACGTTCAGCGGCGGTGAGAAGTTACGTCTTAATCTCGCTCGCGCGATGGTGAGAAGATCACGCCTCCTGCTTCTTGATGAACCGACAGCATCTCTTGATCAAGCATCGAAAGAAACGGTCAAAGAACGAATTCATGAATTAAAAGCTGCGGGAACCACATTAATCGGTATCTTTCATGACTTGGATTTTATGGAATCCGTCGTTGACCGTACGTATAAGCTTCAGGATGGATTAATGAAGGAGGCACAGAAAAAGTGACCGTGGCCATTCAAGAACTTGCTTTCGCTGACATTCCGACTTACGCTGAACTGCTTCAGGAGCTTGATAGCGAGCGCTCAATGTCCCACAGAGATGCGCAAACACTGTTTCGGAAAATAAAACAATACCCCTACTACAAAATCTTTTGCGCATGGTCCGCGCAAGAGATTCTTGCCACTTATTCTTTAATCATTCTCGATAATTTCGGCCATGGCGGCCTTAAAATCGCCATTGTGGAAAATGTCGTCGTTACGCCTGATGCGCAGGGCTTCGGAATCGGTACCACAATGATGCAGGACGCCATGAAACGCGCATCGGATCAAGGCTGCTACAAACTGATGCTTTCCAGCGACTTGAAGCGACAAGGTGCACATGCGTTTTATGAACACCTCGGATTTCAGCAGCACGGCATCAGCTTTAGAACGGAGTTGAACCCATGATTATCGATTTGCACTGCCATACAAACTGTTCCGACAACTCGTACTCAATTGAGGATGTACTTAAAATCGCTCATAAGCAGCACGTCGAGAAGCTCGCAATTACCGACCATGACACAACACTCGGTCTTGAACAGGCACTTGCTCTGGGTGATAAAATGGGCATTGACATCATTCCCGGTATTGAAATTTCCGCCTATGACTATAAACGGAATCGACGCGCGCATATTCTCGGTCTCTTTGTCACGCCCGGACACCCGGCACTTGAAGCGCTCTGCCGCCCAATGCGTGAAGAACGGCATAACGCATCCCGTCTCATGACACGGAAACTGATTCAGGCGGGCTATCACATTTCGTGGGAGCAAGTATCCAAGCTGGCAGAAAACGGAACAGGTGTCTATAAGCAGCACATTATGCACGCACTCATTTTGAATGGCTATACCGATTCCATTTATGGCCCGCTTTATAAAAAATTATTTTTCAGAGGAGATCATCAGACTCTGCCTGGGCTTGCCTTTGTGCCTGTTCACTACCTTGACGCCGTCGACGCGATTCACGCAATTCGCAGAGCCGGCGGCGTTCCGGTTCTTGCTCATCCCGGCCAATTCGACAACTTCTCCGCCGTTCCCGAATTTGTCGAAGCCGGTCTGGAGGGCATTGAAGTTTTTCACCCGCTCCACGGCGCAGCAGACGAGAAGAAAGCAATACAGTTAGCCGAACAGTTCCACCTCGCCCAAACCGGCGGGTCGGACTTTCACGGCTATTATACAGATACCGGTTCTGTTCCCGGCTCCCGCAGCATTGACCGTGATCGGTTCGCCTTGCTTGAAGAAAAAAGAGAACAGATTGGTAAAAATAGTCGATCGTGATTTATCTCAACACGTCCGGGCACCGGCTATTCGGTGCTTTTTTACAAATAGAGAAACATCCATGGCCCGCATGAATGAAAAGAGAAAATCCCCTATTTACGTATTGGCTTGTTGGTACGACGATATGGTCATGAGATTCGGTTGGGCGATCAGATAAGATAAGCGTCTAACCTAAGAAATAAACGGAAAAATTCCGCTTAAATAGAAAATAAATGAAAAAATCGCTTAAATAGACGGAGAAGTTCCGCTTATCGAATCGAAAAACGTGAAAATGAAGGATTTTGCTTTGCATAAGCGGAAAAATTACCCTTATGTACCTGTGAAACAAGCGCCAGGAGGTATATAACCGGAAAATTTCCGCTTATTTTCCTCGTTCGTTACTTAATGAAGGACCGGAAACCTTAACGAAAAGAAAGGTTTGTCCGGTAAAAGGTTGATGATTCAAAATGGCATTTGGAGTAAAGGAGCTTTCGTATGTAAGGATCCTTCGCTAAGTACGCATATGTCCTGCAAGCAACGCGAAAGTCATCACATCCTGTGAAAGTAAGGACCGGGCGTTTTTCACTCGGTTTTTCTAACACTGATAAGAAAGTA
>NZ_JBEVCB010000006.1:0-377856 GCF_040513385.1 Sporolactobacillus caesalpiniae
TACAAAACCATCACACATGGCTGGAGATTAAAGACCGGTCGCTCTTTGCCCGGTTTTTCTTAATACTGTCATCACGTGCTTGATCATATCATGCAATTGGTCAGCAAGGTCACAACAATCTGTATAGAATAATTGGCAGATCAGTTTACATTCTTTCAATCCAATGGCACAAGGTTGACAACCCAAATAGGCAATTATACAATGAACTTGTAACTACAAAGTTATTGATTGCCTGATTATGTAAACTTTGCGCATGAAAATGCTTAAAAGGACGATTAAGAGAGTAACTAAAGCTACCATGTTCCTTTCAAGCAACTCGTTTTTTACGAGCAATAGGGATATCAAGTCGAAATGCCCTTCTTACCTATCGTTTCTTTGTTAAGCATCATTCAAAAGTAAAAAGCATCTGTTTTACTGGTGACGATATGGAAAAGCAAGGAGGTGAAATGATGACATTTATTACTGTTGTGATCATCTCCATTGCGCTACTGATCTCTGTAGTTTGTCTGTTTGTTGGCTATTACATTCGAAAGAAATTTGCTGAGGCGAAAATAACTTCTGCGGAAGCTGCGGCACATCAAATTGTTGAAGATGCCCACCGGGATGCGGAAGCCTTGAAAAAGGAAACGCTGTTGGAAGCGAAGGACGAAATTCATACGCTTAGGAACCAAACGGAAAATGAAGCGCGTGAACGGCGTAACGAACTCCAGAGGCAGGAGAATCGTCTGTTGCAGAAAGAGGATCTGCTCGATCGAAAAAGTGAATCTCTTGATAATAAAGAAAGTTCTTTGGAAAAAAGGGAGGAAACTCTTAGCAAGAAACGAAGACAAATTGAAGAGATGGAAAGCAAAGTGGAGGAATCGCTGCGAAAACAGCAGTCGGAACTTGAACGGATTTCCGGATTAACCAATGATGAGGCGAAGGAATTGATCCTGAACCAGGTGAAGCAGGAAACCATTCACGAGGCTGCTCAGATCGCAAAGGATATCGAAGCAAAGGCGAAAGAAGAAGCGGAAAAGAAAGCGAAAAGTATCCTTTCACTTGCGATTCAGCGTTGCGCTGCCGATCATGTGACTGAGACCACAGTCTCTGTTGTTAATTTGCCGAATGACGAGATGAAGGGACGGATAATCGGACGTGAAGGTCGGAACATCCGAACGCTTGAAACGCTCACCGGAATTGATCTAATCATCGATGATACACCGGAAGCGGTTATTCTGTCAGGATTTGATCCGATCAGGCGCGAGGTTGCGCGTATTGCTCTCGAAAAACTTGTTCAAGACGGACGTATTCATCCGGCTCGTATTGAAGAGATGGTTGAAAAATCGCGCCATGAGGTTGACGAGAAGATTCGAGACTATGGCGAACAAACCACCTTTGAGGTGGGGATTCATAGCCTGCATCCGGATCTGATCAAGATATTGGGACGACTCCACTTCAGAACAAGCTACGGCCAGAATGTGTTAAAGCATTCTATGGAAGTCGCTTTCTTGTCAGGTATGATGGCAGCCGAGCTGGGTGAAGATGAAAACCTGGCGAGAAGAGCCGGATTGCTGCATGACATCGGTAAGGCGATTGACCATGAAGTTGAAGGCAGTCATGTTGAAATTGGTGTTGAATTGGCAACGAAGTACAAAGAACATCCCGTTGTTATTAACAGTATCGCTTCACACCATGGAGATACGGACGCAACTTCTGTCATCTCGGTTCTCGTTGCAGCAGCAGACGCATTATCTGCCGCTAGACCGGGAGCGAGACGTGAAACGCTTGAAACGTATATTCATCGTTTGGAGAAATTGGAAGAGATCTCGGAATCTTTCGAAGGTGTCGAGAAATCCTATGCGATTCAAGCCGGACGAGAAATTCGAATCATCGTTCAACCAGATCTCGTAGACGATGCAAAATCGTTCCAGCTTGCCCGCGAAATTACCAAGAAAATTGAGAACGAACTGGATTATCCGGGAAATATCAAAGTAACGGTAATTCGTGAAACTCGAGCTGTAGAGTACGCAAAATAAAAAAGAAGGGTGTTTCAAAGGTTCGTTTTTTACTTTGAGACACCCTTTTTGTACGACAAGAAAAGTATAGTTATGAACCCCAAACGTGCAGATACGAAACTCTTGCGGGGCGAACTAGTTGTTTGCGAATAATCGGGGTACAGTATAAGTTTAATGTGATGAACCTTTTGGGACAGCTTCTTCTAATACCCGGAGGTAAAAGCACTAGAAAAGAGCGTGTACAATGAAAATTTTATTTGTCGGTGACGTTTACGGACGTACCGGAAGGCAAATGATTGAAGATTATTTGCCTAAAGTGAAAAGTAAGTATCAGCCTACGATAACCATAGTGAACGCAGAGAATGCGGCACATGGCAAAGGATTGACCAGGAAAATCTACAGGCAATTATTAGAAGCCGGAGCAGATATGCTCACCATGGGAAATCATACTTGGGATAATCGTGAAATCTTTGAATTTATTGAAGATGCGAAACAGCTTGTTCGACCTGCAAATTTTCCTGAAGGTACACCGGGCACAGGCATCCGCTATATTACCCTGCCGCACAATACGCAGGTAGCTGTGATTAACATACAGGGGCGTGTGTTCTTGCCAGCGCTTGATGACCCGTTTCGTGTCGTGAGTCAGCTTGTCGATGAAGCAAGGCAAAAGACGCCGATTATTTTTGTTGATGTACATGCGGAAACGACAAGTGAAAAACTGGCATTAGGCTGGTACCTGGATGGCAGTGTTTCAGCGGTCATTGGCACACACACACATGTGCCAACTGCGGATGAACGAATCCTTCCGCGAGGCACTGCTTATCTCACAGACGTCGGTATGACTGGCCCATACAATGGGATTATCGGCGTGCAAAGAGCATCCGTGACGAAACGGTTTCTGACCTCCATGCCTGTTCGTTTCGACAGTGAGGATGGCCCGGGTCAGCTTGGTGCTGTGCTCATTCAAATTGATGAAAAAACAGGTAAGGCGACAAAGATCAATCGTATTTTAATTAATGATGATCATTTGTTCTTTGATTGACATTGGTTTTAAGGACAAAAAAAGCCTCACGGGTTGAGGCGAGGCAATAATGAATAGGCTACGCATTAATGCGTGTTTGTTATAAGGCATAAAGTATGACTGTTGTCATTTTTATGTCTTTTTGTATGGAAAAACGCTCTTGCATCGCCAAAAGCTCATCGCGGCTCAACAATGAGTTTTATTGCGGTTCTCTCCTCGCCATCGATCGTAATATCTGTAAATGCCGGGATGCAAATTAGATCAAGGCCACTTGGCGCGACAAAGCCTCTGGCGATGGCAACAGCTTTGACCGCTTGATTGATCGCTCCTGCTCCGATCGCCTGTATTTCTGCTTTTTTTTGTTCCCTCATTGCATGTGCAAGGGCACCGGCAACAGAGTTAGGTACAGATCTTGCTGAAACTTTTAATACATCCATTTCCGCTTGTCATCTCCTTATGAGGATCGCCCATAAATTACTATATTCTTGGATAAGATGACTATGCCTGTTTTGGGACACGAGAGACGCTGGATACATTCGCCAACCTAATGTGGAGAATGCAACCGGTAATTAATACAGGAAGCCTCTATTAGAGGGTGTTCAAAAAGTCCGGGAAAAAGGCAATGAGGATCTTCTGCTAACAGCATGCACGTCCTGTGCAAAACGCAGAAGTCACCGCATCCTGCGGAAGTTCTGTGTCAGCTTGTTTCTCCGCTCCTCACGTATCAGCAGGGGAACTTCAACGTTGTGCACGTCCTGTGCACAACGTTGAAGTCATCACATCCTGTGAAAGTACGCTCTGATGCTCGAAACTGCGCTTCCTTGATCTTCGACGCTCAGGACGAGCTAGTGTCAGGCATGCCACAGGACGTGGCGATTTGCCTGACCTCGGCTCTTTTTGTCCTCCTTTTTGAACAGATTCTATTAAAGAGGTACTATTATGGCAAAGAAAAAAAGTTTTTTACTCAGAATTGATCCGGAAGTCTATGACCAACTTCAAAGATGGGCGGATGATGAGTTTCGAAGTGTTAATGGGCAAATCGAATTTCTGCTGCGTAATGCATTAAAAAAATCAGGCAGAGGTAACGGAAAGAAGAAAGATGAATCCGATCAGTAAATTTACTATATAAGCGGTTACATGATCATGGTATACTAAAGAGAGAACGGCATGATTGTAGGATTCCGAGGAGGTGCATCTCTATGATTGTTGAACAATTGATGCTAAAAGATGTTGTGACCGTCCGCGAGAGCGACACGGTCAAGACATTGATTGAAACCATGATTGATCACAAGATTGGTGGCGCTCCGGTTGTGAATGATCAAAATCAGCTTGTCGGCTATATCAGTGACGGAGATCTATTAAGAGAGATTTCTCCGAAACAACAAACCATTTATGATCTATATTCGCTGATTTCAGCGATCCGTGTTGATCTATCAAAAGAAAAACTGAAAGATCTGTTGACTAGGCAAGTGAGAGATTTGATGAAGAAAAAGAATTTGCGGACAGTAGAGAAGGATAAAGAATTAGATGCTGTTTTGAAGCTGCTTTCTCACGATCATATCAAACGGATCCCGGTTATTGACGATGAGCGGCATGTGATCGGCTTGGTGACGAGAAGCCATATCATTCGCCATATCGGTGAACAACTATTGAATGAATAAACAGTAAAAAGAGCATAGCCTGCAAAAGGCAATGCTCTTTTTACTGTTTTATAATTGAAGTCATTTATTACATAAATAGATGCAGCCGTATCATGTCTATGCACAGTTTTTGAAACCTTTCATTTTTCAAACATGTTCATTCATCGTTTCTGTTTCTTGTTGGAATCCATAGTTTTCCGGTCTTACGGTACCCGCAGAGGGCAAGGTGCGCAGTACGGGCATGAGCAGAACATAGACGGCATAGAATAGAAACCCGCAACTTGTGGCAATGAATATGATATTCGGTCCGAACACAGAGCTAAGAGCACCACCGACAAGCGATCCGAGCGGCATGATACAGGTTGCGAGACTTGCCACAAGTGACATGGCGCGAGCAAGCATGGTTCGTGGCACCACATTCTGAATGAGTGTAAAATTGAGGACGTTATTGCATCCGGGAAAAATCAAACTTGCTGAAAATAAAACGACTGTAAGAACGGGAAATGGTGCAACTGCTGCCGCAACCCAGAAAAGAAATCCAATAAAATAACCGGTCATAAGCATTTTGCCAATAGGCTTACGTTGAAAATTACGCGCCATTAGCGCACCGATTAATGTACCAATAGCCATTCCGGCCATCATCAACCCATACATGCTTGATCCGCCTAATTGGTCTGAGTAGGCCGGCAGTACCGCGACCAACGCACCGAGTGCAAAATTAGTCATCAATGAACCCACCATCATTTTTCCTATTAACGAATGAATAACACTATGGAAGCCTTCGCGCAAATCAGAGAAATAACGTGTACATTGCGCTTTAATAGATAGATTTGTATGGGTTTGATTAACCTGAGGCAATTTGAGCATTGAGAAAAGCACGATAGCAATTAAAAATGAAACAATATCGGCACTAAACAGTGAAATCGCTCCGATTACCGTAACCAAGACACCGCCAATTGCCTGAAATACTGCTTCGGTTCCCTGATAGGCAAGCGTCATTAAACCATTACCTTGAACACGCTGTTCTTTATTTAATATGTGTGGAATAAGCGCGCTCTCTGCCGGGAAAGAAAACTGATTAAAAAACGATACTATGGGCATGACGGTAAGAATGAGTGGAACGGTGAGGATGTTAAACCAAGCAGCTGCAGGAATCGTGATCAGAAGAAGAGCCTGAACGAGTTGAGTGACTACAATTAATCGCTTGATTGAATAACGGTCGATAATTGGACCAATGACGAATTGCAAAGCTCGTGGAACCATGATAAGAAAGCCGGCGAGTCCGGAGTAGAATGATGATCCGCTCATCTGGTAGACAAGCCACATTGCGGCAATAAAATAAATGCTGTCACCAACATTCGTGATCATGCGTGCCGAGAACAAGAAGCGAAAATTCCTATTTTGTTTTAGTAAATTCATTTGACTTAAATGCCCCCATGTTAAAGATAAATGATTCTTTGTTTAATTTGCAAAATCATAGCATAAATTCCGATTCATTTTTCAAAATGTTGATTATGTTATACACAAATTACTATAAGAAATTAGCGGTATATACGGTTATATTAAACGAACGTTTAATAATATTGACTCGTTTAGTGGATCTGTGATCATGTTCTTGGGATTTTATCATCCAACAATGGATCATTCTTTCATAACATCAATGAGTTTGCTATAATTTAGGGATGAGATTTGAAGGAGAGGTTGCTCTGTGGCTGATAAAACAATCAGCAAAGTTGATTTTTCGAAGTACTTTCAGCCGCCCTCTCTGAAAGACGCACGCAGGCGTCGCAGAGAGGCGGTACAAATTATAAATGATTTTAGTATTCCGGAAGATATGCAGCATGTTGGTAAAGGTAAAAAGTATCTGATTGAAACGTATGGTTGTCAGATGAATGAACATGATACGGAAGTCATGGCCGGTATCTTAGAAGAAATGGGCTATCAGGAGACATCTGAGCCGATCGATGCCGATGTGATTTTGCTCAATACGTGCGCCATCCGTGAAAATGCAGAAAACAAGGTGTTCGGACATATCGGTACATTGAAAATGTTGAAACTGGAAAAGCCCGGATTAATTCTTGGCGTTTGCGGATGCATGGCTCAGGAGGAAGTTGTTATAAACAAGATCCTTGCCAAACACCCGCAAGTCGATCTGATTTTCGGTACGCACAATATTCATCGCCTGCCACAGCTTTTAAAGGAAGCTTTGTTCGGTAAAGAAATGGTTGTTGAAGTTTGGTCGAAAGAAGGAGACATTGTCGAGAATCTCCCGCAATCCCGCAGGGGGCATTTTCAGGCCTGGGTCAATATCATGTACGGTTGTGATAAGTTCTGCACCTACTGCATTGTTCCCTATACACGAGGCAAGGAGCGAAGCCGTCACCCGAAAGAGATTATTCAGGAGGTGCGTGATCTTGCCCGCAAAGGATACAAAGAGATTACGCTTCTCGGGCAGAACGTTAATGCTTATGGTAAGGATCTGCCTAACATGGAAAATTACGGACTAGGAAATCTAATGGATGAAATGCGTACGATTGGTATTCCGCGCGTTCGCTTTACGACAAGTCATCCGAAAGATTTTGACGATCATCTGATTGAAGTCTTAGGTAAGGGCGGCAACCTTTGCGAACACATCCACCTTCCGGTTCAGTCAGGAAGCTCTGAAATCCTAAAGATTATGGGCCGCGGATACACTCGGGAACGCTACCTCAGTCTTTTTCACAAGATTAAAGATACGGTTCCCAATGCTTCGTTTACGACCGACATTATTGTGGGCTTTCCTAACGAAACGGATGAACAGTTTGAAGAGACGATGTCCCTTGTACGAGAATGTCAATTCGACGGTGGCTTTACGTTCATCTATTCACCAAGAGCAGGCACTCCTGCAGCGCGCATGACAGACAATGTTCCGATGGAAGTGAAGAAGGAACGGTTGCAGCGTTTAAATAAACTGATGGATGAATTATCGGCAAAGAGTAATACCAAGTATCAAGATAAAATCGTGGAAGTGTTAGTAGAAGGTGAGAGCCGCAAAAATGCCGAGGTTCTTTCCGGTCATACACGTACCAATAAAGTCGTCAATTTTCGCGGCCCAAAATCTCTGATCGGACAATTGGTCAAAGTTAAAGTGACGAACACCAAAAAGTGGTCGCTTGATGGTGAATTGCAGGAAGCAGAGGTTTTCAATCAATGACGCAGTACTATTCAAAGGAAGAAATTCTTGCTCAGGCAGAAAAAATAGCAGAACGATTATCCGAATCGGACCAGATTCGTTTTTATAAGCAAGCTGAAACGAAAATTAGCGCAAATAAAAAAGTTCAGCGATTAATTGAGCAAATCAAACACTATCAGAAGGAATCTGTGAATCTGCAGCATTTCGGGAAAACAGAAGCGTATCATCAAAATGAAGCGGTGATTAATCAGCTGCAAGCAGAACTTGACGCGATTCCTGTTGTCCAGGAATTTAGGCAGTCTCAAGAAGATGTCAATGATTTTTTGCAGCTGCTTACGAAACTTGTGTCGCAACGTGTTACCGATGACAAGACCCGTTCTGATATCCGTCCATGAATTCAGAAGACTCACGAACCTGTTCCAATCATAAACTCCTAATATAGGAGTTTTTTTTGTTGCTTACGCCTTCTTTTTGTTTCACACGTGTCATTTGCCCTGCATAACATGAAGATGAAGAAGGTAAAGGAGGTTTGGACTTTTGGCAGAGAATGCATATAGGGAAATTATCACAAAGGCCATTTGCGGGAAAGGCAAAAAATTCAGCCAATCCGCACACACAGTTACACCGACGCATAAACCATCGAACATCCTTGGATGCTGGGTCATTAATCATAAATATAAAACCAACTATCATAAGGATGCGGTTATCGTCGAAGGAACGTATGACATTAACACTTGGTATTCCTATAACAACAACACAAGAACTGAAGTTGTATGCGAGACCGTAAATTATCGCGATCGTGTACCGCTGACACTTCGTGACAAACAAGTTGTTTCGGACCAGGTAGATGTTACTTGCCGAGCACTGCAGGAACCAAATTGTTTGGAAGCGAAAATTTCGCCAAACGGCAACAAAGTGGTCGCTCAGGTAGAGCGCGAGTTTCTTGTTGAAGTGATTGGAGAGACTAAAGTTAAAGTCCAAGTGGATGACGATGGTTTGATTGAAGCTGCAGATGATGATGATGATCTAGATAAAGAATTGGACGGTCTGGATTCAGAGTTTCTAACTGAAGATGACAAGGAAGAGGATTGAGAAGAAGAGCGCGCCTCTTCTTTTTTTTGCATAGATTCCCAGTAAAAAACCATGATCTTTTGGACAGATCATGGTTTTTGAGATGCGAATTATTTTTTGAAGACGATGTGTTTTCTCGAAGTGAACAGAACTAGAAAAGCGAGAAACAGCAATGCGGCAGAAATATAAAACACGGAACGGACGCCGAGCGTATCGGCCAAATAGCCCAGCAGCAAACTGCCGATACCAAACAGAATAGATTGTATCGCGTCTTGTGCAGCGAAAACGTTTGCGAGGTGATTTGGAGATACTGTTTTCTGTTCAATGGTAAGAAAAATAACAGATTGGAATTGAAACGCAATCCCATAGAATAGGGTAAGGACGAGCGCTGCCCAAGGTAATGAATTCATGCCGAATAAAAATGTGACAATACATCCTAAAAGTGTTCCGACTGTTACGAAAGGTGCCGAGTGTTTTTTTAGATGTGCGCTCCAACGCATACCATAAAAACTAGTTAGAATTAACCCAACAAAAAAGATAAAGTTAATATACCCCCACCAAGAAGCGTCCACATGTAATGCTTGATCAACAAAAACGTATATGATCGCGGCAATCCATACGACATCGGCAAACGACCATAAGGATTCGGTAAGAAAGATGATACGCAATACCGGTGTTTGCCAGACGGTTCGCCAACCGTTTTTCAAAAGTGACCATTTTGATTGGCCGCCTTGACTCTTTTTCCTAAGATCTTTCTTTGGGGAACGGATCAATCCCATACACAGTGACGCTGTGCAGTAAAGGATGAGTGTGACAGCAATCAGAGAAGTGCTTCCCCATTTAGCTGCGAAAAGGCCACCGAGCGCCCAGCCGCTCATGGTCATACTTTGATCCATCAGTGCAAGAAAACTGTTTTTTGCAATCAACTTTTTTTCCGGGACAAGCACAGGCACAAGTGCGCCTCTTGCCGGTGTCGCCCATCCATCAAGAAAACTGACCAAGACAACCACTAAGAATACGATCGGTACACGTGCAGAGTCCAGTGAATAAAAGGTAAGACCAAAGAAACCCAGTAAAAGTAAGGTCTTGCAGGCTTGAGAGATCACGAGACTCCGTTTGAGCCCCATCCATTCCATCACAAGTGGCGCCATTAAAGCACTCAAAAAGCGAGCTACCGTACTGATGAATGGTACCAATGCCATGTACATGGCCGATTCGGTCAACCCGTAAAGAAATGTCATCAACCCGACAATATAAAAAACATCACCGAGATT
This sequence comes from Sporolactobacillus caesalpiniae, assembly GCF_040513385.1. NCBI lineage: Bacteria > Bacillati > Bacillota > Bacilli > Caryophanales > Sporolactobacillaceae > Sporolactobacillus > Sporolactobacillus caesalpiniae. Next base: position 10,176 of record NZ_JBEVCB010000006.1, read on the forward strand.
CGCAAGGGACTGTCCGATCCAGAGGTACTGAAATCCTCTGTTTTTCATGACGCATTCACTCCTATTCAATTAGTTATGAATTTGGCGAGAAATGCGTCAATCACATATTTGGATGTTCATCCCTTCGAGTTTATGATTTCATCCTATCATGTTTCACTGCTCTTTACATCATTTTCCTGATGTTCAGGCTTGTTTAATTGCTGTTCCGCTTTTTTAGCTGTTTTAAGAAATGCGTTGAGTTCCGATTCAGTGAGCTCTTTTCCACCATAACGAACTTTTTCATAAGCGGTCATTAACACATCCTTGTCGCTCAGGTTCAATCTCTTCAACCAATCCGACAATGTTTCCGATGCGCCGCGTCCGCATTTATGCTTTGATGCCAGCTTTTGAAGCTTGTAAATGGCACGCCGGACAGGATGCTTCGGCGGAAAAAAGCGATTGACACTTCGTTTACGATCCTTATCGGCAAAAAGGAGGTTTTCTCGGGTTTTGAACTCAGTAGTCATGGCAGGCGCGGTGTGCTTACTTATTTTAATCCGCCGCAGTTGCCGGAAAACGATGAAAACTAATACAACAGCAATCAATAGTCCAAAGAGCAATCCAAAATTAACCAGTGGATGACCATCGGGAGGCAGGCCTTGACTCGGATGCTTGCTTGTGTTTGATCCTTGAAGTGCTTGTTGAATTCTTCTGCCGGTTTGTTTATTAGAAAAACCATTTAGCCAACCAAAAAGTACAGTTGAAATACCGTACGTAATTGGACGGATGATAAGATAAAAAAGAAAATCGTAAACCGCCGCGACAAGTGGTTTTAACATGCCTGCGACTAAGGTTAAAATCGCCGCTACAGTTATGAAGGAAGTCGATAGGATAGATAGCCATCGGTTGCCCAACCCATTGTTCAAACTAATCCACGCAATTGCCGCCGCAAGCTCAGCAAGCAGCAATAGAAAAAGGGCGTTCGGATGGTTAATCCGCGCAAACAGCGCGTAGATAACAACAATGCTCGAGAATACCAGAACGAATCGCCAAAGTTTATCGGCACTTTTGCCTTCATCATTTCTAAGCGAAAAATAGGTAAGCATGGCTGTTAATAGTGCGCTGGCAAAGAAACTCAGGTCAAGAATAAATAATGCAAGCAAACCGGTAACTACGGCGACAAGGAGAAAACTGGCAAGACTTGAATGTTTCATCTGTCTCAATAGAAGAAGCATGGAACAGTGAATAAGCGCGAGCACGATAAAAGGGATCAGTAACGCCCATTGCCCCGCCATTATCGGAAGGAGGACGAGAAAGCAGAACAGCCACTCGCAACTAAAGTAGAGAGCGAGCGACACAATTTCTTTTGATTTAGTCAACCATGATCGCTCCTTTCTCAATCCGTTCCAATGCACATCCCTGATCGGATACATGCAGTTTAAATATAATATGACCATCTCTTAGCCATTTAGAAAGAAATGGAGACGCGAGCTCCGGTTGATCAAGAGCTGCAATAATCAGGATGCGCGTCTGATTCAGTTTGCGATCGATAATTCGCATCGCCTGCGGGATCGGTGTCTTGATTTGCCATTTCTGCAAGAAGGCAAGCATTTCCCATGTTTGCCTTAAGTGATCACCGCCTTCTTCAGGATCGAGTCCCAATAGCTTTCTTCCAATCGTTTTTGTATTACAGTAAAGCGAGAATTCAATATGACGCTTTCGCGCATCCTGCGTTAACCATGCTGCCGCAGAGATGCGTTTTTCAAGATCCTCAGAGCGTTTATGACTCATGTGGCTTGACGCATTGAGAAAAAGGAATGTCCAGCTTTGTTGCGAGACATGTTCAAATGTTTTCGTCTGAAGTCGCCCTAACCGCGCGCTAGCCATCCAGTGTATCTGCTTAAATGGATCAGAAGTTGCGTAATCGCGAATTCCAGCGGGCGCTGTATAGTCCTGAAAAAGCGAACGCGCGGATGGAAGACTGCCTAAATTCTGTGGCGCGACAAGTTTCAGATGGTTTACAACTTCAGGTTGCGGAAAAACGATGAGCCTGCTTTTCAACAATTCATTAAAATGAAGGGAACAGGTAACTACATGAAGCGGATCTGAGCAGGTCAATTCAAACGAACGCATGCGTGCGGTTCCACGTTCAAGCGCTTTTACCGGACAATGCACAAGGATCTTTTTCTGAGCGGGCAACGTAAGGGTAAATTGATACTCTGATTCATTTACGTGACTGCTTTCGTTTGAAAAGGAAACAATCGGGTCGGATACGATGCGGCCTTTTAATGAAAAGAAGGGCAGCTTTGATGGATTGACAAAAGTGATGATCAAATCGCCTGTATCACCAATGGACAAGCGCAAACTGCGATCCGTATTTTCAATAGACAAGGAGCGAATCATATGTACTAAATACCATTTTGACACAAAGGCGAGTGCAATAAAAACTAACCCTGTTAGTGCCAGTAAAAATGTATTCCTGATGAAGCCAATGAAAAAGACAATGAAGCCGAATAAATAAAAGAGTGACTGATTACGCGTTTGCCACCCGGTTGCATATCCTTTCATTTCTGCGACGCTCCTGCCTCAACAGGTACATCGATATGCTCAAGCACGGCATTAATAACGCGTTCCTTAGTGGCGTGCAATTCCCCTTCCATTGACAGCACAAGCCGGTGAGCGAGAATGGGTGCTGCCATGGCTTTTACGTCTTCAGGAACCACGTAGTCGCGACCATGGATCAAAGCTTTGGCTTGGGCTCCTCGCATGAATGCTAACGTACCTCGAGGACTGACACCGTTTGCCACCCAGTCATGTGCGCGTGTTGCGCGAACGATATGAAGCAGATAGTCTTCGACCGGTTCGCTCATTTTTACCGCTTTGACTTGCTCTTGCAAGTGGGCAATCGTTTCTTGTTCAATGACTGCTTCAATTTTTTCAAGGGGATTTCCCATTCGATGGAGACGAAGCATTTCCTTTTCTTCATTGAAATCTGGATAACCGGAGGAAATCTGCATAAAAAAACGATCCATTTGCGCTTCAGGAAGCGCAAATGTGCCTTGGGATTCAATCGGGTTCTGTGTGGCGATAACGAGAAACGGTTTGTCAATGGCGAACGTTTCGCCTTCAATCGTCACTTGGCGTTCTTCCATAACTTCGAGCAGGCTTGATTGTGCGCGCGGTGTCGCGCGATTAATTTCATCGGCAAGAAGAATATTGGTCATCACCGGTCCCATCTTCAGTTCGAAATTCTGCGTTTTCGGATTGAAAAATCGGATGCCGGTAATGTCGGAGGGAAGCAGATCCGGCGTGAATTGCACGCGTCGAAACTTGCCTTTTATCGATTTGGCTATGATTTTGGCCATCATTGTTTTACCGGTACCTGGAACATCCTCCATGAGCAGGTGGCCTTCGCAGATCATCGCGATAAAAATGAATTCAACCATTTTATCCTTGCCGGTGAGTACAGTTCCGACATTATTCTTTAAAGATTCTAAATTCTTATTCATGAATCAGGTCCCTCTCAATTACGATTTTGTCTATTATATCATTTATTCTGAAATGCAAACCGAAAAAATGATCGATAACTTGGAAAGGGATACACTACATGAATCGACTCAAGCGGGTATGTCCCTGTGCTATAATAATAGAATGATAAATTGTATATAAACATAGGCAAGGTGGAGTGGGAAGACAATGAGCTATACACCTATGATTCATCAATATTTGGCGATTAAGGCGCAGTACCAAGATGCGTTTCTCTTTTTCAGGCTTGGAGATTTCTATGAAATGTTTTTTGAGGATGCGAAGAAGGCATCGAAGGAGCTTGAAATAGCGCTCACCTCTCGGAACGGTGGTAAGGATGAATACATACCGATGTGCGGCATTCCTTATCACGCGGCGAAACAATACATTAAGGTACTAATTGATAAAGGCTACAAGATCGCAATATGCGAACAGATGGAAGATCCAAAGCAGGCAAAGGGCATGGTGCGCCGCGAAGTGATCCAGTTAATTACTCCAGGGACAATTATGGAGGATGAATCACTGCAGCCGAAAAAGAATAATTATCTTGCCGCACTGAACGCTTCCTCCGATGGCTCCTATGGGTTTGCCATGAGCGATTTGACTACCGGTGAAACTCGGGTCACGTTGATCACAACTTGGGACGGCGTTATCCAAGAGATGGATGCGAACGATGTACGTGAACTTGTCCTCACGCCGGATTTCGATCCAACAAAAAAAGAGGAATTGGTTGAACGGCTGAATACGACTTTCTCAGAAAGCAAAGAAGACCAAGTACCTGATCAACTAAAAAGCATTACTGAGGGGATCGAACAAGAAAAGCTGCTCCGTCCGTTAGGCAGATTGTTGAATTATTTGCTGAGCACGCAGAAACGTTCGCTCGACCATTTGCAGCCGGCGGATGTCTACCATATTAATGAATACATGATGATTGATCAGCATTCCAGGCGCAATTTGGAATTGACGCACACCAATCGTGAGAAGAAAACGTACGGATCACTTCTTTGGCTGCTCGATGATGTGAAGACAGCGATGGGTGGGAGGCGCCTGAAGCAATGGATCGAGAAACCGCTGCTTAATCAGAAAAAAATTGAGAAAAGAATGGATGCCGCTGAAGCGTTGAAGGAACATCTATTGGAACGTGAGACGCTGCGTTCGCTGCTTGGCAATGTTTATGATCTCGAACGCTTGGTCGGTCGCGTATCATTTGGCAACGTCAATCCACGTGAAGTCGTGCAGCTTAAGCGTTCTCTGGAACAGATTCCGGAAATCAAGCGTACCTTGGCGGAGCTTGGCGAAGCGTCGCTTTCCGTGTATGAACAAGAGATGGATCCGTGTGATGAAGTTCGGGAATTGATTGCTGGGGCAGTTGTTGATGATCCGCCTTTCTCAACAGCGGACGGCGGAATGATTAAATCCGGCTATAACGAGACACTCGATCAATATAGAGACGCATCGAAAAATGGGAAACGCTGGATTGCTGAACTTGAAGCCAAGGAGCGCGAAGAAACCGGTATTAAGTCTTTGAAAATCGGCTATAATCGAGTATTCGGCTACTACATTGAGATTTCTCGGCCGAATTTGAAACTGATTCCGGAGGGACGCTATGAGCGCCGACAGACGCTTTCAAATGCAGAGCGATTCATCACTCCGGAACTGAAAGAAAAAGAACGGGTTATTTTAGAGGCGGAAGAAAAGCGCGTCGGTCTTGAATTTCAATTGTTCGGCGATGTCCGTTTAAAAATAAAAGAACAATCAGCACGTCTGCAGAAGTTGGCGCGGCTGGTCAGCAACTTGGATGTTCTGCAGAGCTTTGCCTCTGTTAGCGATCGCAACGGCTATGTGCGCCCGCAGTTTTCAAACGATCGCACATTGTCGATTAAGAACAGCAGGCATCCGGTAATCGAACGCGTCATGCGCCGAGGAACCTTCGTTGCAAACGATTTTAATATGGACAAGACTTGTGATCTCTTAATGATTACCGGCCCGAACATGGGTGGAAAAAGTACCTACATGCGCCAAGCCGCACTAACAGCGATCATGGCTCAAATCGGATGCTTTGTACCGGCAGATCAAGCAACACTGCCGGTTTTTGATCAAATCTTCACGCGCATTGGAGCCGCTGACGATCTTGTATCCGGCCAAAGTACGTTCATGGTGGAAATGGACGAGGCGAATTACGCGCTTAGTCACGCTACACAGAACAGTCTGATTCTGCTTGATGAAATCGGCCGAGGAACGTCGACTTACGACGGGATCGCGATTGCTCAGGCAATTGTTGAGTACATTCATGATCATATTGCGGCCAAGACTTTTTTCTCCACACACTATCATGAGCTGACCTTTCTCGAGGAGAAATTGGATCGGCTTAAAAATATTCATGTTGGCGCGATGGAGGAAAACGGTACGGTTGTTTTTCTTCATAAAGTGCTTGATGGTCAGGCAGACAAAAGCTATGGCATTCATGTCGCTAAGCTGGCCGGGCTGCCGGATAATTTGATCGATCGCGCGGACGAGATTTTGCAGGGACTTGAACAATCGTCTCCGGAATCGGTGGAAAGCACGGCTTCAACGGTTCAAGCGGAAGCTGATCAGGAAATTGCAGCAGCTGAGACTGTTGAAGAAGAGCCGGAGCAATTGGCACTCTTTGCCGACGTGAAACAAGAAGATATGGCACCGTCGCTCAGTAAGCGTGAACGAAAAGTGCTGCATGAGTTGGGTAAAATTGAACTGTTAACGATGAATCCGATGGATGCGATGAATAAGCTCTATCAGCTGCAGAAAGCATTAAAGAAGTAAGCATGTGAAAGGGGAGATTCACATGGGCGTAATTAAACGGCTCAGTGAGACACTTGCGAATAAAATAGCCGCCGGAGAAGTGGTTGAACGTCCGGCATCGGTTGTCAAGGAACTGGTGGAAAATGCGATTGACGCAGATGCGTCCTCAGTATTGATTGACATAGAAGAGGGCGGATTGAAATCAATCAAAATTACAGATGACGGCCGCGGATTCGCTCCCGAAGATTGCAAAATAGCTTTTGAACGGCATGCGACGAGTAAAATTCATGAGGATTCCGACCTCTTTCATATTGCAACACTAGGCTTTCGCGGCGAAGCGTTACCCAGTATCGCGGCGGTATCGCATCTGGAATTGTCCACATCCGATGGTGAACACCCCGGCACGCATCTTGTTTTGCAAGGCGGTCATGTGATCTCATCGGGTCTCGCTCAAAGCAGGAAAGGCACGGAAATAAAGGTGGAACGCCTTTTTTACAATACTCCGGCGCGATTGAAATATTTGAAGAGTATACATACGGAGCTCGGAAAGATTACCGACGTTGTCAACCGTATGGCGCTCGCTTATCCAAAGGTGCGTTTTAGCTTAACTCACGAACAGAAAATGCTCTTTCAGACCAATGGCAGCGGTAATCTGAGCCATGTACTAGCTGCCATTTACGGTGTTCGCACGGCAAAAGCCGCTTTTTCTTTTTCAGGCGAATCGCTCGATTTTAAGGTTGAGGGCCTTGCGGTGCATCCGCAGATTTCCAGAGCAGGCAGACAGTATGTCTATATTTTCATCAATAACCGTTTTATCAAAAATTATCCGATTTTCAACGGTATCATGGATGGCTACCACACCTTGATGATGATCGGGCGTTATCCGATTTGTGTGCTCCATATCCAGATGGATCCATCGCTTGTCGATGTAAACGTTCATCCGGCTAAGCTGGAGGCAAGAATCAGCAAGGAAAAGGAACTGTGCGCACTGATCAGCGAAACGATTCGGGCAGCTTTTCACCGTGAACGACTGATTCCTTCTGTTTCAGGAAAACCTCATGTGGCATCGGATAAACCAAAGAATGAACAGCAAGCCTTAGACTTTTCTCCGGCTGCCGTCACCGGCCCGGAACTTTCTAATAAAGAAGAATGGAAAGATGATGAAGCGAACAGTTCCGCTTTTTCGGAACACGTGCGTGAACCGGAAGCCGACCATTTCGCGGCTCAATCAGATTTTAATGAGATTGCGGCGGCTTTTCAAACTGAATCAGCCGTTGTGAATGAGGTAAAGCCTGTGGACGACGAACTCGCCGATGAACCGAAGAAGCGGATGCCAAAACTGTATCCGATTGGGCAGATGCACGGCACCTATATTTTCGCTCAGAATGAGGACGGCCTGTATATTATTGATCAGCATGCAGCGCAAGAACGGATCAAGTATGAATACTTTCGTGAAAAAGTCGGTGAAACAGCACGCGAAGTGCAGGAATTGCTCGTCCCAATGACCTTTGAATTCAGCGCGTCTGAATACGAGACTGTTATGGAATATCAAGATTATCTGCGTGACATCGGTCTGAATTTTGAAGCGTTCGGTGCGCGCAGCCTGATCATCCGCTCCTGCCCAACGTGGATGCCGAAGGGCAAAGAAGAAGAAATGATTAATGATCTTGTTCATCAATTAATTGAAACGGGCAAAGTGTCGATCAAGAAACTCCGTGAGAAACTTGCGATGATGATGTCTTGCAAGCGTTCGATCAAAGCCAATCATTATTTGCGCCAGGATGAGATCCAAGCGTTGCTCGACACACTCAGTAAAGCCAAGGATCCGTTCACCTGCCCACATGGTCGTCCAGTTCTCGTTCACTTTACGCCCTACGAAATGGAAAAGATGTTTAAACGTGTGCAGTGACGGGGTTTTTAAGGGGGGGCAAATCCATTTCCCCCCTGTCGGATACTGCAGAAATTGTGCGATGAGTCTTTCGTCATTAGTGATCGTACGGATACTGGACACGGTATTTGGTGGGAACAACCAGTCTTGTCAAGTGAGTTCGTGATCTTGATAGATTTGCGCATCACAGTTCGCGGTTGTATCCATAAAGATTTTGACTCCGTCTTAGCGATTGATACGTTTTAAAACTTATAAAGGACAACATTTCTAATTCAATGGCTTTATTCTTAACCGTGCAGAAGATGGAGTGAATCGACTGTAGGGTTATTTTGTGTGCTTTTTTGAGTCTCTTAATGAATCGCTGATTGTGTCTATGTTATAGTTGCCGACCGGTATCCACCAAGATAAATGATCCGGCATTATCACTTATCACCACGTTTTATGTAATTGACCATAGATTTTCCATATCTGAGGTTATGACCGGGTCGATGAAAATCATGGATGAATATTTCTGTTCGAACTGTAATGAACAAATGAAGTACTGGAATCTATGAACGTCCTGGTTGAATGCTTGATTGTGAGGTCGTGGATGAAACGAATGGAAATGATAGCCACGATGGTAAGTAAACAGACAATGAATGCAATCAGAGAGGAGTGGTAACTATGCGAGAAAAGGAAATTGAACTGAATTCAGATCGAAAATTGGTGACATAAAATATTGAGTCAAATAAGATTCTAGTGCTTGTCCTCGATGGTGTGCAAAACAAAGCGAAAGTAGCCGAAGCTGGTGAACATGGTTTCACAATTATAGAGACAGCAAAGGGAAAGGTTACCAAAATCAAGTATGGGGAAGGGGAATTATTTTATATGGATCTAAAAAAAATAATTAGTTTTAATAATGTGTTACTGTACTGCAATGCCGTGGGTGATCGCGCATCATAGTTGCGGGGGTCACGCACGAAAAGTGCGGATTCATGTACTAAATAATTTGCTATAATACTACTACCAATATTAGGTAACTTTTTTTATTTGATCGTTGATGAGTGACATGTAATGACGAGTTAGAGCTGTCGATTATCAATAGTGCCTTCATTGCCTTCAATTTCACTGAATCTCAAAATAAGAAAGAATGCGCATGGCGCTTACCCAACCTGAGTAGCGCAATCAGACCGGATACTGTATTTTGAAAGACTTCGACAGGTTTAAAGTATTGGTATCCCTGTCGGATTATTAAAAATTGCACAAGGGGTGAACATACAATGAGGATAAGCCAACCCAGCAGATGAAATTTCGTAGTTGCCATTTTTAATTGAATAGAAATTAATCTGGGCATCATCTGCTCCTTTCTTTGTTCTTATCGTAGTTTAGAATTCATGATTCTGTCAATCGTTCTCCATTAAATGCTAAATCTATTTATTGTAATTGAATCCCATAATTTATATATATATTTTTGCGAAAATAGAATAACAGATCTATTCTATCATCATTCCAGAAAATTGGTGTATAATATTCCCGAGGTTTGACGGATGATGTCTGCCTAATTAAACGGAAACGGCTGAGTGCCGAAACCGCGGATAAATTTGCAAAATTCAGACGTTTGATCTTTTCGCTTTTTTAGCAGCCTATCGCCGTTTATACCCGTATTTAAAGTTTGGGGGGAATTACATATGCAAAAGAGATCAAAATGGGCAAAGTATCTGGCGCCGCTCGTCCTTGTCCCCGTGCTGATCCTTTCTTCTTGCTCAGGAGGTGGCTCTTCTGACTCTTCAGGCTCTTCAGGCTCTTCAGGCTCTTCAGGCTCTTCAGGCTCTTCAACTTCTTCAACTTCTTCAGGCTCAGGCTCTTCAACTTCTTCAGGGAAGACCGGTCTGGCGGCAAAGCAAGTGCTTCGCGTCACGACGACTGCCGATATCCCGACGCTGGACTATACGCAGGCGACGGACACGCAGTCAACCAATACACTGGCGATGGTGAACAGCGGTCTGACGCGGATGCATCTGGATAAGCTCGGGGCTCCAAGTGGTGAAGTGCAGCTGGATCTGGCGAAGAGCGCTAAAGCAAGCGCTGATAAACGGACGTATACGTTTACGCTCAGGAAAGGGATCAAGTGGTCGGACGGAAAACCGGTAACGGCGCAGGATTTTGTCTATGGCTGGCAGCATGAAAACGATCCGAAAGCCAAACCCGCTTATAATTTCCTGTATGCTTCGGCAGGAATCAAGAACGCGGAACAAATTGAAAATCCGAAAGATCCGTTGTATGGCAAGTATAAAAAACTCGGTATCAAAGCGATTGGAACCCATAAAGTTCAGGTCACCTTTGCAAAACCGGCACCGCCGTTCTTCCTAAGTCTGCTTTCGACGCCAGCCTTTTATCCGCAGCGCCAGGATTTTATTACCAAGCAAGGCAAAAAGTATGCCATGGGTCCGAAAAATCTATTATATAATGGGCCGTTTAAACTGCAGGCCTGGAATAAAGGTAGCGGCTGGACGTATGTGAAGAACAACAGTTATTGGAATGCCAAAAAAATTCATCTGACGAAGATAACTGTTCGTGTCATCAAGGAAGAAGCGACACAGGTGAACCTGTATAAGGCGGGGGAGACCGACATGATTGAAAGTATCTCCGGTGATCAGGCCAAACAGCTCAAAAATAAGATTCCCGATCAGCTCTATTACGGCCTGACCTCGACAACCCGTTTCCTTTATGTGAATCAAAAAAATAAGTATTTGAAAAATGCTGCCCTGCGTAAAGCGCTCAGCGAATCGATCGACCGTCATGCATATTCATTTGTCGTAAAGCTGATGAAGGGCTCATTATTGCCTTCGAACTTTGTGGTTCCGAAATTCTTCGTCAGAGGTCCTCACGAGGAGGATTTCCGTGCCGGGACAGAAAATGGTTATCCGCTGGGCAGTACGGCACAGGCGCAAAAGGATTGGGCAACGGCCAAAAGAGAATTGAACATTAAAACACTCAATCTCAATTTCCTGACGCCGGATGGCGATCAGCTGAAGAATTACAATCAATATCTGGCTTCACAGTTCGAAAAACTCAAAGGCGTTCATGTGACGATCAATCAGCAGCCCTTTGCCAATTTCTTAAAACTACGGACAGACTTCAAATTTGATCTTTCATACGCCAGCCGGGCACCGGATTATCAGGACCCGATGACCTATCTGGATATGTTCACGACCGGACATCCGGAAAATTCGTCAGCCTGGTCAAACAAAACGTATGATAAACTGATTACCTCAGCAGAAAATGAGGCCAATGAGACCAAACGTTGGGATGACCTGGAAGCAGCAGAAAAAATTCTGATTCAGGATACGGGGATCATTCCGCTGGAACAGGACGGCCAGATTTGGATGCAGAAGCCCTATGTCAAGGGATTACAGTATCCGGTTTACGGACCGCGGGTTGACTTTACCGGCGTCTACATTAAAAAGCACTAAAAAATGAAATGAACAAAAAAGCCGAGCTAACATGATCAGTAAGCTCTGGAGGGCAGCATTCAGAACATTGTGCCTAGTTTCTGAACGTTCGACCAGATTCTGAAGTTCACTTCTTGTCAAATGGCGGGTGCCATCGCAATAGACTGTTTTATCTTTTTCCATTGCTGTTCTCCCAAGTATCAGTCGAAAAAACATTATATATATCGCGGTCGAAACCGTTTGACAATAATATAGGTTTGCGTTCATGTTATTTTCAAGTAATATTACTTTTGAGTAATAAAAAAAGGTACCTTATATTTTAGGCACCTTTTTTTATTATCGATTCTGGATATACTCCGATTGAACGGCGTCCGGCCAGCCACTTTTCATTGATCTCCATGAAGACTGAGCCCATGAGGCGAGTCACTGACTCACGTTTGGAAAAATGCGAATGAGTACCCCATCCCATGCGACGAAATTCTTCATTCAGTCGTTCCATTCCATATATTGCCCTGTTCTATTTATCATACATAAAAAAAGCAATGAGCGAGCGACCATGACCTCTTCAAACGGTACACACTTCAAGAAGTTCTTGATGAATTGGATGTCATTGAACAATTCCGGCAACGCGGTTCATGAGCCATCCATTGGTGAGATGACCAAAACCCAGATGCATCTGTTCAAGGCACTTGGGGTGACGATTCCATCATAGGTATAAATTCACGGGGAATGCAGGTTGATAGTTGATGAGTGACCTGTCATGACGCATTAGAGCCATCAATTGTGAATAATGCCTTCATTGCCTTCAATTTCACTGTAAGAACGAACGTAACGGAAACGTACCCAACCTGAAGGTACTGAGCTCTTTTGAGATTTAAGGTAGAAGTAAATATCTTGTTCCCGAGTCCTTTTTACAGCCTTAGTGACTTTAAATTTAGCCAGACTTGGAATTGTTGAGTTTACTTGACCAAAGCTCTTAGTCTTGTATTGAGTGTAAGGAACATGATTCCAAACAGTACCTGGAATGGCAACCCCGACGTAATTCATAAAGTTAGCAGGAATTGTTGTGGGTTGGGTAGTCGTTGCTTTTTTAACTCCGCCGGCAAATGAACCTACTTTTTTACCCCCATAGATGTAACCCCGATATTTACCATTCATCGTCACGACACGATAATAAACGGAACCGGTGTGGGTGACTTTATAACCGTAGGCACGGAAATAATAAGTTGAACCCTTATAAGCGTGGTTCTTCAGACGACCATAGTAATAATCAGCATCTGCACGAGTATAAGAAGCAAATTTTGCCATCTTGCTCTTGGAAGCCACTAGTTTAGCCCCTTTTACCGTGCCGGGTTTCGTATAAAGGGCGTGTTTACCCGTAGCAACCACGTTACGAGTGGATCCAGCTGTCTTTAAAGGCGTGTAGCCCACTTTAGTTGTTGCTGTATGGGAAGTATTAGGTTTATTGCATGCTGTTATAGTCAGTAAGCTCGCTACAGCAAGTACTGAAATCATTACTGATTTTGTCCATTTGTTCATATCTAAATCCCACCTATCTTGCCTCATTATAACGCATAAACCGGTCAAGTCCGAATTTGTGTGTCAATTGATCTCAGTTGGAACAGGTCGTTAGCTAGGTGAAAGTGAAGACACTTTAGAATGAATCCTGAGACTGTTTTTTAGAGTGCTGTGCCTTCCACTTGAAATAGTCATCCATTGCCAAATAGCACCGTCCGGCCAACCACTATAATAAGTGGAAATATGCGAAAATCCGTAACACTTACTAGAAAAAATCAAAATCAGTTAAGGACTATTCTGGATTCAGAGAATCTATCATTTACCAGGTTGGTTCAAAAATGGATTAACCAGGAATTTCAACTTATTGAGGCGGATTTTGATTTTTCAGGGAATAAAAAATAAAATTTCTTTTTAGCTCCTACCTTTGTTTTGACCGGTATGACAACAACCGATTATTATCGTGTAATATATTAATCACTGATAAGTGTTACAAAGAGACACTAATAATGGTTCATGAAATCCCAAGGATTTTCATGAACCATTTTTAGTCAACGACAATAAAAAATCCCACACCCTCGCTTGGGAGTGGGAAAATATTAGGTCATCTTGCAATACTCTCTCTATCAACTTATTTAAGCATCAATCAGATCTTTTTTTACTTTTTCAAGCCAATCAATATCACGACAAATTGCGTAATAAACGGCACGGTTGTTTAAGTCATTCTGGTGCTCATCTTCGTATTTTCTTAAATCAGAAATTTTTCCATCAATTACTTCAATTATGGCATCAATTAAAAATCGATTGAACATTTTAACTGATCAACTCCTGATTTTGTTTTTCGATATGCTCAATTTCATGAACGACAGCCCAATATATGGCATCTGATGGTAAATGGTTATGATGCTTTGCTTCATATTTTCTTAATTCAACAAGTTTTTGATTATTGGTATTAATCATAATTTCTGCAGCATTTAGTTTTTTTTGTACTCATTTATTCAGCACTCCTTTGCCCCCATTCTTTTGAAATCACTTGATTCATCTTGAAACAGAAATTTTAAGAATGCCTATATATCAAGCTTTTCAAAAGAATTGAAATGGCTTAAAATAATCTTATTCATCGCCTACGAAATGGAAAAGATGTTTAAACGCGTACAGTAACGGGGTTTCTGAAGGGTGTATGAGTGATTTGCCCCCACGAAAGTTAGTCGTTAAGATAGGATTGAAGGTGTTGATTGATCTTTTCCTAGGTTGTTTAAGCTGGATTCAGTAACGGTTTCGTATGATTACAACGTCGATCTTCCGGACCTATCCATTTTTATCCACGCGCGCAGGTGGCCTGTGATGTACCGGCATAGATAATAAGATCTTAAAATTTCATAGACAAGGCAGATTGACTTGGTAGGTGAGGAGATTACCCATGGGAAAACTGAAATACCCTAATTTAATCGCATTTTTTCTTATGTTTGTTGGCGCTGCGTTCAGCAGCGGGTTTCAAGGGATGGCTTATTTGGGACCAAGACCGCTCTGGTATTGGGTTGGCGCAGGGATCACGTATGTCACGACGATTGCTGCACTCATTCTGCTTGGAGCGCTGAATAAAGCGAGGAAAGAAAGCAGTCTGACTTTATTTACAAAGGTGATCGGCATCATTATCTGTACGCTGATTCTCTTGTGGACTACGTTTCTATTAATTGCAGGAGTTCCTAGGGTGTGAGTGAAGATTTTGTCATTACTGTTTTGATTGATGGAACAACTCGCCTAGTATATTAAGAAAGGATGCGCATAGTACCATTGGATGACCCTAATCATAAGCGGCAAAACGATAATTTTGATCGTGTTTTTATCGGGAGATCCGGATGCATGTCCATCATCGTCATTTTAGCAGTACTTTTTCTGATCTATGTTATTTTTATTGCTAAATAAGAGTCAAAGCAAGCGCATCATCATGATTACAAAAGGAAAACGAAAACATCATAGATAACGCAACATATATTAAGGGTTTCTTAAGAAACTTAAGCTAGGATAGAAACATGAAAGTAATAACTTCCCCCTTTTTAAGGCGCTGCGGCGTCTTTTTTTCTTGTTCAGATTTTGTTCAGTGGGGCGTGCTATTCTTTGTTTACCGTATAGTGTCATTTCTTGAGCCTGAGAGGGCTCTCTTTTTTTTGTACATTTTTTTCAACTCTGTCTCGAGACGGATGACAAAAGGTGATGCACGCGCTATGATTTTAGTAGCTTACTAGATTCCCTCAAGAGGCAGGAGAGAGATTCATTGATAAAGAAAATTAAAATCCTATTGATTTCAGCACTATTCGTTATATCGGTCGTTGTGCTATCCGGATGTCAGGTGTTGGATTTTTTTACAACGCAAATTGAAGGAAGTTTAAAGGGACTCAATGTTACGATGCAAACCTATGACGCAGACGGACAACCGATTGATACAATAAAAGGGGTCTCGGGATCAATAACGCGAGACAATAAATTTGACCGCACGAATGAAAAGGGTGAGACGACAAAAGAATCGTCAGTTTTGGCTATTACTATTGGAGGAAAGCAAGTTGTTCATGTGGGCAGCACATTGATTATGTATGAAAAAGGTTTACAGGATGTCATGAATAAATTACCGCAAAAGGTGCTGGTTGAAAATCAAGAACGCAGTGTGCCGTTTGTTAATCGAATCGTTAACAACTACCACAATTATTTCGATGGACGATCGAAAGTAATTCTGATTCGTTCACAGCTTGGGAAACCAATTGCCACATTTGCAGGCAATCATGTCTCTTATTTTTCGACTGAAGTACCAAATTCGACCGGGCTAATTATTGATGGGAAATATCTGTTTATTTATCGCTGTGATTTTACCATGTATGACACGCAGCTTCTGAAAAAATAAAGCTGCCAATATGAATGGATGATCGTAAAAACGGACATACAGTTATGTACTAGTGATTAGTTCAGACATTTTCATTGATCAAAAGATTTTGTTTGCACAAAAGAACGCACGTTCGCTATAATGGAATCATGGAGGCGACGTTTATGAAAAGAGGCGATATTATCGAATTGATTTATCAGGCAGCGGGGAGCGGCAAGATTAGTCAACGTCATGTGCGCATTTTGCGCGTAACCGAATCATATGTTAACGCTTATTGCTATAAGCGAGGCGGTATTCGTATCTTTCGCAGGTCGGGCATCTTAGCGACTCACGTCATTCGATTGGCCTCGTGATCACTGGATCCAATGCACGCGTGGTTCGAATTGTGTTATACTGAACCCACATTTTATTTGGGAGTTATTTTATGAAAAGAACGACGATTGTCATTGTGGGACCGACTGCTGTCGGTAAGACAAAGTTAAGTGTGGCACTTGCTAAGCGCCTTCACAGTGAAATCATTAACGGTGACGCATTTCAAGTCTACCGGGGCATGAATATTGGTACCGCGAAGGTAACAAATGAGGAAGCGGAAGGCGTGCCGCACCACCTGATTGATATTCGCGAACCAAATGAAGCGTATACAGCTGCGGAATATCAATGCGACGCTCGGCGAATGATCGACACTATTTCATCTGAAGGGAAAATGCCGATCTTAGTCGGCGGTACCGGGTTCTACATCAAGGCAGCGCTTTTTGATTATCAGTTCGCTTCAAGTGGGGCGAATCCGGAATATCGCCGTGAGTTGGCGCGGATTGTACGCGAAGGCGGCGGAAGAGAACTGTTTGATCAATTGGCACGCGTGGACCCTATTGCTGCAGAACGAATTCATCCGAATAATCTAGTACGTATGATGCGGGCATTGGAAGTTTACCATGAAACCGGGAAACCTTTTAGCAATCATTCGCCGGATGAGTCGGTTCAGCCTCTTTATCCCCATCTGTGCATCGGGTTGACGATGGAGCGTGAGACGCTGTATGCGCGGATTGACGCACGCGTTGACCAAATGATGGATGAAGGACTGCTTGAAGAAGCAAGATCATTATATGAAAGAGGTCTAGGGAAAGCGCAGGCAATGCAAGCGATCGGCTATAAGGAATTTATCCCCTATTTCGATGACACGTGTCCACTTGATGAAGCTGTGAATCAATTGAAAAAAAATTCGCGTCATTATGCGAAACGGCAGCTGACATGGTTCAGACGGCAAATGCCTGTACACTGGTTCGATATGACCGAGGCTGTGCATAATTTCTCTGCAAAAGCTGAAGAAATATACAGCTTTATTTTGAAAAACGAGGCGAATGAGTGACTATCGTCAACTAATCTCACATATATTGTTTTGTTTTCGAAACGATCTTTGCAAATGATGGAAATTTAAAATATAATCTTAGTTGTAGATCTTTCTGATTGGACAATTAAATTCCTTCTCAGAGATAAAGATCAGATAAAAATAGAGTTCGATGCAGGATATCTTTACATTAAATCGAAATAGTCTTATTTAGAGAGAAAAGAGGAGGAATAAAATGAAACAGTCAATTAACATCCAGGATACATTTCTCAATCAGTTGCGAAAAGAAGGAACGTTTGTGACCGTCTTTCTTGTCAGTGGTTTTCAATTGAAAGGTAAGGTCAAGGGCTTCGATAATTTCACGGTGCTTTTGGAAAGTGAAGGAAAGCAGCAATTAATTTTCAAACATGCGATTTCCACGTTTACTCCTTCAAAACCTGTGAATTGGACCAGTCAAGACGAGTCATAATAGATTCTGGAAGGGCAGCGGTTGCGCTGTCTTTCTTTTGTTTCGTGGGGCTTTTTTTGGAGGGAATAAATTCGGTTCACCGAAATGCGCATCTTGGATCCGTCGATTCTGAATAGAGTGTGGCAATCATAAACTAGAGCAGTCCACACATCTTTTAATGGGTACTTGAAAAGTGGGCAATTATCACAGACACGTTTCGACCGGCGTATACATAACAACGCAGGTATGCACGGGGTACTCGATCCAAAGAACAGCGAGGTGATCGGATCATGCGAGAAGCCTATACGTTTACGAAGAAAAGTCAGATCAATGTTGTATTCAATCAAAAAACAGAAAAAAACACAATCACGCCGTTTCCAATTGATGAGCGCGTGACTCATGAGCCGCTTGAGAAGTTGGAAGCCAAGCTTGATCGTTTGGTTGGTATGGATCAAATTAAACATATGGTACGCGAACTGTATGCATGGCTTTATATTTATCGCAAACGTGAGGAAGCGCAGTTGAAGGTACGAAAACAATCCTTTCATATGTTATTCAAAGGCAATCCGGGGACAGGAAAAACAACTGTTGCTCGCCTTTTGAGTGACTTGTTCAGGGAAATGGAAATACTGCCTAAGGGTCACTTAATTGAAGCGGAACGCGCAGATCTAGTTGGCGAATATATAGGGCAAACTGCGCAAAAAACGCGAGATCTCGTCAAGAGGGCGCTTGGTGGTGTCCTTTTCATTGATGAGGCTTATTCACTGTCACGTGGTGGAGAAAAAGATTTTGGTAAGGAAGCAATTGACACATTAGTCAAGCAGATGGAAGATCATAAAGACGAATTTATTTTGATACTTGCGGGATATTCCGACGAGATGGAGGAGTTCTTAAAAATAAATCCCGGACTCCCTTCAAGGTTTCCGATGATTATGTCTTTTCCTGATTACTCCGGAATGGAATTGCTCGATATTGCGAAACAGATGATCTGTGATCGTGAGTATACGATGACCGCGGAGGCACAAAAAAAATTACTTCGTTTGCTTCAGCAGAAGGTCGCAAGCCTTGAACCTCATTTCAGTAATGGACGTTACGTCCGTAATATTATTGAAAAGATGATCCGTCAGCAAGCAGTACGTCTCGTCAGAGAAAACAGCTTTGATCGTGACGCACTTCTGACACTTCGGGCTTGTGATCTGGCAGAAGAAGAACAATCGGCTATGTCTCATGCAGATGAAGCATGACCTGGAATTAAAGAGAGGTACCTATGGAAAACGTGATACTCGTAGCTTGTCAGCTCCTTTCTCAATCCGATGATCATTTTGAATCATCGCTTGAAGAGCTGGAAGCATTGAAGAAAAACGGCTGGTGGCCAAGTTGTTGCCGTCGTGACTCAAAAAAGACAAAAAATTGACTCAGCCACTTATATAGGAAGTGGTAAATTACAAGAACTTGAGGCTTTGGAAAAAGAATTAGGTGCAGGAACGGTGATCTTTAATGGCGAGCTATCCCCGTCACAGCAGGGACGTCTCGGTGCATTGCTCTATGCAAAAGTCCTGGACAGGACTCAGCTTATTTTGGACATCTTCGCCGTACGGGCACGCTCACGAGAGGGAAAACTTCAAGTTGAACTAGCGCAGCTTCAGTACTTACTGCCGCGTCTGAGCGGCATGGGCGAGTCGCTCTCACGCCTGGGCGGCGGAATCGGGACTCGTGGACCTGGGGAAACAAAACTGGAATCGGACAGACGCTATATCAGAAGCAGGATGAAGGATATCAGTAATCAATTGAAAACGGTTGTACAGCATCGTAAACGTTATCGTGATCGACGAATGATGAATAATCAATGCCAGGTTGTTCTGGTTGGCTATACAAATGCGGGGAAATCAACCTTGTTCAATCAGCTGACTGCGGCAAGTACATACGCCGAAAATCAACTGTTCGCAACACTGGACCCTCTGACGCGTAAAATGAACCTTCTGAATGGGTTTATTTGTCTTTTGTCCGATACGGTAGGATTTATTCAGGAGCTGCCGACACAACTTGTTGCTGCATTCCGATCGACACTTGAGGAGGTAACAGGCGCGCAACTTATTGTGCACGTGCTTGACGCATCTGATCCGGACTTGATCACCCACGAGAAAACGGTGCGCGCATTGCTCGAGGAGTTGGGCGCAGATGAATTGCCAATGCTGACAATTTACAATAAGAAGGATTTGCTTCAGACTCCATTCATCGTTCCCAAAGGTTCTTTGCTCGTGTCTGCGCGTGACACCAATGATCGTGATCGGATTCTCGCTGAAATTGAATCGCAGATTGTGCAGCAAATGGTGCCTTTTCACGCACTATTGGATGCCGATGAAGGTAAATTATTAAATGACATTAAACTGAACACGATCTTAAAAAAACAAGTCTATGATGAAACCGCTCAGAAGTATGAAGTTGAAGGATTCGTCTACCCGGAAACGGCAATAGCATCGAAGTTAATTCATAATCAGGATTCAACCAATAAGGAGTTATAAAAATGTTTGATGCACTAACGTTTGGAAAAGAATTAATAAGCATATCTGCGGCGGTCGAGGCGCAAATTGCAGAACAATTGAAAGCAGTTGATGCGATCGCTCTAGAAAATCAATACCGCGTTTTATCAAGTTTTAAGAAAAATAAAATAAGTGATGCCCACTTTAATGGCAGCACAGGTTATGGGTATGACGATTTTGGGAGAGAAGGTATTGAATCTGTGTATGCCGATTGTTTCGGAGCGGAATCAGCTCTCGTGCGTTCACAGATGATTTCGGGTACACATGCAATCACAACCGCACTTTTTGGTGTACTTCGGCCGGGTGATGAGTTAATGTACATAACCGGTAAGCCTTATGACACATTGGAAGGTGTGATCGGATTATCGGGAAACAGTCACGGTTCACTGAAGGATTTTGGTATCCAATTCAGAGCGGTTCCGCTGAGGCAGGGGAGAATAGATACGCAGGCTGTGATTGATGCGATTGCCCCGAACACAAAGATGATCGGTATTCAGCGTTCCTGCGGCTACGCAAACCGACCCTCCATACCGGTCAGTCAGATCGGTGAAGCAATTTCCTCAATTAAAAAGGCACACCCAGATGTTGTTATCTTTGTTGATAATTGCTATGGCGAATTTACTGAAACGCGCGAGCCGTGTCATGTTGGTGCGGATTTAATGGCAGGATCTCTAATTAAGAATCCGGGTGGAGGACTGGCAAAAGTTGGCGGCTATATAGTAGGTCGCGAGGCTTTGGTCTCGTTGTGTGCGGAACGGCTGACAGCGCCGGGATTGGGAAAAGAAGTAGGTCCATCGCTTGGTGAACTCAAAGATCAATATCAAGGATTCTTTCTATCCCCGCATACGGTCGCCCAAGCGGTGAAAGGTGCAGTTTTCACATCAGCACTGATGGAAAAATTAGGGATGGAGACGTCGCCTTCATGGGAAAAGATGCGGACAGACCTTATTCAGAGAGTCACTTTCCATGACCCGAATCAAATGATCGCATTCTGTCAGGCGATACAAATGGCTTCCCCAATCAATGCTCATGTGCAACCCTACCCAAGTCCAATGCCGGGATATACAAGCGATGTCATCATGGCAGCGGGCACTTTTATTCAAGGAGCAAGTCTTGAATTAACGGCGGATGGGCCGATTCGTCCTCCGTATACTCTTTATGTTCAAGGAGGATTGACCTTTGAGCATGTCAAAGCGGCGCTGATGATTGCGGTTAATCATCTAATGGAAAAGGAACTGCTCGATCATGATTTAATCAAATTGTGACAATTCAATTAAAATCATAACAAATTGCCGTAAGATAAACTAACATTGATTGACAACAAATCAGCTGCCCGTTATAATGTGTTTAAGGAAGGGGCGTGAGGCGAAATGGCTGATAACGTACGCCGATCAATGCCTTTATTCTCCATGGGTATTGTTCAGAAATTAACTGGGCTGACGGCCAGGCAGATACGCTACTATGAAGAAAATGATTTAATTCATCCTGAGCGTAGTGAAGGAAATCGCCGCGTCTTTTCTTTTAACGACGTCGATCGGCTTTTGGACATCAAATCTCTTTTAGATGAAGGTGTCAATCTAGCTGGTATTAGGAGAGTACTCAGTGAAAAGCCTGTAGTGGCAAACCGACCTGCTGAAGGAAAGAAAGCAATGTCGGATGCTGAACTCATGAAATTCCTTAAGTCCGAGCTCGTGCAAGCAGGCAAGTTTGGCAAAACTTCGTTAATACAAGGGGAGTTATCACGGTTTTTTCGATGATATTTCTCTGTGTATATAATTTTGAAAACAGAAACTTATCTTTGGGGAGGATCTTGAATGGCAAAGTTTACAAAAGAAGACATTATTTCTAAGGTAAATGAAGCAAATGTTAAATTTATTCGTTTGCAGTTCACTGATTTGCTTGGGATTATTAAAAATGTTGAAATTCCCGTAAGTCAGCTTGGGAAAGCACTTGATAACAGTATTATGTTTGATGGTTCTTCAATCGAAGGATTTGTAAGGATCGAAGAATCAGACATGCTTTTGTATCCTGATTATGACAGCTTTGTCATTTTCCCTTGGACAGCAGAAAAAGGTAAAGTTGCACGTCTCATCTGCGACATTTACAAACCAGATCGTACGCCGTTCCCAGGCGATCCTCGCTCGGTTTTGAAAGCTCAGCTAGCTGAAATGGAGAAACTTGGATTCACTTCGTTCAACATTGGACCGGAACCAGAATTTTTCCTCTTCAAATTGAATGAATCAGGCGAACCGACTCTTGACTTAAATGATAAAGGCGGATATTTCGACCTCGCTCCTACGGATCTTGGCGAAAATTGTCGTCGTGATATCGTACTTGAGCTCGAAGACATGGGCTTTGAAATTGAAGCTTCTCACCATGAAGTAGCTCCTGGTCAGCACGAAATCGACTTCAAATATGCAGATGCTGTTAAAACTTGTGACAACATCCAGACATTTAAATTAGTTGTTAAAACGATTGCCCGTAAGCACGGACTGCATGCGACATTCATGCCTAAGCCGCTGTTTGGTGTAAATGGTTCAGGTATGCACTCGAACATGTCTCTTTTCAAGGGTAAAGAAAATGCATTTTATGATGCAAATTCTGAAGATGGTCTTAGTGCGACAGCAAAGGCATTTATCGCCGGCTCTCTAGAACATGCGCGTGCATTCACTGCCATTACGAACCCGATCGTTAACTCGTACAAACGTTTGGTTCCTGGCTATGAAGCACCAAGCTATATTGCATGGTCATTGAGCAACCGAAGCGCTCTGATTCGTATCCCTGCAGCTCGCGGTCTCAGCACACGTATCGAAGTACGTAGCGTTGACCCTGCGACTAACCCATACTTAGGCATGGCTGCATTGCTTGCTGCTGGACTTGACGGTATTAAGAAAGGCTTGACACCTCCTGCTTCAGTTGACCGCAGTATTTACGTGATGGACGATCAGGAACGCGAAGAACTTGGCATTCATGAATTGCCTGCATCTCTTAAAGAAGCTGTCGATGCGTTTAATGCAGACGAAGTTATCACTGGCGCGCTTGGCGAACATACGGTTTCCCACTTCAACGATGCAAAAGAAATTGAATGGGATATGTTCCGCACTCAAGTACACCCTTGGGAACGCGATCAATACATGGAACAATATTAATCAAATAGATTTGCTGAAACCCCTTGAGCCGTATGGCTTTGAGGGGTTTTTGTTTTGCCCTGAAAAAGAGGGGGGCAAACGCTCAATTATTGGTTTCTTTTTGTTTGCGCCCTGAATCTGCCCCGATTTTCAAAAGTCTTTCTGCATTTTGTCCTTTTGATGAGTAAATAAGTTAACAATCACAGTATCTGTCTACTTCGTTGCTGCTCTGAAATCATCTACCGGCATTGGATAATTCATGGTTCAATAGGGAAAATTAATGGAAACTTGCATGAAAAAGGATGATCCCATTGATTTACATATATAATGATTTTGGCGGCACGCATACTACAGCACTAGCGGCTGCGTATCATCTAAAAAAAATATCTCCAGATCATAAATTAACCAAAGCTGAAATCATATCTGTACCTTATTTTAATCGGCTTACCTCGGCTGATATGGGTACACTAATCTTCCATGGAATTGATGATGATGGAAATTCAGTCTATACGGTTGGCCGCGGATCATCAAAGCATATGCTTGCAGCATTATCAAATTTGAGTTTATTGTTGCAGCAAAAATATAAGGGCAGTGAAAAGATTATTTTTTCGAATACATCACCAACGGTTCCATTCGCTATGACACTAGGTGGTCTGTGTTCACGATGGTTAAAAATTGATTTTATCGGTGTACCGCTGTTGGTAATTGGTGCAAAGCAATGTTGTAACGACATCGTTCGGCTTGTAGCATATACAAAAAAAACTGCACGGACGACTCAAAAAACTGTCACTGTGTTACAAAATAATTCATTTAAATAATCCTCAATCCAGCATCCATTGGTGGTTTCTGACGCTGTCAGCGGTATTAGTCACCATTTATTATGTTTAAGAATATTAAATAATGACCATGCTATTGTGGCATGCTTGTTAATATTAAGGTATGAATAGGCATCAGGTTTTCAAAAACGGGCTATAGTCAGGCGTCGTCATGCATTTTGCCTCCTAAAGGATGGATGTAAATGAAACAACCTGTTCAAACACAAATTGAGCAACCAACATGGAAGCAAAGATTGAAAGTAATCAGGCTGTTTATGAATATATATCATAACAATCGCAGAAAGCAGTCAATTCTTCGCTCAATACACATTTCGTTTCATTATTGTGTGCTGATTTGGAAAGATGAGACAAGACGCTCCGCTAGATAAAAATGAATTACATGGTAGAGAAATTGATAAGGATCTCCAACCTGAATTAGCTGGAGGTCCTTTTATATTTTCGACTATTTGTTGTCTAAATTTTATTGTTCTGTTTTGGCTTGTGTCAGATTAATCATATATATAAATTCGTTTTCGCTTATGATGTTGATCTCTTGTCCTTGTGAAGAAAGTTTTTCTGCCTTGAGTTCTTTGCTGCTTTTTTGATTCGTAGGTGTCCGAGGATCAGGGTTGCCAACCACGAGCAGCGTTGTTTGCTTAGTCACGCTGTTGCCGTTAATGCCACCAAAGTCAGCCACGATTTGGCATGCGTCCTGACGTGACATGGATTGAATCACTCCAGTAAACACTACGACTTGGTGAAAAAGCGGATGATGTTCGTCAAAATGCTTCTTAGCTGTTATTATGTCTGACGGCTTGAAGTATGATGTTCCGCGGCGTCTCGCAATTGATGAGAATGGAGCATAGGAATGCTTATGTAGGCGGCCGAGCCGGTAATTAATTGTCCGTTGCATTTGATCTAAACTATCAAGTTGAAATTCTTGCATCATGTTTTTAACGATTTCCGCGCAAACCAAAGCATCCTCAGAGGCTTGGTGATGATGAAATGCAATGTGGTAATATGAAGCAACTTGATCCAAACGATAGGATGATAAAGTCAATAGTTTCTTGGCAAGAATGTAGGAACAAAAATAATTGACCTCCGGATAAGGCAACCGATATTTATCCAGTGTCAAGCGCAAGACGCTCATATCAAAACTGGCATTATGTGCGACTAAAGGAAGTCCATCAATGAACGAGAGAAGTCTTGGATATAGCTCAGCCATTGTCGGGGCAGTGGTTATATCATCCTCATGAATTCCATGTATTTGTGTATTGCATGCATCGAAGAATTCTTCAGGGTTAATTAATGAATAATAGG
The DNA here is from genome assembly GCF_040513385.1 of Sporolactobacillus caesalpiniae. Lineage (NCBI taxonomy): Bacteria > Bacillati > Bacillota > Bacilli > Caryophanales > Sporolactobacillaceae > Sporolactobacillus > Sporolactobacillus caesalpiniae. The sequence continues at coordinate 35,763 of NZ_JBEVCB010000006.1, forward strand.
AGTCAACAACTTGTCCTTGGCTCACTTTTGTTAAACCAACGGAACACGGGGATGTGCGATGCGCATTCGCGGTTTCGAAATCTATTGCTACAAAAGATAAGTCCGCCATCAACAAATCCTCCATTCGTTTCAAATAGTTGGTCCATATCTATAACTATAATAACATGGCATTCAAAAATCGTAATCTCCCAAAATTTTTTAAGCAAAAATTAAGTATTCTTCGTTAAATTTTTGTAATACAGTTATCCATTGTTAAAGGGGGGACGTACCAGTTGCATAAACGGCTAAAGAGCTTTATTATCATTGCTTTTATTCTCATTATTGCTCTTCAACTTTTCGGTTGTTCCTTAAAAGTGTTTAGAGAAGCTGCATCTGGGCAAACCGTCAAAATAAATGTAAAAAGTGTGCCAAAAACCATTCATTTAGGTGAACATTTTGATCCGAAAAAAAATGTTACCGTGACTAATCAGAAAGGAGACAAACAGTCCTTGAAGTCATTAAAGATTTCAGGTCATGTGGATACTAAAAGAGTCGGAACGTATAAACTAACCTATACATTTAAACGTGGTGGTGTTAGCACGTCGCTTTCAAAAAAAGTTCAAGTAATCTATGAAAAGAAAGTAAGCATCACATTCAAAACGAAAAATGTTGAAAAGTCATCAATGGTTCGAGGAGAAACCACTATTCATCAAACAGGCATTAAAGGTTCGAAACTTGTCCGTTATCAGGCAAAACTTGTTGGCAGTAAGGTTGTGTTGGGAAAGGCAATATCTGAAAAAGTGATTAATGAGCCGGTGACTAAGGTTATCTATTCAGGAATTAAAATTCCAAAAAGTCATCGTATAAATGTTGCCGTCATGAGTCAATTACCGGAACTTCCTGCAGGGTGCGAGATTACGGCAGTTACAATGATGCTCCGTCACAAAGGAGCACGTGTGACCAAAGTGGCACTTGCAGAGGAAATGCCGCGTGCAACAAACGGTGATCCTAATACCGGGTTTGTCGGCAGTCCGTACTCTAAGTCGGGAATGACCATCTATCCACCTGCTCTAATGAATCTTGTGAAAAAGTATGCGGGAACTTCTGTGAATCTGACCGGAGCGTCAACTGACAAATTGAAAGATTATTTAAGCAAAGATCATCCGGTCGTGATTTGGGGCACATATGACGGTTTTTACTTTCATGCGTTGGTGCTTACTGGCTATACAGAGAATGGATTTTATTATAATGATCCCTGGACAGGGACGAAACGCTGGATGAATAATGAACAGATGCTTACCCATTGGAATGCTCTTGACCGAAGAGCCCTTACTTATTAACATTTTTGAGGGTGTAATACGAAAAACGGCGCATCTCATGCGTGATCATGCGTGGTACCGCATAAAATATGCGGGGTAACGCAACATAAATACGTTGTTGTGGCGGGCGAAAACGAGCTATGATAATAGTGGTTAAGCGATCCATTGCTTTGCCGGCTGGATTTGAGGTGAATCCATGGTTGTGCCCTCAGCAAATCTTGCCCCAAATACTTAATCTTTCAAGCGTATTTAAAACACAAGTGCGTTTGGTGCAATAACGTTTTCCTCTCTAATTTTCCCATCCATGAAGATTAAAGATTTGCTTGTCGCAACAATATTCACCTTAAATTCATTATTATATTTATTAAGACCTTAGGCCTAGATGAATAGCAACCTTAGTTTGATGATAGGTACTAAACACTGTGTTACTATTTATAGTGCATAAAAGCAATAATTCCCAAAACAAGTATTAATTTTACATCCCTAACTATAGGGATCTTTTTTTGTCTTAAAAATGGGTGTTTTTGCTGCTTCGCTAGCCTCTATATAGTTTAAAGGACAATCATAAACTATAGAAATGAATTAGTGAGGTGTTGACTGTTGACAAAATATGAGTTGTTTTTCAGAAGTATTGCAGCTTTCCTTGGAGCCGTTTCGGGTTATCTGTATGGAGAATGGTCATCTTTGATTGCTGTACTCGTCGCGTTTGTCATTATTGATTATATTTCCGGTCTTATCGCAGCGGCTTACATTGGCTCCTTATCAAGTAAAATCGGATTTCAGGGGATAGCTAAGAAGGTCATGCTTTTCACGATTGTGGCTGCCGCACATTTGTGTGATGTCATTGTCGGCTCAAAAAATATTATCATGGATGCGACGATCTATTTTTATCTCGCAAATGAACTCCTGTCAATTTTGGAGAACGCTGGTCAAATCGGACTTCCTGTTCCGAACCAAATCAAAAAATTGATTAGTGTTCTGAAAGAAAAAGATGGGGGAGAATAGTTCTGGATATAAAAGGCGTTAAACAGTTACTCTGTATCAAATTTAGATTGAAGACAACATATCAGGCTGATTGAAGAAGTCGACGTGTTGTTTTTTTATAATATCAAGAAGTCAATAATAATATTATGTAAACTAATTGTATAGTCAACAGTGGTTGTATCCTAGTCACTACATATCATATAATTGATTTTGCACGCTATAGGAATAAATCAAGAAGGTCTATTTGCTTGATTAAAAAAAGGATTTATAATTCTATGTAGGCTGATTAAGCCGTCTGAAAACAAGAGCAAAAATTCGTTGGTGTAGGTAAAGGAGTCTATTATGGAAAAAGACAGTGGCAGTCAAACGTACCGATTAGTTTTATTAAGTATCTTTACTGCAATAATTATTTTACAGAATTTCTTGCCATTTTTAGGCTATATACCTATTGGCGTATTTAGTCTTACAATTATCCATCTGACGGTCATTATTGTTGCCATTGTTCTTGGACCAGCAGATGGGGCAATCATTGGTGGCGTATGGGGGATGACGACTTTCATACGCGCATTTACATTTCCGAGCAGTCCAATTGCACCAATTGTGTTTACCAACCCATTGATTTCAATTTTGCCACGTATTTTTGTCGGACTTGTTGCAGGCTACGTGTATCTCAGATTGAAGAGAACGAGGTTACAGCGTATCCCGTCGATGTCGATCGCAGCACTTCTTGGGTCATTGACGAATACCCTATTAGTTCTAGGGTTAATCTACATCTTTTACAGTCATCCTTATGCGAACTATTTGCAAATTGATGTCAGCAAATTACTTCCGGCTTTACTCGCTGTTGTGTTAACAAATGGCCTTGCTGAAGCGTTTGCCGCCTGCCTTATTTCTCCGATTGTTGCGAATCCTCTTTTAAAAATAAAAAAGAACTCCGGTTGATAACTGGTGACAGCCGGTACAATGATTCTACTCGGTCAATTTATGTGACGAGTGAATACGATATAGTAATGAGCATCAGAAGACGGGTGGGGACAACTGTGAAGAGAGACGATGTGGCTGAAAATTTTGCGCTCCTATCCATAACAGTTGGGAAAGTAATGGCCGCCGTTGGACAGACGCCAATGAAAAATTTGGACCGTGAGACACAAGATCAGCTAGTATTTCTCGGTAGTTTGATCCAGGTGGGCGCAGGTGCATTAATTGCGGAATTTTTTACTGATGATCCGGTCGCACAATTAGGAGTTGCTTTGAACTTTATTGGTTATGGCTCTTTTGCTATTCAATTTATTCGTGACGAAGATGATGATCGGAAATTACTTGTTCAAGCAATGTCCTCAAATTTGAAGGAAGTACTGGCAAATATGATTTTTTTAACTGATCCTAAGTTATGGAAAAAAATGTATCAGATCGTAGGCACATTTATGCTTTGCATCGGTAATTTTCTTCAAGCACAGGGAAGAAAGAGATTATTGGATGAAAGCGAAGATTATACAATCTTTGACCCAACAGTGACGGCGGGTACATGGATGGAAGCTGGAGGATCTATGGCGATTATGCTTGGTAATCTGGCGGAGACAGTCTGAGAAATAGCAAAAAATGAAAGGCACCTCCTCTTTTTTCACGCCCGTTGAGGAAGTGCCTTTTTATACAATAGTATGAGTCTTTATCAGAAGCTGGCATAAGTGCTCCTTTTAGCCGCCCAATCTAAGAAATAAACGGAAAAATTCCGCTTATTTAGAAAATGCAAGAAAAAATAGCTTAAATAGACGGAAAAATTCCGCTTATCGCATCGAAAAACGTGAAAATAGAGGATTTTTCCGTGCATAAGCGGAAAAATTACCCTTATTTACCTGTAAAACAAGCACCATGATGCAAATAGCCGGAAAATCTCCGCTTATTTTATTCTGGCCACGTTACTCAATCAAGGATCAAAATGATTTATTAGAAAACTTGGCTTCGCCAAGCCCCTGGCGAAGGCGAAGCCTTAGTTGCGACGGCCATGGACGGCCTAGTGTCCGATGAGCCGCAGGACGCGGCGTTTTTTCGGACCGCTTACACTCGTTTCCTTTAAATGTTTTCTTATACTTTCCTACCAGTGTGAACTAGAACTGTTTGTTCAAGACAAGCTTGATGATTCAAAACCGCATTTAGCGAAAGTCTTCACATCCTGCGGAAGCAAGGACCGGGCGCTTTTTGCCCGGTTTTTCTAATAAAACTGTTTAAATTCATTAGTCTCAGGAGCTCAGTAATAAGGATATGGAAATAGAAAAGGCACTGAAAAAAGTAAAAAAGGGAAAAGGAATCGGTTGAAACGTCTGTATCTCGGACGTGGACCGGGTCCAGGGCCATAAAAGTATCGGTCATTTTCATTCACATCTTCAGGTACCAGCATCACGACACCTTGATCAGTTACATCTTCAATAATTCCTTCAATTCTTGAGCCGTCTGCCATCTGCGCAATGACATGATAGTTCATGTACTTGCGACATAAATCGTTAATCGATTGGTTATTTGGCGAACTGTTTGTATTTCGGTCATCCATCGTTTGCGGGACGAAAAACTGCTGCTCACTTACGTTATAATTATCTGTCATATTCATCGCTCCTTTTCCCCTTAGTGTATTCACCCAGTTTTTAACCTGTGACAAACGCACATCATTGGAGCCGATGAGGTTAGGAGTATATTCATGAGTTTATTTAGGTGTAGTTTGCTCCTGAATACGTCTTTGTCGATATTGTGACCATTGGAAGTGAATAAAACAGCCGATGCAAAAGCCCAAAATCGCTACGAATGCCGCAAGACCTACTATCACAGAAAAGACGATTGAAAGGACTGTCCAGCGCATGAGATAACTTACAAAAGCGATCGATAGGCATGAAACAGCAATCGTCTGATTGAATTTCTGCTGATCCTTGTCCTCAGGAATATAAGCAGTGGCTGGTTTTCTCAAGAATTTTTTTGCAAGAACCATCACGGGATTGAAATGCACTAAAAGTCCGGACAACCCGGATAGCAGAGGCACTAAAAGCAGCCAATAGTACCCGGTAAGCAAACTGAGAAGAGTACTAAGGACAATCACCCATTGGTTTGTTCTGACAAGTGGACGGGGAATTGAATGCGTTATGTCACTCACATTAATCATACCTTTCACGTAGGAATACATTTATTATACACGCACTAGTGAAAAGGGCACAATAAAATCGCATCTTTATTACTGTGTTATAATGAAACACATGCTTAAACGAATTAGTTGATTAATTTTATGATAAAGGTCGTGCAGATATATGAATAAACGCACACGTTGCGCTGAACGAATACATCAAAAAATATACTTATTGAAATGCCCGATCTGTGGAAAGTCGTTAAGCGTTGTGGAACAAAAAAGTTTGATTTGCGCGCAAAAACATACGTTTGATTTGGCAAAGCAAGGTTACGTTAATTTATCGACGAAACAGGTTCATACTCATTATGAGAAAACACTTTTTGAAGCACGCAGAAAAATTATTGTGGATCACGGGTTCTTCAACCCACTCATTCATATTCTTTCAGAACAAATCGGCAAACAATTGAACTTACCCACGGATATATCAATATTGGATCTTGGCTGCGGAGAAGGGTCACATCTCGCCAAAATCTGTCAAATGCTCATTCATGACGCATCTCGCAGCGTAACAGGCTGTGGTATTGATATTGCTAAAGAAGGTATCCAACTCGCAGCAAAATATTATACCGAACAAATCTGGCTTGTCGGAGATCTTGCCCAACCTCCATTTAAAGAGCGTCAATTTAATCTTATCCTCAACATTCTCTCACCATCAAACTATCAGACCTTTGATCAGATGGTGAAGCCGGGTGGTTATGTGATTAAGGTTATTCCCGGAAGCGGGTATCTTAAGGAATTGCGCTCCTCAATCTATGAACATGATAAAGCACAGTATTCAAACGCAGACACTCGTACACTATTCACAGAACATTTTCCAGACACAATCACACAAAACATTTACTATGTAGCTCATTTAAATCGAGAAGGAATCCGTGATTTAATACGTATGACGCCACTCGCTTGGAATGTTTCTGAAGAAAAACGCACACAATGGCTTGAAAAAGAATCGGCGGACATCACATGTGAATTTGAATTATTAATCGGTAAAGGGTGAATATAACGGTCACTTTCGATCATGGTTTGTGGATAAAAAATTGTAAACGGTGACAAAAAATGATCTTTATTGATTGATTTTGATTGGAACTATGTTAAAATAAAAATTGTGGAGGGATGAGATATGTTGGCTGAAGAAAGACAGCAGATGATCCTGAAGCTTTTGACCGAGTCGCATGTTGTTAAATTGCGGGAACTTGTGCTCATGCTGGATGCTTCCGAATCGACAGTTCGTCGTGACTTGCACGATTTAGAGAGCCGCCATTTTCTCCGCCGCATTCATGGTGGTGCATCTCTATTAAGAAAACTCAATGAAGAGCCGGATATGGAGGCCAAGACGTTAAGAAATGTGCAGCAGAAGAAAATGGTTGCGCAGTTAGCTGCTCAGAAAATTAACGACAATGATTGCATTTATTTAGATGCTGGGACAACTACATTAGAAATGATTCCATTTATAGCCGCAAATAATGTAACCGTTGTCACTAATGCCCCTGCTCATTGCGACCTGCTTATTCGTAAACATAAGGTTTGCTATTTGCTCGGTGGTTTGATGAAACCAACGACAAAGGCAATCGTCGGAAGCATCGCAATGAATAATATTGATCTTTTTCGTTTTGATGCTGCGTTCATTGGGGTTAATGGAATTGACCCGTCTATGGGTTACACGACTCCGGATCCGGAAGAGGCCGCATTGAAAAGGCGCGCACATGATCTTGCTGATTGTTCTTACGTCGTTTCAGATAGCAGCAAGTTTGCAGAGATTTCATTTTGTAAGATGTTTGATTTAGGCGAGGCAACAATTATTACGGATGAAGTGCCGGAAAGATATCTTTCTTTAATAACAGACAAAACATCTGTTTGTATTGCAAATCAAGCAACGAAACTGTCATAATGAATAGCTGTCAACGATTCGCTCTGCAAAAAAACGCGTTACTGGTACTATGATGCATGAATGTGGTTCATGAATGCAATAAATTGAAATCGGTTTCTATAAAAAATCGAATCAATTATATTGCGCAACTAAGAAGTGAATACAGGCTAAAGGAGTGTAAAACTAATGCGAATTACAGATCTAATGATTGAAAACGTTATGGTCTTGGACATGCAAGCCACAACCAAAGAAGGCGCTATTGATGAATTAATTGCCAGCCTTGAAAAAAACGGAAGAATAAATAATCCGAAGCTTTTTAAAGAAATGATTTTGAAACGCGAGGCTCAGTCGAGCACGGGTATTGGTGATGGAATTGCCATGCCGCATGCGAAGACAAAAGCGGTGAATGAGGCGACTGTTGTCTTCGGTAGAAGCAAACAGGGTTTGGATTATCAAGCTTTGGATGGACAGCCTTCATACCTGTTCTTTATGATTGCAGCGCCTGAGGGAGCAGATAATGTACATCTTCAAACGCTCGCTGCATTATCACGACTCTTGATCGATCATGAATTCGTTGAACAAGTGAAGCATGCTCAGACAACAGGTGACGTTGCTCAACTTTTTAACGAGAAACAGGCAGATCATGATGCTGAAGAGGCGAAGGAAGCGGCAGAAAAGTCCACAGAAGCAACGCCTGCGTCCACTGGAGAAAAATTTGTTGTTGCTGTTACGGCATGCCCGACAGGTATTGCCCATACGTATATGGCTGAAGATGCGCTTAAAAAGAAAGCTAAAGAAATGGGAATTTCTATTCGTGTTGAGACAAATGGCTCAGAAGGCGCGAAACATGTGCTGACAAAAGAAGAAATCGCACGTGCGGCCGGTGTCATTGTAGCAGCAGATAAAAAGGTCGAGATGGCGCGTTTTGATGGGAAGAAGGTACTCCAAACGCCAGTTAGTGATGGCATTCGTAAGCCTGAAGAATTGATCAACAAAGCGCTCGAAGGAACAGCGCCGGTATATCACGCTGAAGGCGGCGATTCTGAAGAAAACGCATCGGCAGGAAATACATCGATTTGGAGCAAAATCTACAAAGATTTGATGAATGGTATATCGCACATGCTTCCATTTGTTGTTGGTGGTGGTATTTTACTTGCCATATCTTTCCTTCTGGAACGAGTGCTTGGGGCTGACAATACTATTTTTAAAATGCTCAGCGCTATATCCGGTGGAGATACAGGTGCATTTCACTTCCTGATCGCGATCTTGGCCGGATATATTGCGATGAGTATTGGCGATCGGCCTGCGTTGATGCCTGGTATGGTTGGCGGTTTCATGGCGTCTAATGCTAGTGCTGGATTCCTCGGCGGTTTAGCTGCCGGATTCCTTGCTGGTTGGGTTATTGTCTTGCTGAAAAAGGTTTTTCAAGGAATGCCTCGGACACTGGATGGCTTGAAACCGATTCTGCTCTATCCTGTTTTAGGCCTCTTATTAACCGGTGGTTTGATGTATTACATTTTTGATCCGATTTTCAAATGGATTAATACAGGTTTAATTGGAGCATTGAATCATTTGGGTACAGGCAATGCGATTGTCCTTGGTATTGTTTTGGCTGGTATGATGGCTGTAGATATGGGTGGCCCGGTTAACAAAGCGGCGTATACATTTGCCATTGGCGTGTTTACAAGTAGCGGAAATACAAACGGTTTTATGATGGCGGCAGTTATGGCCGGTGGTATGGTTCCTCCGCTCGCCATCGCATTAGCAACTTCATTGTTTAAGCATAAGTTTACTGAAGAAGAGCGTAAAGCAGGTATCACCAATTATGTTCTTGGGTTATCATTTATTACCGAGGGTGCGATTCCATTTGCGGCATCTGATCCTCTTCGTGTGATTGGATCGAGTGTTGTCGGTGCTGCGATTGCTGGCGGTTTGACTCAGCTGTGGAACATTAATATTCCAGCACCTCACGGAGGTATTTTTGTAGTATTGCTCGGTAACCATCCAATTCTTTTCTTAATATCCATTATTCTTGGAGCAGTGATCTCCGGATTTATACTTGGATTATGGAAAAAGCCTTTGACGGAAAACAACTAATCATTAATTCACCAGATAAAATGGCGTGTCAGAAGCAGTCGATTATAACATCGACTGCTTTTTATGTTCACCTTCGTTATAAATTGAGATGTGTTGACGGATACTAATTAAGATAGTGAAAGGAATAAAGTATCTGGATGTGATACAGAGTGTATCTGAAAAAGATCTTAATTCGTTTATTTTGCATTTCATTCGCGCTGCTTGTCGGTCTTTTTTTACTCATGAGTATAGTAGCTCCGTTTCTTCTGGGATCAAGCGTTCATTATGGGAATTTTGCTTTTTCAGCCCTTGATCTTACGGGAATGCTGCTATTTTTTACTGTAGTGTCGTTCCTTTTTTTGTTGTCAACGAATCACCTTCTATCGAGATGTACCAACCGTAAATTAAATAGGATGATTGTCTCGTTATTTGCCATAATCGTTCTTTTCGAATGTTTTCTTCTAGTAACATTTTCTGGGCTGCAGCCTCCTGAGATTGATGGAGGTCATGTGTTTATGAAGGCTTTGGATTTGCTACAGAACAAAAACGCTCATGATGATGGTATTTATTTCCAAATCTATCCAAACAATATTCCGATCACGCTTATTCGGTATGGTCTCTACTTGATCGCACCTGTTTATTCAAGAGAAATGCTGTTTATTCTGGATCACTTAGTGTGTATGGTTGCTCTTAATATTGGTATTTATTATTCATGGAAAATCGTTTTGATGCAGCTCGGTCGAAAAATGACTGTATTGTTTCTCGTGATTGTGTTGTCATGCTTACCGATCTTCTTTTACTCGTTATATTTTTATTCAGATACGCTCATGATCATGATGCCGCCGCTGCTTATCTATCTTTGGCTGCGGTATGAGCGCGATAAACGCTTGATCGACATCATTATGCTGTGTCTTTTACTTGCGGTAGGCTGTGTCATTCGGCAAAATTTAATTTTATTCTTGCCGGCGCTGACATTGTATCTACTTCTCAAATCCAATGTAAAAAAAGCGGTTTTTATTGTAATTGGTACATTAGCCGCCTTATTCATTTGGCAAGCATCAACAAGCCAGCTAGCGCAGCAAGTGCACATAAATGCAAACCAGCAATTAAAAATGCCGACAACGCATTGGATCATGCTCGGACTTTCTGAGCAGGGGCGCTACAACTGGCAAGATTTCAGACGCAGTTATAATCAGCACACGCAAGCGAAAAAAAAAGAAGTGAACATGCAAGAAATAAAAAGGAGACTTACAAGAAAAAAAAGCGAACTACTTTATTTGTGGCTGGTAAAAGCATTCCGTGTGTATGTGGACGGATCAATGGGATATTACTGGTATATGGGGAACACATCTGAGCACACACTGATGTACGATTACTTTTTTGGCGGACAGAGAAGACTGATACAATTTATTAGTCAAATCTTTCATTGTGTCAATTTATGGCTTCTCTTGTGCTCTGTCTTACGCTTTTTTAGACTGCATAAGATAGATGCCAATTTGCTGATTCAGATCATGCTGTTTGGAAATTATCTCTTCTATATTTTTGTATGGGAAGCTGAGCCAAGATACGCATTGCTCTTTATATTTCCGATGTTAATTGGAAATTGTTATGGGATTAAAGAATTGGTCTCCTATTCAAATGAAAACCAATTTGCATTAATGTATTTGAAAACACGGGTAAACGCGCAAAGTTTAGCCCACATCCTTTTTAGTATTCTTCTTTGTATCACTGTGGCTCATTTGGCACCGTTGACACAGAAACCCGATGTGCAGTACCGGTATGCAGTCAATCAAAATCAAAGAAAAGGAACGATGAACGCACATGTTTCTGCTACGAGTACTGTGCAACAAACATTTTATGCAGATCAACCTTTTGATTATATTTCATTAGGCAAGGTAAGCGCGCACGGTCATGGTGCCTATGAACTGGTCATCCATTCACTATCTGGGACACTTGAGGAGGAGAGAATTGCATTCTCAGACCAAGTGCTCGAACAGGGGAAGTTATCGGATATTAAGTTAGACCGCAAGCTCTCCGGTGACAAAAATTATCAATTATCCGTCTCAATGATTTCTGAAGGATCAAAGGATTTTTTGAATTTAGCGATCCATGGAAAAGGTTTATTTGAACAAAGAGACTTGTATCAAGGAGGCACACTGTTTCAAAATGGCAGAATGAATGAAGGAAAAGATCTTCAATTTCGAATTTATCGTCGGGAAACAAGACCTTACCTAAATAGGGCGATCTATTTTCTTTTAATGAGCATTCCTTTAGTCGCGATCCTTATCTTTGCGGATACATATCGTAAACCGCTCGTTTCAAGTACGGCTCACTTACATACAGATACAGATCCTGTATGACGCGCACCGCTTATTAATCGTGATTTTTTGTCTGAAAATAAATTTATTACCATTTTTTTATAAATAGATTTGGAGAAGCTACGTATATGGGTTAAACTTAACTATGGAATGTCTTAAATAATTGGTAAATTAGGTGATTGAAAATGAAAATCGGATTAATTGGATTAGGAAAAATGGGCTATAATCTTGCATTGAATATGTCCGAACATGGTTTTGAAGTAAAAGCTTTTGATCTCTCGACTGAGGCTGTCAAAAAAGCAGAGGCGTCCGAAGGTATTGAGGGATTCGCATCGATCGAAGCGCTTATTAGAACGCTGGATAAACCACGTGTGTTTTGGATGATGGTTCCTGCGGGAGATCCGACAGAGCAGACACTCACAAATTTGTTGCCTTTGCTTAGTGAAGGGGACATCATTCTTGATGGCGGCAATTCTCGTTACACGGATTCCCTTCGCCGCTATCAGCTCTGTAAAAAACAAGGGGTTTCCTTTATGGATGTGGGAACGTCCGGAGGCATGAGCGGAGCGCGAAGCGGCGCGTGTGTGATGGTTGGCGGTGATGAGCGTTCATTTAGCTATCTCGAACCACTTTTTAAAGCGATATCCGTTGAAGACGGATATCTTTACACAGGAAAAGCAGGAAGCGGGCACTTCCTGAAAATGGTCCATAATGGCGTGGAATACGGAATGATGCAATCACTCGCAGAGGGATTTGAAGTCCTTCAGAAGAGCGATTTTGACTACGACAATCAGGCCGTTGCGAAGGTTTGGAATCATGGCTCTGTGATTCGGAGCTGGTTGGTTGAACTGCTTGAAGACGCCTTCTCAAAAGATGGAAATCTTGAAAAACTGAGCGGTGTTATGGCTTCGTCGGGCGAAGGAAAATGGACCTTGGAAACCGCACTAGACATGCAGGTGCCAACGCCGGTCATCGCACTGTCGTTGTTGATGCGTTATCGTTCGCTTGAAAGCGACACGTTCTCTGGAAAAGTTGTAGCCGCGTTGCGCAACGAATTCGGCGGGCATGCGGTTGTTACGAAATGACATGTTAAACAGTCGAAGCTCTTTTAATTCTTTATGAATCGACAATTCATACTACAAAAAAATGTCCAAATGGGATTATCCCATTTGGACATTTTAAATTGAAATTTATAAGAATCTGCGCACGACTGTTTTCATTGGCGGCATTTTTTCCAACTTGTGATTTTCCGTAATCGATTTTGCGGTAAATTTAGCATAGCCTTTTGCTTCGTCCATTACAATCTTCCCTGGTAGGGGCGCGGCGTTGACATCAACTTCTACATCGAGAATGACGGGTACATTTGATGCTTTGGCTTGTTCGAGTGCAGGTTGCAAGTCCTCGTAATTTTCAACGCGGAAGCCCTTGCCGCCACATGCCTCGGCAAATTTGGCATAGTCAATGTCTCCAAAGTCAACCGCATATTTTAATTGACCGGCAGATTGTTGTTCATATTTGATGAAAGCCAATTGCTTGTTGTTGAGAATAATCATAATGATCGGCAATTTATAGTGGACGGCTGTGACAAAGTCCTGCATGACCATCGCAAACGCACCGTCGCCGCTGATCGCGATGGCTTGGCGTTCTGGAAATGCCTGTTTTGCGGCAATTGCACCGGGGAGACCACAGCCCATTGTACCCAGCCAAGCGGAAACGATGAAATCTTGCTTTTCTGAGACTTTGAGATAACGGGTTGACCAGACCGTTGATGTGCCCACATCGACAGAGTAGATGGTATCTTCTTCGGAAATTGATTCGATAGCAGCCATAAGTGCTTCAGGGGCAATAGGTGTCTGTTTCTTGTCTTGGTCTTCAGTCATCCACTTCCACCAAGTGCTCATCTTACTTTGGCATGTTTTCAAGAATGGACGATCCGCAACGGGTGTTATATGTTCTGTCAGATTGGATAGGGCGTCCGCCGCGTCGCCGACGATGCCAACAGTAACAGAATATCGCTTGCCAATCTTAAGAGGATCGATGTCAATCTGAACACATTTCGCACCTTCCGGAAGATAAGCGGCGTATGGATAATCAGTGCCGATCATAATCAGCAGATCTGCGCTCTTCATTGCTTCATAAGCAGGTTTAGTGCCGATCTTGCCAATGTTTCCGATAAAGTTCGGATGATCATCAGAAATTGCACCTTTGCCGGGAAGGGTCACGGCTACGGGCGCAGAAATACGTTCGGCAAATGCTCGTAATTCTTTTTTAGCGCTTTTTGCACCAACGCCGGCAAGGATCACTGGGTTATTTGCGCTATTAATCAGAGCGACAGCGTCATTAAGATCATTTTGTACGAGACCAGGGATTTTCTTTTCGAAAACTGTTGAGAGCTGAGGCGCACCGTCTGAAATTTCACCAAGTGCAATATCATCCGGTATAGACAACACAGCTACACCGCGCTCTTGATAAGCGGTACGGATTGCTTGGTTGACAACCGTTGGGAAGCTCTCTGCACTGGTAATTTCTTTGTTATAAACGGCAACATCTTTAAATAGTTCAACCGTATTGACTTCTTGAAAGTAATCTGTACCGGTTAATCTTGCTGGAATATGTCCGACTAGAACAAGCATAGGTACATGATCCATCTTGGCATCATACATACCATTCAACAGGTGTATCGCACCTGGTCCGCCAATCGCGAGGCACACCCCAATCTTGCCAGTAAGCTTTGAGTACGCAGCAGCAGCCAGTGATGCAACTTCTTCATGACGAACCGTATAAAATTTGATCTTGTTCTCCTCTTTGCGAAGAGCTTCCACCATCGTATCAATAGAATCTCCTGGGATACCATAGATGTGATCAATTCCCCAATTTTCGAACAGTTTGACTACAGCTTCACTTGCTTTAACCTTTCCCATAATTGTTCCTCCTTCAGAATCTTGCCTTTGTCTTGGAATCTAATTAATTGCCAAATTTCAAGACTTCTTTTTATATAAATGTGACAAATAAATGAACCTTATGGGTACATTTTATGACTTTGAAAATAAAAAGCAAATAAAAATGCTCGTTCGTTCGACTAATTATCCGAATTTCTTCTTCTTCTCTTTTCAATGCTTAAGTTCTTATAATAGAAGATAAAGCAGAGGAGGTTTTTTCATGAGTTTTGTCTCGATCATTGCAACGAATCAATGGATTTCAGCAGTTAGTGATGGAAATTTGGTGGAAATTACAGCGGAAGGGGAGTGTCACGTTTGTCCAGGACAAAAAGCGAGCTTTATTCAAATATCAAAACAACAGTTCATTGCTTGTACAGGAAGTCGTTCGATACGAAACAAAATTAAGCGTGACTTTCCTTTTAGTGAAAACCCATATGTGTTTAACGCTGTCGTTTTTGAACAGCTCAAGCAGGAGGTACAAACGGTACCGAGCCAAAGGCAGGATGTGCTGCTTGTTATTGGCGAGGCGGTTCAACAAGTCGAGTGTCACATGATATCAAACCAAGCAAATAGCGACTGGGTTGCCATTCATCCGCAATCAGGAAAAGCAGGAACACTATTTATGGCGGGAAAGGGGATAGACGAACGTAAAATTAAACGCATCGCAGAGGAATTTAATCGCTTGATTCAAACGCATGGTCAAGATGATTTGAGGAATGTGATCCGTGCTCAGAATAGATTAAATCAATTCGTAACAACACTTGATCCAACGACGGGCTCACGCGTCTTTCATTTGTTGATAAAAAAATAAAGAGGCTGAGTAAGATTCAGACCTCAGCCGGAGAAAGAAACCCTACAGCAGGTCGAATCATTTTATTAGGCTGCGTTTTACAATTGGGTCATGAAGAAAAATCATGACTAAGAAACGAGTGGAACAAAATGAAAGCGTCGTTTGCCATCTTTAAAAATAGGCAATATTCTTTACTCTTTACTGCTTCTGTAACATCTCAGTTAGGGAGCGTCATCGGTATGACCGCATTAATATTCTATTTTCTTGATCGATTTAGTCATCAGCCCTACTTGGCAACATTGAATGAGTTGATGTTCTCCCTACCGTCGCTGTTAATTTTCTGGATCGTAGGCGTTGCGGCAGATCGAATGGATCGTCAGAAAATAGCATCTAACTGTGATTGGATAAGCGCTTATCTTTCGATCGCATTACTCGTTGCGGTCGAGTTCGAGCATTTGAGCTGGATTTTTCCGGTTATCTTCTTGAGAGCAGCCATCGCTAAATTCTTTGCACCTGCTGAACAGGCCATCTTACAAGGTATATTAAGAAAAAGCGACTATGCTGTCGCCGCAGGATTAAACCAAATGGTAAGCAGTATCTTTATGATTTTTGGAAATGGGTTAGGGGCACTTGTCTACTGGTACATGGGACCGCAAGGCGCAATAATAATTGACGCTTTATCATTTATTATTTCGGCAATTTTAATACGTCTGCCGAAAATTCGCGCAGAAGTTCGTTTGCCAAACGGCAGTTACAACGTAAAGTCAACAACGATTCGATCAATTTTTTCAGACTTTAATCAAGGCTTCTTTTATATCATAAAGGATAAACTGTTAACTTCACTTGTTGCCAGCTTCACAATTTTTGGTGTGATTAACGGTGGATGCAGTGTTATGCTCATCTTTATCTTAAAATATAAACTGGTTCCTCATTCATATGAGTTGTTTTCCGTTTGGGCGGGTGTTATTGCGGGATTCGGTATTTTAATTGGCAGCGTGGCGGCATCTGTATGCGCTGGCAAATGCCGCTTCCGTTCGATGATCATTATCGGTTTACTTACAAGCGGCTTGTTCATGATTTGTGCGGGTTATGTATCAACTGTCTATCTTTTTTTTGTAATGATTTTTCTTTCAACACTCATGATTCCTCTGGTAAATGTCGCGATTGGAGGGTGGATGCCTCATATTGTCGACCCTAAGATGATGGGACGGGTGGAGAGCTGGAGTACACCGATACTGATGCTCTCTCAGTCATTGACTCTTGGATTTATTACCTTCTCTTATCCGAAAGTCTTGTCGATAGAATCACTGTTCTTAATTGTAGGAGCAATGACTGTACTTTCAGCGTTTTATTACTTGTTTTTTGTTCCGGCAGATACAATTGAGGAACGAGCTGCAATAGAGCCGATGGTGAAGGGCTCCTTAGAAACGCCCGGAGCGAAAGATTGATAAGAGAACGATCATGAACATGAAGAGGACAACTGTAACAGCAATGCCAAGAATCGGAACATTGCTGAGGAGTGAGCGTGATCCAAACGTTTCACCGAGAATAATGCATGCCAAAATAATGCTGAATGAAAGTAACATGATGCTGAATGAGATGCGATTAGCGGCACGATCTACTTTAGCAAGCAAAAATTCCAGCTGAGGCAGTTTCATCTCCACCCGGGTCTTTCCCTTATAAAGATGTGTTAAGGTCTTTCGTAATAGAGAGGGGAGGCGCATGCTGTTTTCAACAACGTCATAGCCATTCATGAGAATTTTTTTTGACAGTTCACTGGGATCCAGGCGTCTGATAATTAGCCGATGTCCATAAGGTTCGGCAAGTTCAAGTATATTGATGTCATCATCTAGTTTTGTTATCAGGCCTTCAAGCGTAATCAACGCCTTGCCAAGCAGTGTGTAGTTCTTAGGAATACCAATATGATGCTTTTTTGTCACGTCAAAAACATCACGAATAACCTTCCCAATGTGAACGTCCTTAAAGGGCAGGCGATAGTATTTTTCACGAAGAACATCTAGATCGGCTTTAAACTGACGTTCATTCAAGTCGTCAGGGATCATGGCCATTGCCGAAATAGTGCGGTAAAGCAGTTCGGTGTTCCCTTTCATAAGTCCAATAATCAGGTCGCCAAAATCACGTTTCATTGATTCATTCAAATACCCGACTTGTCCGAAATCAATATAGACAATCTTATTCTCAGGAAAAAAGAAAAGATTGCCAGGATGGGGATCACCATGGAAGATGCCACAGATTAATGCCTGATCAAGAAACGAACGCACGAGCCGTTCACAAATTAGTTTATTATCGATGCCTTTCGGATGGCCATTAATCAATTCTCCATACTTATAGCCGTGAACATAGTCCAAAGTCAATACTTTCTTTGTTGAAAAATCGTGATAGACCTTTGGAATAATGACATGATCATCTTTACTGAAAAAGTCGTGAAGTTTTTCAGTTGTCCGCGCTTCCATGATATAGTCCAGTTCTTTACGGATCGCAAGTGAAAACTCTTCTACAAGGTCTATGATCTGATAGGTACGTGCCCATTCGTATCGTTTTTCAACAAGCGATGCAAGATCCCAAAGAATCTCAATATCGTTTTCTATCACCGCTTCAATATCCGGTCGTCTAATTTTTACAGCGACCTCTTCACCTGTCTTTAAAATGGCATGATGCGCTTGAGCAATTGAAGCAGCGGCCATGCAGGTTTCATCAAATTGAGCAAACACATCCTCAACAGATGAACCGAATTCTTGAGAGATAATAGTCTTGATTTGTTGTGGATCTACCGGTGTAACCCGATCCTGAAGATCCCGCATTGCCTCGGCGATCTGGCCCGGAAGAATGTCTGTTCTGAGACTCAAAAGCTGACCCAACTTGATAAAGGTCGGCCCCAGTTCTTCAAGCATTAACCGGATACGTTGACCTAGAGATTTTTGATCGTTTCCGTTTCCTGAAAAATCAGAAACGATCTGTTTCGGTAATGATAGTAAGTGAAACAAGCCGACATCTTTCACAATATAACCAAAGCCATATTTCACGAGTACAGAGACGATTTCTTGATATCTTTTAATATGGCGTATATGTTTTCCAATCATAGACTTCACCTATACAGGTTATTTTTCATTGTTTGTTATTGTTTTCTTTAACTCAGACAGTTCGCTTTCTAAAACAGCAAGCTTTTCCTGCACTTGTGTGTATTCATCCTGGCTTACAAATCCGAGATCCTTAATTGCATCAATAACCTCCTGTCGCAAACCATTACGCCATTTGTCCGTACTGTCTTTTCCTTTGTCATTTAACGTTGTTAAGAGTGCTTTTGCTTCCTCAGCAGCTGCACCGCCGCTTTTTGAAAGATCATCGAGAAAGTTTTCAGCCTTTTCCTTGCTGGCAAGTGTTGCGCCAAGTCCAATAAGAAACCCTTTTTTTAGAAAATCACTCATTGTTCTTCCTCCTCGCACTTTCCTTCATTTTAACCGACTTTGTAGGTCATGTATACGAAGTCGGGTGAGTATTTTTTGTAATTCAGTTGGAGAGTTGGGAAAAACCGGGCACAGCCCGGTCCTTACTTCCGCAGGATGCAGTGACTTTCGCTAAATGCGGTTTTGAATCATCAAGCTTGTCTTGAACAAACAGTTCTAGTTCATGAATCATTTTGATCCTTAATTAAGTAACGTGGCCGGAATAAAATAAGCGGAGATTTTCCGGCTATTTGCATCATGGTGCTTGTTTTACAGGTAAATAAGGGTAATTTTTCCGCTTATGCACGGAAAAGCCCTCTATTTTCACGTTTTTCGATGCGATAAGCGGAATTTTTCCGTCTATTTAAGCTATTTTTTCATTCATTTTCTAAATAAGCGGAATTTTTCCGTTTATTT
This sequence comes from Sporolactobacillus caesalpiniae, assembly GCF_040513385.1. Taxonomy (NCBI): domain Bacteria; kingdom Bacillati; phylum Bacillota; class Bacilli; order Caryophanales; family Sporolactobacillaceae; genus Sporolactobacillus; species Sporolactobacillus caesalpiniae. The sequence goes on from NZ_JBEVCB010000006.1 coordinate 55,079, forward strand.
CTTAGATTGGGCGGCTTACCTAATCGTCCATCCGAATCTTATGACCATATCGTCGTACCGGCAAGGCAAAACGATAAACTTTCTTTACCTGTTAGGAAAAACCAAGCTGTGCTTGGCCTTAAACCATACTGATTTTTGTGTACGCTCCGATTGTTCGCTTGGGGCGATCTGGAAGCCTCCTCGAACAGACCATTATCTGCGGGGAGCTCCCTGCCTCGCAATCAACAGAGACGCTCCTGCAGGCATCTCACCTTTCATATCTTTAAAATGCCACTTATCTTAGTATCCGGACCAAAATCATCCTTTCTTGCTTATAGAAAAACCTCGGAAGATCACTAGTTTCTCCGAGGCTTTTGCATACATTGTTCTTTGAATCTGTGTATCAGGTTATTTGATTGACCGGAAGACACCAACGACTTTCCCAAGAATAACACAATTATCAAGTAATATTGGATCCATCAGTGAGTTTTCCGGCTGAAGTCTTACATGGTCTTTTTCCTTAAAGAAACGCTTAACAGTTGCTTCGTCCTCATCGGTCATCGCAACAACAATTTCACCATTTTCAGCTGTATGCTGCTGTCGGACGATTACCTTGTCTCCATCAAGAATGCCTGCGTTGATCATGCTTTCGCCGGATACGTTAAGAATAAATGCGTCAGCATCCTCAACCATTGAACTTGGAATGGGAAAATATTCTTCAATATTTTCAATGGCGCTGATTGGGAGCCCGGCGGTTACTTTTCCAATAACAGGAATATTTACTGTCTTTTCCGTAAATACATCATTGTCATGGTCCAACACTTCAATAGCTCTTGGTTTCGTGGGATCACGCCGGATATATCCTTTTTTTTCTAGGCGTGCAAGATGACCATGCACCGTTGAGCTCGATGCGAGTCCGACGGCGTCGCAAATTTCACGTACCGATGGTGGATAGCCTTTGCTCGCAACTTCATGTTTTATAAAATCTAATATAGACTGCTGCCGATTTGAGATTTTCATAATGCTTCTCCTTTTCCTTATCTTGTCAATAGTATACCATTCAAAAAAAACAGAAGCAAACATTTGTTCTAAAACCATTGACACAAATGCACGTTCGCATTAAGATAGTTACAACGAACAAAAGTTCTCGAGAACACACATTCCTTAGAGGGGGAAATTTTAAATGAATTTAGTTCCGAATAAAAAAACAAAAGGTCTTTCGTTTCTTATCTTGTTTTGTATTATGACAGTTGTTTTATTTTTGACATTAACAAATACAGTTGCTGCTGATCAAAATAACTATGAAAAAATTACGGTTAAAGCGGGGGATTCGCTTTGGTCTATTGCCACAAAATACCAAAATGAGAATCCAGGGCTCTCAAAACAGGCATTCGTCAGTTGGACAAAGAGTAAGAATGGATTAATCCGTGATCACATAATTCCAAATCAAAGGCTTATCATTCCGGTGAAAAAGTGAGTTGTTAAATTTATGAGTGGGTTATTTTACGTTGGCAGAAGTATGTTTTTGTGATATACTGTTATATAACAAAGGGATTTAGATGTTTATGTATTGGTACAAACGCTTTTTCCCTTTCTGATTTTTGGTGTTTGCGAAGTTTTTAACCGTTAATGATTTTACAATTATTAATGGCCATTTTTCATCCTCCTTCAGAAGAAAGCTTTTCTTATTATTATAAGAACACGCTTTCTTTTTTTTATCTATCTTTTGATGAAATGAACGATTTCAAGGAGTACAAGGTTGACCGGAAATCATGAGATAGTGTAAACTGAACTATGGATAATTGACACAAGGAGGAAGCATACGAATGCTCTGGTACATACTCGTGGGCGTCATTTGCTTGGCAGCCGGATTGATCCTCGGCTTTTTAATCGCCCGTAAATATATGATGAACTATCTTAAGAAAAACCCGCCGATTAATGAGAACATGTTGCGCGTGATGATGGCGCAAATGGGCCAGCACCCGTCACAAAAGAAAATTAATCAGATGATGAAAGCGATCAATCATCAAACGAAATAAGCAACGCTTAGGCGCAGCAAGGTTTTGAACGGTTTATATAAAACACTGATACGTCTACGTGTCTCGCTTATTTCATGAGTTGACGTCCTTATCTTAATTAGAAATTTGATTTGATTAAGGGTTCAACTTTACTTTTCTTTAGCGCCATTTTCTGTTGAAAATAAACAGAAGGTGGCGCTATTTTTTATACGGTTAAGTTTGGATGCTATTTGTTAGGAAAGTCTGAACCTATGGCTGTATGGATCATACAAAAGAACAAGAAATGAAACCGACAGGAGAGATTCTTAACTTTTTTTGAAGAGTGGCGGATCTTTCGGAAGAGCGAAAACTAAGATAAGATATACGATGATTGCTACAGGAGATTTTGAAAAAAGAAACCAAACAAAGAAAATTAAACGCACAGCAAATGAAGATATACCTAAGAACTCAGCAATTCCCCCACAAACACCTGAAAGAACGCGGTCAGATTTTGACTTCTTTAATCTTTGACTATACATGGCTTCTCCTTTATCTAACGAATAAAGTGTTAGGATTAGTCTATTTTTTGTGAAGATGTAATGACTTGAGAAAATAATATTAAGATGCTCACAAAGAGCTGTTCAGCATCCCATGATCCACCATATTACCAACCATGGAACCTTAAAATAATCTTGGCTCATCGAAAGTAAACAAATGGGAACCCGTAAATGCAGAGAATGGGCAGCCTAATAATTGTTTTCTTCACAGTCAATCACTGATCGTTATTAAATAGGTACACCGTTATCCTACCACAATTGTGAGAGGATAACATGGTTGTAAAAATTTAGGCCGTGAAGAAAACAGACGAAGAACAAGAAAATTTGCTGACTGTTTGCACTACTAGAATTGAAAATGATTCTTTAACCCTTTTGTATAAACCATTCATGGGAGAATTGTATTACAATAGGAAGAAACAAGTGCGAGGATGGATGTTCTGTGATTAAAGTAGGTGTAATTGGAATTGGTTTGATTGCCGCAAAAGCCTATCTCCCAATCTATGCGTGCATGGACGATGTTGATTTTTATTTCTGCACGCGTAATGAAAATACGCTCGATGAAATTCGCTCCAAGTATCGATGGAACCATCTTTTTACATCGATTGATGATTTATTGAAACAAGGGATACGGGCTGCATTTGTGCATGCGGCGACGCCTGCGCATCCAACGATTATTGAGCGCTTGATTCACGAAGGCATAGCTGTATATACAGATAAACCGCTTACGGATCGTTTTGAAAGCGCTGTATATCTGACGAAGCTTGCTGAAGAAAAACATGTTATGCTGACCACAGGATTCAACAGAAGATTTGCCCCACTGCTTACAGAAGCATCGCTTTTGCCTGATAAAACAATGATTATCTGTCAAAAGAATCGAGTGGACGCCTCCGGTGATTTGCGAACCATTGTATATGATGATTTTATTCACGTTTTAGACACTGTAAGATTTATCATCGGGAAGCCAATTGATCCAATCTCTGTTCATTTCTCATGGAATAGTGAAAACCAATGTTCAGGAATACTCGCGCTATTTCAAAGCGGACATATTCTTGTGTCGGGAATCATGAATCGTGTAAGCGGCGCTAATGAGGAAACAACACAAGTGATGACTAGGCATGGGGAATGTGTCGTTCATAATCTTATGGAGCGAGAATGGACAGAAGGCACTGCAAGACAGTTGAAACGATTTGATGATTGGACGAGTACACTTCATAAACGTGGTTTTGAACCAATCATTTCTGCATTCATTCAGGCGGTTAAAATGGGACAAAGTGAACCAATTGATAAAAGAGACGCATTGGAAACATACCGACTATGCGAATGGGTAACTAATCAGGGAGAGATTGAGTTGATTAATAGACGTTCAAATTAAGTTGGATAATCATTACGTATAGATGTCTAGACAATACGACGAATTGAGTGATAAACTAAAAGAAAAAAGGAAGCGATTGTATGGCGACTAAAATTGAAGGATGCTCTATTTATAGCAAGAATGAGTGGTTGGAAAAAAGCAGTCTGTTGATCGATAAGGAAAAGATTGTCAGTGTTGGTGCAAATGAAACCGCAGCCGCGAACCAAACGCTCCATTTTCCGGATACCTACAAATGCTTGCCAGGTATGATTGATATGCATATTCACGGAGCAAACGGAGCAGATACAATGGACGCAACACCCAAAGCCTTGAGAACCATTGCCACTGCGCTTGCTAAAGAGGGAACCACTTCATTTTTAGCGACGACTATCACACAATCGATCCCTGCAATAGAAAAAGCAGTTGTCAACGCAGGTGAAGCAATTGGCCATCAGAAATCGGGAGAAGCAGAGATTATCGGCATCCATTTGGAAGGCCCATTTATAAATAAGGAGAAAACAGGTGCACAACCAGAAGAATTTATTCTTGAACCGGATTGCGAGCTTTTCGATCGTTGGCAAGAGTTGTCGGGCAATCACATCAAAGAAGTAACACTTGCACCTGAAGCGAAGGGAGGTTTTGATTTTATTCGCCATTTGAAAGCGCAAAGTGTTGTCCCTTCAATTGGACACACCAACGGTATTGATGAAGATGTGATCCGAGCGATCGATGCAGGAGCTACTCAAGTGACACATTTGTATAACGGGATGAGAGGGATGCACCATCGCGAACCCGGTATTCTGGGAGGAGCACTGCTTCATCATGGTCTTTATACGGAATTAATCTGTGATGGTCATCACGTCTGTCAAGGTATGGTAAATCTCGCGTACAAGTTAAAAGGCAGCGATCGGATGATATTGATTACGGATTCCATGCGCGCGAAATGTATGAATAAAGGTGTCTATGATCTTGGCGGTCAGGATGTGTATGTGGATAATGGCCTTGCTCTGCTAAAAGATGGTACCATCGCCGGAAGTGTGCTGAAAATGAAAGATGCTTTGCGCAATATACTTGCCTTTACCGACGCGACACTCGCTGATGTGGTGCAGATGGGCGCGATTAACCCTGCGTTGCAGTGCGGCGTTTTTGATCGTAAAGGATCTCTCGAAGCGGGTAAAGATGCCGATTTAATTGTCTTAAATGAACAAAATGAGTTAGTATTGACGATTTGCCGAGGGACGATTGCTTATCAAAAGGAAGAGGTGCAATAAAATGCAAATTATCGCTGTTAAAGATAAAAATGAAATGAGCCGCAAAGCTGCACAGATAATTCGTGAGGTTGTTCAGAAAAAGCCTGACGCTGTGCTAGGACTTGCAACTGGTGGAACACCGGAAGGAACATATAAAGAGTTAGTTGCCGACTATCGCGAACATGGAACGAGCTATCATAAGGTTCACACGGTCAATCTTGATGAATATGCTGCCATTGATCCAAGCGACCCGAACAGTTACCACACTTATATGGAAGATCATTTCTTTAAATATATCGATCTCCCGGAGAATCAGCGTCATCTCCCCAATAGTGAAGATATATCGGAACAAGCATGTGCCCGCTACGATGATTTGATCGCAAGTCTTGGAGGGGTGGATATTCAGCTGCTTGGGATCGGGCGTAATGGACATATTGGATTTAATGAACCAGGAACCCCTTTAACGATTGGCACACATGTAGTAAAATTAACTGATTCAACCCGGGATGCAAATGCTCGCTATTTCGGCAGTATCTCGGAGGTGCCTGAGCGAGCCGTTACAATGGGCATCGGGACAATATTGAAAAGCAAGAAAATTATCATGGTTGTTTCCGGTGAAGAGAAGGCTGACGCGATGAGCAAGCTTGTTCGAGCGTCAGTCCCAGACAGCAGTTTTCCTGCTTCAGCCCTGGTTCAGCATCCAAATGTAACGGTGATCGCTGATGAACCTGCATTATCTCTAATTAAAATCAGCAAGGAATGATGGAATGATTGACCGTAAGTCTCCGGTGCCGATGTACTATCAGATTGAACGTTATATTGAACAGTTAATTGAGAGCAGGAATTTGAAAGCCGGCGATCAAATTCCTTCCGAACGAGAATTCACTGATCAGTTTCATGTATCACGAATGACTGTTCGACAGGCGGTCATGGATTTAGTGAATTCAGGGATTCTGATTCGGATTAAGGGAAAAGGCACGTTTGTGTCCAATCAAGCTAAAATTGAAAAATCCCTGTTTGGACTTAACGGATTTTCAGAAGATATGGTTGGACGCGGGATGAATCCCGGAAGCAAAATGCTGAGTTTTAAAAGGATCCGGCCAAGCGTCAAAATTGCTGAGCATCTCGGAGTGTCGGAAGTGGACGAGGTGTTTGAAATTAAACGTACGCGACTTGCAGATGGTAAACCGATGGCGATTGAAACATGCTATCTTCCGACGAAATTGGTTCCCAATCTTACCGAAGAGTTGGCAAGTCCTTCACTCTATCGATACATTGAACGCGAATGCGGATTAATGATCGATCACGCAGATCAATCGATTGAAGCTGCGATTGTCACTGCCGAAGAAGCGAAGATTTTGGAAGTACCTAAATCTTCACCGATTTTATTAATCGAACGCCGTTCATACTTAGAGAACGGTCAACCAATTGAGCAAACCAAATCGCTTTTTCGAGCCGATCGATATAAATTAATGATCACTCTACCTAGGGGATAAGCATTGCAAGATGTGCTTATCTTTTTATATTGTATCTATTATGATAAGCGTCACTTATGAACGTAAATAGAATAAATAGAATTTACTTAATGAAAATGATCCATTATGATTAATATAAAGACATAGTCAAAAATCAGACAGGATGGTGAGACGATGGCAGCGGAGGTCGAAGCAAAATCAATGAAAAAAAATGATTTTTTCAAAGCCTTAAATACGTTCTCAAGCAATGGGAAAACAATAAATTTTTATCAACTAAGCGCATTGTCGGATTATGGTGATATTGAAAAGCTCCCTTATTCGATTAAAGTATTATTGGAAGCTGTTCTGCGCCAATGTGATGGCAGCGTGATTAAGAAAGAACATGTGGAAAATTTAGCGAGGTGGGGCACTGATAAACTGGATAAAAGCATTGATGTCCCATTTAATCCATCACGTATCATTCTTCAAGATTTCACGGGTGTACCAGCTGTTGTCGATCTTGCATCGTTGAGAAAAGCAATGGCGGATCTGGGCGGCGATCCTGAAAAGATAAATCCGGAAAAACCGGTAGATCTGGTCGTGGATCATTCAGTCCAAGTCGATCAATTCGGAACAAATCAAGCGCTTCTTTTTAACATGGATCGAGAATTTGAACGTAATGAAGAACGGTATAAATTCTTGAAATGGGCACAATCTTCCTTCCAAAATTTTCGTGCGGTTCCACCAGCTACCGGTATTGTTCATCAAGTGAATCTCGAATACCTAGCTTCCGTTGTTCATGCGATTAGTGATGAAGATGGAGAAATACTAGCGTTCCCAGACACGTTGGTTGGGACAGATTCGCATACAACCATGATTAACGGGCTGGGCGTTCTCGGATGGGGCGTCGGCGGTATTGAGGCTGAAGCGGGTATGCTTGGTCAGCCATCCTATTTTCCGGTTCCGGATGTCATTGGTGTACGTATTGTGGGCAGTCTGCCTAATGGAACGACCGCGACGGACCTTGCTTTGCGTGTGACTCAGTTGCTGCGTGAAGAAAGCGTTGTTGGTAAATTTGTTGAGTTCTTCGGACCGAGTCTCTCGCATATGTCTCTTGCCGATCGCGCAACAGTTTCAAATATGTCTCCGGAGAACGGAGCCACAGCAACGTTCTTCCCTGTGGATCAGGTGACCCTGGATTACTTGCGCCTAACCGGGCGCTCTGAAGAACAGGTGAAACTTGTCGAAGACTACTGTAAAGTGAACGGATTGTTCTATACGCCTGATGCGGAAGATCCGACATTTACAAAAGTGTTGGAATTGAATCTGTCTGACGTGCATGCGTCACTAGCTGGCCCGAAACGTCCTCAAGACCGTATTGCCTTAACCGATATGAAAGAAGAATTTGAGGCGTCATTAACACGCCCATCTGGTAATCAAGGATTTGGCTTTCAGAAAAGTGAATTAAATAAAACGGCAAAGGTTGTCTACCAGAATGGAGCACAAGAAGATTTAGACACAGGAGCTGTTGTAATTGCTGCAATCACGAGCTGTACAAACACAAGCAATCCGAGTGTCATGATCGGAGCCGGTCTTGTTGCGAAAAAAGCGGTGGAGAAAGGGCTATCGGTTCCGAACTATGTCAAGACAAGCCTTGCCCCCGGTTCAAAGGTTGTTACCGATTATCTTGAGAAAGCCGGGCTGATTCCTTATCTAGAAAAATTAGGGTTTAATGTGGTTGGCTATGGCTGCACGACCTGCATCGGAAACTCCGGGCCACTACCTGAAGCGGTGGAAAAAGCGATTGTAGAAAAAGATCTCACCGTGTCCGCAGTTCTCTCAGGTAATCGAAATTTTGAAGGACGTATTCACCCGCTCATTCGTGCGAATTATCTCGCTTCACCGCCTCTTGTTATCGCTTATGCGTTGGCGGGTTCGGTTGATTTTGATGTGACGCATGATTCATTTGGTAAAGATCCGGATGGGAATGATGTTTATTTCAAAGACATTTGGCCATCAAGTGATGAAATTGAAGAAGTGATGAATCGTTCCGTAGGACCTGAAAGCTTTAAAAAGGAATATGAGAATGTGTTCACTGAGAACGAGCGATGGAATGCAATTCAGACAAGTGAAGGCGAACTGTATGATTGGGATTCTGAATCAACTTATATTCAAAATCCACCATTTTTCGAAAATCTTTCTGCTGAACTAAATAAAATTAAGCCGTTAGAAGCGATGCGCGTCATTGGAAAATTTGGCGATTCGGTGACAACAGATCATATTTCCCCAGCCGGTTCCATCGCGCCAAAAAGTCCTGCGGGGTGTTACTTGCTTGATAAAGGCGTTCAGAGGTTCGATTTCAACTCATATGGTTCAAGGCGAGGCAATCACGAAGTTATGATGCGGGGAACCTTCGCCAATGTTCGGATCCGTAATCAGATTGCACCGGGAACCGAAGGCGGGTATACGACTTACTGGCCGACCCGTGAAGTCATGCCGATCTATGATGCCGCGATGAATTATAAGCAGAGCAGCACAAATTTGGTTGTTCTGGCCGGAAAAGACTACGGTATGGGAAGTTCTCGAGACTGGGCAGCCAAAGGAACCAATCTTTTAGGGATAAAGGCTGTGATCGCGCAAAGCTATGAACGTATTCACAGAAGCAATTTAGCGATGATGGGCGTTCTTCCCTTGCAATTTGAACAAGGTCAAAGCGCTGAATCGCTTGGCTTGACCGGCGAGGAAGTCATTACGGTCTATGTAGATGAGAACGTTAAACCAAGAGATGCGGTTGAAGCTAAAGCGGTGAGCCCAGAAGGCAATGAGATTACGTTTAATGTCATTGTTCGTTTTGATAGTGAAGTTGAGATTGACTATTATCGCAATGGCGGTATCCTGCAAACGGTCTTACGCAGAAAACTTACGGAATAAATTTATTGCTTTCAGTGTATTTTCTTCGTCAATTGGGGCAGGATAATGATCGAAGGAGATCATTTTAGTGCCTTCAAACATTCGGATTATTTTCGGGGGAGTGGGTTCCGTTGGAAAGGTCAATGATTGATCCTATGGTTTTCCCAAAGTTCTTTTACTAAAGAGTCTCTAGAAAAGATTCGTTTTGGATGAAAAAACTTCATATGACTTCTTCAACAAAAAAGAGGCTGTCCTCATTAAAAGGACAGCCTCTTTTATTTACAAGTAAAGAAAGTTTATTATTTTGCACGTTTTCAAACCAATAGACCAGTGTCTTGGCCGAGAATCAAAGCGGAGGTACGAGACGCCTGCGGGATTAGCGTGCCGGCGAGACCCCGCAGATTTCTGCCTGTTTGAGGAGGCTCGCGGTGCGCCCGCGGCAAGCGAGTAACCGAAGCGACGATTCAGCACCGAAAAGACACAAAACCATCACACATGGCTGGAGATTAAGGACCGGGCGCTTTTTGCCCGGTTTTTCTTATATCATAAGAAGTAACTAAATCTTCGCCTTTCTTTAATGGTGGGGGAAAATTAGTTCATTTGCTTCGGCAGATCATATAAGAATGCGATTAAAGCGTGCAAACCGCGATCAAAGTTCTTAAGATGGAAATGCTCGTTCGGCGCATGAAAATTTTCACTGTCAAGACCAAATCCCATCAAAATCGGTGCAAGTCCAAGCTTGTCATGGAATGTGTTGACAATCGGAACCGATCCCCCTTGACGAGAAAGGATAGCCTTTGCCTTGAACGCTTCTTCCAAAGCATTATGAGCAGCTTGAAGAGCCGGGTGATTAACTGGCATGCTGAATGGTTCCGCATGATCCAACAGTCTGACGTCAAGCTTTACGCCGGATGGCAAATGTTCGTTGAGATGCTTTGTTAATAGAGCGCCAATGAGTGCAGGATCCTGATTTGGAACGAGTCTGCAAGTGATCTTTGCTGTTGCCGTTGACGGTATAACGGTTTTTAGGCCTTCACCTTGAAATCCGCCGAACAGTCCGTTCAATTCCAAAGTTGGGCGAGACCAAATCCTTGCGACCGTAGGATAGCCTTCCTCGCCGTACAACGTATCAACACCAAGTTCATTTTTCAAAGCCTCATCATCCGAGAGTTCCTCGCAAGTCGCCCGTTCTTCATCGGTAAGTGGTGCCACCTGATCGTAGAATCCATCAACAGTTACATGGCCCTTATTGTCATGCAAAGTTCCGAGAAGCTCAACCATTGCATGAAGCGTATTTTGTACGGCCCCGCCATAAACACCTGAATGCAGATCGCCTTTTGGTCCCTGAAGCTCAATCTCTAGGCCGCATAACCCACGAAGTGCGTAGCTGACAGCTGGTTGATCCATACTCAACATAGTTGTGTCTGACACAAGCAGCACGTCCGCTTTCAACAAATCAAGATGGTCATCCACAAATTCATCGAGATGAGCACTCCCGATTTCCTCCTCGCCTTCGAAGCAGAATTTAATATTGACAGGAAGATCGCCTTTAGCCAATAGAATTGTTTCGGCCATTTTTGCCAACATAAACACTTGACCTTTATCATCGCTTGTTCCGCGTCCATAAATGATATTGTCTTTAATAATCGGATTGAACGGATCTGTATCCCATTTATCAATCGGATCAATCGGTTGAACATCGTAATGCCCATAACACAAAACAGTTGGTTTGTTTTCTGCTTTCAGGAAGTCTGCGTAAACAACTGGATGACCGGCAGTTTCCAGAATCTGAACATGCTCTAGCCCCCCGTTTTTAAGATCATTCGCCAACCACTCTGCCGCTCGTCTTACATCCGCTTTATGTGTTGAATCGGAACTAATACTTGGAATAGAAAGGAAGTCAGTCATTTGTTTCAAATAACGATCATGATTCTTTTTCAGTGTTTCAATAAGTTGTTTATCCATGGAAAATCCTCCCGTCTTAATTAACTTCTCCATTGTAGCAGATTGAACAATCCTACGACAAAAATGTAAAAATGCAGGTTTTAAAAACAAATGTTGGGGAATGATAGATATATAATAAAAAATTCACACAATTAAATTTAATGAAAAAAAAGATGATACACTATTCTTAACAAAAGGATGAGTAGAAAGGTGGGCTGTCGATGAGGAAACGTGATAGCATTAAAGAACTGATTCAGAAAAATAAGTCCGAAATTCTTAGGGATGAAAAACAATTAGCAAAAATTGAAGTGAAAATTGATAATAGGCATACGATTAAATAACTGAAAAATGATAGCGCATTCAATAAAAAAACAGCGAAATAACGCTGTTTTTTTATTTCTCTTACGGCGTGCTATGTTAAAATGATATCAGTTCTCCGGACTAGTATAGAGGTGATTAAATTGGCACAAAGAGAAATTCAGGTTGTTCCCTATAACGAGGAATGGGCAGAATCCTATAAAAGAGAAGCATTACGCGTGGCGCATGTGCTCACGCCGGTTTTACAGGCGATTCATCATGTGGGAAGCACGTCGATTCCTGGAATTTTCGCAAAACCAACAATTGATATCTTAGCTGAGGTTAATGATTTGAACGCTGTTGATCTGTTAAATTCATCACTTTCCAAGCTCAATTATAGAGCACTCGGTGAAAATGGAATTCATCAGCGCAGGTACTTTGTTAAAGAGGATGGGCAAGGCAGACATCTTTTTCATTTGCACATATTCGTTGTGGATACGGATAACGTTGTCCGGCATCTTGCATTTCGCGATTATTTGAGGACACATGATGAGGACGCAGCTTTTTATAGTACGCTGAAATGTCAACTGGCTCAACAATTCCCAGATGATCGTGAAAGCTATTGCGCGGGGAAAAATGAACTCTGCAAACGAATTGAACAAATCGCGCTGCAATGGTGGTACGACGCATAAAATTAGTGCGTGAGGGAGGGGGTACAAGGTTATAAAAAAGAGAGTAGTAATCAGTATTTTAGCAATTATCGCGGCAATCTTTGTTGCGTTTCTCGTATTCTTGCATATTGACAGGAATACGGCTCCACAAATCAAACCGAAACCGCTCAATTACAAGATTGTTGCGCTCGGTGATTCATTGACCGAAGGTGTGGGGGATCTTGAAAACCAAGGCTATGTAGGTGTAACAACAAAAGCGCTCAAGAAAGAGAAAAATGTAACGAACGTTACTATGCAAGATTTCGGCCATAGAGGGGACACGTCGGAAGATTTGCTGAAGAAACTAAAGCAGCAAAAAGTCAGTGACTCCATTAAAAATGCCAATACGGTTTTTTTGACCATTGGTGGAAACGACATAGTTCATGTTTTTAAACAAAATTTTCTTGATTTACATGAAAGCGATTTTGCTAAGCGTCAAAAAATCTTTTCATCGAATTTGAACAAGATATTTTTGGAAATACGCGAATTGAATCCAGAAGCGCATATCTATTATTTTGGACTCTATAACCCGTTTGAGGATTACCTTGGAAAAGCAAACAAGGATTTTGTCCCGATCTTGAATCAATGGAATGCCAATAGTAAGCAAATCAGTGCAAAATTCACACCCATATCTTTTATACCTACTAGTGATCTGTTTAAAGGCAAGACGGACCATCTTCTCTACGATGATCATTTTCATCCAAATAAAAAAGGATATTTGAAAATGTCTGACCGATTACTTCACTATATAAATGAAAATAAAGCAACTGATAAATAATTGGTATAGTCAAGTCAGTACGAACAGGGATTGTCGGTTTCTAACCGGGGGCATATAATCAGATTATAAATTGTTTAGGGGGAAGCGGCAGTGGCTATGATTTTATATCAGGATCAATTTATTGATCGTGAGCAAGCAAAAGTGGATATTGAGGACCGAGGCTATCAGTTTGGTGATGGAATTTATGAAGCGATGATGGTTTACAGCGGTCATATTTTTCTCTTAGAACCGCATATGAAGCGTCTTGAACGAAGTGCTCGTGAGCTTAGTTTGTCACTACCCTATAGTGTTGGCCATCTTACTGAGAATATAAAGAAATTGATTGAGTTGAACAATTTGGAAGATGGAGTTGTCTATTTTCAAATTACGCGGGGTGCGGCACCACGTCAGCACTTCTTTCCGGATAATACGCCGACTGTGATCACCGGATCTGTGTCAGTACGAACACGTGACCTTACGAACCGTCCTAAAGGTATCAAAGCATGTCTTGCTGATGACATTAGATGGTTGCGATGCGATATTAAAACACTCAACTTGCTTGGTAATGTTCTTGCAAAACAAAAGGCACATGTGTCTGGGGCCGGTGAGGCCATACTGCATCGTGAATCGACGGTGACAGAGGGATCGTCGAGCAATGTTTTTATTGTAAAGAACGGTCAATTGGTGACACATCCGGCCGACCATTTCATTCTAAATGGTATTACGCGATTGTTTGTTTTTGATCTTGCGAAGCAGTTGGATATTCCATATGTTGAACGCAAATTCACTGTCGATGAATTATTAGATGCTGATGAGGTATTTATCACGAGTACCAGTAATGAAGTGAATCCAGTCCTCCAAATTGATGATCAGATAATCAACAATGGGAAACAAGGTCCGATCTCAGAGAGACTGATTGCTGCATTTGATGCTGAAGTAGAACGAATCAGATCTTTTTCGCTTTCCTAAAAACCAAAAAAGCGTCTTGCAAATTGCTGCGAGGCGCTTTTTTGGTGCACAAAGTATAAATACTAAAGGATATAAGAAAACGAGTATAGATTTATGTCAAAGGTTTTATTCCATTTGCATGATCGGCCACCAATGATGACCATTCTTTTCAAGCAATTCATCTGCTGAATTCGGACCCATCGAACCTGCTTCATAGTAGTCAACGGGCACTCGGCGCTTTTTCCATGAATCAACAATGGAATCAACAATTTCCCAGGAATAAGCAACCTCATCCCAACGCGTGAAGTTCGTTGAATCGCCATTAATGCAGTCTGCCATCAGCCGTTCGTAGGCATCTTGCATATTCTCCATGGCAAGTTCGCTATTTCGGAATTTCAATGAAATAGGAACGGTATTCCCGGCATTTCCATTTTCCTTCACATTTAATTTTAATGAAAGACCTTCATCCGGAGAAATATAGATGACGAGTAGATTTGGCCCAACGTGATTGATGTTATGGAAATATGGATTTTTCGGCAGCTTTTTAAATTGAATCACAATCTGTGTTGATTTCTTCGCCATACGTTTTCCGGTTCGTATATAGAATGGGACGCCTTGCCACCGATAATTATCAATTAGGAAGCGGGCTGCGACAAAAGTCTCGGTTTCGGAATCACTGCTGATGTTGTTCTCGTCAATATATGCGGGAAGTTTCTCACGCTCGGGTGTTATTCCTCTTGCATATTGACCACGAACAATTTTCTCCACGATATTATTAATATTCATTGGGCGTATTGCTTTAAGCACCTTAACTTTTTCATAGCGAACATCATTTGTTTCAAACCGGGTTGGCGGTTCCATAGCCACGAGTGTTAAAAGTTGCATAATGTGGTTTTGAACCATATCCAATAAAGCGCCTGTCTGATCGTAATAGTTCGCGCGGTCGCCAACACCCAAAGTCTCGCTCAGCGTAATCTGCACATTTGAAATGTAGCGGCGGTTCCATATCGCTTCGAAAATCGGATTGGCAAAACGCAGCACTTCAATATTTTGAACCATCTCTTTTCCGAGATAGTGATCGATTCTGTATATTTCATCTTCTTTAAATGCGTGGAGCAGGCTTTCGTTCAGTTCCTTCGAGGATTCTAGGTTATGCCCAAAAGGCTTTTCGATAATTAGTCGTTTCCAACCGGGAGTTTCCGAGATGCCTGCTTTTTTCAAATTCTTCGCTGCTTCTGCAAAGTAGCATGGAGCGAGTGAAAGGTAAAAAATTCTGTTACCATGCAACTGATAGCGCGTATCAAGCTCGTCACTGAATTTTTTTAATGTGGCAAAACTTTCAGGCCGCGTAATATCGAGACGTTTATAATAAAAACGGGCTAAAAAGTGCTTGCGCTGTCCTGCATCGGAAGGAAGCGAGTCATTAATTAGATCCCGAAACGACTCGTCCGTATGAGCGCGGCGCGCAAGACCGATTACTGCAAATTCTTGATCCTTGGTGTAAAGTCTATAAAGAGCAGAATAAAGTTTCCTTCGCGCTAAATCCCCTGTTGCTCCGAAAAGAAAAATTAAAACCGGCTCTTTTGACGTTTCAATCATTTTTCATTTCCCTCGTTCCTCAGTCATTATGCTTAAATGTTATCACACTTTTAGACTAATGTGTTACACTTTATTCCTCTTACCTATGAAATGAATGTGAACAATGTCATTATTGACGGAATGCAGTGGTTTCAATCCGTATTTCATGATGCCTCCATTGCATTTCATGTCTGTACATGTTAAGGTAAATTCATGTGTTTAGGTAATCATAGGGATGGAAGAGGTTTACTTTTGAAAACAACGATGAAATCTCGTTCAATGTTTAGTAGGCATTTTCCGTCCGTCGCGGGGAATGCCTAATCATTTGTTTGATAAAACTAAACATGAAAAAGGAGATAGTATAGCTTAATGAAATTTGCAGAACTCAAAATTAGTGAAGAAATTAAAAAGGCGACCGAACGGATGGGGTTCACGGATATGACCCCGATTCAAGAGCAGGGAATTCCGGTTGCTCAAACAGGTGTGGACTTAATTGGTCAAGCACAAACGGGCACAGGAAAAACAACTGCTTTCGGTATACCGATGATTGAGGCGGCGGATCCTCAGAATTCAGAAATTCAAGGTGTAGTTATTACGCCTACGCGTGAACTTGCTATTCAAAACGCGCAGGAACTGAGTTCACTTGGTTTTTATAAAAAAGTTAGAACGGTTGCTATTTATGGCGGACAGGATATTCAACGACAGATACGCGATCTGAAGAGACGTCCAAGCATCATTTCAGCGACACCGGGCCGGCTGCTTGACCACATCAAAAGGCGGACGATTCGTTTGGATCAGATCAAGATGATCGTTCTTGATGAAGCAGATGAAATGCTGAACATGGGATTTATTGACGATATTCATGAAATTCTTGAAAGTACCCCGCAGGATCGTCAAACCCTCCTTTTCTCAGCAACAATGCCTAAACCTATTCAACTGCTTGCTGAGAAATTTATGCATGAACCAAAGAAGGTTCAAGTTAAAGCTAAAACACTGACAGTTTCTTTAATTGAACAGAACTACGTAAAGGTTAGAGAATCTGAGAAGTTCGATGCTTTGACTCGTTTCCTCGATCTTCAATCACCGGAACGAGCGATTGTTTTCGGAAGGACGAAGCGCAGAGTTGATGAATTAATGCGTGCGTTGCAAAAACGCGGATATGAAGCAGAAGGCATTCATGGTGATTTGACCCAATCAAAGCGTGACCTAGTGCTTCGCCGTTTCAAACAAAATGAAGTGAAGCTGCTTATTGCTACCGATGTTGCCGCACGTGGTCTTGATGTCAGCAATGTGACCCATGTATACAACTTTGACCTGCCGCAGGATCCGGAAAGCTATGTGCATCGAATTGGTCGTACGGGACGTGCAGGAAAGTCCGGTATGGCGCTAACCTTTATTACGCCAAGTGAATTCCCGCATCTTCGTTCAATTGAACGTCTGACGAAGCAACCGATGAAACAACTTAATGCGCCGAGCTATGAAGAAGCACTCGTAGGCCAGCAAAAAGTAGCGGTTGATAATTTGAAGGAGACGCTTGAGTCCGGCAATTACCACGCATACGCAGCCAAAGCTCAAGAATTGCTCAATGATTTTGACGCAGCTGATCTGGTGGCTGCCGCTTTGAAGATTATTACGAAAGAACCGGATACGACGCCGGTTCGATTGACACGCGAGTCTCCTGTTATGGTGAAACGCTCCTCAGGCCGTCAACAACAAAGAGGCGGAAAAGGAAGGAATTATCATTCCCGTGATCGTGATCACAGGCAGGGCAATAACTTCAGAGGAAGAAGCAAGCAAAAGTCCCAACGATATTAATTGAATTTTTCAACCTGAAAAGAAGCCAATTGGCTTCTTTTTTTTACACGGATAATTAAGCATCTATAAAAGAACTTAAGGTAAATGAATGTAAAATGGTTTGGTAATAGGGAACCTTAGCTGAACATCCGTACTCGGTTGACGCACATATCCAAAGGTTTCAATAATAACAGAATCCTTTAAATCATAATAGTTAGAAAAGTAAAAAGAAAATTAATCTAAATGGTTGTAACTTTCAGAAAAAAGGTGTAGAATAGTAAAAAGTGCAAAGGGGGCAATAAAGATGAACAATGATCACTCTTTCCAGGAGAATACGAAGGCGCTTGTTGTTTACAAAGAACAACAGGCGAAGGTCTCGGTTGTCGAAATGTATGCCCAAATGATCCTTGATGAAATGGAATTCAATCAAAAAGTGAATCAATTACGTGAACAGATTGATGCGAGTTTGGATTCAAGGAATGAAGCACTTTTTATGAAACTCACTGCTGAATATATGGACTTAACCCGCTGAGTTCGTTCGATTGCGGGTTCAATAGAAGTAAACGTAGGGTTGTTGCCAGTGAAGGTGGACGACTGATCTTTCTTCCACACACCACTCATTTTATTTGTTTCCACGATTTTTCAAAACACATACAACGAAAAGGGAGTCCATGTTGGACTCCCTTTTCGTTGTATGTGTTTATTTCAGGTAAAAAAACATGTGATTTTGGTTATGCAAAAGATAGTGCATCAAACACGCAGTGCCAGCGAGAACCCGCAGATTCCTGCCTGTCTGAGGAGGCTCGCGCTGCGCCCGCGGCAAGCGAGCAGCTGAAGTGACGATTCAAGTCACAAGGTTGATGGATCAAAGCCGCGTGCAGAATGACAGCCAAGAACCGAGCTGTGCCCGGTTTTTCTAACAAGGTAAGAAAGTATAACGTTTTGCTTTGCTGGTACGACGATAAGGTCAATAGAGTTAGTCTTAATAGTGGACATGTCAAAATGGGATTTCGTATGATTAAACTATCCTAAAAAAGGGCGTGTTCAACTATGGCATACGATCGTGAGTATCGGGAATATGTCGCAAAATTGATTGTGGATGACGGGAGGGTTGCCCGCGAAGTTGCCTATGAATTAGAACTGTCCAAGAGTACGGTAAGCCGCTGGGTGGGAGACTACCGAGAGTCGTTAAAGCAGAAACATCAACCGTATCGGACGCAAAAAGAAATCGAACAACTTCAAAAAGAACAGTTAAAAGAAATTGCACGACTTAAAGAGGAAAACGAAATCTTAAAAAAAGCCATGCACATCTTCACTCAAGGCCGTCAGTGAGGTACAGATTCATTGAAGCTCATCGAGATGAACATTCTGTAGTGTTGATGTGCAAAGTCTTGAACGTATCGAAGAGCGGTTATTATAAATGGAGTCGCGGCGAGCGACAGGAAACGGATACCAAGCGAAGGCGTAAACGAAAAGAATTACAGCGTCGGATCAAGCAAATCTTTTATCATAACCACGGACACTATGGCAGTCCACGCATCCATATTGCCCTGGTGCGTCAAGGGTTTATTGTGTCGCAAAAAACGATTGCACGCGAGATGAAAGCAATCGGACTGAGGGCAACGCCAAAGAAACGCTATGTCGCAACAACCGACTCCAAGCATGATCTAAAAGTCTATCCTAACCTGTTGAATCGTCAGTTCCAACAAGAGGCACCGAATCAAGCCTGGGTCACAGACATGACCTATATTCGGACACTGGCAGGATGGGTGTATCTGGCCTCAGTCATCGACCTGTTTTCACGGAAAGTGGTCGGCTGGTACATGGACACGACGATGAAAAAGGAGCTCCCTTTGCAGGCACTCAAGTTAGCGATTGAGAAACGCCAGCCGGGTAAAGGTCTCATTCATCACTCAGACCAAGGCTCCCAGTACTGCGCCAACGAGTATATCGCTCTGATGAAAAAGCACCAGATGCAGATTAGTATGAGCCGCAAAGGCGATCCGTACGACAATGCTTGCATGGAGTCATTCCATGCGACACTGAAGAAAGATCTCATCTATCGGAGGCGCTTCAAATCACGTGAAGAGGCCATACAGGCGATTAATCACTATATTTACCGCTATAACACATATCGGATGCATTCAAGTCTGGGTTACTGGTCACCAAACCAATTTGAGAAGATGCATGAGCAAGCAGGGAGATCTCATAAATGACCCAAACGGGTTTTCTCATGGACAGTTGGTCCTTTCAACTTTCCATGAGAAAAGCCACACCAAGCGAAGCGCGGTAGGCATTTAGTTAAACTCAGTTTCAAATTTTTGTGTCCACTTTATTGACAGAACTCCACAAGATTCGATTGGGCGATCAGGTAAGCGCCCAATCTGAGAATTAGGCGGAAAAATTCCGCTTAATTAGAAAATGAATGAAAAAATTGCTTAAATAGACGGAGAAATTCCGCTTATCGAATCGAAAAACGTGAAAATGGAGGATTTTTCTGTGCATAAGCGGAAAAATTACCCTTATGTACCTGTGAACCAAGTGCCATGATGCATATAACCGGAAAATCTCCGCTTATTTTATTCCAGCCACGTTACTTAACCAAGGATCAAAATGATTCATGAACTAGAAATGTTTATTCAAGACAAGCTTGATGATTCAAAACCGCATTTGAATCAAAGGGACCTTTCGCTAATGACGCATATGTCCTGTATGCAACGCGAAAGCCAAAGTATCCTGCGGAAGTAAGAACCGCGCGCTTTTTGCCCGGTTTTTCTAATTCTGATACGAATAAAAAGGCTTGGCAAAGCCAAATGTACTAAAGCTGTGATCTATTTGACTGACTGATTTTACGAGTTCTAACCGGCCATTCAGCGAGAAGCATGCCGAACAGGATCAGAATAGATCCTGTTAATTCACTCGGCCCAAACTGCGCGCCTTGAAAAAGAACAGAAGTCCATGCGGCAAAGACCGGCTCCATTATATAAATAATACCAACATGAGTGGCTGGTGTTTCTTTTTGCAATGCCGTTTGCAGAAGAAACGCGAAAGCCGTTGCAAATAATGCCATGAACAGGATCACAATAATGACATCGGTCTGAAGCAATAGGCGCATATCAAATGCTTTGCCGCCCTCAAAAAAGATTCCGACAACAAATGCCAAAAATGCGACTGCACTGAGCTGCACAATGGTCAGAGATAAACTATTATAGCGTTCGGTAACTTTTGCCGTGAAGATAATGTGCAGCGCGAAGGTTACAGCGCTGACAAGAACGATCAAGTCACCCTTGTTTAAAGAGAATTGACCTCGCGTGGTGAGGAAAAACAAACCTATTGCAGCAAAAACAACACCGGAAATCGCAGCCGGCCGCGGCGCATTCCGCAATAAAAGCGCGGAAAAAATTGGGACAAGCACGACACTTAACCCTGTAATGAATGCGGCGTTCGAAGCCGACGTGTAAAGCAAACCAATTGTCTGGCAGACATAACCCGCGAATAAAAAAACGCCTAAAAGTATGCCGGAACCCACTACAGACCAGCTGTATCGGCGGACGACTGATTTACTCTTTTTTCTGTACATAAATTGCCATAGTGCGAGAAATAAGGCGGCGAAAAAAAAGCGCCAAGCGTTGAACGTTAACGGTGTCAGCTTATCCAATATATTTTGAACAATAATAAAAGTTGTACCCCATATGAAAGTGATTCCAATCAGGACGGAATCAGCAAGTAACACATGTTTTAGTTTCAAAAGTTGTCCTCCTTTTTCTGTCTCGCATTGATTTGTGTGCGGATCGCTGAACGTGCTAGCGAATCGGCATTTTTATTTTGTTTTTCCGGAATCCATTTGCAAAAGAACAGGTCGAATTCTTCGATCAATCGCATGGCCTCATTCAGATAGGGAATGAATTGAACATTTTTAACATACCGCTTCTCTAATGCTTGATTAACAAGCTGGGAGTCCGTCCTGAACGAGACGATCCGATAGCCCCTATCACGCGCGCATTTGAGCGCAGCGACGCATGCGGCAAATTCGGCTTCATGATTACTTGAAAGTTCTCCAAGGGAGATTGAATGCCTGATTTCTGTCCCGTTTCCTTCGTTTATGTATATCCCGCCTCCGGCAAGACCTGGATTGCCTACTGTCGCGCCATCAAATGAAACTTCAATCACATTTGTCACATCCTCATCGATCAATGCGTCTTAATAAATTTGTTATGCAATAGAATTTTATGTCATTTTAGCATTGCTCACATTATGTTATCATAATAGAAGAAAAATGGCTGAACAACTTTAATAGTGAATGGGTGATTATGAGAAAATGTCAGAAACGTCGAAAAAAGTAAAGTCGGACATTGAGATAGCCCAAAGTGCTGTACTCGAGCCGATCAGTAAGATCGCCGATCAACTCGGCTTAGATGAAAGCAGTTGGGAACCTTATGGGCGTTACAAAGCCAAAGTATCAGTAGATATTCTGAGTAAAATGAATGGTAAAGCAGATGGCAAGGTAATTCTCGTGACTTCGATTAATCCAACTCCGGCAGGCGAAGGAAAGTCCACGGTTACTGTTGGATTAGGTCAAGCTCTGAACAAAATTGGGAAAAGAACCGTGATTGCTTTACGCGAACCGTCCCTGGGACCGACAATGGGAATGAAGGGAGGAGCGGCTGGAGGAGGCTATGCCCAGGTCGTTCCTATGGAAGATATCAATTTGCATTTCACCGGTGACTTTCATGCAATCACGACTGCTCACAACGCGCTCTCAGCATTCCTTGATAATCATATTCATCAAGGGAATGCGCTTAACATTGACGCCCGGAGGATTGTTTGGAAACGCGTGCTTGATCTCAATGACCGCGCGCTGAGACACGTCATCGTCGGGCTCGGCGGACGGACAAATAGTGTGCCTCGCGAAGATGGTTTTGATATTACAGTAGCCTCGGAAATCATGGCAATTCTTTGTCTCTCAGAAAATCTTGAAGACTTGAAAAAAAGGCTTAGCCGAATGTTGATTGCATATTCCTATGAAGGCGCACCGGTGTTCGTTCGTGATTTAAAAGTTGAAGGCGCACTGACCTTACTCCTAAAAGATGCGATTCATCCAAATCTTGTGCAGACTTTGGAAAATACGCCGGCATTCGTTCATGGCGGACCATTCGCCAACATAGCGCATGGCTGCAACAGCGTACTCGCAACGAAAATCGGGGCTAAATTAGGCGACTATCTGATTACAGAGGCAGGATTCGGTGCGGATCTCGGCGCGGAAAAGTTTCTCGACATAACGACGCGTGCCGGACATATTGATCCGAGCGCTGTCGTTATTGTGGCAACGATTCGCGCACTCAAGATGCATGGGGGATTAACAAAGGACGAGCTGAAGCATGAAGATCTCGACGCGCTTGCCCGCGGTATGGAAAACCTAGCTTGCCATATCGACACCATTAAGTCCTTTGGTCTCCCTTATGTCGTCGCAGTCAATCATTTCATTTTCGATACAGATCGTGAGGTTGCTTATGTTACGGATTGGTGTGCGGCGAATGGACATCCTGTCGCTTTATCCAAGGTCTGGGAACAAGGCGGAGAAGGCGGAAAGGAACTCGCTCAATTAGTTGTAGAAACCATTGAAAAAGAAGAAAATCATTTCAAACCGCTTTATGAACTGAATGATTCGGTAGAAGATAAAATCAAAGCCGTTGTCACCAAAGTGTACGGCGGCAAAGACGTGGACTATTCGCCAAAGGCTCGAAAACAATTGAAATCGATTGAGCAAAACGGTTGGGGTCAATTCCCAATTTGCATTGCCAAAACACAATACTCACTTTCAGATAATCCAAAATTACTTGGCAGACCAAAAGACTTCACGATTCATGTGCGTGAACTAAAAGCATCTGTAGGGGCAGGTTTCATCGTTGTGATGACCGGCAACGTTCTAACGATGCCGGGGCTCCCGAAACAACCGGCAGCTCTGAATATGGATATCGATAAGGATGGAAACGTGGTTGGGTTGTTTTAAGTGAACAAAATCAAAAGCCAGCGCAAAGATAATGCGCTGGCTTTTTGCGTCTTACAAATTATGATCGAATTAATTTTGTTGCTGCTCAACAGCATGTGCTGCAGCTGCTGTTCCGGCAGCGTGTCCGGTTACAAATGCTGATGTAATATTGTATCCTCCGGTGTATCCATGAATATCGAGAATTTCGCCGCAGAAAAAAAGCCCCGGCATTAATTTGGATCCCATTGATTTCGGATTCACTTCTTTTAGTGAAACTCCGCCTCCCGTTATAAATGCTTTTTCAATCGAGAGCGTGCCTGAAATACGAACTGGGAAGCGTTTTAATGCTTCAGTCATTTTCCGGACATCTTCTTTAGATAGGTCGTGGAAAGTCAGATCCGGCGATAACGGGATTTGCTCTAAGAGGAACATAAGGTATCGTTCAGGTACAGTGCCCTTCCAAACGTTTTTAATGGCTTTTTTGGGCTCGTTTTTGGCAAGTCCAAGCAGCTGCGTACTCAATTCATTTTCATGAAGATCCGGCTTGCTGTCAATGAGCACAGTGACGTCTTTTGTTTTGAATTTCTTCAATGCCTTGACGACAAACTGACTTAGTCTAAGAATGGCAGGTCCGGATAGTCCAAAATGAGTAAAAATCATATCCCATCGATGTGTCTGAATGGCTTTTCCCTTCGGATTGACCAATGTTACGGAGACATCAGACAATGCGAGTCCTTGGAGTGTTTTGTGTTGGATAAAGGGTTCATCGGATACAAGCGGAACCTCAGTAGGGTAGAGTTCAGTGATGGTATGACCTGCAGCCTTTGCCCAAGCATACCCATCCCCAGTGCTTCCAGTTCTTGGAACGCTCTTACCCCCAACCGCAACAATGACTGAAGCTGCCGATATTTTTTCATCGTTCTTAGTTTTGACACCGTTTACTCGATCCGTGTAGAGAACAGTCTGAATAGGCGTGTTCGTTTTAATGGTTATCTTCAGCGCGTGCATTTCTTTTAAAAGTGCAGTCACTACTGATTTCGCATTATTGGAAACCGGAAACATCCGTCCATGATCTTCTTCCTTTAAGTCGACCCCTAACTGCTCAAAAAAATGGATAATATCCTGATTATCGAAAGATGATAGAGCGCTGTACAAAAAACGTCCATTTCCGGGAATATGCCGAATTAATTCATCAATTGGCATCGCATTTGTGACATTGCACCGACCGCCTCCGGAGATCGCCAATTTTCTACCCAATTTATCACCTTTATCGAGCAATAGCACATGGGCACCGTGCTCTGCTGCGGCAATTGCAGCCATTAATCCTGCAGGACCGCCGCCTACGACAATCACATCAAAATCCATTGTTGTTCGTCCTCACTTTAGCATTTTTCTATCGTAACCATAACAGAATTTGACTCATTTTTCATCTTTGTCCTAAAAAAGAAAATATATGTGATAATTGTCACAACTGATTTAATCTGATAGGATAAACAAAGGAATGAAGTGATCGGATCGTACTGATCAATATGAGGTGATTAAATTGACAGAGAAAAAACAATTTCGAGTGCTCTTGTACTATCACTATGCAACGATTGATGATCCAAAGCTATTCGCGCAGGATCATCTCCGCTTTTGCAAAGAGCTTGGATTGAAAGGCCGTATTCTAGTTGGGGGAGAAGGTCTGAATGGGACGGTTTCTGGCACAGCAAAACAAACGCAGATCTATATGGATACATTGCATCAGGATCCGCGATTTGCGGATATGCCGTTTAAAATTGATGAAGCAGACGGCCACGTTTTTAAGAAAATGCATGTTCGGCCACGTAAAGAGATCGTCGCATTCAACCTTGACAATGATATTAATCCGCATAAACTGACGGGTAAGCATTTAAAGCCTAAGGATTTCCTTGAGACGATGCGGGATGAAGATGTTCTCCTTATTGATGCTCGAAATGATTATGAAACGCAAATTGGGCATTTCCGCAACGCAATTTTACCGAATATCCGTAACTTTCGTGATTTGCCTGAATGGATTGAGAAAAACCTTTCTGATTTTAAAGAGAAGAAGGTGCTCACCTACTGTACAGGAGGGATTCGCTGTGAGAAATTTAGCGGCTATCTGCTTCGCGCCGGCTTTCAAGATGTCAGTCAGCTTGATGGCGGTATTGTTGAATATGGAAAAGATCCGGAAGTTAAGGGAAAGTTCTACGACGGGAAATGCTATGTCTTTGATCAGCGTATTTCCGTTCCGGTAAACCGTACGGATGAAGATGTTATTGTCGGTCATTGCCATCATTGCGGGAAATCATGTGATCGAATCGTGAACTGTGCCAATCCTGAATGCAATAAGCAAATCATATGCTGCGAGGAATGTGAGAAAACGCATCGTCGATCATGCAGCGAGGCTTGTTATCACCATCCGCGAAATCGTTATGTACAGGAGTCAGCACAGAACCATTCTTCAGAAGCGATAGTGTGAAAAAAGAGTAAACGGTATTTACGTTCCTTTAACATTTTTGATTATATGCTTCTTTACCATCGTTAAGAAATCGGGCTTGCCCGGTTTTTCTAACATAAAAAAAATTATATGATTTTGCGCCTGCAGATACTGGGATAAGCGGCATTTTTATCAATAAATTAACTCCAGACACGAAAGCGCGAGACGCTCGCGGCAAGCGAGCAGCTGAAGTATCAATTCAAGCACAAGGTTGATGATTTAAAGTCGTATCCGGCGGAAGTAAAGATCGGGCGCTTTTTGCCAGGTTTGATAAGTGCCCAATCTGAGAAATAAACGGAAAAATTCCGCTTAATTAGAAAATGAATGAAAAAATCGCTTAAATAGACGGAGAAATTCCGCTTATCGAATCGAAAAACGTGAAAATGGAGGGTTTTTCTGTGCATAAGCGGAATAATTACCCTTATGTACCCGTAAAACAAGCGCCATGATGCAAATAGCCGGAAAATCTCCGCTTATTTTATTCCGGCCACGTTACTTAATCAAGGATCAAAATGATTTATGAACTAGAAATGTCTGTTCAAGACAAGGTTGATGATCGAAAATGACATTTGGAGCAAAGGAATGTTCGTTAACAGTAGAGGAGCTTTCGTATGTAAGGATCTTTCGCTAATGACGCATATGACCTGTATGCAACGCGAAAGTCACCGCATCTTGCGAAAGCATGTCCTGTAAGCAACGCGGAAGTAAAGACCGGGCGCTTTTTGTCCGGTTTTTTCTAATGGAAAAACGCGTGTGTTCTATGGGTTTGATACGTATTTAATACGTGTTATACTAGTGGTGAGGTGATTCAAATGGTCAAAGATCAGTACGTTTATCCTGCAATCTTCACAACGGAAACCAGTCAGATAACCATTGCTTTCCCGGATCTGCCTGAATGCACTGCCACAGCGAAAAATAGTGAAGAAGGATTTACCCACGCGAAGGAAGCACTCGCCATTTACATTTATCATCTTGAGGAAAAAGGCGAAAAGGCTCCTGAGCCTTCAGAAGTTACGTCAATCCACGCTGACCCTGAACAGTTTGTGACGCTGATTGATACATGGATGCCTCCATTTCGGAAAAAAATGGAAAATCAGGCAGTGAAAAAGACGCTGACGATCCCTAAGTGGTTAGACGATGCAGCGAAAAATGCCGATCTTAACTATTCCAGAATTTTACA
Source organism: Sporolactobacillus caesalpiniae (assembly GCF_040513385.1). Lineage (NCBI taxonomy): Bacteria > Bacillati > Bacillota > Bacilli > Caryophanales > Sporolactobacillaceae > Sporolactobacillus > Sporolactobacillus caesalpiniae. The sequence goes on from NZ_JBEVCB010000006.1 coordinate 82,274, forward strand.
GGATGCACTTAAAGATGAACTTAACATGGATGACAACAATCACTCCTATTCCGTTCAAGACAAACTAACTAAACAGTTGAATAAGGTGAAAAAGAGTTTAAAAGATTTATCAAGAATACGCGTTCATGTAAACATGGCTGATGAAGATGAAAAAGAAAAACAGAATGAATCGGTAACCAAGTCACTGAAAACAGAAATTGATCATATAAAACAGGAATTGAATGATGTAACAGACCGCTTAAAAAATTCCGAGGAATACCAACGATTATACGAAAAAATCAATCGTTTGCTTGAAAAATTGAATCGGTGAATGAGAGGTTTACGAGAACAGAGAGCCTTCACGGGCTCTTTTTTGCGTGGACATCACAATTTCATTTGACGAGTTTCTCTCATTCCTACTACAATGAGATGATCTGAGTAGTTACCGGAATATTTTGGAGGCAACCATAGTGAAGAATCTGACAAATAAAAAATTAGTGCTTATCGGCTTAATGATTGGTACTTTCTTGACTGCGATCGAAGGAACGGTCATCAGTACGGCAATGCCGAAAATAATAGGTGATTTACAAGGAATACGTATCATGGATTGGGCTTTTTCAATCTTCATGCTTACTTCTGCGGTAACGGTGCCTCTATTTGGAAAATTGGCAGATCTCTTTGGTCGAAAGCGTATCTTTACGATGGGTACATTGATTTTCTTGACTGGATCCATTCTATGCGGATTCGCTTGGTCGATGCATACGCTGATCATATTTCGCGGAATTCAAGGGATTGGCGCGGGCGCAGTGATGACACTAAGCACAACCATTATCGGAGACATTTATCCTGTGGAACAACGGGCAAAGATGTTTGGCATGATGGGAATGATCTGGGGCATAGCCGGTATACTTGGTCCACTTGTGGGCGGTTTCTTTGTCGACACTCTGTCTTGGCATTGGATTTTCTTTATTAATCTTCCCTTCGGCATTGTTACAATCGTTCTTGTTTCAATGGGGCTTCATGAACATTGGAATCGTGAACGCAAATCGATTGACTTTGCGGGAGCGGGAGTTTTCGCGAGCGCCATGATCTTTATGCTTATTGCGCTGCAGCGGGTTGGCGAAATGGGTTGGGACAACTCATGGAATCTGATCTTTTTTATCCTATCCATTCTACTGCTCTGGTTGTTCACATTTATTGAGAACCATGCAGAGGACCCAATGATTCCACTTTCAATTTTGAAATCACCAATTGTGCTGGTGACAAATATACTTGCGCTCATCGCAAGTGCCGTACTCATCGGAAATGATATTTATATGCCTATGTGGATTCAGGGACTGCTTGGCTATAGTGCGATGGCTTCCGGTTTTGTACTGACACCAATGTCCCTCGCTTGGATGGCAGGTTCGTTTTGGTGTGACCGACTACTTCCTAAATTAGGATTAAGGAAAAGTGAGTGCCTCGGCGCGTTATTCATTCTTATAGGCACATTATGGATGACATTGCTGGATCGCGGAAGCAATCAATATACGCTCTACATTTTAACAGCGATACTCGGTTTAGGCTTTGGGATAACGTTAACATTGACGACAATCGCGGCACAGTCCGCCGCGGGGAGCGGGCTGCGCGGAACAGTTACTGCATCCAACCAATTTTTCCGTAGTATCGGGCAGACAATCGGCGCAGCATTCTTCGGCATGTATTTTAACGCCCAAGCAAAACAAGCCATTCACGAAGAGGGGGGCGCGCACTATTCAATCGATCAGTTAAATCAACTTGTCCATCCTGAAGGGCACGTACAGCCGCATACATCCATGCTGCGCGTGCTGCGCGAAATTCTCACAATGAGTATTCATAGTCTATTCATCGTATTTTTCGTGCTTGCGTTGATTGCATTCAGCATCGCCTTGTTGTTGCCAAAAAAATTGGACAAGAATCAGAATGTGTAGAAGGAGGTACCGGCGGCAATTCGGATTCCTTCCATTTGCTGGCCGTCTGCGAGAGCAGATAGAGCCAGATAATTTGGCCGCGTAGCATTGCTCATTAGAAATGCCGAGGTCATAGATCCGATACGTCGAAATTTATTCAGCTCGGCTATAATCTGGTTTGCCGGCATGATACCAATTCCATGACCGTAGTACATGCCATCAGAAAGATCCACGACGTTTTCACCTTGCCACTGCGGCGTTTGCGGGCTGACATCAGGATTCTTGAAATAACGGACATCACCAGGAATGCCACCACCGACTCGCGGCGTATTTCTTAACGGAAAGAAAGGATGGTTTTGCCAGTCCCAAAGATAGAGATGCTGGAAGACATCGTCGAATCGCTGTTCCGGAATAGTCTCAATTAAAGCTTTATAGAAAATAATCATCATGGCAGTCGCGCATTCGAAGGCGTACGCTTCACCATTGACAAAAATATCATTAACGGCTTTTGAAGCTGCCATTCCAGGCTTTAATTCAAATCCTCCGTCGCCGGTTAACGTCCAATAGTAATCGTTGCATTCAGAGTAGTAAAAGGTTGCAAAAGATGCGCCACTCGCAAGCAGTGCGCGTGCGCCTTCAATTGTCTCATTTCTCAGCTTGATTTCAAAGTGAAGCTCATGTTGTGAGGGAAAGGCAAACCATTCATGAGACTCCGCCATGGCTCTGAAAATAGCTGGAGCGAAACGACCGTTGACAGCGAAACTTCCGTAATCATCGGCTGAAAGTTGTTCGTTTGCGGCGATGATCATAGATTATACCTCCCATGTGCAGGTGTACTGATGGATTGAAGCTGCTCTTTAATTGGTTGAACGACCCAGCCACGCCAAATCTTCGGCTGCTGTTTCCGAAGCAGACTTGAGTATGCGGACAGACTTATTTGTAAACGAACGGGTAATTTAATGAACTCAAAATAATTCTTTTTTTCCTTGGACAGAAGCGCTTGAATAGGCTCGCCGCTCCTTGGTGAAACAATTTTTCCGAGGTATTTCGCACTGTAGTGAATACGATAGGGGCGGCCTCCGGGCACAGCGTCATTCGTTTCACCTGTATACACCAAGTAGTGTGCATTCTCTTCATACCACGTTTCAAAAGCGAGCATGGCTGATTGATTGTCAAGCGCATGCCGCACTTCGGGAATGAACGCGAGCGTGCGGCGAGCATAGTTGCTCTCGACAGACTGATCGGATAAGAGATAGTTTGACAGATAGACGAGACAGATTGGATCCGCCGTTTCCCACATGGCGCAAATCAAATAATGGCGTTGACTTTTATTCTTGTATCGATATAAGACAAGATCAACCATTTCTTTAAGCCAATTTTCATGGTATGTGTGCAAGAAATTGATCGCTGTCTGGTCGATCACTTGTGTAAAATCGGTTGATACAATATTTTTCCAACCGGTATTAAGCATCCAATGCATTGCACCAACTACTTCATCATGCTGAGTGGCAAATGCGGCAACTTTAGTTACACCTATATCAGCTCCCTGCAGCACATTACGGATCTGCGCCAAAGCAATGCGAGCGCGAGGATCGAGATCCTCATCACGTGTTTCCAATTGCTCTCTCAGCATGTAAAGTACCGGGAACTCTAACTTTGGATCATTGATCCATGTTAATGCGCGTTCGCGATCGGTTTGACAGATTTGATTCCACTCATCAATTAATGCATCCGGTTGTTTATGCCTCAATTGATTTAGTGGATTGCTCTGCTGCTTATCAGCGTTCATCGCGATCCCCCCCAAAGTATTAAACCTTGTATCATGCTTATGTGCGGCCATATGAATTATTCGCGCTTACCTTCTTTAATAAAAAAGTTAGTGAACAGTAGGGAAAACATAAAAAGATCTCTTTCTGATTCATGCAATTTCTGTCGTATCTGAAACGAGCAGATTATGATAAACTAGAAATCAGCAATAGAAAAGTGGAGTGATCAGCTGTGAGACAATATTTGGATCTTTGCCAACGGGTACTTTCCGAAGGTCATGAGAAAAACGATCGTACCGGAACCGGAACAATTAGTGTATTTGGGCATCAAATGCGCTTCAATTTACAAGATGGTTTTCCGTTAATGACGACAAAAAAGCTGCATTATAAATCAATTATTTACGAACTGCTCTGGTTCCTCAAAGGGGATACGAATATCAAGTATCTGCAACAGCACGGTGTACGTATTTGGAATGAATGGGCGGATAAAGAGGGGAATCTTGGTCCGGTTTATGGTCACCAGTGGCGCTCTTGGCCGGGAAAAAATGGGGAAACCGTCGATCAAATAACCAACCTCATTAATGAAATAAAAATGAATCCCGATTCCCGTCGACTAATTGTGACGGCTTGGAATCCGATGGATATACCGGATATGGCACTGCCGCCATGCCATTGCCTCTTTCAGTTTTATGTCAATGATGGTCGTTTAAGCTGTCAACTTTATCAACGCAGCGCGGACATTTTTCTTGGAGTGCCGTTTAACATCGCTTCATATGCGCTGCTCACGCATATGATCGCTCATGTTACCGGATTAAAAGTGGGGGAATTTGTCCACACGCTTGGTGACGCGCACATCTACCTCAATCATCTTGATCAAGTCAAGACTCAGCTTGAGCGTAACCCAAGAACACTGCCAAAGCTCGTAATCAAGCGCTCTGTTTCATCAATCTTTGATTTTGATTATGATGATTTTCAGTTTATTGATTATGATCCTTATCCTGCGATTAAAGGTAAGGTGTCGGTATGATTTCCTTTCTACTCGCAATGGACCGTAATCAGCTGATTGGTAATAAAAATGAGTTGCCTTGGCATCTGCCGAATGATCTGCGTTATTTCAAGCAAAAAACGCTTGGTCATCCCGTTGTTATGGGGAGGAAAACCTTTGATTCCATTGGTAAACCCTTACCCGGCCGTGAAAACATCGTTCTGACACATAACCCGGACTTCTCTGAAGAACATGTAACAACATTTTCGTCAGTTGATGCATTTTTGAAAAGTGGTACTGCCTATGGTCATGAATGCTTCATCATTGGCGGTGCTGGAATTTTTAAAGCCTTTTTGCCTTTTGCGGATCGGCTTTATATTACTCATATTGACGCGGAATTTGAAGGCGACACCTACTTTACAGGATTCAATTCAGACGAATGGCGTTTAGTAAACCGCATTCCCGGAGTCCTAGATCGGAAGAATATATTTCCACACGTGTTCGACGTCTATGAACGCACCTAACCATTAGGAGCCTGATATAATGCGTATCATCCCTCACCTCTTTAGCTATCCTGCATAAACTATTAAAAAGGTGACGGAGTTGATAAAAATGATCATATCAGGTCTACAACTTTGGTTATGTTATGGAATAATTGGACTGATCATGGGGTCACTGTTAGGTCTGCTTCCGTTCTGGTGCACTTGGCGGCCCAAACATTTTGCCGCTTTTTTCCTTTTTTTGGTTGCTTGGCTGCCTGTTGTTATTTTGGCGTTAATTCTTGCTCCGCTTGCGAACAGATTTCGGTTTATGCAGGAGAGCGATTGTTGAAAAGAGGCTCCTAATTCAGGGAGTCTCTTGTTCTACACATCTCCGTTTCTAATACATAGGTGATGGGTTCTTACTTATTCAAGTATAAAAGGTTGGGATAATACTGTTCCTTAGTCGAGTACAAATAAATTTAATTTCTTGACAAATATATGAAATTGCTTTAAAACCTTATAATAAGCAGGTAAAATAATAGTATTACGTGCTTCTAAGAACGACCGGATCACACAGCCAGTGAGCAGAAGATTGGATATTAAGCACTTTTCGTGCGAAAATAAATGTGTGAAAAGATAAGTACTCATTGAAAATCTTATTGTATTACTGTAATGGGTGAACGAAAATAAATGTCAATTGGAGCGCTTGTTTCATTGCGGCTTTGCGCGGCTTTGAGAACAATTGCGATATAGAAAATAATTGACAAAAAAGGAGAATGAAAAAGGTATGGCTTCTAACGTATCAGAATTGACCACCTATATGGCTTACCTCGAAGGTGAATGGAAAAAAAGTTCATCTGGAGAGACAATCGCCATTCAATCCCCTTACCTGAGAAAAACGATCGGATATGTTCAAGCGGTCACACAGGATGAAGTGGATTCTGCAATCACAACAGCTCATAAGGCACAAAAAGAATGGGCTAAGCTGTCTTTAAGTGAACGCGGCGCTTATTTAGAAAACTGGGCTGACGAACTTGTGAAAAGCAGCGAGGATATTGCGACTGCCGTTATGCAAGAAGTGGGCAAAGGGTTTAAGGATGCTCAAAAGGAAGTTGTTCGCACCGCGGATTTAATTCGCTATACTGTGCAAGAGGCATTGCATATGCACGGTGAAAGCCTGAAAGGAGACGGCTTTCCCGGCGGCGATCAAAAGAAAATTGGTATCGTTGAACGTGCGCCGTTGGGTGTCGTGCTTGCGATCGCACCATTTAATTATCCGGTTAACCTTGCCGCATCGAAAATTGCGCCGGCTTTGATGGCTGGCAACGCTGTACTATTCAAACCGGCGACTCAAGGATCGATCAGCGGTATTAAAATGATTGAAGCACTTGATAAAACTGGTCTTCCAAAAGGCTTGCTTAGTCTGACAACAGGACGCGGTTCAGTGATTGGTGATTACCTCGTTGAACACAAGGGAATCAATATGATCAGCTTCACCGGCGGTTCCGCTACCGGACGTCACCTTTCAAAACAAACAGCAATGATTCCACTTGTTCTTGAACTAGGCGGCAAGGATCCGGCACTTGTTTCTGATGATGCTGATATGGATGTTGCCGTTAGCAGTATTATGAATGGCGCATTTTCATACTCAGGTCAGCGATGCACAGCAATCAAACGTGTGCTCGTGAATGAAAAAGTTGCTGATGAACTCGTTTCACGTTTGAAAACAGAGATTGAAAAACTCACTGTAGGTTCACCGGAAAATAACAGTACAATTGTTCCTTTAATTGATGACAAGTCAGCTGACTTTGTTCAAGGGTTAATTGATGATGCCTTGGCGAAGAACGCGACACTTATTACAGGAAACAAACGGAAAGAGAACCTGATTTATCCTACACTTCTGGATCACGTAACAGAAGACATGGATATTGCATGGATCGAACCATTTGGTCCCGTATTGCCAGTCATTCGTGTAAAATCCGATGAAGAAGCAATTGAAATTGCAAACAAGTCCGAATTCGGCTTGCAAGCAAGTATCTTCTCACAGGATATTGATCGTGCACTCGCCGTTGCACGACAAGTTGAAGCGGGTACGGTTCAAATTAATGGCCGTACGGAGCGGGGGCCGGATCATTTCCCATTCCTCGGTGTGAAAGCTTCCGGTATGGGTGTTCAAGGTATCCATAACAGTATCTTGTCCATGTCCCGTGAACGTGTGACTGTCTTAAACTTAAAATAATGAATTATTATCAAAAGGAATCAGCTGAGGCTGATTCCTTTTTTTCACGTGCGCCCGGCATGGACGACAGCTAGGCGGTGAAAGTCCGCTACAGGCTTGGCAGTAGGAACTGTTAGCCAAAGGCAAGGGTGTCCACCGTGAGGTGGAATCTGAAGGAAGCCGGAGGCAAACTTCTGGGCTGATGAACAAGAACTGCATACTAAGGCTGAATAGAGACGGATAAGCCTGCGTAACAAGGTGAAGTCCAATACTGCCCGAATCTCAAACAGTATATGCAGCAGCCACATGGAAGGAAAGCGGTCGTTCTTACCCGGGGAGATCTTACAGGGGCCTCCGACAAGAGGAAAGAAAATTTCCACAGAAGCAACCGAGCCAGTGATGGTTTGGTGAACTGTAAGAAGTCAGCAGAAGCCATAGTAGTCCGACAGGACGAAGGGCTGAACAATAGTAATCTTGGAAGCAGCGGAGGTGTGAGTCATGCGACAATCACAGACAACATCAAAAGATGGCTATCTATCGAAGAATAGGATGGAATCCGAAGGTACGGTAGAAGTGTGCAGTACGACTCACGGTGAAACTGAAAGAAGAGATGGTGTGCATGATCTCATCACGAGAATCACCGACCGAATGAACTTAAATCGAGCCTATAAGCGTGTTAAGGCGAATAAAGGATCAGCCGGAATTGATGGAATGACCGTTGATGAACTCTTTCCCTTTCTCATGCGAAATAGGGATGAGCTTATCCAACAGATCACGAATGGCTCGTACGAGCCACAACCGGTAAAACGTGTGGAAATTCCCAAACCCGATGGATCAAAAAGAAACCTTGGCGTTCCGACTGTTTGTGACCGACTGGTGCAACAAGCGATCCTTCAAGTGATGGAACGAATCGTTGATCCGACGTTCTCAGACAACAGCTTTGGCTTCCGCCCGCACCGCAGTGCCCATAACGCAATGAAACGCGTCAAGGCTTACTACGAAGCAGGATATAGATATGCGGTGGATCTTGATTTAAAAGCCTACTTTGACACAGTGAATCATGATCAGTTGATGTATTGCGTGGAAAAACGGATTAAGGACAAAATCGTCCTTCAACTCATTCGCAAGTTCCTGCGCAGTGGTGTGCATACGAATGGAAAGGTTGTACCGACCGAGGCCGGTGTTCCCCAGGGGGGGAATCTCTCGCCCATTCTAGGCAACATTTATCTTGATCAACTGGACAAGGAACTGGAACGAAGAGGACATAAGTTTGTTCGCTATGCCGACGACTGTACGATCTACGTCAAAAGCAGAAGAGCGGGCGAACGAGTCATGAAGAGCATCACCACCTTTCTGGAAGATAAACTGAAACTAACCGTCAATCGGGAGAAAACTCAGGTCGGCAGCCCAACGAAACTTAAATTTCTTGGATTCTGCCTGCACACGACCAAGCAGGGATTGGGATTTCGCCCCCACATCAAGTCGAAAAAGCGCTTTGAGCGAAAGCTCAAACAACTGACGAAAAGAAGCCGAAGCGGTAACATCCGTGGGATCGTTAAAGAAATTAATGAAGTAACCACAGGATGGATCAACTACTATGGCATAAGCTATATGAAGAGCTATATTCGGCATATTGATCAGTGGCTCCGGCGAAGAATTCGCCAGATCATTTGGAAACGTTGGAAGAAAGTCAAGACGAGATATAAAAGTCTCATGAAACTTAACGTTCCAAAACCAAAAGCATGGGAATGGGCAAATACACGAAAAGGCTACTGGCGCATCGCCTGTAGCCATATCTTACATCGGTCGATCACAAACAAAATACTCGAACAGGTGGGACTCAAAAATCTAGTCCATCTGTTCGAGCATGTACACTTAAGCTATTGAACCGCCGTATACGGACCCGTACGTACGGTGGTGTGAGAGGTCGGAGAAATTATCTCCTCCTACTCGATAAGTTAAGAAAGTATAGCGTTTTGCCTTGCCGGTACGACGATAAGATCATAAGATTCGGTTGGGCTGGGCGATCAGGTAAGCGCTCAATCTGAGAAATAAACGGAAAAATTCCGCTTAATTAGTAAATAAATGAAAAAATTGCTTAAATAGACGGAGAAATTCCGCTTATCGAATCGAAAAACGTGAAAATGGAGGATTTTTCTGTGCATAAGCGGAAAAATTACCCTTATGTAGCTGTGAAACAAGCGCCAGGATGCATATTAGCGGAAAATCTCCGCTTATTTTATTCCGGCCGCGATACCGAATTAAGGACCAGAATGATTTATTAGAAAACTTGGTTTCGCCAAGCCCCTGGCGAAGGCGAAGACTTAGTTGCGACGGCCATGGACGGCCTAGTGTCCGGTGAGCCGCAGGACGCGGCGTTTTTTCGGACCGCTTACACTCGTTTTCTTTAAATGTTTTCTTATACTTTCCTACCAGAGGGTGTTCAAAAAGTCCGGGAAAAATTGCTGTCGAATCTCTGCGTCAGCTTGTTTCTCCGCTCCTCACGTATAATTTGCATACGCTCTGGTGCTCGAAACTGCGCTTCCTTGATCTTCTCGGCTCTTTTTGTCCTCCTTTTTGAACAAACTCTACCAGTATGAAATAGAAATGTCTGTTCAAGACAAGGTTGATGATTCAAAACGGTATTTGGATCAAAGGAGCTTTCATAAGTAAGGAACTTTCGCTAAGCACGCATACGTCCTGCAAGCAACGCGAAAGCCACCGCATCCTGCGGAAGTAAGGACCGGGCTTGACCGGTTTTTCGAAGTGCGCCCGACATGGGTGACAACTCGGCGATGAAACATCTGATACAGACTTGGCAGTAGGAACTGTTAACCAAAGGCAAGGGCGTCAACGTGAGGTGGAATCTGGAGGAAGACAGAGGCAAACTCTTGAGGTGACGCCAATTTGGCTCTTTTCAAAGGCTTGGCAACGCCAAGTTATTGAATATTTCGATTCCGATTGCCTTAAATAGGAAAAAGCACACCTGCAACGGGTGTGCGAAAAGGATAGAGATCAGATCAATAATAGAACTGTCCGGGTCCTTGACCGTAGAATCCGCCGCCATATGGTGGCCGAGGTCCCTGCCCGTAATAAGGTCTCGGTGGGCAGTAAGGGCATGGACGAACGCCAATAATGGATCCAAGTCCTACACCAAGCAATCCGCCGGCAAAACCTCCTAGGAATGCCTGAGGTCCGAAGCCGAGGCCGAAGAAACGTTCATCATTTTCATTCCCGCTTCTTGTCTCATTGGTTGTCTGGTTGCTGTCCAAAGGTTTTAGATAGACATTATTTTGGTCAAATGATTCGATGATTCCAACGTGAACAGATCCGTCATTGCATTGAATCTCGACTGGCTGGTTGATTAGATTTTCCCAGTACTGTTGATATGACATGGTCTAACCTCCTATGATCGGTAAATCGAATAAACACTAGTCATGGTTAAACAAAGGCCTATTTGTAGACTATGCAAGGTATTGAAAAATGTTTGGGCTTTTATATTAGGGGCGATTAACTAATTCTGTGTCATTGTTTATAGACAATATCGGGGAGGCGTCAAAATGCGTGTTAAAATAAGGCCTATTGAAGACAAGGATCGATTGGATGTTGAGAGACAGATGGAGTTTCATTGGGGCGGGCGAATGATGGCAATCCATGGCGAACTGATCGATGTGCCGATCTTGCCGGGATTCCTCGCATATATAGATGAGCAATTCGCTGGCTTGTTGACGTACCGAGTGATGGAAAATGCGATTGAAATCATTTCACTGGACAGCATCAAAATCAGTTGCGGCGTTGGTTCTTCTTTAATCCAAGCAATGTTGCAAGTCGCAAAGGAAAGGAAAACAAGCCGGCTGTATTTAACCACAACCAACGACAACACGCATGCCCTGCACTTTTATCAAAAGAGAGGATTCACCATCTCTGCATTGAGGATTGGAGCGGTAACTGAAGCAAGAAGATTGAAACCCGCGATTCCTATATACAACGAGGACGGTATTCCTATAGAACATGAGATTGAGCTCGCCTATCGTTATTAATGAATGCATTGCTTTTCGATCTTTAAAGAGTTAAAATGTATTGAGTATAAAATAGAGGAGTGGAAACTTTTATGGTTCTGTCTGATTGTCTGCAACTTAAATTGGCTTGATAGGGGGAGTTTGCCTTCTTCACGAGTTAAATCAGGCTAATCGGTTGCAGCAATTGATCAGAGATGTTTCTGTTTCTTACGGTTGAATCATGAACTTAGGAGAGGCGAAGCGTTATTGCTTCGCCTTTTTTTCAAGTGGATGCGGAAAAGACTCTAATCTGCAGCCTTCTCGATCGGCCACAAATTAGGGGAGTGAATACATGTTACTTATTGAAGCGAAAAATGTCGCTTTCTCATACGGAGATAAGTTGATTTATAAAAAAATGAATTTTAGACTTTTGGAAGGTGAACACATCGCGCTTGTTGGGCATAATGGCGCCGGAAAATCAACCTTTCTTAAACTTTTATTAGGTGAACTGCTGCCAGATGGCGGAACCATAAGCAAAAGGCGGAATATGAAAATTGGCGTTATTGAGCAGCACCTTCATTTTGGAAATGGAAAAACTATTTATGAAAGCCTGCAGGATGCGTTTAAAAAATTGTTCGATGCGGAACGTGAGATGAATACACTGGCGGTTAAAATGCAGCAGCCGGATGCCGATTCATCCTATATTGACCAATATGGTCAGCTTCAAGAACTGCTGCTTGCAAGTGATTTCTATACAGTCGACGCGCGAATTCATGAGATGGCCGATGGTTTAGGTTTGTCTGCAATCGGCCTTGATAAAGATGTCAATCAACTGAGCGGTGGTCAATTAACTAAATTATGTCTGGCTAAACTATTGCTGGAGAAACCGGATGTTCTGCTCTTAGATGAACCGACAAACTATTTGGATGTAGTGCACATCAAATGGTTGACGAACTATCTAAACAATTATTCACACGCTTTTATCGTTATTTCTCATGATACAGATTTTTTAAATAACATTGCTCAATTCGTGTATCATTTGGAAGATCAACAGTTGATACGTTATGTCGGAAATTATCAATCCTATCTCAAACAGCATGAGGCGCGCAGAGAGCAGCAGGTCGTTGCCTTTAGACAGCAGCAACGAGAAATCAAAAAACTTGAGACCTATATACAGAAGAATAAAGTGCGAACTGCAACGGCAAAACAGGCGAAGAGTAGAGAGAAGCAGCTAGACAAAATCGATCGACTGGATCCGCCCTCCCAAGTGAAAAAGCCTACCTTTCACTTTAAAGTGGATAGTCAGCCTGTTCGAATGATTTTTACAGCGGAAAAATTAAATGTCGGCTATGAACGGCCGCTCTTTCCTCCCATATCTGTGAAAATTGAACGTGGCGAAAAGATTGCGATCGTGGGGCACAATGGTATCGGTAAGACGACACTTCTCCGAACATTCTTAGGTGAGCTCGAACCGCTTTCGGGAAAAGTTGGTCAGGGAGATCGCGTAAAACCAGGTTATTTTTCTCAACTCTCTGCGCCACCGCATCTGACACCTTTAGAATGGATGATGGACCAATACCCTGAGACGCCTGAAAAAGTGTTGCGCCAGCATTTGGCTCAATGTGGCGTTTACGCCGAGCACATGCGTCAACCAATGGATACACTGAGCGGCGGCGAGGAGACAAAAGTGCGCATTGGCAGACTGATGCTGCAAAAAAGCAATGTGCTGATCTTTGACGAACCAACAAACCACCTTGATGTTTCCGCAAAAGAAGCGCTGAGCAATGCACTTGAAACCTATGAAGGTACAGTGCTGGTTGTCAGTCATGAACCCGCATTCTATGAAAAATGGATCACTAGAGTGTGGAATATTGAAGAGTGGTCGAAAAAAGTAAACGTACGAAAATAAGCGGACTACATGTTAAGCTGCTTAAGAACAGGTCTGTCATCGATCTTTTTCTTTTAAACGAACGATGGCATTAGATTAGGAGGATGAATATGGTTGACCCAACACCTGTTGATCTAGACGAACAAACCTTAAACGCTGTTGCTCAAATATTCAAGGCAATTTCAGAACCGACACGTGTGCGCATTTTATTTTTACTATCTCAAACAGAATGCTCAGTTTCGCAAATCTCGGAATTTCTTAATTTGCAGCAATCAACTGTGTCACACCAGCTCAGTTTCTTGAAACAGTTACATCTCGTTAAATCACGTAGAGATGGCAAAGTGATGTATTATTCTGAAGAAGATGAGCATGTCATGAATCTGCTTGCTCAAACAATTGACCATACCAGGCATCGCTATATCAGGGAATAATTAAAAACAGGCGCAAATGGCGTGATGTATGTCGATTCGCTTTAGGATGTTCCGACATAAAGTATTAGAGAATACCTTGTGAATGGGAGCGAATGCGTAATGCTCAACCAATCTGTTTATTCTCAATGTCGCAATTTGGTGAATCAACCGGTCGAAATTCGTTGCAATGATGGTTCGGTACATCGAGGCGTTCTGACTCGTGTCGACGAGCGTAACGCTTATTTGCAGCCTGCCGGCAGCGATATGTCAAACAATCCCGGATTATTTCTTTGGGGAGGCTGGGGTTGGGGTTATCCTATTGCTTTGGCATCAATCGCTGCAATATTGGCGTTAGGATTTCTCTGGTAACGATAAAGGAACAGGAACTGAGAAGGTGTCTCAAAGGTCTATTTTTGACCTTGGGGCACCTTTTTAGAGTGAGATACAAAGGCATAGGTAATGAAGCAAGGTGCGGATTCCTGCGGGAGTATCCCTGCTGATTGCGAACAATCGAAGGCAGTACACGTTTCATTTCAGAATCCTTTTGAGACATCCACTTCTGATTTGAAAAGGATTGTTAGGATTTTTCACAGAAAAATGGTATGCTGTGAAGTGAAGTACTGATTTGCTACCAAAGAGGTGATTCTCAGTGAACAAACGAGAAGCCATGGTTTTATTGAAGAATAAAGGTTACAAACACACGGATAAGCGTGAGGATATACTGGATCTTTTCGATCGGAAGAATGGCTACTTATCAGCAAAAGATATTCAGATAGAGCTAAAGGGCGACTATCCAGGTATTAGTTTCGATACGATCTATCGCAATCTATCCTTATTTCAGGATCTGATGATTCTTGAAGAGACAGAACTTGATGGAGAAAAGATATACCAATTCCACTGCACCGAGTATCATCACCATCATCTTATTTGCCTCCGTTGCGGCAAAACACGAACGATTGATGTCTGCCCGATGCAAGATTTGTCACAAATTGATCCTGAATTTCAAGTGACCGGACACAAATTTGAAATATATGGTTATTGCAAAAGCTGTCGCGATAAAATGACGAAGGAAAAATTTGAGGGCGGCATTCATGATTCAATAACAGTAAGTCCGAGTACGTGATAACTGGTTAAGATTGATTTTACGTCAGGCACCTGGTCCTTTTGGCAGCAAATTGAGATGACCACAAAGGACTGGGGCTTATTTTTGCCCTTTATTTTAATCAAATAATCTATGACAAATCCAATTAAAAAACCGACAAAACTTGAACACACCCCCCAGACAATGGGTCCCAGTTGCAAGCGAAATCCCACACTTGCCCCTATCACTCCGAAAATAGTTGCAATAATAAATCCTAATTCTGCCTTTGTCATTTTTTCATCTGATTGCATGATTGGTTTAGATAGAACAGGATCTAGAAAAAAACAAGCAAGGTTATTTTGTTCTATTTGATTTTTCTGCAACTCCGTTAATACCAGTTCAACAGCTAGTGACGGTTGAAAAAGGCAGATGATGTTACTCATTAATCAGATTCCCCCTATTCCCCAATAGCACGCTGTTTTTATGCGCTTGCCAATCTCGATTCAAGTACTCGCGTTGTTCGTCGTCAAACAACTTATTGGTATCGATCGTCTTTAAGTAAGCATCATAAGCAGCTCCAAAAATTAGGGAGGGCATAAAAAGCAGCCATTCGGGATTGAGTACCTTAACCGCCTCCTGAAAGTCGGTAATGCCATCAGTCAAAATCAAGATATATTCACATTCATGGCAATTAACATAAATTGTGAGCGACCATGACAGAAGCAACAGTGATGTTATGAGACGACGGGCATAAAGTTGACCAAGACCGGGGAGAAGAATGGACCAAATCGCAGCGACCCATGGGCCTCGTTTGTCAAGATAACATTTTTCAAAGGTGCGCAGATCAAGCGGTTTTATATTTAGAGGCTGTGCACTTGTCAACGTGGAGAGCTGATTTAGTTTAAGAGCAGATCGGTAACTGTCTGAAATGCAGAAAAAGTAAAAAGGAATATAGATCAGTATCCAACGTGTATTTATTACACTTATTGAGCGGTCAAACTCCCCCATGAAGCTGTAAACCATAGCCAAGTTCAGCTTAGAATGAACATTGATAATAATTTCAAAAAGGAAGAGTACATTCCCTTTGATGTGCATATCCAGCAGCATATGCCCGAAACCTGGAAATGCCGCAGACCACCAAGCAACCACAACCGGCCGATGGTAACATAAATTTGTAGATCCAAGAAAATTAAGTGCGGCTCGTTTTCTTCTTGCCATCTTATAACCTCAATTCATAGAATAACTGAACACCAGCATTAACTACTGTTATTATTTGTTTTATCAATAATAGACCGTTCATTCTTAGCTTTCCTCAGAGGTATTGATTCATACATAAAAGTCGAAATTGGCATTTACCGCATGATAATAGAAATCATTATTTGTGTTGTCAATACAAATAATGAAAAATAATAGTTAATTTTTAAAATATTGACAAAGTATTACCGGACTAATATACTTGGTTTGTTTAAGGCTGTTACCATATCTAGGCGGCAGCGACTGCTGCTATCAGTAAACACGAGTTGTCTTGTCTAAATAATCCTGGGCTTAAATCCAGTTCAACCTGATTGATGAACTGGATTTTGTGATGTTTGAGGGAGATGGTATAATGATCATTCCAAGCCGTTTATATGAAGGGGACACGATCGGTGTGATCAGTCCCGCCGGACCGCCGAATATGGAGCACCTTGAAGTGGCAACCGACTGGTTGAAACAGCTCGGTTTTCAAGTACGCTTAGGGAAGAATGTTGCAAAAAAATACGGTTACTTGGCTGGTCCCGATGATGATCGTTTGGATGATTTCCATGGAATGTTTGCCGACGATTCCGTTCGTGCGGTGATCTGTTCTAGAGGCGGCTATGGTACGGCACGTTTCGCAGATCGAATTGATTATGATTTGGTCCGCAGCCACCCTAAGGTGTTTTGGGGCTATAGCGACATTACATACCTGCATACAGCAATTCGTCAAAAAACAGGATTGGTTACGTTTCATGGCCCAATGCTCGCTTCAGATCTTGGTGATAATGACGTTCCATTGCTCTCGAAACAACTGTTCTCTCAGCTTTTTCAGCCGATGTCTCTGCGTTATGATGAATATCTGTCGCCTCTAACCATATATCAAGGAGGTACAGCTGAGGGAATGCTCGTCGGGGGAAATCTTACACTGCTTGCGAGCTCGCTTGGTACTGATTTTGAGATTGAAACTAAAGACAAATTACTTTTTATAGAAGATATTGGCGAAGCGCCATATCGTGTGGACAGTATGCTTAATCAACTGCGGTTAGCAGGAAAATTAGATCAAGCAGCGGGGTTTATCATTGGGGACTTTCACCAAAATCAAGCGGATAATGGGGACGCGACTCTTACTTATCAAGAAGTGTTCCAAACCTATTTAGGTGAGCTTGGAAAACCAATGGTCAGCGGTTTTATGATCGGACATTGTGCGCCGAATTTCTCAATTCCGTTTGGTGTTGACGCGATGCTTGATGCAGATCGGAAACAATTGTGGATTCAGCCGGGTGTGATGTAACACTTATTATCTATCAGCGTTTTCACAAATCCATTTGAACGTAAGGGGGAGACTAATGATTGATTTGAATGATGATTTATACAAAGCAATCATGGACATTGTCTATAAGCTGGATGGCCATATTGCTATTGAGGCTATCGGATCGGACGGATTTGCTCTGGGATACAAGGAGAATGTCCCTATGCTTTCTGCAAGCTTGATTAAATTACCGATATTGCTGTACGCATACAAAGGATTGAATGGCAGTTCAGATATGCTTAATCAAACCATCACGCTTAGTAAAAATCAGATTGTGGGCGGTTCAGGAGTGCTTCAAGTATTGTCTGCGCATGAATGGAAAGTCAAAGATCTCCTCGCTTTGATGATAAACGTTTCAGATAATACGGCAACGAATTTAATAATGGACTTCTTTGGCATTGATGCTATTCAGGCGTGGATCGAAGAACAGGGATTAGTGGAAACACGAGTTGAACGAAAAATGATGGATGAAGCCGCGCAACAAGAGGGGCGCACAAATTGGATAAGCGCGCATGACGCAAATTGGATGATTCGCCGTGTCTTTTCAAAATCTGATCCGTTGCCGGATGAAGTTAAATCTTGGCTGCTTCATCAACAATTCAGAGACAAGCTCCCTGGTTTATTTGATGAAAAAATACAACCGGTTACCGTTTATAACAAAACGGGTGAAATGGAAAAAATTGATCATGATGCGGCTTATTTCTATTGTAATGGACATTCAATGGCGTTAACCGTTATGACAAGCGGACTTGAAAATAGACAAGATGCTTTATTTGCTAGTCAAGAGATCGGTAATCTGGCTGCTCACTATTTAATCGAACTCTCGAAATCAGTCGGATGATGGCAGGATAATGCGTGATCCAACTAATAAAAAAGCACTATTTTTTGAAATATTATAATATTGACAAATAAAAGATTGTCTTATATACTTTTGTTAATCCTTGAAGCTGTTCACGATTTGAGTTCCTGCAGCCATCCAGTTGCCAGCCCCTCAAATCATCTGAATAAGTAAGGAAGGAATCATCATGATCTACTGCAACGATACTGTTTTTGTTATTGGCGATGCCAAATCATCGCAAAAGAATCCGATAACAATTCGTTTTAATCAGTTTTTTATTGGATTGGTCATTGATCGTGCAAGCGGAAGAATTGTGGATGCAGAGTGTTCAGCCACTATTAACCTAACGGCTCGCTTTGTTCATTCATTACTAACCGGACGATTAATCAATGATCCTACAATCGTGGACGAAATAAGGCAAAGATACTTTGGCTCATCACAAAAAGCACTAATTGTTGCTTTTGGAGACGCGGTGAAAAAGTATAATCAAATAGTTTAATATGCCGCTTTGTCTATAAAACTAGGCAAAATCCAGCTCTCAATCTACGAGGAGCTGGATTTTGTGCTTTTTAATGCATTGTCGAATAAACACGAATATAATATTCGGAATTTCAAGTTAAACGGATCTCTTTATTTAGTCTACATAGAAAGGTAGGTTTGCTATGCTGCAATTTGTTTTCAAGAGGTTTCTAGCAATGATTTTAACCCTGTGGGTGATCGCTACTTTGACATTTTTGCTTATGCATTCAATTCCAGGATCGCCTTTTAATAGCATGAACGGCAAAGTTCTGAGTGACGCCGCGGTAAAAAATATGGAATCTCATTATCATATTGATCAGCCGCTCCCGATTCAATATCTAATTTATCTTAAATCAATTGCAACTTTTACATATGGTCCGTCAATAAAACAACCATCCCAAACTGTAAATGACTTACTCGGGAGAGGTTTCCCGGTATCATTTGAGCTTGGTATGTGGTCTCTTGTGGTTGCTGTTCTTTCCGGGGTTTTACTTGGGGTTTTTGCTGCCTTGAAACATAATGGCTTGATTGATTATATTGCCATGACTGTTGCGGTACTTGGTATTTCCATTCCTAATTTCGTACTGGCTACTCTTCTAATTCAAGAACTCGCTGTTCATTGGCGCCTGCTTCCCGCAGGAACGTGGCAAGGACTCTCTTATATGATTATGCCGATCATCGCTCTTGCAACTGCTCCAATGGCGATTATTGCCCGACTGATCCGTTCCAGCATGCTTGAGGTTCTGACTCAGGATTACATCAGGACTGCGCAGGCTAAAGGATTGTCACCTTTTTTAATTGTTACGAAACATGCATTAAAAAATGCTCTTCTTCCTGTCGTTACCGTTCTCGGCACACTAGCCGCAAGTATCTTGACCGGTACTTTCGTGATTGAGAAAATCTTTGCGATACCAGGCATGGGTAAATATTTTGTTGACAGTATCAACTCGAGAGATTATCCGGTAATCATGGGAACGACAATGTTTTATAGTGCGATATTAATCGTTATGCTGTTCCTAGTTGATATTGCTTATGGCTGGCTTGATCCGCGGATCAAACTTAATAAGGAGGGCAGATGATGGCAAATACAAACGGGACAAAGGTTCAGTGCGCAGCGCAAAACGTTCCAGGAGAATGGTTTCGTCTTTTGAACCGCAACAAGTCAGTACAACAGAACCTCTCGCGTCCAAGTATCTCTTATTGGCAAAATGCGTGGATTCATTTACGTAAAAACAAGTTGGCCATGCTGGGAATGTGTTTTTTAATCCTGCTTGCCGTATTCGCAATTTTCGGTCCGATATTTTCACCTTACTCGGTCACGGCCCAACACTTGACGCTGCAGAATTTAGCACCGTCGGCAAGCCATTGGTTCGGCACCGATGAACTTGGTCGAGATGTCTTTACCCGTACATGGTACGGTGCGCGAATTTCATTATTTGTCGGGGTCGTTGCGGCGCTTGTCGATCTTCTCATTGGTGTCGCGTATGGCGGATTATCCGGATACATCGGTGGAAAGACAGATTTAGTGCTGATGCGAATCATTGAAATTCTTTACGGCCTCCCCTATTTGCTTGTTGTCATTTTGCTTATGGTGGTTATGGGACCAAGCTTATTGACCATTATTGTTGCTCTGACAGTAACAGGGTGGACAGGTATGGCGCGAATTGTAAGGGGACAAATGTTTCAATTGAAGAACTTTGAATTTGTGACAGCTTCCAAATCTTTTGGGAGCAAGCCGTGGCGTATTATTCGTAAAGATCTTATTCCAAATACAATGGGACCAATCATTGTCCAAATGACTCTGACTGTTCCGTCAGCTATATTTTCTGAAGCGTTTCTCAGTTTTCTTGGGTTAGGTGTGCAGGCGCCGTATGCAAGCTGGGGTGTTATGGCTAGTGACGCCTTATCAGCACTATTAGCAGGTTTTTGGTGGAGATTGTTCTTCCCTGCATTATTTATTTCCTTAACAATGTTTGCTTTTAATATCCTTGGGGACGGCTTGCAAGACGCGCTGGATCCGAAATTAAGGAGATGACCACCTTGGCAAAAAAAACGGACAAGTTGCTTGAAGTTAATAACTTACATGTGTCCTTTAAAACGCATGGTGGTGAGGTTCATGCAGTTCGCGGTGTTGCGTTTGATATTAAACAAGGAGAGACACTTGCAATTGTGGGCGAATCGGGGTGCGGAAAAAGTGTGACTTCTTTGGCAGTAATGGGATTGATTCCAAAGCCCAATGGGAAGATTATCGACGGCTCCATTCGATTTAAAGGTACTGAGATGACCACGTTACCTCCGAAAAAGATGCGTCGTATTCAGGGCGTTAATGTATCTATGATCTTTCAGGATCCGATGACGGCACTTAATCCAACATTGACCATAGGATCACAGTTGACCGAAGGCATTATTCATCAGAAAAAGGTATCAAGGAAAGAAGCTCATAAAAAAGCGATTGAGATGCTTCATATGGTCGGTCTTTCGAATGGCGAAAAGCGAATGAAGCAATATCCGCACCAATTTAGTGGTGGTATGCGGCAGAGAATTGTGATTGCCATGGCCCTTATTTGTGAACCGGATCTGATTATTGCTGATGAACCGACAACAGCACTGGATGTAACCATTCAGGCTCAAATTTTGGAATTATTTGATCATATTCAAGAAGAGACAGGCGTCTCCATGATTATGATCACTCACGATCTTGGCGTTGTCGCGAAGACTGCAGACCGTGTGGCAGTTATGTATGCAGGGAAGATTGTGGAAATGGGCAGCAAGCGCGATATTTTTTATAGAGCGAAGCATCCGTACACTCAAGCGCTTCTTAACGCCATCGTCCGAGTCGATATTCCTGCTGATACACTAAAGCCGATCGAAGGTGCGCCGCCGGATTTATTTGCACCCCCTGATGGTTGCGCTTTTTGTGAACGGTGCCCGTTTGCGATGGAGGTTTGTCAACATGTTCAACCGCCAACATCTATGGTTGATGAAAATCATGCTGTTGATTGTTGGCTTTTAGATAAAAGAGCTGATACCATTCGGCAAAAGGTTGAAATATTATAAAAAGGCAGGAGGATTTCATTTGAAAAAGTTGCTTAGAAATGTGTTTTTGCTCGGCATGGCAGTTTTGCTTGTTTTCGCATTCAGCGGATGTACAGCGAAGCCAAATTCAACGAGCAAGAAAGCGAACGGAAAACAGGTTTTAAAACTCAATAACGGATCGGAACCAACTTCTTTCAATCCGCCAATCGGGTTTGATTCTGTGTCTTGGAATGCATTAAACAACTTAATGGAAGGTTTGACACGTCTCGGTAAGGATAATGAGCCGCATCCTGCATCGGCAGAGAAGTGGGACGTTTCTTCAGATGGAATGACCTATACATTCCACATTCGTAAAGACGCGAAATGGGATAACGGTGATGAGTTAACTGCCGGAGATTTTGAGTATGCGTGGAAACAACTGTTAAATCCCAAAACGGCATCACCTGCAGCCTTCTTGGGCTACCTAATCAAAGGCGGCGAAGCGTATAACCTGAAAAAAGGCTCCGCTGATGATGTACAAGTGAAAGCGACAGATGACAAAACATTAAAGGTCACCCTCAATGCACCACAGTCTTATTTTCTCAATATGATTTCTAATCCTGCCTTTTTTCCGGTAAACAAAAAAGTTGCTGAAAAGGATTCGAAATGGTATGCCAATGCCAAGACATTTGTTGGAAACGGACCTTTTAAACTGGCATCATGGAAACATGATTCAAATATGGTATTTAAGAAGAGCAGCACTTATTGGGATAAGAAAAGTGTGAAGCTTGACGAAGTCGACTGGGCCATGGTCAATGATACAAATACTGAATATCAAATGTTTAAAACAGGGGAACTTGATACTGCGAGTGTACCGCCTGACTTATCTGATCAACTCTTTAAAGAGGGAAAGGTTACTGTCGGTCCACAAGCAGGTACCTATTTCTTTAGTATGAACGTGAAAATGAAACCATTCAATAATGCCAAAATCAGAAAAGCCTTTGCACTTGCCGTTGATAACAAAAAAATCGTTAACTACGTGGTTAAGCAGAAAAATGATCCGGCATACGGTTTTGTTTCTCCCGGATTTAAGGATCCAAGCGGAGAGGACTTCCGCAGCCATAACGGCAATCTTTATAAATACGACCCTTCAGAAGCTAAAAAGCTGCTTGCGGAAGGGATGAAAGAAGAAGGCTATAATAAGTTGCCGCCAATCACACTGACCTACAATACAACCGATATTAACAAGGCTGTTGCAGAAGCGGTTCAAGAAATGTACAAGAAGAATCTCGGCGTATCGGTGAAATTAGCCAATATGGAATGGAACGTTTACGGCGTTGATCAAAAGAAAGGCAAATTCCAATTCTCACGCGGCTCTTTCTTAGCCGATTACGGCGATCCAATCAACTTCCTGGAAAATTTCATTACCGGCATGCCAATGAACAGCATGCAGTGGAGCAACAAAGAATATGATAAATTGATCAAAGAAGCAAAGAACGAGAAAAATGATGCGAAACGCTATGCATTGATGTATCAGGCTGAAAAACTGCTCATGAAAGAAATGCCGCTCTTCCCAGTATATTTCTACAATCAGTCCGAATTGCAAAACAGCAAAGTTAAAGGAATTGTTCGGCACCCGGTAGGCTATATGGAACTGAAGTGGGCGACAAAGTCTAACTAACTTAAATCTCCTGATTAATTGGAATCCTTAGAGTTGATGATTCTCAAATCAGAAGAAGCCGTTTTCCTGAACACGGAAAACGGTTTTTCATTGAAGAAGATAAGAGAACAACTTTTTTGATTTGCGAAAAATTATAATGAATATTTGTTCACTTAAGAATGCAAAACGAATAACAATTAAGCAATTTAACTTGAGGTTATGCAGATAATACGGAGGGCACCTTGGTATGAAAATTGTAAACGTACAGACAGATAAACTATCTATTCCTCTCATTAAACCATTTAAAACCGCACTTCGAACAGTCGAGAAAGCAGAGAGCATGATTGTACGCTTGACTTGCGATGATGGAACGATTGGTTTTGGCGAGGCTCCGCCGACACACGTAATCACTGGTGACAGTCTCGGTAGCATCAACTATACGATTATGGAGGTACTGCGCCCCTTAATTATCGGACTTGAAGTTGAGAAGAGAGAACATATTCACCAAGTCATAGATAGAGCAATCCTCCATAATACAAGTGCTAAAGCTGCTGTCGACATTGCGGTTTATGATTGCCTTGCGCAGAAGGCAGGTATGCCGCTCTATCAATTTCTTGGAGGAAACGCCAACAGGCTGGAGACGGATTTTACAGTTAGTGTCAATAGTGTCAAAGAAATGACGCGGGATGCGCACGAAATCGTTAAAAAAGGATTCACCACATTGAAGATAAAGGTTGGGAACTCAACGATTAATGAGGATCTAGAAAGAGTTGCCGGTGTTCGTCAAGCAGTTGGCAACCAGATTAAATTAAGACTGGATGCCAACCAAGGCTGGCGTGCGAAAGATGCAATAGCCATTATTCGAAAGATGGAGGATATGGATCTGGGTATCGAGTTGATTGAACAACCTGTTCCATCATGGGATTTCGAAGGAATGAAACTCGTAACTGAACACGTGGATACGTCGATTATGGCTGATGAAAGTATTTTCAACCCCAAAGACGCGGCACGACTGCTTGCAATGCACGGATGCGATATTATTAATATCAAATTAATGAAAGCCGGAGGTATCGCAGAAGCGGAAAAAATTAACACTCTGGCCGAAACATACGGTGTTGAATGTATGGTCGGATGTATGGTTGAGTCTAAAGTCTCAGTGACTGCAGCCTGCCATTTTGCGGCTGCAAAAGTAAATGTGACACGCTGCGATTTGGATACACCACTCATGTTTGCTTCGGAACCCATTGAGGGAGGCGCAAGCTACAGACAAAGTCAAATCACTTTGTCTGATGCTCCGGGTTTGGGCATCACCGGAGTTAATTTTAAAAAGATAAAGAGAGGAGAGGGAAATTGAGGAGAAGAATCTCTGTTCCTGTAGCGACGGTTTGGACGTCACCAGGTTCTGTTCGGCCAATTGATATGCCTGCTGTTTTGAACCCTCCGGATATGGACGGCTGGATCTCCGGCATGACTCGTGAAGAAACCATCGCACTATGTAAAGAAAAGAGAACGCAAACACAGATACTGTTCAACGAACCGATTATTATCGATGAACAAGTAGGAGACTGGGCAAAGGTCTGTATTCCAAATCAATACTTTTCAAAGGATCGGCGCGGGTATCCCGGCTGGATGCCAATCAGTCATTCGATTGACTGTGATGTATCTGAATCACTTGAACCCGTCATGGTGCAAAAGAGGTTAGCAACACTTTACAGCAAAGATAAACAGGCGCTTATGGATTTGAGCTTTGGAACGTTCCTCTCATTAATTGAAGAGAACGCTATGTTTGTTCAAGTGGCCACTCCTTTAGGAGCCCTTATTCTTAGAAAGCAAGATGTTTCTTTTCCTGAAAGGAGATCGCCGCTTACCGGTGCTGAAGTGGTTTACTATGCAAGTCAATTCATCGATCTTCCCTATTTATGGGCTGGAATGAGCGCCTATGGATATGATTGTTCGGGCTTCAGTTACTCAATGCTTCGCGCGGCTGGCTATCTCATTCCTCGCGATGCTGATGATCAATCGATGCATGGGGAAGCGGTTGATCAAAAAGACATTCTGCCTGGTGATCTGCTGTTTTTCGCTTATGAAAAGGGGAAGGGTTTTGTACATCATGTCGGTATCTATTACGGAGATGGAAAAATGATCCATTCACAGACTCCCGGAAAAAAAGTCATTGTGACCACACTTAAAGGAACAATTTATGAAGAAGAATTATGCGCGATTAGGCGTTATTGGAAGGAAGGATGAATGGTGGGGAATGTACCTCTTCTTAGAATAAGCCAACTAAAAAAGTACTTTGAACTAGATCGATCACAAGTTCTCAAAGCCGTTGACAACGTCAGCCTTTCCATTCAGCCTGGTGAAACATTTGGAATTGTGGGTGAGTCGGGCTGCGGAAAATCCACACTTGGCCGTACAATTATGGGTCTCTATGAAAAAACCGGGGGAGAAATTGAGTATAAAGGTCAGAATGTTGATCAGATGACTACTGATCAACGATTTCGTTTACATCGCACTATGCAGATGATTTTTCAAGATCCATATGCATCATTAAATCCGCGTTCAACGGTTCTCGAAATAATCGCAGAACCGATGGAAATTCACAAGACCTGCAAAAGTGCAAGAGAGCGCAAGGAAAAAGTAGAACAACTATTGGAAGAGGTAGGATTAAATCGAAATTATTTAAACCGTTATCCGCATGAATTCAGCGGAGGACAAAGGCAGCGAATCGGTATTGCTCGTGCTCTTGCCCTTAATCCTGAATTTATTATCGCTGATGAACCGATATCAGCGTTGGACGTTTCTGTTCAAGCTCAAGTAGTTTTTCTGCTGAAGCAACTTCAATTGGAGAAAGGTTTGACGATGCTGTTCATTGCTCATGACCTTTCTATGGTTAAGTATATTAGTGATCGAATTGGCGTTATGTATCTCGGCAATCTCGTTGAAATGACATCAAGCCATAATCTCTATGAAAATCCGCTTCACCCATACACACAGGCACTGCTTTCGGCAATTCCGATTCCCGATCCGGATATTGAAGAAAAGAGGGAACGGATCATACTAAAAGGAGAACTTCCAAGTCCGATTAATCCTCCAAGTGGCTGTGTTTTCCGCACCCGATGTCCGTTTGTTATGGATATTTGCGCAAAAAAACGTCCGGAGTTTGTGGAAGTAGAAAAGGGACATTATTCGGCTTGCCACCTGCATGCCTCTAAAAATGAGCGAGTGATCGTACATATGCATAAGAGAGCTGAGTAAGGTTGATCTTGAACGATAGAGGTATTTATTGACAATTATTTGATATAGCATTAAAATGTAGCTGATTCTGTACATCGCTTTTATAGATTAGTGCTTGATATTTAGTAGATGTTGATGCTTCTAGAGCCTCTCCAATATTGGGAGGCTTTTTGCACAGTTGTGCAATGTCTGATCTGATTTTGGGGAATAATAATGAACGTAAGCTTTACAGGTGTTTTCTAATCGGGGGTTATGTTGATGGAGTCAATGAATTTTATTCGCGTGGCAGCCGCATGTCCGGTGACTCGAGTCGCGGATGTCCACACAAATGTGGCGAATATAAAGGTATGTATTGATAAAGCAGTTCATGAGCATGCGAAGCTGGTTGTTTTCCCAGAACTATGCGTTACTTCTTATACATGTGCGGATTTGTTTCTACAGAAGCAGCTGCTCGATGAAGTGGAACAAGGTGTGAGGGAGTTATGCGCTTATTGCACGGGCAAAGACATTCTTATTGCTGTTGGTGCCCCGCTCTATGCTCAGACAGTTGTCTATAATTGTGCCTATATCTTGTTTGACGGTAATCTATTAGGGATTGTTCCAAAGAGTTACATACCGAATTATGAAGAATTTTATGAACGGCGCTGGTTTACTTCCGGTAAAGGTATCACCAATCATACTGTGGATGTGTCCTTTCAGAAAGATGTCCCCTTTGGTATTGATCTGCTTTTTCAGAGCGGTGCATTCCAATTTGGATTTGAAATCTGTGAAGATCTGTGGAGTGTCGTGCCTCCGAGCAGCTATCTAAGCCTTGCCGGTGCTCAAATAATTGGAAACCTTTCTGCTTCAAACGAAGTGGTGAGTAAGTCGGGTTATCGTGAAACGCTTGTGGCATCTCAGAGTGCAAAATGTATGGCATCTTATATTTATTCAGGAGCGGGTACAGGCGAGTCTACGACTGATGTTGTCTTTGGAGGCGAACTGCTGATCGCTGAAAATGGGACGATGCTGAATAAAAACAAGCGTTTTCAGAGAGACAATGAAATTAAGACATCAATCGTTGATATTGATCGATTGAATTTACAAAGAATAAAGAATATCAGCTTTAGAGAAGCAACTTCTACTATGCCTTGGACAGCTCGAAAAATCAATTATTCCTTTGAGCATATGGATTACGGAGTGTTTGATCGGGAAATTGATAAGCATCCGTTTGTTCCTGCTGATGCGAAGCAAAGAGAGCAGCGTTGCAGTGAAATCTTCAGTATACAAGCAGCGGCACTCGCAAAGCGTATGGAACATACAGGTCTGAAGAATGCCGTGATTGGAATTTCCGGAGGTCTTGATTCAACCCTGGCTTTGCTTGTGATTGTAAAAACCTTTGATTTACTCGGTTATGACCGGAAAAATATTATAACGGTTACTTTACCAGGCTTCGGTACGACCGACCGGACCTATCAGAATGCCGTTTCACTTTGCAAAAAGTTGGAGACTGACTTCCGCGAAGTGAATATTGTAGCTGCTTGTCTACAGCATTTTAAAGATATCGGCCATGATCCTGCAATTCATGATGTGACTTATGAAAATGTGCAGGCTCGTGAACGCACACAACTATTGATGGATATCGCTAATAAAGAAGGGGGACTCGTTATAGGGACAGGGGACCTCTCTGAACTTGCACTCGGCTGGAGCACCTACAATGGTGATCACATGTCGATGTATGCTGTGAACTGTTCCGTCCCAAAAACACTTGTTCGCTATTTAGTTCGCTATGTTGCTGAAGAAGAGACACGTGAGGAAATCGCCGCGATTCTTTTTGATGTTCTTGATACCCCTGTAACTCCTGAATTATTGCCGAAGAATGGCAAAGGAAAAATTGCGCAGAAAACAGAGGATATTGTCGGACCATATGAACTGCATGATTTCTTTCTTTATTATTTCGTACGCAGCGGATTCACACCTGCAAAAATACTATTTCTTGCAAAAATTGCGTTCAAAGATTCTTATGATGAAGCAACGATTCAGAAATGGCTTCAAACATTTATTCGCCGCTTTTTCTCAATGCAATTCAAGCGTTCTGCGATTCCTGACGGACCGAAAGTCGGAACCGTCAGTTTGTCACCACGCGGTGATTGGCGTATGCCGTCAGATGCAAGCCGTAATCTTTGGACAACTGAACATTAAAACAGGTGAAAGCGAGGTACTTATGTGATTCGCCGTTTTTTCTCTTATTACAGACCCTACAAGAAATTATTCATTCTCGACTTTTCTTGCGCAGTTCTGCTTGCGCTACTTGAACTTGTCTTTCCTATGGCGGTGAATCAAGTGATCGATCGACTGCTTCCTGGAAAGGATTGGTCGATTATTATGCTTGCCTCAGCAGGCCTGCTATTGTTTTATATTATTAATACTTTGATGCATTATGTGGTGACCTATTGGGGCCATATGCTAGGAATTAACATTGAAACCGATATACGCCAGGAGCTTTTTGAACA
The DNA here is from genome assembly GCF_040513385.1 of Sporolactobacillus caesalpiniae. Taxonomy (NCBI): domain Bacteria; kingdom Bacillati; phylum Bacillota; class Bacilli; order Caryophanales; family Sporolactobacillaceae; genus Sporolactobacillus; species Sporolactobacillus caesalpiniae. Next base: position 111,315 of record NZ_JBEVCB010000006.1, read on the forward strand.
TATTGAGAGACAATCCTTTCATTTCTTTGATAATAATAAGACCGGTCACATGTTGTCGCGTCTCACGACGGATCTGTTTGATATTGGTGAAACGGCTCACCATGGTCCGGAAGAACTCTTTATTGCGATCATGTCACTACTTGGTGCGTTTTTCCTGATGTTGACGATCAACTGGAAGCTCGCGTGCATTACGTTTGTTCTCGTTCCCATTCTAGGTTCTTTTATCATTATGTTTAACATAAAAATGACAAGAGCCTCGGATCAAATCTATCAAGATATCGCTGTCTTTAATGCTAATGTTGAAAATGCTGTCGGCGGTATTCGTGTTGTCCAAGCATTTTCGAATGAAGACTATGAAAAAAAGCGCTTTCGAGAAAATAATAAATTATATCGAAAAGCGAAGCTATTTTCCTATAAAATTATGGCGACGAGTGTAACAACAAATTATTTTTTCATGCGCCTCATTACGTTATTCACATTAATCAGTGGGGCTTGGTTTGTCATTCATGGCGAACTGAGCAGTGGACAATTTGTCGCCTTCTTATTGCTTTCAAACATTTTTGTTCAACCGATTCAGAATTTTAACGCCGTTATTGAACTGTATCCAAAGGGTATTGCCGGATTCAAGCGTTTTCTGCAATTGAAAAGTTTAGCCCCCGAAATTGTGAACAGTGAACAGGCGATTACTGTTGCATCTATTGAAGGTCGGATTAATTACACTAATGTCAGCTTTGGGTATGAAGGAAAGAAACAAGTGCTGAATCATATCAATCTGCACATTCATTCTGGAGAGACTGTCGCATTCGTTGGACCTACGGGTGCCGGAAAAACAACATTATGCAGCTTACTTCCACGTTTTTATGATGTGACCGAGGGAAGCATTACGATTGACGGTATCGATATTCGTGATTTTAAACTTTCTTCGTTACGCAGTCATATTGGACTAGTGCAACAAGATGTATTTCTTTTTTCCGGTACACTCCGCGAAAATGTTGCGTATGGAAAATTAGATGCAACCGATGAAGAAATTTGGCACGTGATTCGCCTCGCGCGATTGGAGAAAACTGTTCTCAATATGCCTGACGGTTTGGATACGGTAGTCGGCGAACGTGGAGTGAAACTTTCCGGCGGACAGAAGCAGCGGCTTTCCATTGCACGGATGTTTCTCAAGGATCCGTCAATAGTTATTCTTGATGAAGCAACTTCGGCTTTGGATACAGAAACAGAGGCGGCGATTCAGCAATCTCTAGAGCAATTGGCGAAAGGGCGTACAACACTTATCATTGCACACCGTTTGGCAACAATCAAAAACGCAGATCGTATTATTGTTGTAACCGAGCATGGAATTACTGAGCAAGGAACACATGAACAGCTCTTGAAACGTGACGGAGTTTACAGCCGCTTGTATGAATCTCAATTTACAATGAACATGTAATTATAAAACAAGACAAAGTAGGAGTTGTTCTGCATGATGAATTTTGTTGTTGTTGGCATTCGGAAGTTTTTCGATAAAAGTCATTCAGCAATTGAAATTTCAGGAGAACGTCAATGAGCATCATTCGCGAACTGAGAACTGTGACGGAATGGAAGGCTGCTTTTCCAGTTATGAATCAGCTCCGAACAGATTTAGATGAAGAGACCTATCTTGAACTTGTGATGCAGGCGACTAGAAATGAGCGTTATCATCTATTTGCTGTTTTTGAAGGAAATTATCTGGTCGCTGTTACTGGTTTTATGCCAATGACAACGCTATACAGCGGACCGTCGGTTTGGGTGTGCGATCTAGTCACAGATCAGCAGTATCGCTCGCAGGATTATGGGGGGCAGCTGCTTCAATTCATTGAGCAGTGGGCAATGGATCATGGCTATTCGAGCGTTTTGCTTTCGAGTGAATCGCAGCACGAATCTGCATATCATTTTTATATGGAAAAAATGCAATTTGACCGTTCCGGCCATGTATTCAAAAAAGTGATCGAGTCATAAATTTTAGAACCTTCTTCAATTTGATCCTTCTAGGGAATGAAGTAGTGCCGACAATTTAGTGTCGGCATTTTTTTCAAAAAATAGTTGAAGGGAGCGTCTTCATTGTACTCTTTGAACAAAGGAGACAAAATAGGTATTTACTCTCCATCGTCGCCAATTACAGCAACATCGCCAAAACGCTTTGCGCGTGCGAAACGGTTTCTTGAATCAAAGGGATTCCAAATCGTAGAGGGAAATTTGACTGAAAAATGGGATCATTATCGTTCAGGTTCCATTAAGGAACGTGCTGAAGAATTAAATGCCTTGATTCGAAATAACGACATAAAAATGATTATGTCAACTATTGGTGGCACAAATTCAAATTCTCTCCTGCCATATATCGACTATCAAGCATTTAAAGAGCATCCCAAGATCATGATTGGTTATTCAGATGTGACCGCTCTTTTACTTGCGATATACGAACAAACAGGTTGTCCGGTATTCTATGGACCTGCTCTTGTTCCGTCGTTTGGAGAATTTCCGCCTTACGTGGATGAAACATTTAGCTATTTTGAAACAATGTTCCAAGAACATACATCTTATCCTATGAAGATGCCCATGCCTTGTTATTGGTCTGATGAAGGTGTGAATTGGGAAGTACAAACTAGGGAAAAGGAGAGACGTCCTAATCATTGGTACGGTATAAATGGCGGAAAGGCCACGGGAAGACTGATTGGTGGTAACCTAAATGCGATGAATGGATTTTGGGGAAGTCCCTATATGCCGAAAATACAAAAAGGGGATATCTTGCTCATTGAAGATTCTATGAAAGCTGCCTCGCAAGTGGAGAAGAACTTCTCATTGCTGAAGGTCAATGGTGTCTTTGAACAAATTGGCGGAATATTGCTCGGCAAGCATGAGCGATTTGATGACGAGGGAACCGGCAAGCAACCAATTGACCTGCTGCTTGAGGTATTGAATGGAACCAAATTGCCAATTATTGCTGATTTTGACTGTTGCCACACGCATCCGATGCTTACGATGCCGATCGGGTCCCAGATTCGCATCAACGCGAATAAGGATAATCCATCGGTTTGGATCAATCATATCTCATTTAGAGGAGAAAGTTTCTGAAATGAATAAAGCTTGTGAGGATTATTGGACTCATTTTTGGAAAGACAACAAACACCCCGTCTCGGTGTCTGCGTGGCAGTTTGGCGGAGATCCGGATCAGCTGGCAGATTTAGTTGCGAAAGGGATAAAGACAGCAACTTGTTCTGCCTACGTGTTCTATGAACGTGAGCGTGAAGAATTACCAAAGGTCGGCGACTATAACATTATTTTAACTAGTCAAGACAAACCCGTTTGCATTACTAAAACAATTGAAGTGGCTATTATTCCGATGAATCAAGTTTCTGAGCAGCACGCTCGGGAAGAAGGCGAAGGAGGCCGGACTCATGACTATTGGTGGAAGGTTCATCAAGAGTTTTTTACAAAAGAGCTCTCGTCAATTGGTCAACTATTTAAAGAGGACATGCTTCTTGTTTGCGAGCGTTTTACTTTGGTTGATGTAAAGTGATGCGACACGGTCATATGCAGCAACTCGTGCTTAAGTTAAAAAAATCCCCCTGTTCATATAAACAGGAGGAAAAGGACTATCAAAGAGCCACAGAATAACTAGGTTAACGGTTATATACTAACTAGGTTTAAGAATCAGACCTTAGCAGTTTCAAGCAATGATTTTGCGCATTTGTATTCCAAACCATGAGCGTCGGCAACTGCTTTGAAGGTTACATAGCCATCCAATGTGTTCAGACCTTTAAGCAACGCTTCATCTTCGAGACACGCCTTTGCATAACCTTTGCTGGCAATTTTCGCAGCGTAAGGAATGGTCACGTTTGTCAGAGCGAGTGTTGATGTGTTTGGAACAGCACCAGGCATATTGGCAACGGCATAATGAATGACACCGTGCTTCGTATAAGTTGGATCATCATGTGTTGTGCTGTGGTCTGATGTTTCAACCACACCGCCTTGGTCAATCGCAACGTCAACGATAACCGAGTTTTCCTTCATGTTGGCAACCATTTCTTCAGTGACAAGCTTCGGAGCTTTAGCGCCTGGGATTAGAACCGCGCCGACAACAAGATCAGCTTCCTTAACTGATTCAGCAATATTATAAGGATTTGACATGACTGTGTTCAGCGAATTACCGAAAATATCATCGAGGTCGCGCAATCTGTCAGCACTGATGTCAAGAATAGTGACATCAGCACCAAGTCCGACAGCAATTTTCGCTGCGTTCGTTCCAACGATACCACCGCCGATGATCGTTACTTTTCCGCGGGATACGCCAGGTACGCCGCCAAGCAAGATACCTTTTCCTGCATTGTCACTAAATTTTTCAAGGTACTGAGCACCGATTTGAACGGCCATTCTTCCGGCAACTTCACTCATTGGTTGGAGGAGAGGCAGCACGCGATCCGCGCGTTGAACGGTTTCGTAAGCGATTGAAACAACTTTGCTGGCAACAAGAGCTTTTGTTAATTCAGCGCCGACTGCCGGAGCGAGGTGAAGATAAGTGAAGAGAATTAGTCCTTCATGGAAGAAATGATATTCTTCTGGTTCTGGTTCTTTTACTTTGATCACCATTTCAGCAGACCAAGCTTTTTCTGCTGAAGTGATCACTGCACCTGCTTCTTCATATTGCTGATCGGAAAATCCTGCACCTGCGCCGGAAAGCGTTTCAACATAGACCACATTGCCTTCTTGAACAAGGTGGTACGTACCTGCAGGGGTGATTGCGACGCGACGTTCGTTGTTCTTCAATTCTTTCGGAATACCGATAATCATGAATGAATTCCTCCCAATTTGAGTATTAAAACCAATGATTGAATAATCAGTCACCTCGATCAAGACCAATAAAACAAATGATGCATTAGATCGGGGTTAAGTTATTCCTTATCTAGAATGTTACAAATAATAAAAAATCATTTCATCATACGTTTTGTCTAGTCTTTTGGCAAATAACTTGACATTTGATGTACGTGTTAGATAATATGACATTATATGAAATGAAATGAAATGAGACGTACATGGGGGGCTGTGCATGGACGAAATGCCATTTAGTGTGAAAGATGTGCTTGAACGACCGCTTTTCCAACGAGCAATACTGCTTGCGGGCGCTCATGGATTATACCGGGAAGTACGATGGGTTCATATTCTTGAGATTACACATGCCGCTCCCTATGTCAGCAAACATGATTTGATTCTTACAACTGGTCTGTGGCTGAAGCGTTCGGTCAAATCAGGACTGGAATACACACGTCAGATTATTGATCATGAAACATCCGGACTCTGTATTGAGTTCGGAACAACCATTGATGAAATTCCTGACAAAATTATTGAGCTTTGTGACCAACACGATTTTCCACTTATTCTATTTCGTCAACCAATACGGTTCGAGGAGATCACTCAAGACATCCATTCTTATTTGATCAATCAGCATTTCGGGCTTCTTAAAAATTTGGAACACTTTTCACAGCAACAGCAGCAGCTGATCTTACAGAGTACGGATATTCCCGCCATTCTTCGGCTGCTGCAAAGCTATTCTGATGGGCAGATTGTCTATCTCTCAACAATTGAATCGAATAAGTTCTATCCTTCTGTGACGTCGGAGACTGCGGAAACAATTAATACATTTTGCAATAAGAAAATGAAAGATTTCGATCAAATTCAAGAAACCGAAATATGGAAGATGGATGAGACGCATTATCTCTTGATTCAGCCGGTTGTATGTTTTGGACAAGTGTTCTCGTGCGTCGGCATGATTTTGCATCAGGCTCATCCTACTGAATATATGAAGCTTCTTATCGATTATACAGCGAAGGCGGTAGCAACCGTTCTTCTCCGCACACAGTTTCTTGAAGAGAAGATATTAAGCAATCAAAATGAACTCATTCAAGATATTCTTAGTCGGCAGATCGAGAGTGAAGAACAGGCGCAAATGAGGATGGGGCTGCCTTCCCCCAATGGCGAACGGTATATTTTTGTCGGGGGAATTATCGAATTTGAACATAATGTCATTGAAGCAGGACCAGAGCGGATGGAAGCGAGAAATCAAGATATTCTTGTCCTGATCCGGTCGCTTTTAAAAAGATATCAGATGCACCACTTGCTAATGATGAAGAACAATCAAATCTTTTTACTATGCGCGAAGGAACGTGTCAATAAAGACTCTCTAACTAGCATTAACAAAAACATTCAAGGTTTGATTGACGGTTTGGATAAGTACATCAAACAGGCGTTGCCTAGTCTTCATTTTCATGTAGGTATTGGAAAATCAAGGACACGGCTGCTAGATGTATGGATCAGCTTTAAAGAAGCCTATCAGGTGATCGAAATTTCACAAACCGTGCCGGCGATGAAGCAACGCAACTTTTATGGGAAGATGGGGATATATCAGTTACTAAAAGCTGTTCCTGATCCGATTCTTTCCGAATTCATAAAGGATCAGCTCGGGCAATTAATCGACTATGATCATAAACATCATTTAAATCTGGTGGATACCCTATCTATGTATTTTCAGTGTATGGGTTCAAAGGGAGAGACTGCGAAAAAGTTGTTTATTCATCGTCAGACATTGTACAATCGACTTGAGAAAATTAGAGACATATTAGGCGAGGATTTCTTTGAACCAGAACGGCGTCATTGTCTGGAAATGGCATTGCTCGGGCATCCGCTCATAGAAGAATTCAACACGAACGTCAATCCCTTTTAAATCAAAAGGTATTAGAAAACGAGTCGTCTTGCTTACTCATGAGCGTTCTTGTTGATATACTTAATGAATCCGGAGCTATGACCTGTCAGCGCGTATTCAGAAAGAAGGTTTTCTATGGGCTACCTTCGTATTTACTGGAAAACATATAGAGTAAAATTTGTTTTTGCACTCTTTTTCCTGTCGCTTGAAGCCTTGGCGGATTTGATGCAGCCGGCACTAATGTCACGGATCGTTGATCAGGGCGTTGGCAAGGCAGATTTGCCGTTTATTGAACAGTTTGGGCTTTTGATGCTCACAATAACGGTGATTGGTGCATTTTGCGCGAGCGCGCGCAATGTACTCTCGGGTATTGTTTCTCAGCGCTTCGCTCAGAATCTGCGCCAAGATTTATACATAAAAATACAGAGCTTCTCTCAAGCTCAGATCGATCATTTTGGCAACGCGTCATTGATCACTCGTCTCACGAATGACATAACCCGTGTGCAAACCTTCGCTAACGGCATGATGCGCATTATGGTAAAAGCGCCGCTCGTTGGAATCGGAAGTCTTATTATGGCCGTTCATTTGAACGCGAAGCTTTCATTGGTATTGCTGGGAATTGCTCCAATTATAGCGGTACTGGTGTTTTTAAATATGAAAATCAGTTATCCTTTTTTTCGAAATGTACAACGCGCACTTGATCGTGTTAATCGTTCGATGCAGGACTATTTAGTCGGAATTCGCGTCGTTAAAGTCTTTAATCGCTCCGCATATGAGCAGGAAAAGTTCCAAATTAATAATAAAGTACTGGGTGAGCTATCAGCTGCCGCCTCTAAAATCGGCAGCCTTTTTGGCCCTGCGCTTAATTTGGCAGTGAATGGCGGAATTCTTGCCATTCTCTGGTTTGGCGGACTTGGCGTAAATTCCGGTTCCATGCAAGTGGGTGCGATTATCGCTTTTACTAACTATATGATGCAACTTCTTTTTGCGATTATGATGATGAATAACGCCTTTAATATGCTTGTGCGCGCGAAAGCCTCGGCAGAGCGGATCGGAGAAGTGATGAATGCTGAACTGGATCAGCGTTTTCAAACGGGGAACCTCGAGCTATTTGTACCCGAAAAGAAAGGGGCAGTTCAGTTTCGTCATGTTACCTTTTCCTATCAAAAACATGAGGGTCAAGATCCTGTATTGAAAGACATTAATTTTGATCTTGATCCCGGAGAGACACTTGGTATTATTGGTCCGATTGGGTCAGGAAAATCCACACTGACGCAGTTAATTCTTCGCTTCTACGATCCGGACAAAGGCACGATAGTATTTAATGGCAACGATATCAAAAGGTATAGCGAAGGTGAGCTGCGAAAAAGAGTCGCAATTGTACCTCAGCGCACCTTTTTATTCAGCGGCTCGATCATTGACACTATTCGCTGGGGAAATGAGCAGGCAAGTGATGAAGAAGTCTATGATGCTGCTCGGATCGCAGACGCGGACGAATTTATCCGCCGTCTACCGCATGGCTATGATTCAATTATTGGTCAAGGAGGAGTCAACTTGTCTGGCGGGCAGAAGCAGCGCATTTCAATTGCGCGTGCACTGATTCGTAAGCCGGATCTTCTGATTTTGGATGACGCGACGAGTGCTGTAGACGTGCGTACCGACAAACTTATCCGAAGCCGTCTAAAGCAGGCACTAAATCAGTTAACTTGCATCATCATCTCTCAAAAGGCTGCCTCCATTAAGGATGCGGACAAGATTATAGTGATGAATCGTGGAGGCATTGAGGCAATAGGCACGCATAAGGAATTATTATCATTTTCGGCATTCTACCGCGGTATATATTCTATGCAAATGGAGAGAGGCGGAATCCAAAATGACTGAAAAGAAGCGTTCTAGAGATCATATCAGTGTACCAATGCCTGGAAGAAGCGGTAGAAGAAGGGGAGCGGGGCGGTTCGCCCCTGTTGAAAAGCCGGAAAAAATGTGGGCTACATTAAAGAGGCTCGGCATTTATTTCGTTCGCGAAAAACGTGCGCTCATCATTGTTTTTTTCTTTGTTCTGCTTGATTCGATTATTTCCTTGTTGATTCCTTATTTTATCGGAATCGCGATTAACCAGATTGGCACTGAAGCACATTCGGTTAAGTTTTCGATGCTGATCACTATAATTTTTGTTCTTAGTATGTTCTATTTGATGGATGGTGTGCTGACTTTTTTTCAAGACTGGCTTATGGCAACCACAGGTCAAAGAATCGTAATCAGCATTCGTAAAAGTCTATTTTGGAAATTACAGAAATTGCCGATCTCTTTTTTTGATCACAATAACCATGGAGAGATCATGAGTCGGCTAACAAATGATATTGAAAATATTGATGTCACACTTTCGCAATCCACGGTGCAACTGATGAATGATGTGATTATGATTTCCGGATCAGTTGTTATGATGCTCTGGATCAGTCCTTCATTAACGCTCGCCAGTATGATCATGGTGCCGCTTGTATTTATTTTGACCAAAACAATCGCCACTAGAACCTCCAAACTCTTTGTAGAACAACAGAAAGAGTTGGGCACCTTGAATGGCCGAATCGAAGAATCAATTTCCGGATTGTCCGTAATCAAGGCATTTAGCCACGAACATCAAGAAATTGAACAGTTCACACAAATCAATCAACGCTTAACAAATGTCGGACTGCGCGCGCAGATTTGGTCTGGTTACCTGATGCCTTTGATGAATGTAATCAATAATTTAGGCTTTGCTGCAGTCGCTTCCTTCAGTGGTTTTTTAGCAGTTAAAAACATGATCACCGTGGGTATGATCGCCAGTTTTCTTACTTATTCAAGGCAATTTTCTCGTCCGCTGAACGATGTAGCCAGTATTTTTAATACATTGCTCTCTGCAATAGCTGGTGCTGAACGCGTTTTCGACATTCTTGATCGAAAGGAAGAATTGCCGGATCCAAAAAACGCTCGGACAATTAGCCGAGAAAATTGCAGAGGAGAGATTGATTTTCGCAACGTTTCATTTGGTTATGATTCGAAGCACCCCATCCTAAAGAAAATTTCGTTTCACGCGCATCCCGGTGAAACGGTCGCACTTGTCGGACAGACAGGCGCCGGAAAAACAACCATAGTCAATTTAATGATGCGGTTTTATGAACCGATTAGCGGTTCCATTTGCGTCGATGGTACGGATATTAAGAAGTATTGCCGTTCCGGCTACCGCAGTTTATTCGGTATGGTTCTTCAAGATACCTACCTCTTTCATGGCACTTTTAAGGATAATTTACGTTATGGCAGGCTTGAGGCATCAGACGAAGAGATAAAGCGCGCGGCAGTGGCAGCGCATGCGGACTCATTTATCATGGCTTCTGAGCATGGTTATGATACGATTTTACAGGGTAATGGAGAAAATTTGAGTGAAGGACAAAAACAATTACTAACCATTGCTCGAGCATTGCTGGCAAATCCGGCCATTCTAATTATGGATGAAGCAACGAGCCATGTAGATACACATACGGAACGTGAAATTCAAGAAGGACTGGCACAGTTGATGAACGGGCGAACGAACTTCATTATCGCGCATCGCCTCTCCACAATTCGTCACGCAGACCAAATTCTTGTTGTGCATAATGGTAGGATCACCGAACAGGGAAGTCATGAGCAGCTCTTGAAGAAAAATGGTCTTTATTACAAAATGTACAAGGATCAATTTTCGGTATAAGGGGAAGTGTCGAATTAGGGGAGCAGGAAATTCAGAGCGAGAAGGGGCATCAAAATGAGAGAAAAAGCAACCCTAATTAGGTTCTCTGTTACTCAATAGACGATAGACGTAGTCGATAAGGTCTTATAGGTGACTTGTCTTCGCCTCTTCTTCAGACAACGTATGTTGCCATTTTATGGCTTTTAAGTAGAGCGACATAAAGTCTTCGGTAGTCAATTTATGGCTTTTAATGAAAGGGAGTGTCACGTCCCATTGCGCCTGTTCGAATTTAACAACTGAATCGAGACATATTCTTAAATCATTTTCGTTGCCAAGTAAAGCTTCGAATACTTCCTGATCCAAAGGAAGCTTAGTTAAAATCTCTTGCATAGGCTGGCTGAGAATCTGATCCAGCGAGGAGAAAATACCTGTGATAAAATAGTCGGAACTCTGATTTATAAGTCCAAGTTTAATAGCTATGAGCTCCAACATCTTCCCGCGAATCAGCGAACGCTTCACAAGTTCGGCATTTTCAACTTCCTGCGCACCGGTTAATAACATAATGTGAGTCCATTTAATCATATCTTCTGTGCCGATCCTGATCAGTGCTTGGCCAACGGATTTAATTCGATACTTTGCTCCGTAGCGGATGGTATTCGCCACACGCAATAATTTGTAGGTCAATCCAAGATCTTCTTGGACGAGTGTGCTGATCCGAATGAGATCAGGCTCAGGCTCACGCAACTCTTTGAGAATTCGAATTAAGTTGGCTTGTTGATAGCCAATTTCCTTCGCATTGATCATAAGCGGCTTGCTGAAGAAGTACCCTTGAAAGAGATCATAGCCCATCGCGAGTGCGAAGCGGTAGTCCAACATCGTTTCCAATTTTTCCGCCAAAAGAATCTTTTGACCTCGATACTTTTGAATGAAACGCATCTGATCCTTAATCCTTGTTCTTGAGAACTCTACTTTAATCATGTCCGCGAGTTCAATCAATTCCTCATAGTCTTTACGTCCGAAAATGAAGTCGTCCAACGCCAAAGTATATCCGTCCTGTTTCAGCAATCGACAAGCGTTAATCACTTCACGACTTGGGGTGACACGCTCCAATATTTCCACGATAATTTTCTGCTTAGGTAACAGCCGAGGCAATTGCTGTACGAGAAAATCCTCTGGAAAGTTGACGAACCCCTTTGTTCCCTCAATCAACTCATCGAAACCGATTACGAGTACGGAATTTGCAAGGAGTGAAGCGGTTGCATGCCCGTCATTTGTCGTCCCATGAAACGCATTTGTACCACTCTCTCTATATAACAATTCATAACCAAAAAGACGCATCTCTCGATCAAAAATAGGTTGTCGGGCAACATAAATATCCATTAGATCATCTCGCAATAAAAGTGTAATCATGCCATTGACCCAAACGGACCTGTGAGGAAAATGGTGTACCAGATAGCCGAGAACAGCAATACCCAATCCATTCTTAAGTTGCTAGGCGTAGATCATAATTCCTATGCTACCATGTTTTTTTGCGGTCCACAATCACTTTATAGCTCTTCGCGGTTGAGAAACTCATTAACCCACTTAACAAATTCCGATCGGTCATAGTCACGATAAAGGTTCGAGGCGAGGCGGACAGGGTCGCCAAAAAAGAAACGTTCGTACAATGTTTGTCTACCTGCGAAGGAGCTCATCGCCAAGTCCCACGCTAATCGAAATAATTTAACTTTCTCATAACCATTACGATCTGCAGATTGTAAATAATTTCGCAACTCATCACCAATTTCTGATTGGAAATCCCTTTCTGTAGGAATGGTAACTAATCCGCTTGCGCCAATCAATTGTACAATTTCAACAAATCGCGGATAAATTTTTGGATACACGTTCATTGCGGCAAGCAGCGGCTTTCGATCCGGTACCATTGTACCCCATTTATCGATTGAGGCGTGAACCTCTGATGCGGTGAGCAATGCTTTGAGCGTTTCAAGCGCTACGATCACCTCGGTTATTTTTTCTTGAATATGTTGGTATTCACTAATTTTAATGGCATCAACTAACGACTGGAGGACACCAAGAATAAATTCTGTTTTCACAATATTTCTTGAGGTCACTTGATGAACTTGAAGTGGCATAAAACCACTGTCCGTATAAAGCCTGCTTGCAATATCGGTATTTCCATGCAGGAATACTCTATCCCAGGGCACAGTGACGTGATCAAAAAGAACAATTGAATCAACTTCGTCGAATCGTGAACTGAGCGGATGATCATAATGACTTTCTCCAGTGTCAAAGGATTCACGGCAAATAAATTTTAGACCAGGTGTATTTGAGGGGATGGAGAACGCATACGCATAAGCTTCATCAAAATGAAAAGCACCGGTCGGAAAAACAAGCAGTTCGTCAGTCATTCCACCTTGTGTGGCGAGTAGTCGCGCACCGTGAATGACAAGACCGTCTTTGTTTTCATCAATCACTCGTGCAGCAACAGCGTCCGACTCATTTTCAAAATAAAGTGAGGATCGGTTCACCTGAGGCTGAATGAACGTATGGGTAAGTGAGAGATCATGTTCTCTGCAATTCAAATAGAAGGCACGCATATTGTCTGAACCTTGTTTGTCACCGAAAAGATCGGCACACGCAGCAAATGTCATTACAACGGTATTCATATAATCGGGTGAACGGCCCATCATACCGGCAGTTTGCCGTGCCCAAGTCTGAAATGCATTTCTCTGTATCACAAGATCTTTTTTCCTTTTTGGTTCCAAATATGCAGTACCCACTCGTTCGCCAGTACTCGGCGATTTGAATGTCAGAATGTTACGAAAAGATTTCTCGTGCTGCATATCATAAAGCTTTGCCTGGCTTCTCATTACATTTTTAAAGGCGGGGTGTTCAGAAAGGTTGCCTGATATTTTTGCTCCGTTAATCCAGACATTATTGCGAAGACGATCAATCCGTTCCAGATATGTTTTACCATCGATGCAGCCCATGCGCAGTCCCCTCCGTCTAATCATTGTTTTTTAGATTATGAATAGATAACTGAGGAAATGACTTTATAGATCTAATTAATTTAATTAAAGATCTGATCGCTGTTTTTGATCAGGTACATAAAGATTTGATACTGCTTTCCGGAAAAAATTAGCTCCTGTCCCGTTCTTGAATCGGTAATTTGAGAAGTATGCTAGCATAGCACTACTATTCATCGTAACTGTTCTCCAAGCCTTACTATTGCTGTAAAAAGAACGGAGAAAAAGTAGTAAGTCATAAAAATATAGCACGCGGAGAGCAACGAAAAACCAATTGAAAAAGCACTGACATGATGCGTCACTCGTGACAAGAAACTAGTTGGATAGAAGAGATCCCAGGAGTTCAAACGTAAGAAACGGCCAATGTACATCGCGCAACCACTTATGATAAAGATCAAAGTCATAATGATCGAAACAATAGGAGGCGCGAATTTTTGTAAAAAACGATGATGGATGATCCACATCGAAAGCATGCCGGAGCAGGTACCGACAAAAGTGCCGATGCCAATATGAATGAGACTTAACCAGGATAAGAAGTCATTGGAATAAACAATCGATTTTCCTGTTGTATAAAAAGAAATTCCTTGAAGATGGATGAAATCGGTGACCAAATACGGCGCATTTGGGAAGAAGATCAACCACAATAATCCAAGCACCCATGTTCTGAGCCAATCCCGCGCCGCGTTTGCGAGACACATGCATGCAGCAAAGATGAGTGGAAGAAATGCCAAGAGAAGATTCCATAGCATCATAACATGTATCGTACGCTTTGTGAGAGCGTACAAAATCAGACTGAAAAGTATATAGAAAACAATACAATAGAGTACCGGATTAGGTGAAAAATATTTTTTTTGAAACATGCGATCGAAATCCCTTCCCCAATGGTCAACGACTCTTTTGGATTATATTAACCAAGGACAAGTTTTACTCTTTTTCTTCAATTGAGACATCATACTTTGAAATTGACAGCCAGAATTGAGAAGAGTTATCTTTAAAAAGACATAATATGTTCACATTAGAAGCGATAATAGGTGATAAAGGTGACAGTTTCAAATAGGCAAGATTTTTATAACGTGATTTGTACTGCGATAGATCATGCCAAAGTAATCGGGAAACAATGTGTCGTTAGTGAAGTAAAAGCGATAGAATCAATTGATCCGCTCAATTTTTATCATGCTGCCGCGAAGCAGTATCGTGGTGAACGCTTTTTTTGGGAGAGCCAGTCAACTGGATTTGCTCTAGTAGGAGCAGGAGTTGCGGTTTCTGCAACTGCAGAAGGTGATAATGATACATTGGTGCGAGATAGTCTGAAACGGCTCCGGAACACCGCGACTGTGACTGGTATTGGCGGAATCGAGGGCACCGGACCGCTTTTATTTGGCGGTCATACGTTTGATTCAACGAAGCAGTCGTCCAAAGAATGGGCTTCTTTTGGCTGTTTCTATTTTTTTCTCCCAACATTCTTGGTGACAAAGCAAGAGGGACAGTACTATCTGACACGCACAGTGGTTTGCGGACCGGGTGATCACGCGGATGAGTTGATGCGGCAGATTCAGCAAAGTGAAGACACTATATTCCGTAACGTGAGAATAACCCATTGGGAAAAACAACCATGGAATCCGCTTCTCGAACAAAAGGATCAAGATCTGGATGAATGGACGCACACGGTTGACGATGCCATTCAAATAATGGAAGAACGCGCAATAAAAAAGATTGTGCTGGCGCGTACTCGAAATATGATCTTCCAAAATGAGATCTCAAGTGACGAACTCATACGGAGTTTACGCGAGCAACAAGAAAATACATGTGTCTTTTGTCTGGAAAAAGAGTCGGCAGCATTTCTCGGCGCAACACCGGAACGGTTGATTAAAAAAAGTGGCCGACGCATTTATTCAGCGTGCCTTGCCGGATCGGTTTCTCGCGCCAAAACGGATGAAGAGGACTCACGCCTCGGTGAGTGGCTGCTCAACGACCGGAAAAATCGAATGGAGCATCAGTATGTGGTCTCAGCAGTACGCGATTCGCTCACTGATCTTTGTGAACAGCTGACCATTCCAAAGCAACCAGTATTGATGAAAAACAAGAATATCCAGCATCTATACACATCGGTTGAAGGAATATGCGCTGAATCAGCTTCCGTTTTTGATTTTGTTAAACGCCTGCACCCGACACCCGCGCTCGGCGGACTGCCACGCAAAGCAGCCATGGATTGGATCCGCGCGCACGAACGATTAAATCGCGGATTCTACGCTTCACCAATTGGCTGGTGTGACGCACAAGAAAATGGCGAATTTAATGTTGGCATACGGTCGGCGTTAATTAACGGCAGGAACGTGCTTTTATATGCTGGTTGCGGCTTGCTGAAAGATTCGATTCCAAAACAAGAATATGAAGAAACAGCGATTAAGTTTAAGCCGATGCTCAATGCACTCACGAGGAGGAACTCATGAATCATCAAGAATTAGTGACGCGCTATCTCTCCGCATTTATTCATACACTATCGGAGCACAATGTACAGACTGTCGTTATCAGTCCGGGCTCGCGATCGACACCGCTCGCGATGCTCTTTGAAGAACATCCTGACATTCAGACATATTTGGATATTGATGAACGCTCTGCCGGGTTTCTGGCACTTGGACTCGCAAAGGCCTCTGCTCAGCCCGTTGCATTGCTTTGCACATCTGGAACAGCCGCGGCTAATTACTATCCTGCGGTGATTGAAGCTTATTTATCTCATGTTCCCTTGATCGTCATTACGTCGGACAGGCCTTACGAACTGCAGCATGTCGCGGCACCGCAAACAGTGGATCAGCAGGGGATGTATGGAAGACATGTCAAACACTATTTTCAGTTGGAGCTATCGGAGCATGATTTAAGCCTACTTGACTACAATCGAGCTCTAGCTAGTCGAGCGGTAGCCATTTCAATTGGATTGCCTAACGGACCGGTACATCTTAATGTTCCACTCAGAGAACCACTAATTCCGGGGCGATTAAATACGCTGTCTGAAGGCAACGGACGCACAATTACCGAGATGACGATCAATCAGGGCGTGCTCGCGCTTGGTCAGAACCAACTGAAGGCAATTTCAGAACGCATTATGTCCGCAAAAAAAGGCGTTATTATTTGCGGAATCACGGATACGGACGCCCGTACGTTCGGCATCATCGAGCTTGCAGAACATGCGGGTTTTCCTATCCTTGCCGACCCGCTTTCACAGCTTCGGCGGGGCCCGCATTCAATGGACACGGTTATTGAGACTTATGACACATTTCTTCGCAATGAACATATCGCATCCGCATTCGATCCGGATTTGATCATCCGATTTGGCGCGCCGCCGGTGTCTAAAGCCGCTAAGCTGTGGATGAACCAGCAAAGCTGTGCCAATTTTGTTATCGACGGTGGAATGGAATGGAGAGATCCGACTTGTAAAGCAACGGAAATGATCTATTGTGATGAACAGCGCTTTTGTGAGGATCTGCTGCCGTTGATTGATAAAACAGATGATACGGAATGGCTCCGTTTATGGCTTTCCGTTAATAGAACAACGAAAACGGTGCTTTCAAGCATACGCGACGAACAACTATTGAGTGAGGAAAAAGTATTCTTGAAGCTGGCCGAATGGCTTCCTGAAAAAACGAACCTATTTGTCGGTAACAGTATGCCGATCAGGGAGCTGGACAGTTTTATGTTTACTCACTCTAAATCTGCACGGATTTTTGCAAATCGCGGGGCTAATGGTATTGACGGTGTTGTTTCGACAGCAGTCGGTGTTGCCTTATCGAGACAACGTGCGATTCTGGCAATAGGCGATCTTAGTTTCTTTCATGATATGAACGGACTGCTCGCAGCAAATCAAAACCAAGCGAATTTGACAATCATCCTCGTGAACAATGATGGCGGAGGAATCTTCTCCTTTCTTCCACAGGCATCGGAAAAAAAGCATTTTGAAACCCTTTTTGGCACGCCGCATGGTCTTGACTTTGCTCATACAGCAACGCTTTACGGTGCTCATTATACCAAAATCAGCGACTGGGAAACTTTTGACTCAGCACTCAACGAATCTCAGACCATTGATGGTTTGAACATCATTGAAATACCTACAAAACGAGAAGACAATGTTGAAAAGCATCATGCGTTGCAAAAACTCCTTGACAGGGAGGGAGCTAGTTATGAAGGCTGAACTTCGTGGTGTGATCTATCATTATGAGCGGAAAGGAACGGGGGAACCCCTGCTTTTTTTGCATGGATTTACCGGAAGTATGGAAACCTGGCATTTTCTTGAAGCGCGGCTCGCTCGAGATTACCAACTCATTTTTGTCGATATTATCGGCCATGGTTACTCTGAAAGCCCTGAGGATTCAAGGCGGTATGCGATCAATGAAGTGGCAAAGGATTTATTGACCCTGCTTGATTTACTAAATCTTGATAAAGTGCATTTGATTGGCTACTCCATGGGCGGCAGGCTTGCGCTCACTTTTGCATGCCTGTTTCCAGAACGCATCGCCACCTTAATTTTGGAGAGTTCTTCACCGGGATTGAAAACGGAAGCAGAACGAATGGCGCGTCGTTTACGCGACCAAAAGTTAGCCGAATCGATTTGTGAAGATGGCATTCCCGCTTTTGTCAACCGTTGGGAGAACCTCGAGCTTTTTGACTCGCAGAAGCATCTCCCTGAATCAAGGCGCTCAGCTCTACGAGAGCAGCGGCTTTCAAATCAGTCAATCGGACTGTCACGCAGTTTAATTGGTATGGGAACTGGAGCACAACCGTCGTGGTGGGAACATCTCTCCACTTTACAGATACCGGTTCTTTTAATTACTGGAGCGTTGGATGTAAAATTTTGTAAGATCGCATCTGAATTGCGTGATCGTTTGCCAAATGCCGACTGGCAAGTGGTTCCGGTTGCTGGCCATGCGGTTCATCTTGAACAACCATCGGACTATCAGAAACGTATCCATACCTTCATCCAATGCCACGCACTGAGGTTACGAGAGGAAAATATAAAATGAAGCTTCATTCTGTCACGATTCGCGCCATAGCAGCACCTCTAAACGTACCATTCATCACTCATCTACAGCAAGTGACGCGCAGAGAAGCGCTGATTATTGAAATTATGGATACTGATGGACGCATCGGCTATGGTGAAGCGGATCCCTTTTCTAGTCCTTGGTATTCAGAAGAAACCATTCAAACATGCCTTCATATGCTTAAGGATTTCCTGATCCCTATTTTGTTGCGCTGTGAATCGATTCATCCTGATGCGCTCGATCGAATTTGGGCTGGAGTACGCGGCAATCATATGGCCAAATCTGGGCTTAGTCAGGCAATTTGGGATCTCTATGCGAAGCAAAAAGAAGTGTATCTTGGAGAACTTTTCGGCTCTGCAAAATCAGAAGTTGAAGCCGGTGCAGTAATCACAGCCAAGGAACCCGCACATGCCGTTGAACAGATTGAACGGCTCATGTCCGCGGGGTACAAGCGCTATAAGATCAAAATATCACGCACAAATGATATGGTGTTGTTGTCAGGCATTCGCAGGCATTTTCCCAATCTCGCTCTTATGGCGGATGCGAATTCGGATTACAGCCTTGCTGATTGTGATCATCTTCGTCAGTTGGATCAATTCAATTTACTGATGCTTGAGCAGCCGCTCGCTTATAATGATTTGGCGGATCATGCCTTCCTTCAAAAAATGATCGATACGCCGATTTGTCTCGATGAGAGTATATGTTCCTATCAAGACGCCGCAATTGCGATTCAATTAGGAAGTGCGAAAATTTTCGTAATGAAAATGGCGCGGGTAGGCGGATGGGCGGCGGCTTTAGGCATTCACGATTTATGTGTGCGCCATTCCATCCCGCTCTGGTGCGGCGGAATGATCGAATTCGGCATCGCCAAGGCACATAATATTGCGCTTGCCTCATTAAAAGGGTTCACGTTGCCCGGCGACCTGTTTGCTTCCAATCATTATTGGAAACAAGATCTTGTTGCACCTGAAATCACCATTGATCAAGGATTGATTCACGTTCCAGATCAGCCCGGCATCGGCTATGCGATTGATCTTCAGGTGCTCCATGACATGACGGAACATCTTGAAACTTTTAAAAAAGGATCTCTATAGATGAAAAAAATGTGTGTAAGAAAATTTTTGACAAACTTACGAGATAAATAGGATACTTATATGAGTATTTAAGTGAATTATCCTAACTTTGGAGGAGTATAAGAATGCAATTACGAAACGTGCTCTTTGATTTTGACGGAACACTTGCGAACACGCTACCGCTTACAGTTCACGCCATGCAAATTTTGTTTCAGAAATATGATGGACGAACCATCGACCACGATGGCATTGTTTCCATGTTCGGACCACCGGAAGAGGGCATGATTGCCAATAATTTCAAAAACAAAGCGGCAATTCCAGACGCGACAGAGCTTTATTTTGAAGTGTACGAGAAAGAACATGAACGATTTGTAGAGAAGAACGCTGAGATTTTTAACCTCTTGCATTTGTTGAAAGAACAAGGAATAAAGATTGGACTAATTACTGGAAAAGCACGTCGCTCCTACATCATTTCTGAAGAAAAGCTCGGTTTTCAAGGGATGTTCGATAGCGTCATCACGGGAGATGATGTCGTACTTCCTAAGCCGGATCCGGAAGGAATTAAGCGAACTCTTGAGACCTTTGAAGCCAATCTGGATGCGTCCATATATGTAGGCGACGCAAATGGTGATACTTTGGCAGGAAAAGCGGCGGGTATCCATACGGCTGCTGTTCAGTGGCTTGAAGTCTCACAATCTAGTTCATTTCCGGCAGAACCGGAATTCTATTGGACAAAAGTCAGCCAGTTTGTCGAGCTCCTGAAAAAAACAACTAACTCGTTACTTTAACAATGAATCGTGTTGGCATCAAACTTGAAAAAGTTCGTTTTTACAAATTGATTGACGGCGTCCATTTGCAGCGCCGGATGATCATTGATTAGTAGTGTGGGTACGCCGAATCTCTCCGCATACTCAGGCAAAAAGTTGATTGGAGCAACACCAAGCGACGTGCCGAGAATCAGCAAACGATCGGCTTGACTCACTGCTTGTTCGACAGCTCGTAAGCCGCGAACTGCTTCACCAAACAGTACAATATCTGGTTTTAATACCGTTCCGCATGGCTTGCCTTCTTTGGATAAGGCGGTACAATGCGGAACCTTTTCGTTTATCAATGTACGCGTTTCATAAACGGACGCGCATTTAGGGCAGATACAACGATTGAACGCACCGTGAACTTCGATGACCTGTGAACTGCCCGCCTTTACATGCAGACCGTCTATATTTTGCGTGATCACTGTGACTTGGTGCGCGCGTTCAAGGTCTTTCAACCAATAATGAACACGATTCGGCAGCGCTTCGAGTAATAGATTTGCATCAAATAGTGACCAATAGAATGTCCAGAATTCGGCGGGATGGGTTCGGAAGAAATGCATCGACAAACAACGTTCCACATCTGCATTTTGATAAAGACCATTCGTTCCGCGAAACGGTGGAATGCCGGATGGTACGCTGATTCCCGCCCCTGTAAGAATGGCGAGCTTTCGATCATTACGAATTTGTTCATTAAGTGTTGGCATGATAAACCCTCCGGTAGTTTTTAAATGTTTAGCGAACGTTTATTCGTTATGCTATAATGATGGACAGCAGGACTGTTCAGTAATAACGAACGATGCATGAATTGAGGTGGTTTAAATGATTGGACGTCAGAGCGTAAACGACCTTTTAAATCAATTGAAGAGCGATCCGAATATCGTTCATTGGCAAACCATTCCCAAAAGAGAAGCTAGATATGCGCCCTTTCCTCAATCCCTTGACGAAAGGCTGAAAGACGCGCTTGTTCGCCGCGGTGTTCAGTCACTCTATACCCACCAAGCAGAAGCCTATGAAGCGGTCAGTGGAGGAAAAGATGTCGTACTTGTGACTCCTACAGCCTCAGGTAAAACGCTGTGCTATAATTTGCCGGTACTCGAGGCTATGATTGAACATCCGGAAGGCAGAGCTCTGTATTTCTTCCCAACTAAAGCGCTTGCTCAGGACCAAATGAATGAGATGACTGAGCTTATAAACGAAATCGGTCTGCCAATAAAAAGTCATACCTATGATGGAGATACGGCGGGCTCAATCCGTCAGACGATCCGCCAGTCCGGACAAGTCGTAATGACCAATCCGGATATGCTTCATGCTTCTATTTTACCCCACCATACAAAGTGGGTCTCGCTATTTGAAAATCTTCAGTTCGTTATTATTGATGAGCTGCACACATACCGAGGCGTTTTCGGCAGTCATGTCGCCAATGTGATCCGACGTTTGAAAAGAATTTGTCATTATTATGGCAGTCATCCACAATTCATTTGTACATCGGCAACCATTGCCAATCCGAGAGAACACGCTGAAGCGTTGACGGGACGACGGATGTTTCTCATTGACCGCAACGGTGCGCCAAGTGTGCGAAAGCATTTTCTTATCTACAATCCGCCGGTAACGAATAAACAATTGAATGTGCGCGAGGACGAAAGCTACGCGGTGACTCGACTTGCGACTAACTTTTTAAAGAATAAAATTCAAACGATCGTTTTTGCGAAAAGCAGATTAAAAGTTGAGCTTCTGGTCAGTCATCTGCAAAAATTGAACAGCGGGAGGCAAGATCGAGCGAAAATATGTGCTTATCGAGGCGGTTATCTTCCACTTGAGCGGCGCAGAATTGAGCGGGGATTACGCAGCGGCGATATTATGGGGGTAGTCAGTACAAATGCGCTCGAACTGGGTGTGGACATCGGACAACTGCAAGTATGTATCCTAACCGGTTATCCGGGCAACATGGCAAGCGTTTGGCAGCAAGCGGGAAGGGCGGGAAGAAGGCAGGATGACGCAATAATTATTATGGTAACCTCCTCGAACCCGCTTGACCAGTACATGGCCGATCACGCGGACTACTTTTTCTCGAGAACCCCGGAGGAAGTGCGTATCAATCCCGATAATATCATGATTCTAATGGAGCATATCAAATGTTCCGCCTATGAACTGCCCTTCAAAAGAGGGGAGCTGTTTGGCGAGGAAGCAGTCGATGAACTATGCGACTATCTCACTGACGAGGATGTGCTCCATTTTCAAAGAGGAAAATGGTATTGGATGAGTGACGGCTTCCCTGCGAACAATGTCAGTTTACGATCTGCAGCGCAAGACTCATTTGCGATCGTTGATGTAACCGATCAGGGTCATGCAAAAGTAATCGGTGAGATGGACCGTTTTGGAGCAATGACCATGCTTTACGAAGATGCGATCTATATTCATCAAGGGACACAGTATCATGTCGATGATTTGGATTTGGAAGAACGTAAAGCGTATGTGCGCAAAGTCAATGTCAATTATTATACAGATTCAGACTTAGCTGTTCAGCTTGATGTTCTGGAGATGGACAAGCATGCTGATTTTGACAACGATAAATTGGAAAAAGGTTATGGAGACGTCTCTGTCCGCGCACTGCCAACAATTTTCAAAAAGATTCGGTTTGAAACCTATGAAAATATCGGATGGGGAAAAATCCATCTTCCAGAGCTTGAAATGCATACGAACGCAGCATGGCTCAGCTTTGATCCGGCGCTTTTAGATGTCTATGGTAAAGATGTTTTTCAGGGGGCGCTTGTTGGACTCAGCCACTTGCTTCGTCACGCAGCACCGCTATTTGTTATGTGCGATCAATCGGATCTTTCCGTTATTCCAAAGATCAAGGCGCCGCATAATGAGAAGCCAACGGTTTTTTTGTACGACAAATACCCGGGCGGTATCGGCCTTAGCGAGAAACTATATCAGGAAATGCCTAAGCTGCTGGATAAGGCAAGTGAAATGGTGGAGAATTGTACTTGCGAATCCGGATGTCCCTCGTGTATCGGCTTTGTCAATGAAGGCAGGGCAGCTAAATTGACGCTAAGGCGTTTGTTAAGGGAACGATGAATGTGTCACTAACTAAGAAATTACAACTGTATCGCAAACAGCTGCATGAACAAAATGCTAGGACCGCGCAAAAATCCGATCATGATTCCGACTGCTCTGAGAAAAGGGAGGAGCTGGAAAATAAAGAGATTCGGCGGGCGGCGGGCGCACTTGGCGCATCAATTCGTCATTTTGATGATCAATTTGTACTCGTTCATACCGAGCGCCTCCCACTTAGTACGAAAATCGGTCCTTATACTTTAGGCGAATTGAAGCCGATCGTTGACATGTGGCAATCGGATATTTCTGATCATCCATTATCGGCGCGTGGCCTGCATGCGGATGATCTGCTTTTTTTTGATACGGAGACAACAGGACTAGGTTCCGGCACAGGGCAGATGATCTTTTTAATCGGTTGGGCCCGCGTCACCTGTAATGGACTTGAGTTAAAGCAATATTTTTTACCGGGTCCCGGACATGAAGCAGCCTTTTACGATACCTTTTTAAAAGATTGCGGTTCCCTAAAAAATTTAGTAACTTTTAATGGGAAAGCGTTCGACTGGCCAAGAGTGAAAACGCGGCACCAATTTGTGCGTGATCAGGTACCAAAGCTGCCGGCTTTCGGACATTTCGATCTTTTGCATGCGTCGCGTCGATTATGGAAAAAAAGACTGGAGTCGGTACGTCTTCAAACAATTGAAAGCGAAATTCTGTCCATGGAGAGATCTGTTGATGTTCCAGGAAAAATGGCGCCTTTTCTCTACTTTCAATTTCTGAAACATCCGGATGCACAGTTAGTAAAAGGAATTATCGAACACAACCGTAAAGATGTGCTGACACTAATTTGTCTCTATATTCATTTATCAAATAAAATTTTGGGAGAAATTGAGTGTGATACAGAAGAACAATATGAAATTGCCCGATGGTCGGATCAACTCGGTAATCACGAGAAAGCACGTCAACTCTGGGAAACACTAATCAATGGCAAGTCTTCGTATCAAAGTTCGGCCAAGGTGCGACTTGCTGAGCTGTGTAAACGAGAAGGTAACTATGTATACTCCTTGAACTTGTTTCGGTCCGTCATCCGAGAATACGGAGATCAAGATGGCTCGCTGTGTATTGAAGCCGCAAAATTATTGGAACATCGGTTTAAGGATTATGAAAAAGCGATCCATTATACCCAAAAAGCTATTGAGCGCCTTCACAAGAGTCAGGGTTCTGATGAGACAATTGCGAAGACTGAGGCAATGTATGCAAAACGATTAAATCGTCTTGATCAGAAACAATTCGAGAAATTTTCTTGAGAAATAAGGATATTACCCGGGCAAGCGCAAAAAACGCCTAAAATCGTCACCGCTCGTCCCTTTAGACGTTCAATTGGCAATTATTCGACAATAAGCGATGCGTTTGATCCCCAAGTAATCACCATCTTATTTTGAAAGGAGGGGGAATGTGATGCATGAAGATGGATCAGTTATTCTTGTTACTGGTTACAAAGCTCATGAGTTAGGTGTTTTTTCAAACGATCATCCCGGAATTCCGGTTATTTGCTACGCATTAAAGAAAAAAATACGCGAGTATGCAGAAGACGGTGCAGACTGGTTTGTGATTAGTGGTCAGACTGGAGTAGAACTTTGGGCAGGACAGGTGTGCCTCGAACTAAGAGACAATGATAAAATAAACGTCAAGCTTGCGGTACTCATGCCTTTTCTTAATCAAGAGGAGCATTATAAGGATTGGCAGAAGGAGCTTTACGTACACGTTATTGAACAGGCTGATTACACGGGTGTTATCAGTAATCGTCCCTACGAAAATCCATCACAGCTTCGTCAAAAGAATGACTTTCTTGTCGCGAAAACAGATGCCATGCTGATCGTTTATGATGAAGAGTCTCCGGGTTCACCCAATTTTTACTTAGGAGCGGCAAAACGGAAGGCTCATGAATCCGCTTACCCCATCCAGACAATCGACCGTTATGACATGGAGCTTGCCTCTGAAGAGCTCCAGCAGCAAAACCCCGACTACTGGACGGGTGGAGATGATTGACCTCATCACTTGTCTGGATTGAGTGAAAAAAATCGTAATGAATGAACCATTGACACAATAGACTAAATTTGAAAAAATAAGATGAGATCATTAGTTTGGAGTGGGTCGACTTGACAGAACAGAAAACGATTAGATTAACTAAAAATGATATTCTTCATAAAGAGTTTAAATCCGGGTTTCATGGTTACCAACAAGATGAGGTTGATCAATTTCTGGATCTAGTGATCAGCGACTATGATGTTTTTCATGCGGAGATAGTGCGCCTGCGTGAAGAAAACAAACGGTTAAAAAGCCAATTGTTGGATGAAGATGGGCAACGATCCGTGCAGCCTGTTGAAAATCAAGGCTTAACCAATTATGATATTCTTAAACGTCTATCTAATCTTGAGAAACATGTATTCGGCAGCAAATTAGGTGAATAAGATCAATTAATTAAAAATATGGGTTGCTTCTTTTATTAAAGTGCTCTATAATATGTAGCTGTGACATTGTTTGTGTTCGGGTGATCGCTGTATTCCTTGTGAATATAGAGGAAAGTCCATGCTCGCACGGTCTGTGATGACCGTAGTGTTCGTGCCTGGCGAAGTCATAAGCCAGGGTAGCTTGGAGTAATCTAGGCTAACGGCGGGATAGAAGCCTGTGTTCCTACGGGAATATGGCTTGCTGTCCTGTAAAGTGCCATAGTGACGATGTCTTTTGGAAACAAAAGAAGTGGAACGCGGTAAACCCCTCGAGCGGGAAACTCAAACTTGGTAGAGGAACCCTTTGGAAGGAACCAAACGGAAAAAGGGACAGATGATTCTGTAGATAGATGATTGCCGCTTTCGTACGAGGAGCATGCAGCTCCGCTTGAGTACGAAAGTACAGAACATGGCTTACAGAACATAAATAATGCATATTATTAATGAAGAAAAAGCCCTGTACGGGCTTTTTTTGTTACACTGATAAGAAAGTATAAGATCTTGAGCATGCTGACCCAGAAAAAGTATCCAGATACGAAAGCGCGAGACGCCTGCGGGACAGCGAGCCAGGGGAGACCCCGCAGACTCCCGGATCGCCCGCGGCAAGCGAGCAGCTGAAGTGTCGTTCAAGTTCAAGGTTGATGGATCAAAGCCGCGTGCAGAATGACAGCCAAGGATTAGGCTGTGCCCGGTTTTTCTAACAATGGTAAGAAAGTATAGCGTTTTGCCTTGCCGGTACGACGATAAGGTCATAAGATTCGATTGGGTTGAGCAGGTTAGCGCCCAATCTGAGAAATAAACGGAAAAATTCCGCTTAATTACAAAATGAATGAAAAAATTGCTTAAATAGACGGATAAATTCCGCTTATCGAATTGAAAAACGTGAAAATGGAGGGTTTTTCTGTGCATAAGCGGAAAAATTACCCTTATGTACCTGTAAAACAAGCGCCAGGATGCATATAACCGGAAAATCTCCGCTTATTTTACTCCGGCCTCGTTACTTAATTAAGGATCAAAATGATTGATGAACTAGAAATATCTGTTCGCGCACAAGGTTGATGATTCAAAACGGTATCTGGAGCAAAGGAGCTTTCGTATGTAAGGAACTTTCGCGTTGCATACGTCCTGTATGCAACGCGAAAGTCACCGCGTCCTGCGGAAGTAAGGATCGGGCTGTGCCCGGTTTTTCTAACACTGGTAAGAAAGTATAGAAAAAATTTAAAGGAAACGAGCGTAAGTTCAACTAGGCCTCTGTCTGCGCCAGAGGCTTGCCAATCGGCAAGTTTTCTAATAAAAAATTGTTAGCTTCCGCTAGTGTATATAAAAGCAGGGAATACCAAGAAGGGAACAAATAGATGACAGATAAATGGACGCTGATCGCGACGACAGCGATGGGCCTTGAAGCGATTGCTGCAAGGGAACTGAAAAATTTAGGTTATGATGACTTGAAGGTGGAAAATGGCAGGATTTTGTTTACAGGCGGTCCGAGGGATATCTGCCGCTGTAATCTTTGGCTGCGGACGGCGGATCGCCTAAGACTCCAAATCGGCTGCTTTAAGGCCACTACCTTCGATGAACTTTTTGAACAAACGAAAGCTTTGCCATGGGCGGATTTCCTGCCGGAGAACGCCTTGTTCCCTGTGACAGGTAAATCACATAAATCGTTACTGCACAGTGTTCCAGATTGCCAAGCTATTGTAAAAAAAGCGATTGTTGAGTCGTTAAAGACCCATTATCACCAAGAATGGTTTCAGGAAGACGGACCGATGTTTAAAATTCAGGTCGCTATTGAAAAGGATTGGGCCACTTTGTCCATTGATACTTCGGGTGAAGGCTTGCATAAACGCGGGTATAGGCGGCTTCATAATTTGGCGCCGCTCAAAGAGACCTTGGCGAGCGCGATGATTTTATTAAGCCGCTGGACTCCTGATCGTCCATTTGTCGATCCATTCTGCGGATCCGGAACCCTGCCTATTGAAGCCGCAATGATCGGACAAAATATCGCTCCTGGATTTAACAGGGAATTTGTCTCCGAATCATGGCCGGTGATTGATAAAGAAAATTGGGTGAATGCACGCGATGAGGCTGAAAATAAGGCAAACTATGATCAATCATTAATGATTCTGGGCAGCGATATAGATCATAACATGGTTGAATTATCGGAACATAATGCACTCGAGGCTGGATTTGGCGGCCTGATTACATTTAAACAGATGCAGGTTGCTGATTTTACAACAAAAGATGAAAACGGATGTATGATTGGAAATCCACCGTATGGGGAACGAATGGGTGACGAGCAGCAAATCCAAGCAATTTGTAAAGATTTAGGAAACTTGTACAAAACATACAAATCGTGGTCCTTGTACTTTATCTCATCTTTTGAACAATTTGAGACCTATTTCGGACGACCGGCAAGTAAGAAAAGAAAGTTGTATAATGGTCGGATTCGCACTGATTATTTCCAGTACTTTGGAAAGAAACACATTGACTAGTTCTAGAAAACTTGGCTTCGCCAAGCCTTTTTTATGCGAAGCCGCCGTCGCGAAGGCCATGGGCAGCCTAGTGTCGGTGATCCGTAGGAGGACGCACTTCCGCAGGATGTGGTGGCTTCGAAGTTTGCCGGACCACTTATACTATAACCCTTAAAATTAGATACTTTCTTATAGTATAAAATAACGGCATTTCGATTTTAGAAGACAAAAAAAGATGATTTTTAAGTTAACGTTCTTCACAAAGAAAGAAGGACATTATGATTGATAAAGAGAAAGAAGAATGAGACAAAGGACATCCGGCATTTACTATCGTAGAAGGAGCGTTTTCAATGGCTATTTCTGATATCGTGGATTCATATGATCATTATGTAAAGAAAATCATGGATTTTAACGAATCAATCGCACTTGCAGAGTGGGATATGAGGACAGGTGCACCTAAAAAAGGAATCAAGCAACGTTCAGAGGTTGTCGGCACACTCTCTGATGAAGTTTTTAAGCGTTCAACATCCAAAGAAATGAAAGGATACATAGACGCACTTACCGACTCTTCCGTGCAAGACCAACTAAGCCTTATTACGAAAAAAATGGCTGAGAAATCTAAAAAAATGTATGATCAATACGTAACTATTCCTCCCGAAGAGAATAAAGCGTATGTTATTCTTCAATCTGAAGCGCAAAGTGTATGGCGGGAAGCAAAAGCAAAGAGCGATTTTGAACTGCTTAGGCCATACCTCGAGAAAATAGTGGCATTCAAACGCAATTTTATTGACTATTGGGGCATCAAAACAAATAAATATGACGCTTTACTTGATCAGTACGAACCTGGATTGACCGCTGAAACCATTGACCAAGTCTTTGGAAAACTTCGCGAGGGGTTAATTCCCCTTGTTGAATCGGTCACTTCTTCACATGCTCAGCCGGATCGTTCATTCCTTTCAATCCCATTTCCAGTGGAAAAACAAAAAGAACTTTGTCTCAATCTGCTTAAGGAAATCGGCTATGACTTTGAAGCGGGACGCCTTGATGAGACCGAACATCCATTTGAAATTACACTTAATCCAGGCGATGTGCGTGTAACAACTAATTATCAGGAACTAGATTTTATCTCCACTGTTTTGGGGACAATTCACGAAGGCGGTCATGCTCTCTATGAACAGCATATTTCACGGGAGCTTGTTGGTACGCCGCTCTGTGAAGGCACATCTATGGGCATCCATGAATCACAATCGCTATTTTTCGAGAACTTCATCGGTCGAAGCAAATCATTTTGGACGTGTCATTACGATAAATTAAAGCATTATGCTAACGGTCAGTTTGACGATGTGGCACTCGATGATTTTTATCGAGCAATCAATGTTTCTCATCCATCGTTCATCCGAACCTTAGCCGATGAATTAACCTATCCGCTCCATATTATGGTACGCTATGATATTGAGAAGGCACTATTCAATGGTGATCTGCAGGTAAAAGATCTGCCGGGCGTCTGGAATGAAAAAATGAATGAGTATCTCGGCATTACCCCGGCAAATGATCGCGAAGGCGTGCTTCAGGATATTCATTGGCCGGGCGGAGACTTTGGCTATTTTCCATCTTATGCGCTCGGGTATGTTTACGCGGCTCAATTCAGGCAGACAATGACAAAGGATATTCCGGATTTTGATGAACATGTACGTTCAGGAAATCTAAAAGTTGTCACAAATTGGCTTAGTAAACATATACACCAGTTCGGAAGTTTGAAAAAACCACTTGAAATACTTAAAGATACGACTGGAGAAGGACCGAATCCTGACTATCTGCTGAACTATTTATCTGAAAAATATAGTGACATTTATCGGTTGTAATTTGTAAAATTCAAAGAAACAGCAAAGAAAAGGCCTGACCTTCACTGTTGGATCGGGATAAATCCCATTCGTTCTATGAACGGGATGAAGAAAGGGGTTCTTTATTTGGCAAGACAAGTATCGTCTTATGATGATGACACCATACAAATACTCGAAGGATTGGAAGCCGTACGCAAACGTCCGGGCATGTATATTGGTTCAACGGATTCAAGAGGACTTCATCATCTCGTCTATGAAATCGTTGATAATGCTGTAGACGAAGCACTGGCCGGATATGGCAATGAAATTCTTGTACGCATTCATAAAGACGGCAGCATCAGTGTTCGCGACTTCGGACGCGGAATGCCTACAGGAATGCACCGTACTGGAAAGCCGACTGTTGAAGTAATCTTTACTGTTCTTCATGCAGGAGGCAAGTTCGGTCAGAGCGGCGGCTATAAAACAAGCGGCGGACTGCATGGCGTTGGTTCTTCTGTTGTGAACGCTCTTTCCGAATGGCTTGAAGTTACCATATGGCGTGATGGGAAGGTATTTCAGCAGCGCTTTGAAAACGGAGGACATCCAGCCACAACCTTAGAACAGATTGGTACTACACGCGGAAAAGGATCCTTGATTCATTTTAAACCGGATCCGAACATTTTCAGTACAACAACTTATCAGTTTGACATTCTCAGTGAACGACTTCGCGAGTCCGCATTTCTGCAAAAAGGAATGAAAATTGTACTGACAGATGAACGAAGTGATCGTGAAGAAGTCTTTCACTATGAGGAAGGGATTAAAGAATTCGTTGCTTATCTGAATGAGGACAAAGATGTACTGCATCCGGTTGTGGCTTTTGAAGGCACTGCGAACGAGATGGAAGTAGAAGTTGCTTTTCAGTTTAACGACGCCTACTCAGAAAGCTTGATTTCTTTCGTGAATAACGTTCGCACTAAGGACGGCGGTACTCATGAATCCGGATTCAGGACTGCTTTGACTCGCGTATTTAATGATTATGCGCGTAAATCAGGAATTCTGAAAGAAAAAGAGAAGAATTTGGACGGCAGCGATATACGTGAGGGATTCATGGGCATTGTTTCCATTAGAGTACCGGAACATTTACTTCAGT
Source organism: Sporolactobacillus caesalpiniae (assembly GCF_040513385.1). NCBI lineage: Bacteria > Bacillati > Bacillota > Bacilli > Caryophanales > Sporolactobacillaceae > Sporolactobacillus > Sporolactobacillus caesalpiniae. The sequence continues at coordinate 142,679 of NZ_JBEVCB010000006.1, forward strand.
TCGAAGGTCAAACCAAAGAAAAATTGGGGACTAATGAAGCACGTTCGGCAGTGGACACGGTTGTATCTGAACAATTGGCCTATTTTCTTGAGGAAAATCCACAAACCAGTGAAATGTTGATTCGAAAGGCGATGCGTGCGCGTCAAGCCCGTCTTGCAGCACGAAAGGCTAGAGAAGATGCTCGAAACGGCAAAAAATCAAAGCGAAAAGAATCAGTGCTTAGCGGTAAATTAACCCCTGCATCTTCAAAAAATGCGGATCGAAATGAGCTGTATTTGGTCGAGGGTGATTCGGCGGGCGGCTCGGCAAAACAAGGTCGTGACCGTAAATTTCAAGCAGTTTTGCCACTCCGAGGCAAGGTCATTAACACGCAGAAAGCCCGTCTCGAAGAAATTATGAAAAATGAAGAAATTAATACCATTATTTATGCGATCGGTGCCGGTGTTGGCGCGGATTTTTCCATTAAAGACAGCAATTACGATAAAATCATCATTATGACCGATGCTGATAACGACGGTGCACATATTCAAGTACTATTACTTACGTTCTTCTATCGCTACATGCGACCACTTATTGACGCTGGAAAAGTGTACATCGCTCTTCCTCCACTCTATAAAGTAAGCAAAGGCGTCGGCAAAAAGGAAACGCTTGAATACGCATGGGACGATAACGGACTCAAAGAAGCGATCCAGAAGATTGGCAAGGGCTACACTATCCAGCGATATAAAGGCTTAGGCGAAATGAACGCTGATCAGCTGTGGGAGACAACGATGAATCCGGAATCACGGGCCTTAATTCAAGTACGTATCGAGGATCCGGCTTATGCTGAACGCAGGGTGACGACACTTATGGGCGACAAAGTGGAGCCGCGGCGTAAATGGATTGAATCGCATGTGGCTTTCGGTCTCGATGAAGTTGAAAGCGAAGGACTGACCGCTGTGAAAGGTGTGAAATAATTGTGGCAAATAGAGAAAAATTATTGAATCGGACGCTCGAAGAAGTTATGGGCGACCGATTCGGCATTTATAGTAAATACATTATCCAGGAGCGTGCGCTTCCCGATGTTCGTGATGGTTTAAAACCGGTGCAGCGCCGTATTCTATATGCGATGCTCCGCGATGGCAACACAAATGATAAACCGTTTCGTAAATCGGCGAAAACGGTCGGTAATGTGATTGGTAATTACCATCCGCATGGAGACTCATCGGTTTATGAAGCAATGGTGCGTATGAGTCAGGATTGGAAAGTACGGATGCCGCTGATTGAAATGCACGGAAACAACGGCAGTCTTGATGGTGATCCGCCTGCAGCGATGCGTTATACAGAAGCGAGGCTCTCCAAAATATCCGCCGAACTGCTTCGCGACATCGATGCAAAGACCGTTGATTACGTGCTTAATTTTGATGATTCTACTGAAGAACCAACTGTTTTCCCATCAAAGTTTCCAAATTTGCTCGTAAATGGATCAACCGGGATATCTGCTGGTTACGCAACTGAAATTCCGCCGCATTGCCTATCCGAAATCATTGACGCAACGATCATGCTGATGGAAAATCCTGATGCAACAGTCGACGACTTGATGACCTTCGTCAAGGGGCCGGATTTCCCGACAGGTGGAATTGTACAAGGCCTAGATGGCATTAAGAAGGCGTACAGAACAGGCAAGGGTAAAATTGTTCTTCGCGCGCGTACAAAAATTGATACGCTCCGCACCGGACGAAAACAGATTATCATTATGGAGTTGCCTTATGAAGTTAATAAGGCAATGCTCGTGAAAAAAATGGATGAGCTTCGACTTGACCACAAGGTTGAAGGCGTGGCCGAGGTTAGAGACGAAACAGATCGCAGCGGTATGCGTGTTGTTATCGAACTGAAAAAAGACGCTGATCCCAATGGAATTCTTAACTATTACTTTAAAAATACAGATCTGCAAATTTCTTATAACTTCAATATGGTCGCAATTGATCACAAAGCACCGCGTCAACTCGGGCTCAAAGAAATTCTTGAAGCATACATCAAGCACCAAAAAGAGGTAATAACCAGGCGCTCTCAGTTCGAGTTACAGAAAAGTATTGATCGTCAGCACATCGTACGCGGTCTGATTAAGGCAATCTCTATTCTTGATGAAGTTATTCGTGTCATTCGCAGTTCAAAGGACAAAAAGAACGCAAAGCAGAACCTGTCAGACTCATTTGGATTTACCGAAGCACAGGCAGAAGCTATTGTGAATTTACAATTGTATCGCTTAACCAACACGGACATCGTGACACTTCAAGAAGAGGAACATCAACTTGATCAGCTGATCGCCAAACTGCAGGGCATCCTCAATTCCGGTAAAAAATTAATTGCTGTAATCAAAAAAGAATTGGTTGAAGTACGAAAAAAGTATGCAGACGCAAGAAGGACAACTATCGAAGCGGAAATTGAAGAAATTAAAATTGATCTTGAGGTCATGGTTGCTTCCGAAGAAGTCATGGTGTCTCTGACAAAACATGGCTATATAAAGCGATCCAGTTTGCGTTCTTATTCTGCGAGCGGTGATGATGCTGTGGCGATGAAAGATACGGATCACGCGTTCTTCCAGCAACAGATGAATACAACAGACACCTTGCTCGTGTTTACAGATAAAGGTCGATATGTTTACCTTCCTGTCCATGAGATCCTAGATCGACGTTGGAAGGAGCTTGGACAACACATTGCGAGCCTGGTTCCAATTGACTCTGATGAAGGAATTATATCCGCAGTTCCAGTCAAAGACTTTGATCACACGAATTTGTATATGACATTTTTCACCAAGCTTGGTATGGTAAAACGAACGAAATTGAGTGAATATAAAGCACAAAGACGTTCAAAACCGTTGACCGCCTTGAAGTTGAAAAAAGATGATTCCTGCCTTGCCGCTATGGCGACAAACGGTTCTTATGATCTAGTACTGGCAACACATATGGGTTATGGATTACGATTTTCTGAGGAAGAAGCGGGCGAGGTCGGTATGAGAGCAGCCGGTGTTAAAGCAGTGCAATTAAAGAATGGCGATACTTTAGCCGGTGCTGTCGCATACGACCACAGTTCCAAACGTCATTTGCTGATTGTGACTGATCGAGGAGCTGTTAAAAAAATGGCTGTGGACGGTCAGATTGACAGGACCGGGCGACCAAGACGCGGCGTTCAAATAGTGCGCGAACTAAAGGCGCGACCACATCATATTGCTGGATTTACACTTGTTGATCCAAATGATCGGATAACAATCAGCACTGATAAGGGCAAGAGCGTAGTCGTACAAGCTTCAGACATTCGTGCATCCGATCGCTACAATAACGGTTCCTTTGTTTTAGATCAAGACGATGACGGCACCGTAACGGACATTTGGATCGATGTAAAGCAAGAAAATGAACGTGCATGACGCTTATCTTTTTTGAATGAAGAATTGATAATAGATCATTGTCACGGTAAGAACAATGATGTAAATCGGCAACGAGAAAAAAAGCTGATAACCATTTTTATAATGATAAACACCAACATGCCAAGCTAAAGCTTCGGCAACTACAGCGATCAGCGACCACATCGAGATATAGAAAAAATAAGTTGTTCGATTTTTTCTAATAATCGCGTATAAATAAACGAAAAAATACCCGAAGGGGCTGAACATGACACAAGAAAGCAGATCCCAGAAATCAGTGTGTGGCGTATCATTGATATTATAATAATTGAACGGATTAATGCACACGGTGTTGTCAAAAAAAGTACTGATATAATTGCCGATCAGAAGCATCGTAATGGTCTGCTGCTTGGAAAAATACTTCGGTAAAAGAAACATAACTAAATAGGCCAGCGCCCCGGTAATTAGAATGAAAATTTCATTTGAATCAAAAACTGTGCCTTTAGGTATCATGTTAAACTCCTTTTATCGTTTACTTATCAGGTAATTGCTGCTTTTCGCCCAGATTTCGAAAAGCTTTGGATAATGCAAGCATAAACGCGAAGTAACAAATAAAGTAAATACTTAGCTTAACAGAACTGATTGTCGAGACAATCGTGTGCTTTTCATCGAGCCGGCAGAACAGCAGAAACGTGCAGAGACTAACCAGAAATATGAGCAGTCGTTTCCAGAAACTTTTATAGTGAACTAAATTAATGGAGATTAACGTGAGCAGAGGGAAAATAATGTTTCGATTGATTAGAAAAGCGACGGTTCCTTCAATACTGTAATTAAAACCAGGATCACCAAAATACATGCGCTTTGCCGGAATCAAAAGTGATAGCATAATGGTGATTGAACTGGAGAGAAAAAGAAAGAGATTTTCTTCACGTGACAGCTGCTTGGGTATCATAATGAAAAGATTTATGACAATCCAAGCCAGGCATAAGGTTGTTGCAAGAATCATTCATTAACCTCTCCTTTGATCCAGAGATTGTTAAAAACAAGAAGCTATACGAATTAATTGATTCACTAATGATACTAACTGTTATCTTGAACGTTTTGAGTGAATTTCATTCTTTATCCTTCCAACTAAATAAACTGTTTATTATTCATGTGACGCTAACGAGCTTTCTAATAGCAATGAGAATAAAAATCATTTAGAATAATACATGACTTAAAAAGAACCGGTTTTGAAGGTATTTGGAGGGATTGTTTTGATGAAAGATCAGGAACTCTTTGATATAACGATTATTGGTGGCGGTCCGACGGGGCTTTTTGCCGCTTTTTATGCTGGAATGCGGCAAATGAAGGTGAAAATTATTGAAAGTCTTCCTCAACTTGGGGGGCAGCTCAGCACACTCTATCCGGAAAAGGAGATCTTCGATGTAGCGGGATTTCCAAGAATTAAAGCTAAGGATTTAGTCAAGAATCTAATCGAACAAGCCCAGCAATTTCACCCGACAATTGTTCTAGATGAGAAGATTGAAACAATGAACAGATTGGAGAATGGCGTAATTGAGCTTGGCAGTGCTTCCGGTGAAATTCATCGTACGAAAACCGTTGTGATTACAGCGGGTGTCGGCGCATTTTCCCCCAGACCTCTTAAGGTGGAACAGGATGTTACTGCGGTCACTAACATTCATTATTACGTTCAAGATGTGACTGTTTTTAAGAATAAACGGGTTGTAATTCTTGGAGGAGGCGACTCGGCAGTCGATTGGGCGAACACATTGGGACCGATCGCTAAAGAGGTTACGATCGTTCATCGCCGTGAGCAGTTCCGCGCCCATGAGACAAGTGTTGAGGAAATGAAAAAAGCTTCGGTTCAAGTGAAAACACCATTTGTTGCAAAAGCTGTTACAAGCAAACAAAACAAAATTGATCAATTAATTATCCAAATGGTTAAAGGTGACGATGAGGAAGCGTTACCGCTTGACGATCTGATTGTGAATTATGGTTTTGTTTCTGCGCTTGGTCCGATTAAAGATTGGGGCCTTGATCTTGAAAAGAATTCAATTCTGGTGAATAGTAAAATGGAAACCAACATCCCCGGTGTCTATGCTGCCGGTGATATCGCCGCATATCCTGGCAAAGTGAAGCTGATCGCAACCGGACTAGGAGAGGCGCCCACTGCGGTGAATAATGCCAAGCACTATATTGATCCAGATTCAAGAGCGCAACCAATGCATAGTTCTAGTGCCGGCGAACTATTTATAAAATAGGGCGATGCGTCTCAGAAGCCTGAACTTTTTCAGGCTTCTTTGCGTGTCTGGAAAGTATAAACCCCATAAATGACTGGAGCTAACCGATGATTATCAAATCTGTATCTCGACTAGAAACAGAAATAAAAAAGCAAATAAATGAATTGGAACACATTTGTTCAAAAGCAGACGGCGTCAAGTACCTGACTGATTTAGATGATTCGCTTAATGCGCATAAAGAAATGAACCATACATTTCTGTGCTACGAGGATCAGAAACTTATTGCCTTTTTACATCTATTCGCACCAATGAGTTCCGAAGCTGAATTATCGGCACTAACACTTCCGGATTATCGCAGAAATGGTTATTTTACCGCACTGCTGCTTCGGGCCACAGAGGAGCTGAACACTTTTCAAGTACCTGACTTGCTTTTTGTATCACAAGCATCATTTCCGGATAAGAATATTGCTGAGCATCTCGGTGCGACTTATGAATTTTCAGAGCATCTGATGTCACTTAATCGATCTACATATAAAAGACAACCAATAGATTCGAAAATAGTAATAAAGCAACAAAAAATGGAACACATGGAACAATTGATTGATATTAGTGTAAACTGTTTCCATGACAGCAGGGAAGATGTGCGAAAATTAATTGAAATGGCCCTGCTCTCAGCGAATCGACGAGGGTTTATGGCTGTGCTTGATGATCAGATTGTTGGGATTTGTTATGTACGCTTTGACGAAACCGAAGCTTTTCTATTCGGATTTGGTGTGATGGCTGAATATCAAGGAAGAGGGATTGGCGGAGCGTTTCTTAAATTGATCTTGAATGAGCTGTTCTCCGGCATAATCTCGGTAGTGAAATTAGAGGTCGAATCGAGGAATGCATCCGCGTTTCATGTTTACAAAAAAACGGGATTTACTGCAGATGAGACGATTGACTATTATCGTGTGCATGTAAAAGATCTTTGAGGAGCTTACTATGAATAAAGCACAACACAATCAAGAACTTTGGAGAGCCACAGTTCTTGATGCTTGGCACATGTTAGAGAAAGAGGAAATTTCCGCAACTTTGGAAGGCACTGCTGCGTTAAACTTGCAGGGCTGTGCAATACAAAATGACGAATCCATTCAGTTTTCCATCCAGTGGGATGCCGTAGAGAAGCTTCACCAGAAGTTGAACAGATATAATGCGGGAAAACTAGAAAAAGACACGAGAATATGCTCTTTTTCATTTCAGTTAAATGACTATTATGTCAAAATTATTGGGTATTTGGGTACAGTGGTTCGTACCGATCCGGATCGAATGCTGATCTTCATTGGAACGGATCAAATAGCGGTCAAATCATTCAGTTATTTTTTACATACTTTGGAAAAAAATGATACAATTCGAATGACGGTCAAGGATCACTTGCGGCAATTGCAGAAATCGGATACGAGTCAGAATGGCCAGGCATGGAATAATGAGGCATACCAGGCTTGGGTTAATCGGTTTGGCACACCTGAACAGGCTGCTAATAAAATCAAACGAGATCCTATTGGCAGGATCGGAGCGCTCGCAAACTATTTAACTGATGTTCGGGGAACAAACGTGATCAATCTTCTTGGTTCGCACGCGGGAAAAGCCCTTGCACTCGCATTAATGGGCGCAAGGGTAACGGTCGTTGACATATCTGCCGAAAATGCCGCTTATGCCGAGAAGGTTGCCCATGCGCTCCATATACCATTAAACTATATTGTTTCGGATGTTTTGCAGTTACCCATTGATCAACACCATGCAAAGTATGATACAGTATTCATGGAGTTAGGTATCCTGCATTATTTTGTTGATCTTGAACCACTTGCCGAACTCATTTTCCAAATGCTTAAACCAGGTGGAACGTTTGTCATTCAAGAATTCCATCCAATCTCAACGAAACTGGTCACAACCCGTGGCAAACGACAGATTGTTTTTGGAAATTACTTCGACCAGACACTTCGAACACGTGATGTCGCCTACTCGAAGCATCTTGATACTGATAAAGGTGCTGCAAGTAACTCCACACACACTGTTTACTTAAGAGAATGGACACTTGGTGAGATCGTAACGGTATTCGCGCAGGCCGGACTAATGGTGCAACGACTGGATGAAACGCCAAACATGAAAGTTAATGACATCGGATTGCCTAAACTATTTACCCTTGTTTGTTCAAAACCTGAATAAGTCCTATTGCACATTCTTACTTGAACAAAAAAAGAGCAACCCTAGTTGCTCTTGAATCATTTAGTGATATTAGCTCGATTCAGTCACCTTCACTAATCTTAACTGTTTTCTGTTTACTGTGCCCCTTATTACGAAAATAGAGTTCAAGCTCTTCAAGTGATTTCCCTTTTGTTTCAGGCAAAAGGAATTTGACAAAAATAAGTCCAGCTATACCGAAAACAAAAAAGACAAAGAAGGTTCTGGACAGTCCGATCCAGTCGAGCATTACCGGAAACAAGAGACTAATTAGGAAATTGGTGATCCACAAACAGAACACGGTAACACCCATGCCAAACCCGCGTAAACGCTGTGGGAAAATTTCGGAAAGCATCAGCCAGGTAACTGGTGCAATCGCGCCTTGCTGAAAGGCAAGAAACATAACAGTCATACTGAGGACCAAAAAAGGTAAGACTGGCGATCCTTGCAACGTCTGTGAAAAAATACTGATCAAGAATAATGCACTTGAAGTTCCTATCAGCCCAACTATTAGTAAAGGACGATGGTTGACCTTGCCGAGCAGCCAAATGCCAAAGATGACGGCGATGACTGAAATGAGACCGTTAACAATGTTTCCGACCAGAGCGACATCCATCTGAAAACCGGCATTCTGCAAAATATGGGTACCATAATACATGATTGAATTAACACCAGTGGCTTGCTGAAGAACAGCAATTCCAATACCGAGGAAGACAATTCTCCTGACCCATGGTGTGCCAAGATCGCGAAATGAGGCTTTGTTAATTTTCTGTTCGGTGTGAATAGATTTCTTAATTGAAACAAGTTCTAGTTTGGCATGATTTATATGACGGATCTTTTGAAGAACTTTCAAAGCGCTTTTCAATTTACCTTTAGAAGCATACCATCTTGGGCTTTCGGGTACGAAGAACATGCCAATCCAAAGTACGATTGCAGGTAACGTGGCCATCACAAGCATATAGCGCCATATATGTGTTGATCCACCGGAAAGATTAGCAATGAGTGCATTTGACGTGTAGGCGAGCAGTTGGCCGGTTACGATCATTAGTTCGTTTTGTGTTACCATCCGCCCACGAAGTTCAACGGGCGACACCTCTGCTAGAAAGGTGGGTACAGTTACCGACGCTCCGCCGACAGCAAGACCAAGTAAGAAACGGAAAAAGATCATCAATTCTGCGTTCGGTGCAAATGTACAGCCCAACGTTGTTATGAGGAAAACAAATGCAAGATATAGGATTACTTTTTTTCTTCCTTTATGATCAGAAAGCCGACCGCTGAACACGGCACCAAACGCTGCCCCCAAGAGCAAGGAGCTTGCAACTAAACCTTCGGTGAAAGCATTCAGATTAAGTTGATCCGGTCTTGCCATGTAAGGGAGTGCGCCATTGATTACTCCAGTATCATAACCGAAGAGCAACCCGCCAAAAGTGGAAACAATGGTGATTAATTTTAAGTATTTTTTCGGATTGTTCTTCTGAGGGGGGACATCGGGTCTGGCAACATTCTGAACGGATTCGAACTGTTTGTTCATACTAATAGTGAATCTCCTCCTTATACAGCGAAAAGAAACAACAAATCAAGCACTAAACCATAAGGAATAAAGCGTTTGCGCATAACCGTGAGTATACGTAAAAGAATCATGGTGAAAACGGGGATAAACTAAGGTTATAGATATATAGATAAGAGCCGATCCCCATCGGTTAAAGACTAAACCAACACGGTCAAACCTGATGTTCTTTCGGCTTGCCGTTAGTTTAACATTAAACTGATGTAATGTCAAAAAAGGTGAAACTAATTGAAAATAAACACAATGGAATATTCATCAGAAAAGCCTGCAAAAACAGGGCTTCAACTTTGGTCTCAACTGTCAAGAACGTATCATCGTCAATTAAAATACTACAGTCATTTCTTAAAAAACTGGGACTTAACTATTTCCCAATATGAAGTATTTGTGAAAATTGGTGAAAATGGAAGGATGTCTCAAAAAGAACTGGCAGAAAAAATGTTCTTTACGAAAGGAAATATTACTCAACTAATTATTAAAATGGAAAAAGAAGGTTATATTTGTCGCGAACAAGAGTGGAAAACAAAGTACATATTATTGACGGATAAAGGAAAAGAAATGTATAAACGTGTTGTTCCGGAGCAGAAACAGTTCTTCTTGCAACAGTTTAAGGTTCTGACAAAAAAAGAACAGAAGCACCTTATCAAATTGTTAAAAAAATTAAATGACGCTGAGATTAACTCTGATTGTAATGAATGAGATCATTACAGGGAACATAAAACTTAAGTAAACATTTGTTTAATCAATGTGTTCGCTATTTTGATAGAGATACATAACAAGATCAGTACCTTCTAAACGGATGACGAGATTAATCAGGATCTATTTTATTTGCAAATACTTCCTTTTGGTTGTTATCCAATGATTGTGCACAATTTTATAGGATCCTTATTCATACATTCATCGGTTAACTAATCATTAGGTGTTATTAGTATACCGCTCTTTATTTTCTAGAAACGGGAGTTAAAAAGTCCAGCGCCATTTTTGCTGTATCCGCTTTTAGCTTTATTTCTTCGTGTCCATACGTTTCCGCACCTTGACGATAAACGAAAAGATTAACTTAATTTGACCGGCCAATCACATAAATCAGGGAAGTCATGTGGCAGAGTTCGGTCATCATTCATTGTGCTTTGAGCGCGCATCTCTTTTCAGATGATTTCAGTCTTGAATGGGGACTTTACGTTTTGTTCCATATATTTGCATTCTCAAGAAGTCAAGAGAGGATGTGGCAACTCGCCGAATGGAACCTGAATCATTTGCTTCATCACTCAAAACAGCTGCGCGTATTTGGAAGATCACGGCCTATCGGTTCTTCTCTATAAGCTGATGATGCGAATAGAGTGCACAGCGAACGTCTCGCTTACTAAAAAGTCAGATTCCAGCTTTTTGAAAGGTCCATACATTATACGTATAGTTATGTGCGTTATATATGTATAATAAGTGTACATATCGCTTTCATTCTACGTATAAAGCGAGTATATTTATATGTATAAAGTAAATAGACCATTAAAAGTAAAGGAGATCATCATGCCAAATAAGACCATTTATGTTCCCGATGCTGATTTGGAGGTATTTGATCAGGCTCAAGATGTTTCCGGAAAGAATCTGTCCGCTACAATCGTACAGGCGCTTCGTTTTTTCACAAAGATCGGTGAGGGAAAGGGCTTTGAGCATATTGAGGTTTCTGAGGGTGAAGATGGTTTTTATAAAAGGAAGCGATTTATTGGCCGGGAACTCGCTTCCGCCAGTGTACATGATGAAAACCATTCACTTTTGACGACCTATATCGTTTATGAAACAACACATGGCCGCTACGCCGTTTTGATTCGAGAGCAAAAGAAAATTCCTCTTGAACAGTCAATCGAGAATGAACTGAAGAAAAGAATTATGGAAAAAATTTCAGGCGAAAACATGGGCAGTATTCCTTTTCCAAAAGAAATTGAGGATTTGGCTCCGGATAAGCGTAAATTGGAAGTCTACAATTCCATTGACGCACTCACTGGTCATATACCGGCTGACTTGTATCGAGCTCTTCACGAAATTAAAGATGGAGAATTTCTTGATATTTAATTTGTTCATTCGAAACACTTGCTTTGTTAAAAGGAGCTTTGAATTCAATGATACGTATCCTCGCACAAAATAAAGAAGAGCATCCGGTAACTGATCTGTCCTTTACAGATTTAGAAGCGATGAACGCTCACTATTATTGGGTTGATTTAAGTGCCCCTGATGAGGAAGAAATGAAACAGCTGAAACAATTCAATCCGTTATTCTACCGTCAAATCAAAGATAGTCAGCATCGCTCCAATCGACCGCAGCTTAAACTATTTAACGACTGCTATTTTGTGTCAATGCAAGTGATTAGTCCGGATACGCTTAAGAAACATGAACTGATTTTGTACGTGGGAAACCAATCGATTATCACATTTCATAAAAATAATTTAAAAGGATTAAATGATATCTGGCATGAATGTCGTTCCGACGAACAGTTCACCAAGGACAATATTCCAGATGATGTACTTCGCAGACTCATGAGTCGTTTCATTGATCAATACATTATGGCAGCAAACGATCTTGAGGATAAAATTGATGATCTTGATTTGAACGCGAAGAGAGAGCCCATGCATAAACTGAATCGACGCGTTTTCCAACTACGCAGTGAGTTGCTCAGTTTTCGTCGTGTGATTACACCGCTCATGGACATCATAAATCGAATGATCAGCTCGTCGTATATTCAAACCAGCGAGGAACATGAGCTCTTTTTACGTAATGTGAATGAAAATTTAAGCCGATTAACACATATGATTGAATCAAATTTGGAAATTACGTCTGACATCCGCGACAGCTATCTGTCGCTTACTACATATCGAACAAACAGTATTATGCAAACGTTGACGGTAATTACAACTATTTTTATGCCGCTGACCTTTATTGTCGGTATTTATGGCATGAACTTTGCAAATATGCCAGAACTCAACTGGAAATATGGCTATTTTATTGTGCTCGGATTGATGTTTTTAATTGCTCTGATTATGTACTATTTTTTTCGAAAAAAGGGTTGGTTTGACAAATGAAACGCACATGCTAAATGAATTAAGGGGAGAGCTTAAAATCAATGGATGAATTAAAAAAACGTATTCAAGAGGAAGGAACGGTGATCCAATCAGATATTTTGAAGGTCGACCGTTTTTTGAATCACCAGATTGACCCTGTTTTAATGAAGCAAGTGGGTAAAAAATTCGCTGAAGCTTTTGCTGATGCCGGTATCACTAAGGTTCTGACTATTGAGTCTTCAGGGATTGCACCGGCGTTAATGACCGGTCTGGAATTAAGTGTACCCGTTTTATTCGCGCGCAAGAAAAAACCACTGACACTTAACGAAGGGGCATTAACAACTAAAATCTACTCCTATACAAAGAAAGTACATAATTCGGTCTATATTGAAGAAGGTATGATTCAAGCAAAGGACCGCATCTTAATCATTGACGATTTTCTTGCAAATGGCGAGGCTTCGCTTGGTTTGACGCGCTTGATTGAAATGGCAGGTGCCGTTGTCGCCGGAATTGGTATTGTCATTGAAAAGTCTTTCCAAGATGGACGCTCAAAGCTTGATGAGGCAGGGTATTCCGTGTACTCTTTAGCGCGTATTGCTTCATTAGAAAACAATCAGATAACATTTATAGATGAATAAAGAGACAGGATTGAGAGGGGAACAATGAGTCACTATACAACTTTGTTTTTTGATGTCGATGACACTTTGCTTGATTTTGGTGCGGCAGAAGACTTGGCGCTGCATCTTCTTTTTGAGAGTCAAGAGCTATCTCTGACACCAGAAATAGAAAGCTACTATAAAGAAATGAATAAAGGCATGTGGAAAGATTTTGAGAACGGAAAAATTGAACGCGACACACTAGTGAATACCCGTTTTACCAAACTATTTAGTGCTTTTGGCAGAACATTTGATGGAGTCGTAATGGAACAAAATTATCGTCGATTTCTGCGCGAGGGACATCAGCTTGTCAACGGTGCACAACAACTAATTGAAAACTTGAAAAACAAGTTCGACTTGTACATCGTGACAAACGGAGTCGCAGAAACTCAGTATAAGCGTTTACGGGATGCGGGCCTGTCTCATTGTTTCAAACAAATATTTGTTTCCGAAGATACCGGCTACCATAAACCGGATCATCAATTTTTTGATTACGTGTTTGAGAGAATCACGAACTTTTCGGCAGATGAAGGACTCATAATTGGTGATTCGCTCATCTCTGATATTCATGGCGGCAGTCAGGCGGGATTGGATACCTGCTGGTTCAACGCCAAGAACCTGACAAATGAGCTTAATGAACAGCCTACCTATGAAATTCATAAGTTGGAGCAGCTCTACCCAATTGTCCATGTTAATCAATAATAATGCAAAAGCCTTGTTAACGGTAAAGTATAACAAGGCTTTTTTTAACAAAATATAAATTATGTTAACTAGAATGACAGCTCGTTTTACTCACTGCTGATCCTGTGATTCATCAAAGTGATCATCCATATGATCCACCGCGCGTTTCAGCTCATCGTTCGACAGATGCGTATAGATCATCGTTGTCTGAATGGCTGAGTGGCCAAGCTGCCGGCGCAGCTTGGGAATGTCATTGTTCTCTGCCTGGTAACGCGTCGCAAACGAATGGCGTAATTTGTGAACGGAGAGCGAGGGCTTTCCAAATGCGATCGCGTATTTTTTCACTAGATTTTCTATCGCGCGAGCGCTTAACCGGCGAGTCGTCCCTTTAGGTCCCATCGAAGCAGCAACAAAAAGGGCCTGGTTCGTAGTGGGGAGGTCATACTTTTTCTTACGAATGGCGAGATAGTCCTCAAGATCAAGCCCAGCCTGCTCACTAAAAAAAACATACTGTTCTTTATTTCCTTTACGAATCACCCGCACCATGCGTTTTTGAAAATCAACATCATGAAGATCAAGTCCGACGACTTCTGATAGACGGAGACCAGAACCGAGAATCAACGAAACAATGGCAGTGTCTCGTTCAGCATTGCGCGTATGAAAATTAAGCAATTTTTGATTATCCTTTATTACGTCTCGATAATTATGTGCGACAAATTGGCGGAAGGCTTCATATTCATCATTCCAGAGAATCTTTCCTGCCATTTTCTGAGCAACTGTTTCCTGGTCTTCTTTGATTTTATTAAAAGCAATCTTCGCCATCACATTCCGGACGAGATAAGGTTTAAGATCGTTTGTTTCCGCAACATTTTGCAAATAATTAAACAACGATTTCAAAGATGAAAGCTTGCGATTTATTGTGAATTTATCATTTTGAAGTCGGAACTGTAAATAGGAAAGAAAATTTTCAATCGACTGTGGTGTTAATTTCTCAAGGCAATCTAAAGGAATATCCACGCGTGCTCCTTGATATAAGCCTTCGGCTACCAGCCAATCAAAAAAAATAAGATAGTCATGACAGTAATTCAATAATGAACGTGGCGACATGATACGCATTTTTTTGTCTACGTATTCACGTACATACCAAGGCAGCTGTGCCGTTTTTTCATCGATTCGATCATAAAGATGCATCGCTCGTTCATCAGCCATAATAAAAGACTCCAATCACATGGTATTATATGGTAATTTAACCATAACATAAACGATCGAGTAAAGCAATATTTTACGAAGTAATCAAGATAAAAAAGAATACTTGCAGGCATTCACGAGAACTATATTTATTTTTGTCTATGACATTTATCATTTATCTATGAAATATATTTTATTTTCAACACTAATCGTGTTATATTGTTAGAGATGAGTTGTTCGTTATTGAATTTAACAGATCATGTGTGACTGGCGTAGCATGGGAGAACCATGAGGGAGCATGTGACTATTTGATTAGCCGTACGCCTGGGCAAAGTATTTGGAAACTTATTTGTTATCCAGATGCTTTTTTTATTTGCTTATGGAGGCATAACCAATGGGAAAACTGTTACAAACAAAAGCTCTAGCAAAACAGATCTCTGAACACTTGGTCACGGAAGTAAAGAGTATGAAAGAAAAGGGAATTGATCCGACAATTGCTGTAATCATCGTTCAAGGAGACCCTGCATCTGAATGCTACGCCAAAGTAAAAGAAAACATCGCTCGGAAACTGGGCATTCGCTATTTACTCACATCGGTACATCCGCAAGTTACTGAGACTGAACTGCTGGCAAAAATCAAATGGCTGAATCGCTGTTCCTCAATTCATGGAATTATTCTTGAATTACCGCTTCCGAAACATCTTGATGCGAAAAAGTTAGCTGCTGCCATCGCTCCTGAAAAGGATGTTGATGGTCTGTCTCCGGCAAATAAACTGGCGTGCTTTACTGGTGATGAAGGATTGTATCCAGCTACACCTCAATCATGTATTCGTATTCTTAATTACTTTGGTTATCCATTAAAAGGGAAAAATGTTGTATTGATTGGTTGTGGTGAAACAGTTGGTAAACCGCTTGTTCAGCTCTTGCTGCGCGCAAATGCAACACTAACGGTCTGTCACGTGTATACCAATAATTTACAGGAACAGATTGAGAAAGCTGACATATTAATTTCTGCTGTGGGAAAAGCTAACTTAGTTACAACAGACATGGTTCACCAAGACCTAGTTGTCGTTGACGCAGGTATTAATGAGATACAAGGTGGTATTGTTGGCGACGTTCAACCTGAAGTTTCAGAGATTGTCCACGCGGCTACTCCGGTACCAGGCGGAGTAGGGAAGGTAACGACAATGATTTTATTTGAAAATCTATTAAAAGCGGTGCGCCTTCAAGCAAATGAAAACAAAAGAGAGGTGCAACTCAGTGAAAGTCTTTGATCAGCAAATCGGCCAGTTCATTGAAGCGGCAAGTTCTTCTGCACCGACACCCGGTGGAGGCAGTATTGCTGCATTAGGTGCTGCTTTGGGCGCATCTATGGGCGCTATGGTTGCAAATCTGTCAACAGGGCCAAAATTTACACAAGTACAAACAAAGATGAATGAAATTGCTGCAAATCTTCAGAAAGCAATTCATGATTTTGAATGCTTTGCTCAACAAGATATGGATTCGTTTAGCCGTTTTATGGCAGCACTGAAATTGCCAAAACAAACTGCTGAAGAGCGTACTGAACGTACGGCGCAGCTGCAGAGCGCGGCAGTTCAGGCTGCGGAAGTTCCGCTTCATTTAATGAAAAGCTGCCATGATGCGATGAGTATTTTAGAAGATGCTTCTAATCAATTCAATAAGAATGTGATCTCAGATCTCGGTGTTGCAGTAATTTCATTGGATGCGGCAATTCAATCTGCTTGGTTGACTGTGATAATAAATTTATCGACCGTTAAAGATAAAACAATTACAAAGAGTTATCAGGAACAAGGGATAAAATTGATAAGTGATGCGCAAAAGATCAAACAGCATGTCATGGAAACAGTGATGTCAAAAATAGGTTAATAAAGACAATCTTCAAAACACATCACCATATTACTTCGTCAAAATTATATTTTACGTAGTAATATCCAGGCGTATTACACATCTCTTTTTTATATAAACTCATAGAAAAATGCTCTACTTGTATATCATTTGCTTTCCTTGAATCCAAAATAAAAAATATCGGTTACTCTTCAACTAATTTACTGACATGTAGTTTCGTAATACAATCCAATACTTTGAACTACATTTATTTATGGATTTGTCTAAGTATATGTTCGTTAACACAAATTAAAATTTCTCGGTAGCACGTCCAGATTCCCGCTTGCAATCCTATGTCATTCCCCCATATCACCATATTTGATCTTATACTTAACCAAAACATCCTTTTCGAAATAAATTAATGCGTTCTCTCCTCTGCATTTTTCATTGCTGCCGATTTGGCTGCTTTTTTTTTCGGGATTTTTAAACAATCTAATTCAACACATGAACCCAATCACCTATGCTTTCTGCATCCGCAAACAGTCAAACGATCATTTGAATATTTGTTTATCATTTTGTATACTATAGTCAAACAATCATTTGATTGGAGGACTTGAAATGAATAAACCACAGGATATTTGTGAGGTTACTTGTATTCACAAAGACAGAGTGATGCGTGTCAGAAAAGATCTGGAAAAGAATAACCCCAATGAGATTGCGGATCTGTTTAAAATTTTAGCTGATCAAACCAGAATAACGATTGTCCACGCATTGGCTCTTGAGAAAGAACTGTGTGTTTGTGATGTATGTGCTATTGTTGGCTGTTCTAAAGCAACCGCATCCCACCATTTGCGTTTACTAAAGAAAATCGGATTTGCCCAATCACGTAAAGATGGAAAATTCGTTTATTATTCCCTTGATGACGATTATGTCCGTCAGCTTGTACACCTAGCATTCAGGCATCAAGCATCAAAAGAAATTCCTAATAGCGAGGCTATGGCATAAAAAATAGAAAAGAGATGTCTGATTTAAAATGAAACCGATACAATTAACCCCTATTCGTGATTTCAATAAGCAATGTAACTGCTCAACATGTGAGCATCAAGAAGTGCGGGAATGTGTTGAAGCAAAATGCAACTGCTGTAAATGCTATGAGACGAGTGGAAATCTTGCGATAAAACCGGATAACTGTCATTGCTGTACAGACAGCCATGATGACTGCTGTCATGATGAAGAAAATGATAGTCACTGTGATGACGATTGTTGCAAAAATGAACACTACAAGGATTCCTGCTCAGACGATTGTTGCGATGGCGAAGACGAGCATATTCTAAAAGAGGTACCTCCTCTTGATCGCAACCTTTCTTCGGCAGTTTATCAAATAAGTGGAATGGATTGCCCGGCTTGTGCACGAACGATTGAAAAAAGCGTGTCACAGATTCCCGGAATAACAGCCGTTCAGGTGCACTACAGCACAGGAAAAATGCGTGTTGCTTATTCAGATGCAAGCAGGCTTTCCCCTATTCCAAAACAGTTAAGCAAACTTGGCTATCGTGTAAAGCCTGAAGTTTTGAATTCTCAAACTAAGACAAATGTCCTGGATATTTATAGAATCGAAGGAATGGATTGCGGCGCTTGTGCAAAATCCATTGAGAAACATCTGAATCGGTTCCCTGAGGTACAGAGCGTCGAGGTGAATTTTTCATCCGGTAAAATGTCGATCAGCCATACCCTCTCTGCTGAACGCATTCAGCAGGAAGTTAAGAAATTGGGGTATCAGACGTTACCAGATATACACGACGAACAAGAAAACGACCAGCATGTCCATTCTCATAAATCACGTTTAGAAATCCTGATTTCCGGTCTTTGTATTGCTGCCGGATTTGTCCTGTCTTTTACTCAGATAACATCTGTTCTGCCAACTGCTTTATATGGTATCGCTCTTATCATAAGTGGACATCAGCCATTGCGAAGTGCTTATTACGCTTTGAGAAGCCGTTCGCTTGATATGAACGTTCTCATGTCTGCGGCAGCCATCGGTGCTCTATTCATTAATCAATGGCTCGAAGCAGCTACCGTTGTTTGGTTGTTTGCTTTAGGCGCTGTTCTAGAGAATCGTTCTGTTGAAAAGACACGTCGGTCTATTGGGGATTTAATGAAAGTTGCCCCTGCAGAAGCATGGATACTATCTGGAGATTCAATAGCAAAAAAAATAGTGAGTACAGTCACTGTTGGTGAAACCATGATCGTGAAACCTGGAGAACGCATCCCACTGGATGGTACGGTTATTAAGGGTGAATCAAGCGTCAACCAGGCACCAATTACCGGAGAATCCATTCCTGTTGACAAAAGTCAGGGAGATGCTGTTTTTGCCGGGACATTGAATGAAAATGGAACACTTGAATGCAGGGTTACTAAATTGTCGACGAATACTGTCATTGCCCGGATCATTCAAATGGTCGAAGAAGCTCAGGAAAAACAAGCACCGACTCAAACATTTGTTGATCGATTTGCACGTATTTATACACCTATTGTATTTATTCTAGCTGTTGCAGTCATGCTTATTCCTCCAATGATCGGAATTGGAACTTGGGGATCATGGTTTTATAAAGGGTTAGAACTGCTCGTGGTCGCATGCCCTTGCGCTCTCGTCATTTCAACCCCTGTAGCTATTGTTTCTGCAATTGGCAATGCAGCGAAACAGGGCGTCCTGATCAAAGGCGGCGCGTTTCTGGAAAAAGCCGGTCAAATCCAAGCGATTGCGTTTGACAAAACCGGAACCATTACCGAAGGCAAGCCAAAGGTTGCTAGCATTATTGCCTTTACTAGCGATCAAAACCATCTGATGTCTTTGATTAAGACACTTGAAGACTACTCAACGCATCCAATTGCTCGTTGTCTGTCAGCTTATGCAAATGAAAAAAATAGCCTCGCTCTGGCCGGAGAAAATTATCAAAATATCCCCGGAAAAGGTGTTCAAGCAGATATATCAGGAACGATTTATTATGCTGGCAGTCTGAAACTGTTCCGTGAAAAAGGAGTCGGCACTATAGAGGAATATGCTCAGGCTCAGAAATTGTTGGAATCTGGTCAGACTCTGGTCATGATTGGAACAGATGAAAAATTGATTGGCGTCATTGGCGTTTCGGACACCATCAGAAAAACAACGCGCTCAGCTCTAAATAAGTTGCAAAAAATAGGCATTCATGATTTGGTGATGCTGACCGGTGATAACCAGAAAACGGCTGAGCAAGTGGCAAAAGAAGCAGGTATCACACGTTATTTATCTGACCTGCTTCCAGAAGATAAAGTCACATCAATTAAGAAGCTACAAGCTTCCGGACTTAAAACGGCAATGGTTGGTGATGGGATTAATGATGCACCGGCTCTTGCCAGTGCCGACCTCGGTATCGCTATGGGCGGCGCAGGAACGGATACAGCAATGGAAACAGCGGATCTTGTACTTATGGCTGATAATCTGGAGAAATTGCCATTTGCCATTTCCTTAAGTCAAAAGTCACTAAAAATAATTAAACAAAATATTAGTTTTGCATTAATTGTTAAAGCAGCTGCGTTGTTCTTGATTTTTCCGGGCTGGCTGACACTTTGGCTCGCTGTATTCAGCGATACAGGTGCTGCTTTGCTTGTTATATTAAACAGCCTACGCTTAGTTCATCAAAGAAATTAAATTAAAAGCTATTTTTACAAATTGAATTTCCATGAATGAGAATTATTAGAAAGCTCTTCATTTAATGCTTTATTGCTGTCATGCTAAGTTGAAAAAAGTGCGCTTAAACCTCATTTGGTTTAGCGCACTTTTAATTTATAAATAAATGGTCGTGAACATAGTTCACCCTTGGATTTATTAATCGTTCAAAAGCTTCTTTATACTCACCATTTGGACAGAAAGGCATAACACGTCAATTGCCACTTTCAATTCTGCTAACGACGGGTATGTTGGGGCAATTCGAATGTTTCGATCTTTTGGATCTTTACCATATGGAAAAGTCGCCCCTGCTTTTGTTAATTTAACGCCGACTTCCGCCGCGCGCTTAACCACTTCGGCTGCACAACCATCTGGTGTATTTAAACTGATAAAATAGCCGCCTTTTGGCTTGCTCCATGAAGCAATATGCTTATCGCCTAGTTGTGAGTCAAGTTCACGCAAGACAAGATCAAATTTGGGTTTAATTAATTCTGCATGCTTCTTCATATGTTCATTGATATGATCTAAATTTTTCAAAAAACGCACATGCCGTAATTGGTTAATCTTATCCGGTCCGATTGTTTGCGCAGAAAGTTGTTCCAGGATAAATTGAATATTCTCCTCGCTTGCTGCCATCGCCGCTACTCCGGACCCTGGAAATGTTATTTTTGATGTCGATGCAAAGATAAAAACCCGGTTCGGATGTCCTGCATCTTTGCATACTTGCAGTATATTCTTTAGATGCGGGTGTTCATTCGTTAAATGATGTACAGTGTAGGCATCATCCCAGAAGATTTTAAAATCTTCTGCTTTCGTTTTCATTGTCGCAAAGCGGTTTACGACTTCGTCACTGTATGTAATCCCTTCAGGATTGCTATATTTTGGGACACACCAAATTCCTTTTATCGCATCATCTTTGCTGACCAGTTCTTCAATTTTATTCATATCCGGTCCGTCATCAAGCATGTCAATGGTGATCATTTCAATATTAAGCGATTCGCAAATCGCAAAGTGCCGATCGTAACCAGGACTTGGACACAAGAACTTTACTTTAGGCAACTTCCCCCATGGGCGATCGCTGTCTAGAACACCTTTAAGCAAGGCTCTCGAAATCGTGTCATACATCATCGTTAAACTGGAATTACCACCAATAATAACTTCTGCAGGTCGCACGTGAAGAATTTCAGCAAACAAGTCTTTTGCTTCTCGTATGCCGTCCACTCCCCCATAGTTGCGAATGTCGTTGTTATCAACTGTTTTTATTGTGTTCGTGTTTAAAATGCTGAAAAGATCTGATGAAAGATCAAGCTGGTCCGGACTTGGTTTTCCGCGAGACATATCTAACGAAAGATTCTTGCTCTTAAATTCAGCATACTTTTCTTCTAATTTCGAATAACGTTCAACCAATTCACTCTTGTCTAAAGTATGTATATCACCCAACTAAAGATCCTCCTCTTTGCAGAAAAAAAGTAATGAATCGTTAATGATTACAGTTCTACTTTTTTTATGATCAAAAGTTTTTGCCCCATTGCTCATTATATGAAAAAACGCCGATGACTTCTATATAATAGGAATAATTGATTCATTTTATTTTCAGAAACGCTTTGTGTTACAATACGTTCAAGATCGAATTAATAAACCATTAGGAATTTGATTATGTTAGCCTTGATCGTATCTTAATTGTAAGGAGGGATTCCATTAAATGTGGATTTCTAGAATTAAGGAAGATGCACGAACGTCTCTCCAAGGGTACTCTGTCTCGAGTGGGTTTTTCGTATTCGTTTTCTTTTTAATCTCTGCTTTGCCACCGACTGTGATTGATAGTTCACTGTCCGGAGGGTTCGAGAATTGGATAAATCAAACGGATTCTCCACCACTTTCCGATATTTTCCAATTAATTTATTTTATCATCACTATTCCGATGCAGTTTGGTTTCTATTGGTACTTCTTGGACCTAATTCGCGATCAAACGCCAAAAATGAAAATTCTATTTTTTGGTTATGAACACGGAAAAATGATTGTTAAGCTTGTTTGGACGTATGTGCTTATGGCCATTCTTTTGTGTCTTTGGATTTTATTATTTATCATCCCCGGCATCATCAAATCCTTTTCCTATTCCCAGACCTATTTCATTTTAAAGGATCATCCGGACTATTCGGCAAGTAAAGCGATTAAGGAAAGCAAACGGTTAATGAAGGGCCATAAATGGAAACTGTTTCTTCTTGGATTGAGTTTCATTGGTTGGTGGCTCTTGTCGATTGTCCCGACCCTAGGCGGAATTATTGCTGCAGGATTGATTGGCTTTATGATTAATGACTTAATCGGCTACTTATTTCTCGCAATCGGTATTATTGGAAGCATTTGGATGTACCTTTGGCTCGTCCCTTACTTCTGCACTTCATTAGCCACTTTTTACGAACGGCTGATTTTGACTCAACAACCTGAATTAAATGAACAAAATTAACAAACCGCCCATATTGGGCGGTTTTACAGTTTCCATTTATTAAATTCCCAGTTCAAACTTGATTCCTGATGGATCTTTAGCAAACATACGCTCGTTTGTTTGTTCAATGGATACGCCTGATTTTAGCAAACGATCAATCGCTTCATGGCGCATTTGAATATCTGGAAAGACGAGACGATAGTAATTTAACCCGACATGTATGCCTTCCTGCACCGGAACCCCTCTGCTGTTCCAAACATTCAACCCCAGATGATGGTGATAGCCGCCGGTTGATATGAAATCGGCATAGGGTTCATAAGCGGCAACTAAGTTAAACCCGAGTCCTTCCACATAGAATTTCTCGGTTTCTTTCAGATTTGCAACTTGGAGATGGAGATGCCCCATTTTTGTTTCTTTAGGTAATCCGCTCCATGGTTCCCCATTTAATTCATCAAGCAAGTGTTCATCCATCGCTTCTGTCAGCATAAGCACCTTGCCATTTTCCCATTTCCATTCATCCGCCGGGCGATCACGATAGATTTCAATTCCGTTTCCGTCAGGATCTTCCAAATATAAAGCTTCGCTGACTGCATGATCTGCCCCACCAACAAGCGGATAATCTTCTTTCAGTAAATGCGCGGTTACCGCTGCAAGATCCTTTCGCGATGGAACAAGCATTGCAAAATGATAAAGTCCCGCGCTTCGTCTGTTGGGCGGCAGCACATCCACAGGTTGCTCAACCGTAAGCAAAGGATCAGTTCCGTTTGCAGAAAATGTAATTGCCTGCTGGTTTTGTTGTAGGATACTCAATCCGAGCATTCCCGAATAGAAATCCTTAGAACGCTGCAAATTCCTCACAAATAGAAAAATTTGATCTACATACGTATTCGGCACTTCGTGAAAATTCATTGTGACCCCTCCAGATTAAATTTCGCTTATCTGTTTAAATCATTAATTACATTATGTTAGTTAGTATATAATAATAAGTTGTGAATGTCTAAACTTCTTTCTCGCTGTTCTGATGTGCTTAAGCTGTTGCGTTAGGATACAGCGCTCTGTGGTAAACTAATACTAATACTAACGAATCGAGGACTAAGTATGGATCAACGACTGAAACGAAATCAAGTTCCGACTGAAAAAACATGGAACCTGACCGATCTTTTTCCAACACGAGATGCGTTCGTGACCGAACTAAAGGCACTACTCGAAAAGGTAAGTGAATTGGCAAGTATTAAAGGTAAACTGGCTGCAAACGGCCCGTCTCTCTTGCGCGCTTTAGAAGATTATTTTGATTTTTCAGCCCGATTGTGGCGACTTTCCACTTATGTTAGCCTGAAACAATCCGCAGACAGCAGCAACTCAGAGAATCAGGCAGACTCCGCCCGTGTAGATGCCGCAAACGCACAAATTGATACGACACTTTCCTTTTTTGAGGATGAATTAATGAATCTGGATGAGAACCAGTTGAGTATCTTGGAGCAGAATGCTTCGGGCCTTAAAGAATATCGTCCCTATTTCCGTAAGCTGTTCGCTTTAAAACCTTATCGGCTTCATCCGGAAGCGGAGAAAACGATCAAGGCGTTATCAGAGGTCCTGGAAGCTCCTTACACGATCTATACGCGCAGTAAGCTTGCGGATATGCAGTTTCTTCCGGTTACAGACGGCAGCGGAAAAACGGTACCGATGTCGTTCACACTTTATGAAAATAGTTATGCATCAACGAGAGACACGATACTTAGAAGAAACGCCTATGATTCGTTTACCAAAACACTGGATGCTTACAAAAATACGTTTGCTTCTGTCTATGCGGCAGAAGTAGCGAAAACTGTCGCTGTAGCCAAACTGCGCGGATACAAGACAGCTACCGATTATTTGCTTCAGCGTCAACTTGTCAGCGAACAAATGTACAACAATCAACTTGATATTATTTACAAAGAACTCGCGCCTCATATGCAGCGTTACGCTGAACTGAAGCGGCAAGCGCTTGGTCTCGATAAAATGACGTACGCGGATTTGCTCGCTCCGATTGATACTTCAAATCCACAAACAACGTTTGAAGACAGTAAGCTGGCAATTCTTGAGGCACTAAAAATTATGGGGCCGGAATATCATACGATTATTGAAGAAGGATTAAACAACCGTTGGGTTGATTACGCTGATAACGTTGGTAAATCTACAGGAGGATTCTGCTCCTCTCCCTATGGCACTCATTCGTATATTCTGATGACATGGACCGGAGATATCCGCAACATTTTAACACTTGCCCATGAATTTGGTCATGCCGGTCATTTCATGCTCGCGCAAAAATATCAGAAATTAGCCAATTATCGTCCGTCGCTATTCTTCATCGAAGCACCGTCAACAATGAATGAGCTGATTCTTGCTCAATACTTAAAAAGAAATGCTACTTCAGAAGAAATGAAAAAATCGGTTACCGAACGTTTACTCAGCACCTATTACCATAATTTTGTTACGCATCTGCTGGAAGGTGTCTATCAGCGTAACGTTTTTCGCCGCGCTGAAGCAGGCGAAGCATTGACAGCATCAACACTCACCGAATTATTCAATGAGACACTTCAAGGGTTCTGGGGCGATTCTGTTCAGCTTGACGCGCGCGACGGTTTAACATGGATGCGGCAACCACACTATTACTCTGGATTGTACTCCTATACCTACTCCGCAGGGCTGACTGTGGCGACCGCTGTTGCCAAGCAAATCGAACAAGAAGGAGAACCGGCTGTTAATCGTTGGCTGTCGGTCCTTAAAGAAGGCGGCAGAATCACACCTCAAGAACTGATTGAAAAAGCACAGGTCGACATTCTAAATCCAGAAACCATTCGCAATGCTGTTGCTTATGTCGGATCCCTTGTAACGGATCTTCAGTCCGCATCGGTTAACTAATAAGACACAGTCATGAAATTAAAAGGAGTTCCCATGATGTCGGGAACTCCTTTATTTGGGTTAATCATAGTTTAAATCGTTGAATCAATTGTTCAAAACGTTCTGAGGTTTCTGCGAGTGCACGCGCTTCATCTACAAAACCATCCATTGTTTTCTCAACATGGCTCATCGATTGATTGACGTGCGATACACTTGCTGATGATTCCTGAGAGACTGCAGCTACCGCAGCAATAGACTCCTTCATCTGCAAACCGATTGCACTGACTTCATGAAGACGTAATGACAATTCATTCATGTTTTCTCGAATTTCTTGTGCCTCATGATTAATTGATCTTAGAGCATCCCCAGTATGCGTGATTTGCTTAACTCCCGACTGTACCTGTTCGCGGTTTAACAGAAGTGCCTTGTCAACTGTTTCTGATCCAAGGTTAACACCAGTTAACATAGCCGTCATCTCTTTCGCAGACTCCGAAGTTTGTATGGACAGCTTCCGAATTGACTCGGCGATAATGCTGAATCCTTTTCCTGCTTCTCCCGCTCGTGCCGATTCAATCGTCGCGTTTAACGCAAGCAAATTGGTCTGGCTGGCAATATGATCGACCATTTCCACCAACTTTGATAGATCATTTAATTGAAGCTTGAAACGTCCCATTTTGTTACGCGAGTCAAGTACACTTGATTCGATTTGGCGCATATTCTCTTGTGATCGCGCAATCAGCACTTTTCCTTTTTCAGTCAAGTCCGATGCGTTAAGCGCTTTTTGGAGCACCGTGGACAGCATTTTGATTTCCAACTCCAGCCGGTTCATGAACTCTTCGGTAAATTTTGCGATATGACTGGCATTGCGCGCCTGATTTTCAAATCCTTCGGCAAGCTGAGTTGTGGTGTTGGTCATCTCCTTACTTTCATGTGAAACGGATCGGGTCGAACGAATTAGGGCTTGTCCGCTGTTTTTTGTCATTTCAGCCGCCTGCACCATGGTTTGAATCATTTCAAGCAGATTGCGTTTCATTTTTTCAATTGAATCCGAAATCAATCCTAGTTCATCCTTGTTATGTATGATTTGCCCATGATTTCTTAAATCACCGCAAGCGATTCTTTCTGTCGAATCAATGACGCGCTTAAAAGATGCTTTGATTTGTCTACTGATCCGCCACGTTATCCATGCACTAATTAAAATAGAGAAAATGACACTTATTGCTAGAAACAGCATGGATCCTTTTACTTGTTTCTGAACATTTTCCATCGCTTGCTGCTCTTCATTAATCACAGATGTACGCAACCGATTCACAAGCTCCAGAGTTCTCTCTTGAACTTGATTTTGCTCCTTGTGAATTTGCATCAGCTTCTCTTTATCGTTCATCAGAACCGCCGGCACGAACTCACTCTGAAAAAGGTTGAACGTGCGTGCGTCCTCACTCATAATCTGCGAAAACCACTTTTTTTGTTCTTCTGTTTTCATGTATGGTTTCAACTTTTTCTCTGCCCTAGTCAATTTCAATTGATCCTGAGAATACAGTTTCACCGCACGATCACCAGGCTCCAACAGATAATCAACAACGCGTGAATCTTTTGAGCGAAAGAGCGAACCGATTTCGGTGATTTGCGCCGCTCGCTCCCCTGCCACCCGCGCGTCTTCCGCTCTTTGCATCGTGTGATAAAGCAGCACAGTCGATGTGACCGCAGAAATGAGCATAATCAGTAAAACAATCCACAATCCAACTGAAAATTTCATACTGATTGTCAGATGACGCCAAGATGCTTTCCTTCTAAAGATGTTCTTCAATCGTACCCCTCCGATTGTCATAGGCTCGTATCCCTACTTAGTATTTATGGAAATGAGCGTCGGAAAAAGGCATTTTTTGTAAATAATATGTAAAAATTCATTTACATAGACATTCTCATTGAAGAAAAGTCATGAACTAGAAAAAACATGTCTATCTTTTCCCCTCTCAATCATAGATTAATAGAGCAGCATGAATTTCTCAGAGGATTGGGAGGGACAAGCTTGAAAAGAATCAATCCACCACTAAACACACAATCTTCCATAAACCATTCACTTTTATTCCAGTACCTCTTTGTCCTGATCCTGATCTATGGTATGGCTATTCTTGTCACGGTAAGCCAAATCAAGATCGGTTTCATTCAAGACGCGATGCAAAAAGCAGATTGGCCGGCAAAAATTTTATTAAGTGAAACCTTTGGAAATGAAAACGTGGTGTATAACCACGCGATCAAGGAAAAGGATCGTCCGAAAACCGTCTATCATCTCCTATTTGAGTTGATGACTGACCTTCGTTTTGATGATAACCGCAGCTTGTTCGGATCAGAGCTGCCTGGCTTTACTATTTATAACACACGCATTTTCGTCGCTGGAAAAGGATTAAACTACAATAATCTGCCAAAAGACAATCCGCCATCACCGTCCATTAATATTGATACTCCGAAACCGCAGAAACCGGAGCAAAGTGACACAAACAAGTCAAATGAAAAACTAAAAAAGACAGTGCTTATCTATCATACGCATCCGTGGGAATCGTACAAGCCGATAAACAACGGGAAAGATTCCACATATACAGAACCGCAAAAGAGTGTGGTTAAAGATGGAGAAATTATCGGAAAAACATTAAATGAAAATGGTGTTGGCTATATCCAAAAGGTAAAACAAGGTTGGGGCTACAATGAGGCTTATCAGAAGTCAAGGATTGTAGTGCAGAATGCTCTGAAACAAACGCCGAGCTTGAACTATCTAATAGATATTCATCGTGATTCTTCAGGAAGAAGCATCACAACGATGAAGATCGGCGGCACGTCCTATGCCCGTATCAGCATTATCATTGGCGAGGCAAATCCTAACTACTCAGCCAATCTTTATCTGGCCAAAAAGGTAAAAACAGAATTGGATAAGAAGTATCCGGATCTTGTTCGCGGCATTGTCGGCAAGACAAAACTAACAGGAAACGGGATCTACAATCAAGACCTCTCTAAGAATGCAATTCTTATTGAAATTGGCGGAGTAGATAATAATCTGCAAGAAATCACGCGTAGTTCACAAGCATTCGGCGAAGCTCTCGCGCAAGTAATCAATAAAAATAAATAAGTGAAAAAAGTTGTAATATTTAGCACCAGGTATTAATATTAAGATATAAACACTGATCTTGAGTTTTCTCGCTCAAGAAAAAATCTAGGGAGATGAGCGGAAGCTTATGGAATTGACAGATCTCATTGCACCACAGAAGTATAATTTAACAAGTGAAATTGACCGTTTTGATTCCGATCGAATTGCGCTGCGATGGGAAAGTGAAAATGGCGAAAAACGAACCGTCACCTATCATGAATTAATTCAAAAAGGAAAACGTTTTGCCAATGCCTTGAATCAATTAGGCATCAAAAAAGGCGATAAAGTCATGACGATTGTCCCTAGAATCGTTGATGCTTATGTTATCTATTTAGGTGCGCTTAGGGCAGGAATTGCGGTGATCCCCGGATCCGAAATGCTTCGTTCCGGTGACATCAGCTTTCGTATCAATCAGGGCGCGGCAAAAGCGATCATCACATTCAAGGATTATACCGATCAAGTTGACCACATTCAGGAAGCGATGCCTTCGCTGCGACATAAGATTTCTGTCGCCGGTGATACAGATGGATGGCTCTCCATGGATCAGCTCATGGAGAATGCCTCTGATTCATATACCACTGTGGATTCAGACAAAGATGACATGGCCTTCTTAACTTATACTTCAGGAACTTCAGGCACGCCAAAAGGAGTTGTGCATACGCACGCTTGGGCATATGCGCATATCAGAATTGCTCCGAAACGCTGGCTGAACATTAAAGAGGGCGATACGGTTTGGGCAACTGCAGGTCCAGGCTGGCAAAAATGGATCTGGAGTCCGTTCCTTTCAGTACTTGGCAAAGGGGTTACCGGTCTCGTTTATTGTGGCCGTTTCCATCCGGAAAAACAGCTGCAGCTTCTCCAAGATTATAAAGTTAACGTCCTCTGCTGCACACCAACTGAATATCGACTCATGTCAAAGGTCGATCATTTAGCTGACTATGATTTGTCAAACCTTCATACCGCATGTTCCGCTGGTGAAGCGCTGAACCGAGGCGTTATTGATATTTTCAAAAACACTTTTGACATTCAGCTTAAAGACGGCTACGGTCAGACAGAAAGCACCTTACTCATCGGTACACTCGTCGGAAAGGATGTGCGGATCGGTTCTATGGGGCAGCCCATACTTGACGAATTCATCACAATCATTGATGAAGACGGGAACCAGGTGCCGGAAGGCGTTGTGGGTAATATCGCTGTGCGCCGAGACTTTCCCGCCCTCTTCAAGACTTATTACCAGCAACCGGATCGTTACCAAGCGGCCGTTATCGGCAACTATTTTCTAACTGGCGACCGAGCATCGAGAGACAAGGACAACTATTTCTGGTTTCAAGGCAGGCGCGACGATGTAATCATCAGTTCTGGCTACACGATCGGACCTGCTGAAGTTGAAGATGCGCTTCTGAAGCATGATGCAGTTAAGGATTGTGCGGTTGTCGCAAGTCCGGACACGATCCGCGGCAATATTGTCAAAGCCTTCGTAGTATTAAAAGACACCTATACTGAGGATGAAGCACTGATCCCTCAGCTGCAAAAATTCGTCAAAAAACAAACGGCCCCTTATAAATACCCAAGAGCGATTGAATTCGTTTCCGAACTTCCAAAGACAGTGTCTGGCAAGATCATGCGCTCGGCACTTCGTGATCTGGAAGTGCGGCGCGCAAAAGAAAAGCAAGAATAAACGAGACAATACAAATAAAAAACACCCAACGGGATTAACTGTATCCTTTGGGTGTTTTTATGTTTATTTTTTCTTGTTGGATCCGGTGATGATACGGACGGCTTTGGCACTCCATCTTCTCGGTAATAGTTTGGCCGCGATTGCGCCTGCATAATTAACTTGACCGGTGACGACCACTCGCTTCCCTTTCATCATTGCCCGGTAACCAATCCTTGCAACGGTCTGGACATCCATGGTGCGACTGAACATTTTGGTATTCTCAGCATGAGCGACTGAACCAAAATTGGTATGTGTCGGTCCGGGACAGAGTGCAGTCACGGTTACACCGCTTTTATCAAATTCTTCAGCAAGCGCTTCTGATAATGAAAGTACATACGCTTTGCTGGCAAAATAGACGGCCATGAACGGACCGGGTTGATAAGCGGCAGTACTTGCCACATTCATGATTTTCCCCATTTTGCTGCGCAGATCAGGCAAAAAATAATAGGTGAGTTCTGTCAGAGCAGCGCAATTTAACTGAATCATTTCACTTTGACGCTCAATAGGCAACGAATCAAAGGCACCTACAAGTCCGAAACCGGCATTATTAATGAGTAAATCGATCGTTAAACCATTTCTTTTAACCTCATCGAAAACCTCTTTTGCCGCATGAAACTGACTCAAATCTTTCTTAATAATCGTGACCGATCGATCCGTCAGCTCTGATTTTATTGCCCGCATCTTCTCGTCGTCTCGAGAAACGAGTATTAAGTCATAATGATCCGCCGCCAGCAATTTGGCAAGTGCGTTACCGATCCCGCTTGTCGCGCCGGTTACGAGTGCTGTCTTTGTCATTGGTTCTCCTCCCTGCACATTTCTATCATCTATGATGCACTCGGTACGCTCAATGATCAAGCACATTCGTAAACGGAGTAAGCGGAAAGTAGGCTGCAAAAACAAATCCAAGCGTGACCGTTAGTAACATAATGACGATGAAATAGAGATCAATTCTGCTCCATCCGATCTCATAATAATATGTGCGTCTTTCTGTCATCGAGAAACGTTTGGCTTCCATGGCGATCGCGGTTCGCTGTGCACGACGGATCGATTGAGCGAGCATAGTCAGCGAATAGCGGTTCATCCGCTCATATAGCGGTTTTATCCCCTTTTGCCTCGTCATACCGCGGACCCGCATCGCTTGACGAATATGCAAAAATTCTTCAGCCATGATCGGAATCATTCGGAAAGCTGCAAGACAGCCGTAAGCATAACGCACAGGGACTTTCAATTGCTGCATCAATGAATAGAAAAAAGGAACAGGCAGCGTCGTCGTCGCAAAAATCATGCCGATCAAGCTAAAGGTGAAGGTTCGCAGTCCAAGCAGCAATCCTCGCGCCAAACTTTCCTGTGTGATCAAAATCAGCGACTGATGATAGATGATATGGCTGCCCTTGCCGAACATAATCATTGCCGATGCGCTAAAGAGCGATACAATCAAGGTCAAAAATACAAACCAAAACGACCACTTTCCGGCAAGTCCGCTCACTAAATAGTAAAGGATCAGAAAGAAGAACGACGCCCAGATCATCGTATTCAAGTTTTGGACAAACAGATAAACAATAAAAAGTGAAGAAATTAATAGGAATTTCAAACTGGGATTGATCTTAAAAAACAACTTGTTCGTGCTCGCCCAAACGTTGTCCACGATTCCTCTCCTCCCCGCCTTCACTACTCACACGATCATTAACAATTCTGCCATTTTCGACGGTCAACACACGTGTTGCAAAATGGTGAACGATTTCCATTTCATGGGTAACCATGACGATGGTCGTCCCTGCCAGTCTGAGCTGTTGAAAGATATCTAAAAGTGCAAACGTATTTTTAGCGTCCTGTCCAAATGTCGGTTCATCGAGAATGAGCACATCCGGATGATTAATCATAGCAGAAGCAACACTTAATCGGCGCTTTTGACCGGTAGACAGCTGAAAAGGATGCTGGTTTCTTTGCGCTTTAAGCGTGTAGCGTTCCAAGTGCTCATCCACTCTGCGCGCAATTTCTTCTTCATTCATTTTATTAACTCGAAGACTAAACGCGAGCTCATCCTCAACAGAATCGGTGACAAACTGGTATTCAGGATTCTGAAAAACAAATTGGACATGATTTTCGGGATGATCGAATGACCAACGGATCTGCCCATTGGTGCGCAGCAGCCCCATGATTCCTTCGATCAATGTGCTTTTTCCTGCACCGTTCTCACCAATAATTGCGATCCACTCTCCGCGATTAAGGCACAAACGATCAGCAGAAAATTTAACTTGTTTCTGGCGGAGAACCGCAAAGTTTTTCAACTCAAGAATAGATTCAGCATGCTCAAAATTTATCTGGTTTCCTATTTGATTTTTCTCGTAGTCAGACCAGATATCAGGATGCCAAATGCCAAATTCATCAAGTTTATCTCGATAACGCGCCAACGTTTCCTGCTTTGGACCGTCAGCGAAAATCTCGCCATGTTGGTTGAACAGGACCACACGATCCACAAAATCAAGCACATGGTTGATTTTATGCTCAACAATGATTAACGTCCGATCCTTGCCAATTTGGCGGACCGTTTTCCAGAGCTGTTCAGTTCCATTCGGATCGAGCAGCGCAGTTGGTTCATCGAGAAAAAGAACTTCAGGTTCAAGTGCCAAAATGCTGGCAATCGCAAGTCGCTGTTTCATTCCCCCGGAAAGAGTGCGTATGAGCTGGTGATTGTTATCCAATTTAAGATCAACCATATCCAGATAACGCTGAATTAATTCCGCCATCTGCGCGCGCTCAATACACCGATTTTCGAGCACAAAAGCAATTTCTTCATCAACGTACGGCATGCAGAACTGTGTATCCGGGTCCTGGAAGATGAACCCCCAGTTACTGGGAACGTCCTGTCGATCAGAACGCATAGGCAGTTCGATACTGTGCGGTATAAGTCCTGAAAGCACTTGTAAAACAGTTGATTTGCCGCATCCGGATGGACCAAGCAGCAAGACTTTTTCTCCTCTTTGATAATCAAAAGAAAGATCTTTAAATAGCATTGCATTCTTTTTTGGAAAAGCGAGACGCAGATTCGTGACGCCCCATCCTTCCCGACTAGTTGAGGACATCGTAATCTTCCTTCGTTACCGGGCGAAGCGACTGTGTTACGCCTGTCTTCTCCAAACCTTTAACTAATGCGTACGGAAATAAACCGGAAAGAAGAATTGATCCAATGACACGGAACACAAGATACAACGTTAAGTTCCAACCCGCAAGAAGAGGAAGATATGCATAGCCTGCGTCCAAAATAATTGATGCGATCAATGCGGCGAAGGCAGATAGTGAGGTGACCCCAAGCGAAAATTTCTTATAGCGCCAAGCGGCAAAAATAGCTTCTGAAAACGCGCCTTGAAGCAAACCATAATAGAGATTGATGACACCGCCACTGCCTGCGAATAACATTTCTGCCAGTGCCGCCGCGGTTTCTGCAAGAAAAGCAACACTTGGTTTACGGATGAGCAGTGCGGCGAACGGCGCGGCAATAAACCAAATACCATACAGAAGCGCGTCCAAGTGCAGCCCGAACGGTTTCACTAAATCATAAACCGGGCCCATCAGACGGAACACCAATCCAAAGACAAGTGCAATCACGATTGTAACAAGAATGTCTGTTAAATTAAGCTTTAAATTCGTACTTTTTTCCTTACTCATGATCAATTCCCCCTCTATAATCATTCTATAGTTGAATCTTCCATCCAATCGACCTGAAAAAAGGTTTGAAAACACAAAAAACCGCTTTCATTAGCTTAGAAAGCAGTAGTCATTTCATCAAGAACCACTTTCCTACGCTGGTATTACCCAGATCAGGTCCAAGGGTCGGGACAAATCCCTCTCAGCAAAAGCACCCCTAGTGGACGAACAATTCATTATTCATTTAACAAACTAAACATACTACAACGTGGTCAATCGATCAAGAATTAACGCTTTTCTTCTCTAAGCTGTTGTGCTGACGCGCGGCTAATTATTGGTGCAAATGAATAGAAAGCAAGCTGTAAAGTCAAGATAAATAAAAAGAATCGGAGGACAGATTTTATGCATCAATCCAGAATGATCATTCATTTAACACCATTCATCCTATGCGCTCTTATGTTCTTCCATCCGGTGGTTTCACATGCAGCCAATATTACTCAAATCATAAAAGCCGATCGTCCTGAAACCAGCGAGCTCATGGAACACCAATCAGATCTTATTGTCTCTGTACATCTTGATCAACACATACGAAAATGGGATACCGGGCAGCGTTTGCCCTCAGGAGAACGTTTTGTCAATGCGGAGCAAATACTCCACATCCACAATCAACTAAAGGGACAAGCGCCATCACCTGCCTTATTGTTAACGACAGGTGTGGAGCCCCTTCCCGATCCGGAGAGTCCATTGAATACACAATATACCGGCCCGCTTGCCGATGGTGACTACGTTTTATTTCTTAAACACTTCCGAGATCCTAATCATTTCATTTTAAGCGGCGGCTTCTGCGCTGTTTACCCAGTGGTTTTCGGTAAACTGATCGCCTTGGATGCCGGATTTAAAGAATTTGGAGGCAAGACGATACCCGAATTACAACAATTGCTCCATTCTGAATAACGCATGACATGTCTTCTCTCACTTTTAATGACATATTTTAATGGGACAGGCCATATAGTCTATCAAAAGCTAATTATCAGGAGGGAACGACAATGGAAAAAACAAACACAACACCACTCTCGAAGAAACAAGATCCAATTAATGAACGTATTCGCCAGATATCACAGAAAATCGAACACCTCTCCGCCGAAGAGTGCTTTGAATGGATCACGAAGGTCATGTATCGGGCTATTCTTTTTCTTGGTATCCCCTATTTCCTATTTGTTCTCATTTCGTTCATTCGTATGGCGAGTTAATGCGCTGCCCAATCCCGCTCTAACTGATCCAACATATTGTCAAACACATAATCGATTGACTTTATTGTCTCGTAGAAACGCCGTTTTCGCGTATCTTTCTGAAACGCAGTGACGCAAATAATCGACAGATTGTCGCAAGTATCCTTTATCTGAATGGGAAAGACATACTTCGGTTTGCTGCGCCTTACCCATGCTTCAGCAAGTGGACGCCAGATATCAATCAATTCCTGCACTTTATCGGCAAACGGTTTGACTTCATTATAGAAATCCACTTGATAGTCTTTTTCTTGAGTTCGCTTAGCAAACTGTTGGAACGCATTTTGGTTTAATTCTCTTAAATGCAAGGTTAATTCGCGCAGCTTGTTGTCTGCTTGTTGATGCACGTTCATTCACTCCAATAAATCTGTTTCTATTAGTTTACCATGAACCGGACGTTTGGCTTTAGGTACTGCTCATGGTTCGTGAAGTCGGTCGAATGATTAACCAAGCAATTGCGTTGACTGCTGCTGCCACGGCAGCTTTTGATCCGTGTCCACGGTTGACGTCTTGCGCTGTCCGCTGAAAAAAACTGCCTCTAATTGTTTTGAATAATAAACATTTGTTCCTCTGGCAGCTTTTGCCAACAATTGGTCAACCTGTTGAATTTTCCGATCGGATTTCGCAAGTCTTTTCTTGCAGAAAGAAAGATGATAGTCAATGATTTCTTCATTTTTGCGCATGATCTTATTTTCAAGTTGCTCTAACTGCATATTCAGATAATCAATTCTAAAGGATAACTCCCCGACAGACATTCCATTTACCTTATCTGAATTCATAACTGTTCCTTCTTTCTTTTTTAATCATATTAATAGCTTTCCATGGATAAGAATGATCCCCTGCATGGTCGACAAAACTCGTAGTAATCTCGCAAAACTAGTGGAATAGTGCGTTAATACTTATTACACTTTTGCATAAGATAAGAAAATTAACCTCTTTAATGCGGACTTTGGTATACTGTTCTAAGAGATTGATTGTCATGTAACCAACGAAACCTTAAAGTACCGGAAAGGAGCGTTCTCTGCTCATGACCGTCTTTTATCCG
This sequence comes from Sporolactobacillus caesalpiniae, assembly GCF_040513385.1. NCBI lineage: Bacteria > Bacillati > Bacillota > Bacilli > Caryophanales > Sporolactobacillaceae > Sporolactobacillus > Sporolactobacillus caesalpiniae. The sequence continues at coordinate 179,365 of NZ_JBEVCB010000006.1, forward strand.
AATGGACAACCCTACAAGAAGGAAAACACGACATTTGAGAAAAAGACAGGTTCCGAAATCGTCTACGGTCATCGCGGCATGACTTTGGAAGAAGATCTGAATGTAACGAACCGCTACTATATCGAAACGGATCGAGCAGTGATCTATAAGAAACCAACACCGATCCAGATTGTTCACGTGGACTATCCGAAACGAAGTGCGGCGAAAATTACTGAAGCCTATTTTCGCAAAGCCTCTACCACAGACTACAATGGTATCTATAGGGGAAAATACATAGATTTCGAAGCGAAGGAAACCACACACGAGAACTATATCCCCCTGAAGAATTTTCACGCCCATCAGGTCGAGCATATGAAACGTATCAAGCGACATGGCGGAATTGGATTCATCATCGTCAAATTTTCGCAGAGTTCGGATACCTATTTGCTCGAATCCGATTTTCTTGCATCGTTCTGGGATGCTTCTTTAAGTGGGGGTCGAAAATCAATTCCCAAACATTTTTTTCATGAACACGGGCACTTAATCCCCCAGAGCTACCTGCCTCGAATTGACTACCTTCGCATCGTGAATCAGGTGTTTTTTTGAGTTGGTCATAATCTATGGGAACAATCGAATACTATGAAACGTAAACCATGGGACAGGTTTTTTTGGGAAAGGTAGGATCAGTCATGGTTGAATACCATACACGAATGGAAAGACGGCGCGCAGCCGAACAAGAAAAACAAAAAAGCGAAAATAAGAAAGTATCGAACAAAAAAAAGAAATCCGGAGGGAAAAAACATTGGGTGAAACGGATCTTCATTATCATCTTACTCACTCTCTTATTCCTTATTCTAGCGGGAACGATCTTTGTACTTGCAGTGATTAAGGATGCGCCTAAATTGGACGAAGATGCGCTGCACAATGGGATATCATCATTCGTCTATGATCAGAACAACAAAAAAGCGACAACCGTAGCCTCAGGGGAGCATCGGGTATATACAAGTATTGACTCCATTCCCCTTAGCGTTCAGGATGCTTACATTTCAACTGAAGATGTTCGCTTTTATAAACATATCGGCGTTGACCCGATCCGAATTATGGGCGCTGGAGTCGCTCAATTTACCAAGGGTTATAAATCTGAAGGTGCCAGTACAATTACGCAACAGGTTGTCCGCAACGCGATGTTGACGCAAAACAAGACGTTTACACGTAAGATTCAAGAAATGTATCTAGCGATTCAATTAGAGAAGAAATATACAAAAAAACAGATACTTGAGATGTACTTGAATCAAATTTATTTAGGCGAAGGCCCAACCTATGGTGTTGCGGCCGCTTCTGAACGCTATTTCGGTAAAAACATTAAAAATGTTAATCTTGAGCAAGCGGCGATGCTCGCGGCGATGACGCGTAATCCGGGATACTATGATCCGATCCGCCATCCTGTGCAAGCAAAAGCAAGACGTGATTTAGTTTTAGATTTGATGGTGCAAAACAAAGCAATTTCCACGGCCGAAGCAGCAAAAGCAAAAGCTGTCACCATGAAGCAAATGACTAAGGGTCATCGAAATATACCTATAAGTAATCGAAAATATGGCGCTTTTCTCAATTATGTGCATCAAGAGCTTGTTGTGGATAAAAAAGTGATCACGGAGAAGGAATTTAGTTCCGGAGGTCTTAAGATCTATACGACGCTTGATCCCGAAATTCAGCAGCAAACCCAGGATACGCTAAACAATGATAAACTTTATCCGAACGTCCAGCAAAATTTCCAGGCAGCCGTATCAGTGATCGATACACAAACCGGAGCGATTCGCGCGCTTGGGGGCGGACGTAATTACAAATATACGTACACAAACTGGTCTTACGACTCAAAAAGAAATATTGGATCGACAGCAAAACCAATTGTAGATTATGGACCGGCGATTGACTATTTGAAGTGGCCAACAGACTATGAGGTCAACGATTCAAAGGATATTAAATACAGCTGGGGAAAAGAAATCAATGACTGGGACGGCAAGACGCTTGGAAAAATGACCATTCGCAAAGCACTCTATTTGTCCCGAAATATTCCTGCGTTGCAAACCTTTCAGGAGGTCAGCGATGCACTCGGTGGAACCAAAAAAATCCGTACATTCGCTGAAAAGCTTGGATTTACCGATAACGTATTGAACAAATTAGGCGAAGCCTATGCGATCGGTGGCGATGGTTTTAGTACCAATCCGCTGCAAATGAGCGGAACATACGCAGCATACGGCAACAACGGTATTTATAATCAGCCCTACGCTGTCCGAAAAATTGTAAAGCCGGATGGCGAAGTGATTCAGTTGGATCATACGCGGCGAGTTGCAATGCATGATTATACAGCGTATATGATTACGGATATGCTTAAAGATGTTATGACGAGAGGAACCGGCGTCGGCGCCAATATACCCGGTGCTAACCTTGCCGGGAAAACCGGTACAACTAATGTCCCCTCCGATTATGCGCGTCAGTTCAAAATTTCAAAATCGGGTGAGGACCATGGTGCTTTGGATTCTTGGTTCGTCGGTTATAATACGAGGTTGACCACTGCCGTCTGGACAGGATACGATGCTTCAGATAAAAGCAAAATTGGAAATAAGAACTACGGATCTTATTTAGGACCAAACGAACAAAATTATTCCAAAGCGATATTCAGAAACATCATGGCTCGATACATGGTTGGTGCTTCGGATTTCAAACAGCCGAATTCAGTGATCAATCTTAGTAATGGCGAGTTGGCTGTGAAGAATTCGACGATTACCAATCATTATAAAACTGAGAGCAAACCTGATGACGCCAGCAGCGCTGATTCGTCGAGCAGCAGTGCAGAGAGCAGCAGCTCATTACCGCCTGAAAGCAGTTCAAGTATGCCGCCTGAAAGCAGCAGTAGTGATGTGAGTTCGGAGCCGCCTGCTTCTTCATCAGAACCACCTGCCTCATCTTCTCCACCGGTTTCGTCTACGCCGCCCGCATCCACGGATTCCGCAACGACAACGAATACCGAAACACCAGCACCTTAATAAAAAAAAGAGTTCACCGAAAAAAATCGGTGGACTCTTTTTTTACAAAAGTATATCGTTTTGCCCTGCCGGTACGACAATAAGGTCATAAGATTCCGTTGGGCGATCAGGTAAGCGCCCAATCTGAGAAATAAACGGAAAAATTCCGCTTAATTGGAAAATTAATGAAAAAATTGCTTAAATAGACGGAGAAATTCCGCTTATCGAATCGAAAAACGTGAAAATGGCTGGTTTTTCTGTGAATAAGCGGAAAAATTACCTTTATATACCTGTGAAACAGCGCCAGGATGCATATAACCGGAAAATCTCCGCTTATTTTATTCCAGCCACGTTACTTAATCAAGAATCTAAATAATTCATGAAATAGAACTGTTTGTTCTGGGAGTAACGTCGAAGCCACTGCATCCTGTGGAAGTGCATCCTGCAGCTCACCGATCACTAGGCCTCTGTCTGCCCCATGGCCTGCCAACCGGCAAGTTTTCTAACACTGATAAGAAAGTATAATAAATAAAAAATTTAAGGAAACGAGTTATCATGAACAAAACTAGCCCCCTTGATTGTAGAATCGTGGATTAAATGGGGAAAAATGAAAGAGACTTTCAAATCCTCAAACAGAGCCATCATACGAAAGGGAGCTAGCACTATGAATGATAACACAAAATATGTAGGTTTAGACGTCTCTAAGGAAAAAATAGCGGTTGCGGTTGCCGAAGAAGGAAGAAACCAGCCCCAGTACATCGCGATGATTCCTTATCGACCAGAAGCGATTCGGAAACAAATGAGCCGATTAGGGGATCCGAGCCAGTTGCGTGTCTGCTACGAGGCCGGACCCACCGGATATGGCCTTTATCGTTTACTCAAGGCGATGGATATTTATTGCGAAGTCATTGCTCCGTCCCTGATTCCGCAAAAGCCGGGTAATCGTGTCAAAACAGATCGACGTGATGCTCTGCAGCTGGCAAAATTATATCGAGCAGGCGAACTCACCCCTATTTATGTTCCCAGTGAAGACGATGAAGCACTCCGTGATCTCGTCCGTGCACGGGAAGATGTCAAAGAAGATGAATTGCGCGCGAAGCATCGGCTTACGAAGTTTCTTTTGCGGAACGAAATCAAAGAACCTAGTGGAGTACGAAAGTGGACCCGAGCGTACAAAGATTGGCTCGATAAACTTTCGTTCGAGAAAAGCGCCTCTTTGGTAGTTTTTCAGGAATACTTGCACACACTCAAAGACATTGAACTTCGCTTAAATCGTTTAGAAAAGGAAATTGAGCGTCAAGCAAAAGAAGGACACCATGCGTCGATGATTCAGGCGCTTCAAGTTTTTCGTGGCATTTCAACCATCACAGCCACAAGCCTTGTAGCGGAAATAGGATCATTTCAGAGATTTCAGACTGCGCGACAGTTCATGGCTTATACCGGGCTCATCCCTAGCGAGCACTCGAGTGGCGAGTCCCGGCGACAGGGGAAAATCACAAAAACAGGCAATCGTCATGTTCGACGGCTGCTCATTGAATCTGCATGGAGTTATCGTTATCAGCCGGCCGTTAAGGGTGCTTTGAAAAAGCGTCAAGAAAATCAACCGCCACAGCTTTTAGGCATTGCTTGGAAAGCACAGACGCGCTTGCACACAAAGTATTTCCGTTTAATGGGAAGAGGTAAGGAAGCAGGCAAAGTAGTGACGGCGATCGCACGGGAACTCGCTGGGTTTGTTTGGGCACTCACGCAACAGCTTGACGAACCGAAAACGGTCACTCTCAATGAGGAGCGCACTGCATGACCTTTGACAGGGAGCCTCTGTGGGCGCTGTTTTCCCGCAAAAGGTGGCCAGCTTGAGTTTTGCACGGCTTCCCAGCCTACCACGCCCACCTCTCCCTGTCAAAGGGTGCTCGTATCTTGTTTCGTTGTAGAAAAAATAAAATAAAAGAAGAGAAGGACTTGAGAATAGGGCTGGAAGGCAAAGATGAAAACCGTAAGGGATAACGCACGACTTACACATGTGCTCGCTTGAATTGAAGTGAATGCACGAAACGAGTTCGTGACAGATCCTGAGACGGAACGATAAAATGTGAAAACCCACGGATATCAGTATACTCATCGGCGAAGAGATTTTTGCCTTCGAGCCGTGCGCTCGAATCGTTCTAGAAAGCATTCGTTCATAAAAAGAGAAGGTGAATTCAAAAGAGACGCAGTGGAGTGATGGAGTTGAAAGAAAAAAAGAAGCCCAAGAGCTTCTCTTCTTAAAGTTGGAATAAAACAGCTGATCCAATCCAATGTAGTGGGGGTATTGACAGTTTTGTTCATATCAGTGTAAGTGCAACTAAGTCTTTGCCTTCGACAGAGGCTTGGCAAAGCCAAGTTTTCTAATAAATTAGTGATCACTCGCATGCCGTCTTAGATATGCGGATCGCTTCTTTGTAAATTCTTGTTCCATTTCATCAAGCTGAATGAAGGATTGATAACGATCTGGATGAAGCAGCAAAAATCGGAGCCGCTCCTCGATATTTAAAGGTACACTGGGAATTGTTTGCATCTTTTGAATCACTGTTTCATGCTCTAAAGAATTCACAGGAGCCCCTGCTGCCCAATATAATTGGTCAATGAATGCGGACACGGATAAAATCATTGGCTTTCTCGCCTTTTTCTGCTCCCGACGGTGAAACAGTTCGCAAAGAGATTCTTTTTGCTCCACCCAATAATCATGAAAATAATTCTCACTTTTTTGCCAAGGCCATCGTTCAAGAAGCTGCGGATCATGATGATACATTAGATCATACAGAAACGGTGTGTTAAAGCTGATTTGTTCAGGGACTGATACATGCTCAACCATACGTTGATCCTTATAGAAAGGGGCGACACGGAAGGAGTTGGGAATGTTAAGATTCAGATATAACGTTTCCAAATTCTCTTCCACCTCTTTTCATGCGTTTCTTTCCTTCACGACAAACGTCTAATAATGGACATTCCGGACATTTTGGACTCTGAGCTTTACAATGATACCTGCCAAAAAAAATAAGCCGATGATGTGTTTGTGACCATTCTTCTCGCGGCAATCGGCGCATGAGTGTCTTTTCAACTTCGAGGACACTATCTTTCCAGCGGCAAATGCCCAACCGTTTCGTCACCCGTTCAACATGCGTATCGACAGCAAGTGCAGGTTCACCGAATGCTACCGATACAATGACATTCGCTGTTTTGCGTCCTATGCCCGGCAATTTGATCAGTTCATCCCAAGTGGTTGGTAGAACGCCGCCATAATTGTCAATTAACATTTGGCACATCTGCCTGATATGCTTCGCTTTATTCCGATAGAGTCCAATAGAACGTATATCCTGCTGAAGCTCTTCAAGCGATACAGCCAGATAATCTTCGGGTTCATGATATTTATGAAACAATGCCAGTGTCACTCGGTTAACCAAAGCGTCGGTACATTGCGCGGAGAGCATGACCGCAATCGCGAGTTCAAATGAATTTCGATGATTCAGCTCACAGTGTGCATCAGGGAACATAGAGGCAATTGTTTTCATGATGAAGTCAAACTGATTTTGATTCAGTGAATTTTCCTCCTTACCCGCGTTTTCCAAGCCAATTGTAGGAGGGCATCTTAGGAACGTCGTTTACTTCGCGAGCCGCACTTGATGAGCGTTGCTGATGTCCTCTGATTTTCTCGCCATGAGCCTTCGCTTGATCAAGTGTTTTAATTCCGTTTTTCTTCCAGTCAAATAAAATGCGGTCAATATATCGGAAGTTCAGCTTTCCGGATACAACCGCTTCACGCAATGCTCCTTTTATAAGCATTGGAGAATGTCGGTCTTGATCCATCCACATCGCAAGCGTCTCACATTCAATCGGTGAAAGCGGTCGTCCAAATTCTGTCTCAAATAGTGTATAAACTGTATCTTCATTATGTTTGGATGGAGCGTCTATGATCTTACCATATGCGCAGCGAAGCAGTTTTTCCCATAAGGGCTGCAGTGAATATGCTTCTGAATAAATTTGCTCATCGTTTTTCTGAACAATGGATAAGAAGCCGCGCTGGATTAAATGACGCAAAAGATCTGCACAAGCGGTTTCGTCAAAAGTCATTCGACTCGCCAGATCGTCAAAGGTGGGAAAATTATCCCCCTTGTTTAGAAATGAATGCAACTGAATCAGCAGCATGCATTCCTGCTCATTAAGGCCAATATCATGAAAATGTTCGATAAGCAGGGAAGGCACAGTGACACTGCCTTTTTCGACTAGTTGCAGCATGAATTTCATATCCATAATTGACACCTCATCGTTCATTATAGCATGGATCGTTATTTATTAATGAAATGTGAAGTCAAACTGAATAAAGACCCGGGAATAAACCAATCCCGAGTCTCTAGATCATCCAAAAGTACCTGAGCAATGCATCAAGGATAAATACGATTCAGCAGTCTTGGGAACGGAATGGTTTCCCGAATATGGTCCAATCCGCAAATCCAGGCAACTGCACGTTCAAGGCCCAACCCAAAACCGGAATGCGGCACGGTACCATACTGGCGCAGTTCTAAATACCATTTATATGACGGGTCGGTCAAATGGAACGCTTCATAGCGTTCTTTCATTAATTCCAAATCATCAATACGTTGACTTCCGCCAATGATTTCTCCATAGCCTTCAGGTGCAAGAAGATCAGCACAGAGCACTACTTCTCCGCGATCCGGATTCGGTTTCATGTAAAAAGCTTTAACCTTTGTCGGATACTCGGTAACAAATACTGGTACATCAAAATGTTCGGCGATAGCCGTTTCATGAGGAGACCCAAAGTCATCGCCCCATTCAATATCGTCAAAACCCTTACCTTTCAAGAACGTAATCGCGTCATCATAGGAAATACGCGGAAACGGTGCTTTTATCTTCTCAAGCTTTGTCGTGTCTCGTCCAATCGCTTTCAATTCTGGTTTGCAATTATTCAGTACTTCTTGAACGAGATAAGAAACATAGTTCTCCTGAACCTTCAAGTTCTCCTCATGATCACAAAAAGCCATTTCCGGCTCGATCATCCAAAATTCAATCAAGTGTCGTCTTGTTTTTGATTTTTCCGCACGGAATGCCGGTCCAAATGAAAATACCTTTCCAAAAGCCATAGCCGCAGCTTCCATATATAACTGACCGCTTTGCGATAGATAGGCATCATGATCGAAATACTTCGTATGGAATAAATCCGTTGTGCCTTCTGCAGAACTTCCGGTTAGAATGGGTGGATCTACCTTAATAAACTCATGGTCGTGGAAGAAATCATAGGTTGCTTTAATGACCTCGTTTCGGATGCGTAAAATCGCGTGCTGCCTGCCGGAACGCAGCCATAGATGGCGATGATCCATAAGAAATTCGACCCCGTGTTCCTTAGGCGTGATGGGATAATCCTGAGCAATCTGAATGATTTCAATTGATGCGACCGTGAGTTCAAATCCACTCGGCGCGCGTTTGTCTTCGCGTACAGTCCCTGTTACGTAGAGCGAGCTCTCCTGAGTAAGTTCTTTGGCTTTGCCCCAGTTTTCTTCACTAACTTCGTTTTTAAGAACGACACCCTGAATATAGCCTGTACCGTCACGAAGTTCAAGAAATTGAATCTTGCCGCTTGAACGCTTGTTCGCGAGCCATACACCTATAGTGACTTCTCCGCCAACATGATTTTTTACCTCGGAAATTGTTGCTTTCATTTTCTCTCGTGCCCCCCGGTTAACAAAACGAAATTAATTTATGTGTTTTTGAATAAAATGGTCGATACGATCTAATGCATTCTCAAGATTCTCCAATGATGTTGCATAGGATAAACGAATGAAATCCGGCATTCCAAATCCGGCCCCGGGAACTACGGCGACTTTTTCTTCATCGAGAAGCGCTGTCACCCAATCCGAAACGTGAGCAAACCCGCAACTTTCGCTCATTTTCCGTATATTGGGGAATAGATAAAAAGCCCCCTGAGGTTTCACGCATGTAATACCCGGCAATTCGGAGAGACGTGGGAAAATCGTATTCAGACGTTTCTCAAACGCTTGACGCATCGTTTCAATGCTTTCCTGTGGTCCATTATACGCAGCGATTGTCGCATACTGCGATACGGATGCCGGATTGGATGTACTGTGGCTGGCAACATTGGTCATCGCTTTGATTAACGCTCGATCACCAGCCGCATAACCAATTCTCCAGCCCGTCATTGAATGCGATTTCGATACGCCGTTAATAATCACGGTATGCGCCTGAACCTCTTCGGAAATTTGTGCAATTGAATAAAACGCATTTCCATTATAAACCAGTTTTTCATAGATTTCGTCCGAAACAATCAGGATATCATGCGCAATACAAAATGCGGCAATCGGTTCTAGTTCTTCTTTTGAATAAATCATACCGGTCGGATTGCTTGGCGAACTTACTATCAGCGCTTTCGTCTTTGAAGTGACTACTTGTTCAAGATCCTCAACACAGATCTTGAATTTTTTCTCCTCCGTAGTGGTAATTGTAACCGGAACCCCACCGGCCAGTTTCACTTGTTCGGGATAGCTGACCCAATAAGGTGCCGGAATAATCACTTCATCACCTGGATTCAGCAATGCTTGAAATAACAAATAAAGGACATGTTTTGCACCATTTCCGACAATGATTTGTGATTTCTCATAGTCGAATCCTTGATCACGCTTTAATTTACCAATAATAGCCTCTTTTAATTCCGGGAGACCAGCTGTCGGCGTATATTTTGTGTGGCCGGCATTCGCTGCTTCCATGGCTGCATCAATAATAAACTTAGGTGTGTTAAAATCAGGTTGACCGGCACCTAAGCCGATCACGTCATAGCCTTGTGCCTTCAATTCCCCGGCTTTCGCGGTAATTGCTAATGTACTTGATGGGGTAATGCTTTCCACTCGCTTTGCAAGTTGCATCGTCGTTGTTCCTCCCTGAACCTGCTCGTTTAATTACGCATCCTAATCATTTACAAATTCAAAATTCGCTGCGCTTCCTTACCGCTTTCAAAATAAAAAGACACATAATTATAGTTATTTTTAGAATTTAAGAACGTAATTTCCCAAACTGGATTTCCTTTAATTGCACCAAGACGTACTGAGATAATCCTTTTCACATCAAGCCGAGCATCCGCCAATTTTTGTATGGCCTGCCCCTGCGTTATTCCTTCACTTGCCAAACGTTCAAGGAACGGAGCTTTCTTTGGTTGATCCGGCACCCAAATGTAGACCTTCTTACCCTCTTGCTTCGCCTGAATCACTTGATAAGCGTCAGTTCCCCGAAATGGAGTAACCGATTTGACCTGATTAAATGAGTACCATTGCTTCGCCTTTTTGACAGCCGTGACCGACTCCTGTTCCTGATAGCCGGTATTACTTGTATAGAGCTTCAAAGCGCCGATTGCAACCATTAGTGCTAAGGCAACCAATACGGTAATAATCGTTGTTTTTGTTCTCAAAACATCACCTGAATCAATTTATGTATCCGGATGGCAGCAACTTGTTCCTGCCATCACTGTCGGTAAATAATGGCGGGAATGGACTTAAGCCTTCCCGCTCAAACTATAGTTACCCAATCAAGGGAAATAACCTGCCGACCCCACTACTATTCATCTATGCATTGCGGAAAAACCCGTATTCACGGGTTTTTCGACTGTTCTCATAGCAAATCAATCGTATCTATTCTTTAAACGAATTGCAAGGGTAATTTTGTCGTTCCCGTCTCAATTTTATAAAGTCTGCATAGGACTTTCACCGTTCAGCATCTTTTCAATACAATTATTCTGATCAAGTACAGCTACTGTCGGCTTGAGTTCACTATATTCACAAGTGTTCATTAGCGCGTAAGCCATAATAATTAATACATCACCTTTTTGCGCCAGTCGTGCAGCCGCGCCATTTAAACAAATGACACCAGAATGCGCCTGACCGGGAATCACATAGGTTTCAAGACGCGCGCCATTATTATTATTCACCACTTGAACTTTTTCATAAGGGAGCAAGTCAATGGCCTTCAATACTGCTTCATCAATCGTTATGCTGCCGACGTAATTCAAATTTGCGTCTGTGACTGTTGCTCGGTGAATTTTGCATCTTAAAAAAGGACGCATCATTAGACGGAGGCCTCACTTTCGCCATTGTCACAATTAATCGTTATGTTATCGATCAAGCGTGCATTTAAATAGCGTACGGCGCAGGCGATGATGACACGGCCACTCATCGTTTCTTTGGTACGCGTCAATTCCGGATAATTCAAGACATCGATATAGTCAACGCTGCCAAGTGTTAAATGTTTTTTATAGTAACCGCGTACCGCGCGAATGATTCGATCAAAATCTTTTTCACCGTTCAGAATTAATTCACTTCCGAACTGAAGTCCTTTATACACTTCCGGTGCTTCTCGCCGTTCCTCAGATACTAGACGTACATTGCGCGAACTCTTGGCAAGTCCGTCTTCCTCACGAACAATCGGGCAGGCAATTAACTCAATCGGAAAATGAAAGGATTCAATGAGACTGCTGACAATCGCTACTTGCTGAGCATCCTTCATGCCGAAGTAAACACGATCTGGTTGCGTAATCGTAAAAAGTTTCGTCAGTACAGTGGCTACCCCGTCAAAGTGACCCGGTCGACTCTTTCCGCACAGTACATCGTTTTTTTCATTAACCTTTACCGTCACTTGCTCTCCATTTGGATAAATCACACTTGATTCAGGAAGAAAAAGTGCGTCTACGCCACATGATTCGGCAAGTTGCGTATCGCGCAACCGGTCCTTCGGGTAATTCACATAGTCGTCTTTTTCTCCAAATTGCGTTGGATTTACAAAACAGCTGGCAATGACACAATCCGAGGTTGCTGCCGCCTTTCTAAAAAGAGATCCATGCCCTTCGTGAAGATAACCCATAGTCGGAACAAATCCGACAGTCTTTCCTAATTCCTTCTGCTCACGCACGAATTGCCTGACTTCGGCGGGTGTTGAAAGTAGTGACATAGTTTGCGTGTGTGCCACACTCATTTGGTTTTCCTCCTCTTGTCCTGAGAAGGTTTGGGTACGGAAGCCGCAAAAAAGCAATTTGCTTTTGGCGTAGCCCGCCCCTCCGTCCATGTCCGTGACCGGATCATGGCAGACGAATACGATAGTTACTCGGTTAGCTTGATCTAAGTACCGCTTTCAATGAAATGCAGCCTCGAACTAGACCCGCTTATCCGGCATTCTCATTATAACAAAAAGCTGTTTATTTTTCGCTAGTCGACCATTAGTCAATCCCACTCAATGTCCGCTGAATAAATATGTGTGATCGTTCCGTCCTTTTTTTCCAGAAGCAGAACGCCATCGTCATTTATACCTTGTGCAAAGCCCTCTAAAATCCGGCCGCCCGGTTGTCTGACTTTAATTTGCTTTCCGAGGTTCAAGGCACGTGCCTCCCAAAGCGGTCGTATGCTTTTGAAACCGTCACTCAGATACATAGCATAGAGACTCTCGAAGGAAACGAAAAACTGCTGAACAAATGGTGCCAGATCATAGCGTTTACCAGTAATTGACCTAAGCGATCCAGCAACACTCTTTAGTGAATCAGGAAATGCGGTTGGCTCTGTATTTACATTGAATCCGATCCCAATAACAACCGCCTTAACATAAGTCGCTTCAGCCTGGAGCTCGGTTAAGATCCCCACAAGCTTTTTTCCATCATACAGTATATCATTTGGCCACTTGATGCCGCATGACAGGCCGGTTTCTCGCTCAATGACATCAGCCGCCGCTACTGCAGTGAGCAGCGTTAATTGCGGTGTCTTCTCCATCGGAAGCTCCGGCCTGAGAATCATACTCATAGCGATCGTCATACCACGCTGTGATTGCCATGTATGACCAAGTCGGCCGCGACCGCTTGTCTGTTCATTGGTCACTACTACGGTTCCATCTTCAGCACCCTCATCAGCAAGTCTTAAAGCTTCTTTTTGTGTTGATCCAATCGATTCAAAAAAATGGATTGTGTGACCAAGCCGTTTTGTTTGCAGACCTGCGGCAATTGCGGAAGCATTTAAGCCTTCCGGAGCCTTCGTCAGCTTATATCCTTTCCTCTGCACCGACTCAATCCGGAAACCATCTTCGATCAGCGATTTAATATGCTTCCAAACCGCCGTGCGCGAGCAACCAATCAGCCCGGATATTTTTTGACCAGATAAAAACTGATCTCGATGTTCATATAAAAGGGTTAAGATTGCTTCTTTTGAGTGATTTGCCATTTTTTGAACCATGACCGAATCACCTCCAACTTATTTTCAATGCGACCGTTCACAACGTCTCGCTCAAGATCTTGGATCACTTCCGCAAGCCATGGACCGGGCAACAAATCCGACCAGTTCATGAATTGATTGCCAGTTACAGTGAGTTCGGAACGAGAGTGGATTGGGCAAGTGTTCCAAAGAAATTCTACTTGACGCTCACAGGATGCAAGATCATTTTCGTGAAGTGTTCCTAAAGCAGCAAGCAATCGATCCGCCGCTTTGGCGTCATTCGTACCCGCAAAATAGACAGTTTCCCTGGTCCATTCGTTCTTTAAACGCTGCTTTAACAAAGCGGTTAGACGTACAACAGACTGGCGGACGTTCTTCGACCATTTCCATGCTTTAGCAAAGGCATGCACGTCATCAATGCCTACACTAATCAAAAATGCTGTCCAACGTTCTTCATCGCTTTGCAGAATCCAATAGCGAGGTGTGTTCGCGTTCGTCACCGGACCTGCATGTTCCAGCATCGGCAGTTTATGGATACAGCCGGTTTCAAATAACAGTATGAGCGCATTGGCGACACCTTTGCCCGCAAGCAAACGTGTCATCTCCTGATTAATCCGTTCCACTGAAATATTCTTCAGCAATTCAGCTTTTTGATAAAAGGCTTCACACTCGGTTTGTCCGAGTGTGAAGCAAAGCTCAGATGCAAATCTCATCCCGCGCATCATACGCAACGGATCCTCAGAAATACGTTCCTCGGCCTTACCGACCGTGCGAATCCTTTGTTTTATAATGTCGCTTTGTCCGCCGAAAAGATCGATAATGATACCGGCGCGATCCATAGCCAATGCGTTGATCGTAAAATCACGTCGCATCAGATCTTGTTCAAGTGAGGAAACAAACGCGACTTGACTCGGATGTCGAAAATCATCGTAGCCGGTTTCCGAACGGAAGGTTGTTACTTCGTACGTACTGCCATGTGACAATACCGCGACCGTTCCATGCTCAATGCCGATGGGGATGGTTCGCTTAAATAAAGACACAACGTCAGCAGGATGCGCCGACGTTGCTACATCAATGTCATGAATTGGGCGACCAAGTAAATAGTCACGTACGGCGCCGCCAACGACATAGGCTTCAAATCCATGACTAATCAATTGGTCGAGAATAAAAGCCGCATTCTTAAAAGGAAAAATCAAAGAGGACACCTCACTTATTTACCAATCACTTGCTGCCCTTACGCTGATGTATAAGTTCACGCCAATGTATTTCACCACGGTTTAAGGCATGCATAAGAAGTTCTGCTGAAGCGAGATTAGTGGCAAGTGGAATTCGATAAACATCGCTTAATCGGAGCAGCGCGTTGACGTCCGGTTCATGCGGCTGGGCAGTCAGCGGATCACGAAGGAAGATTATCATATCCATTTCATTAGACGCGATCATCGCACCAATTTGCTGGTCGCCGCCAAGAGGACCTGATTGAAAACGGTGCACAGACAATCCGGTTGCTTCCATCACCTTTAAACCGGTCGTTCCCGTTGCATACAATTCATGTTTCTTAAGGACAGCTGTATAGGCAGTAGCAAATTCAACCATTTCAGGTTTCTTCTTATCATGCGCAATCAATGCAATTTTCAAGATTCTAGTCACCTCTTAGCAGCGCAAGGCCGATTAGTCGAGAATATTTTCCAATCCATAGACAAGCGTTTCCAAATCCATAACAGTTTTCGTCGCGTAGTGCACTCCGGTCATAAAGGATGCGCGATCCATTGAATCATGACGAAGCGTCAACAATTCTCCCTTGCCGCCAAAAAGTACTTCTTGATGGGCAATGAGACCCGGGAGACGGACACTGTGGATGCGCATGCCATCAAAATCAGCACCACGAGCTCCCGGAAGCGTTTCCTTCTCGTCGGGTGCGCCTTGCCTTTTCGATTCGCGTGTCTTCATCATCAATTCTGCCGTCTTAATGGCTGTTCCCGATGGTGCATCTTTTTTCTTGTCATGATGCAATTCAATAATCTCAGCATCGGGAAAATATTTAGCTGCCATTTGGCTGAACTTCATCACAAGCACCGCGCCGATTGCGAAGTTCGGCGCAATGATTCCGCCAAGCTTCTTGTCGTCCATCTGACTGCGATAGCTTTTGACTTCTTCATTGGTAAAGCCTGAGGTACCGATCACTGGCCGTACGCCGTAGTCAATCGCTTTTTGCAAATTTTGTTTGCCTGCCTCAGGATTAGTAAAGTCAATAAGTACATCGACTTCTTCATTTGAGAAGCAAGCATCGCTATCGGCGTATACTCGTCCGCTTAAGCCGGCCACTCCAAGTAAATCTTCGATACGTTCTCCATCGTGGTTGTGGTCGATCGCTGCCACAAGATCAAGACCTTCAGCCTTAGCGATCATGCGAATCGTTTCCGAACCCATTCGTCCTCTCGGTCCCGCAACTACGACACGAATTGTCTTTTTATCCGTCATTGTTGAATCTTCCCTTCGTCCTTTGTCTTTTTGGTCCACCGGTCTCTGTCCCGGGTCTGAAATTTATCCAGCACAATGGTTAACGCTTGTCCCAGATTAATATGTAAGCTGTTCGCCATGCAAATGACGACAAAAAGCAGGTCACCAAGTTCTTCTTCAACCGTCTTTACTGCTTCCGTCGGCTTCTTTTTTTTCTCGCCATAATAATGGTTAATCTCTCTTGCCAGTTCGCCTAATTCCTCAGTAAGACGGGCAGTCAGTGCAAGCGGAGAGAAATAGCCTTCTTTAAATTGACCGATGTATTCATCCACGTTTTTCTGAAACTCATCAAGTGTTTTGACTTCCATGCACAATCACCTCTACCTCTCTTTTCCTATTTTAACGGAAAAGATGCAAGATGCCAAAATTCGAGTCAGCCAATTGCAGTTGGATTATACCATTGTTTTCCTTCAATGAAAACGGTCAGCAAGTGAAATAATAATCTTTTGCTCGCTGGTATATTGAAGGTTCTTCATGTAAAACGTATGATATAGATTGCGACTTGAAATGAAAGGTTGTGTTCTCAATGAAATTTAACTTGCAGAAAAGAAATATTCTTTTTATCCTGCTTGGTGCAGCAATCTACGCTTTTGGACTTGTGAATTTTAATATGAAAAACATGTTGGCTGAAGGCGGTGTCACCGGGCTCACTCTTATTTTCTATAATTTGTTCTCAATTGATCCCGCGGTGAGCAACATTGTCCTTAACATTCCGTTGTTCTTTGCCGGCTGGCGCTTTTTCCGCAGGAATGAATTCATTTATACCTTGCTGGGAACGTTCTCGCTCTCATTCTTTCTTTATATTTTTCAGCATTGGATCACCTTCGACTTCTCATTGACCCATGATCTGTTCCTAGCGGCTTTATTTGCCGGCGTGTTTATCGGCGGAGGTTTAGGCATCATCTTTCGATACGGAGGAACGACCGGCGGTTCCGATATTGTCGCTCGGATCACCCACAAGAAGTATGGGTGGGCGATGAGCAAGACGATGCTCGTTATTGATGCAGCAGTCATTATTTTGTCACTTTGCTATTTAGATTATCGGCAGATGATGTATACACTGGTAGGTATTTTTGTCGGAGCAAAAATGATTGATGTTATTCAAAAAGGTGCCTATTCGGCCAAAGCGATCATGATCTTTTCTAAGAAAAGCGAGCTTCTGGCAGATCAGATTATTAAACTACTTGATCGAAGCGTGACCCTCATGGACGGAAAAGGAGGTTACACAGGGCGGAAACTGGATGTCGTTTACTGCGTCGTCAGCCGAAACGAAGTGTTTCGACTAAAAAGTTTAATTAAAGAGCTTGATCCGGATGCTTTTGTGACGGTTAATGATGTTCACGAAGTGTTTGGCGAAGGCTTTGCGAATAACGATGTTGAGACAACTTCCAAGACAAAGCGCCTCGTTCAAGAAACAGTGGAACAGTCAACATCCAATGACTCTCTTAGTGTTGAAAAAGATCAAGCAGATTCTACTAGTCAAGAAAGCAAAAAGCCTATACAATGAACAAATAGATTTCGTGGACTTTTAAACGAGCCATGGGCTGATCAT
Source organism: Sporolactobacillus caesalpiniae (assembly GCF_040513385.1). Classification (NCBI taxonomy): domain Bacteria; kingdom Bacillati; phylum Bacillota; class Bacilli; order Caryophanales; family Sporolactobacillaceae; genus Sporolactobacillus; species Sporolactobacillus caesalpiniae. The sequence goes on from NZ_JBEVCB010000006.1 coordinate 196,680, forward strand.
CCATCAAGGAGAGGAAGTGAGCGTTCGGCATTAGCTTCGGCTTTCTGCTTAACACCGCTATGAATCATCGAGAAACCAAAATAGGTGCTATTTACACGTTATCAGCATATTTTATGTGGGGACTTTTTCCTTTGTATTGGATTCCCATTCACCAAATACCAGCATTAGAGATTTTGGCGCATCGCATTTTCTGGTCATTGACCTTCATGATCGGACTTCTGTGGGTAACCAAATCTTTAGGCAGCTTCATCCGGGAATTGAAGCAGCTGCTGGCGAAACCTAGACTACTGCTCTTCGTATTTGCAGCAGCTGTGCTGATTACTTTAAATTGGCTTGTCTACATATGGGCGGTTAACCACGGGCATGTCATTGAATCAAGTATGGGCTATTATATCAACCCTTTAATCAGTATCCTTTTAGGCATCATCTTTTTGAAAGAGAGACTGACAAGTTGGCAGCTCATCGCATTCTTACTGGCTGCTTCAGGGGTGCTCATTCAGACGATAAACTTTGGGCACGTTCCTTGGATCGCCCTTTCACTGGCACTTACTTTTGGGTTTTACGGGCTTGCAAAGAAACTGATTCACATTACACCTTCCTTGGAACTGACCTTTGAAACACTTTTTGTTGTGCCTGTTGCTCTTTTTTATCTGATTTTCGTGCAGCAATCGGGATCAGCCAGTTTCGGCACAGGCTCATGGACAACAACCTTGCTTCTCATCGGTACCGGTGCGGTTACAGCTGTTCCGCTTTTGTTCTTCGCAGAAGGCGCACGGAGGATTTCGCTAACCATGGTTGGCTTCTTCCAGTACATTAATCCTACCATGCAATTGATCATTGGCATTGTGATTTATAGAGAGCCGTTCCACCCTATTCAACTCGTTTCATTTTCATTTATCTGGCTTGGTTTGCTTGTCTTTACCTTATCGGCAACACTATTCGACCGAAGGCAGCCGATGCTTTTAAAAACGGCAAACGTAAAAAAGTAAACAGAAACAGGCGAAGACGTAATTGCGACTGCCATGGATTTATGGTATCAAAAAGGCATGACTGCTTGATAAAGCGGTTATGCCTTTTTCTATGTGCGCCCGGCATGGACGACAGCTAGGCGGTGAAAGTCCGCTACAGGCTTGGCAGTAGGAACTGTTAGCCAAAGGCAAGGGTGTCCACCGTGAGGTGGAATCTGAAGGAAGCCGGAGGCAAACTTCTGGGCTGATGAACAAGAACTGCATACTAAGGCTGAATAGAGACGGATAAGCCTGCGTAACAAGGTGAAGTCCAATACTGCCCGAATCTCAAACAGTATATGCAGCAGCCACATGGAAGGAAAGCGGTCGTTCTTACCCGGGGAGATCTTACAGGGGCCTCCGACAAGAGGAAAGAAAATTTCCACAGAAGCAACCGAGCCAGTGATGGTTTGGTGAACTGTAAGAAGTCAGCAGAAGCCATAGTAGTCCGACAGGACGAAGGGCTGAACAATAGTAATCTTGGAAGCAGCGGAGGTGTGAGTCATGCGACAATCACAGACAACATCAAAAGATGGCTATCTATCGAAGAATAGGATGGAATCCGAAGGTACGGTAGAAGTGTGCAGTACGACTCACGGTGAAACTGAAAGAAGAGATGGTGTGCATGATCTCATCACGAGAATCACCGACCGAATGAACTTAAATCGAGCCTATAAGCGTGTTAAGGCGAATAAAGGATCAGCCGGAATTGATGGAATGACCGTTGATGAACTCTTTCCCTTTCTCATGCGAAATAGGGATGAGCTTATCCAACAGATCACGAATGGCTCGTACGAGCCACAACCGGTAAAACGTGTGGAAATTCCCAAACCCGATGGATCAAAAAGAAACCTTGGCGTTCCGACTGTTTGTGACCGACTGGTGCAACAAGCGATCCTTCAAGTGATGGAACGAATCGTTGATCCGACGTTCTCAGACAACAGCTTTGGCTTCCGCCCGCACCGCAGTGCCCATAACGCAATGAAACGCGTCAAGGCTTACTACGAAGCAGGATATAGATATGCGGTGGATCTTGATTTAAAAGCCTACTTTGACACAGTGAATCATGATCAGTTGATGTATTGCGTGGAAAAACGGATTAAGGACAAAATCGTCCTTCAACTCATTCGCAAGTTCCTGCGCAGTGGTGTGCATACGAATGGAAAGGTTGTACCGACCGAGGCCGGTGTTCCCCAGGGGGGGAATCTCTCGCCCATTCTAGGCAACATTTATCTTGATCAACTGGACAAGGAACTGGAACGAAGAGGACATAAGTTTGTTCGCTATGCCGACGACTGTACGATCTACGTCAAAAGCAGAAGAGCGGGCGAACGAGTCATGAAGAGCATCACCACCTTTCTGGAAGATAAACTGAAACTAACCGTCAATCGGGAGAAAACTCAGGTCGGCAGCCCAACGAAACTTAAATTTCTTGGATTCTGCCTGCACACGACCAAGCAGGGATTGGGATTTCGCCCCCACATCAAGTCGAAAAAGCGCTTTGAGCGAAAGCTCAAACAACTGACGAAAAGAAGCCGAAGCGGTAACATCCGTGGGATCGTTAAAGAAATTAATGAAGTAACCACAGGATGGATCAACTACTATGGCATAAGCTATATGAAGAGCTATATTCGGCATATTGATCAGTGGCTCCGGCGAAGAATTCGCCAGATCATTTGGAAACGTTGGAAGAAAGTCAAGACGAGATATAAAAGTCTCATGAAACTTAACGTTCCAAAACCAAAAGCATGGGAATGGGCAAATACACGAAAAGGCTACTGGCGCATCGCCTGTAGCCATATCTTACATCGGTCGATCACAAACAAAATACTCGAACAGGTGGGACTCAAAAATCTAGTCCATCTGTTCGAGCATGTACACTTAAGCTATTGAACCGCCGTATACGGACCCGTACGTACGGTGGTGTGAGAGGTCGGAGAAATTATCTCCTCCTACTCGATTCGTTATTTATAGAGACTGTAGTAATATTGCAGCCAGCTTGCGTGGCGTAGTTCATCTAGCGCTACCCGATAGAAGCAACTCTTCATGTGGGAAGTCTGAGTTAAATCCGCCGACCTTTGGTTATATTCAGCGGCATTCAATTTGCTCTCAATACAATAACGGAGACCTTCAAGATATGTGCTCGGGCGCATGTCAGTTCCATCAGATTCAATTGACAGTCTGTCACCAGACAATGTTTCATATAAGGCCAGCAACTCTTTTTCAAGACTTACTGAATCATTCCGCAACTCACCGATCTTCTGTCGTCCCCTTAGCGTCTTAGTCTCATCAATCAATGAACGTAAACAAGCGCCCACAAGCCGTTCTTGATTAATGGCTGTCCTTATCCGCTCAAGTATTCGGGCTTTTTGTTCATTCCCATTCGTCATATGCACAACCTCCTTACTCACTCCATCTATGTTTATTCGCGAATAGAAAAAAAGTGCCCAATAAAAATCGAGCACCTGTGCACATCTATTGATTGCCTAAAAATTACAATGAGGGTTTCACGCGATATAAGGTAGCCTGCTCAAATGAATAAGCAAGTTCAATTAAGCGCGGCTCAGTAAACGCCATACCAACAAATGTGATGCCAACCGGCTCTCCCTCTACGGTATAGCCTGCAGGGACGGTTATTGACGGATATCCAGCTTTGGCAGCAATATCCGAACCTTGATAATCAGCGAAAATAAGCGCGTCCAGTTTTCGCGTCTTGATCACGGCATCAATGCCCTCCTTACGCGAGAGCCGCAGGTCTTCCGCACGATCTGCCAAGTATTGACGTCCCCCTAAGTCACCGCTTAGTTGATCTGCCTCTTCGAACACGGTTTGTCCATATTTGAGTGCTTTGTCTGCATGTTCTTTGTTAAAAGCAATCAACTCACTGAGACTATGAACCGGAACCTCATCCGGAAGTTTTTCTAGATATTGATTCATATCATATTTAAACTCTTGAATCATAACCGATGATTTACGATCCTCCAGCGTGTCTGTAGAAGGAATAATCGCAGGATCGACAATCACCGCACCCTTCTCACGCATCAGGTCAAGCGCTTGATTAATGACCGTCGCTTTTTCATCACTAACTGAGTCTAAGTAACGACGATCAATACCAAGACGCGCATTCTTTAATTCCCCGCGATTCAAAAAATCCGTATAATCCTTGGCAATATCCCCTTGACTCCAAATCGTTTCTTCATCATCCTCGTCCATCCCAATGACCGCATTCAATAGCTGTACCGCATCCTGAACAGTTCGTGCGATGGGTCCCGCTGTATCTTGGCTATGAGAAATCGGTACCAAACCGCTTCGGCTCACGACACCAATCGTAGGCTTAATACCGACTAGGGAATTAAAGGCGGCAGGACAAATGATTGAACCGGATGTCTCAGTTCCAATACCGACTGCGGCTAGATTAGCGGCAATCGCTGACGCAGTGCCGCTGCTTGAACCACCTACGTCAAATGCGGGTCCGTAAGGATTTAGGACTTGTCCGCCTAGTGAACTGTAGCCGTTTGGCATGCCTTCAGTAATGAAGTTCGCAAATTCCGTCAAGTTCGTTTTTCCGAGAATAATCGCTCCGGCCTTTTTTAACTGCCTCACAACAAATGCATCTTTCTTTGCGCGGTGGTTCTCAAGGGCGACCGACCCCGCCGTCGTATGCATTTTCCCAGCAGTATTCACGTTGTCTTTCACAACTACGGGGATTCCGAATAGAGGTCCGACATCCGGAGTCACCGTTCTTTTTACATCACAAGCTTCAGCTTCATGCAAAGCGTCCGGGTTTAGTTCAATTACCGAATTAAGCATCGGTCCGCTCTTGTCGAACCGATCGATGCGATCCAGATACATTTGGACCAGATCCTTCGACGTCACTTGACCTAGCTTTAGTGCTTTCTGCATATCGGCCAAAGTCGCTTCTTCAATTTCAAAGGGTTTACGCTTTGCCGCCTCCTGGCGAATGTACATTCCCGCTGTCACTGCGGCCGCAGCTGCACCGGTAAGGGCTGCCGCAAACGCAAACTTTTTCTTTTTAGACATTTGGCTCTCACTCCATAGATCAAAATCACAACAATGATGAAAATTCAGCCTATAAATTAATTTTATCTTACCGTTTGAAACTAAAACATGCAAATGACTGTGCAGCCGAGTGCATGAAAACATAAAAAAAACTTAGGTTAACCCTAAGTTCTTTGATTAAGACGATCTATTATCTATAATCAGGCTAAGCGACTAATGCTTAGCGACGAGCACACCCGCAGTCATGATCATCATCATCAAAATCGAATTTTGGTCCAAAAGATTTAACCGCAACGACATCATCGAGACAGATGTCAGTCGTAGAAACTCTGTGTTTACTACATTCAAATAATGTCAGCACATTTTTGGAAACGCCGGCAAAAAATCCTTCTACCGGTTTTGAGCATTTCAAAAAGACTTTAATAAAATCATTTTTGGAAACGCCTCCCAACAAATCTCTGCCGTCACAACCTCTGTCATATTGATTACCAATGTTACTGTTACCACATCCACAGCCGGATTGCTGACCATATACAAAATCGTTCCAACCCATCAATAACTCCTCCTTAATCGTTTATTTATCTTACATAAATAGCTTATGAGTAACAGTTCTAATGGTCATGGACAAAACATCTGGTACGTTTATACATTTTTGAATGGGGTCGATTCCACATAATGATTAAGCAGCTCTTTGCTTCTCTATTGTGTGATGGGCCGATGAATGTCCTTTTCGAACGACCCATTTTCGTGATTCTTCCACCACAATTAAGAAAATCGGACAAATCAATAGTAGATAGAGATGATTTAAGCTTGGAGCTGCAGTTCCAAATACCAGCTGCATAAATGGCAGATACGCGATCAATAAAAAGAGCGCTACTTCAAACAAAATCCCCCAGAAAATCAAATGATTCGGCTTTCGGAACATCGTAAACATCGATTGACTGGGCGAACGACATTCGAGCAGATTGCCGATTTGACTAAATATAACCGCGCCAAAAGCCATTGTTACAGCATATTGATAAACGTAGGATACTTGAGCGCCGGTCGAACCTGCCGTCAAAGAAGCGGTTAATCCCTGGATATCCGCAAATGAATAGCCGAACTGGTTCCAAGAATGAAAGAACATGAAAAACAACATAAACGCCTCAGCGAAACCGAGAAATAGATATGAACGGAGCAGCACTGATTTGTTTAAAATATTGTCATTCGGTCTACGCGGCGATGCGTGTAACACATCTTGATCCGGAAGCTCTTTGCCCAGTGAGATAGCTGGGATCAAATCGGTTCCTAGATCTATTGCCAGCACAAGTAAAACATTAAGCGCAAGCGGAACATGAAAAATCGCCATGATAAGAAAAGGGAGTACTTCCGGTACATTGGACGCCAAGATATACGTAATAAATTTACGAATGTTCTCATAAATCGCGCGTCCTTCTTTTATCGCTTCAACAATCGTAGCAAAGTTATCATCCAGTAGAACGACATCCGAAGACTCAATTGCGGCATCCGAACCATTCTCCCCCATCGAAATGCCAATATCCGCTTTCCGTAGAGCGAGTACATCGTTAAGTCCATCCCCTGTAGAGGCGACAACATGTCCGAGACTTTGGTAGGTATCGACAATTTTTAATTTGTCCTTCGGCGTCGTCCGAGCGAAAATCACCGGCAGATTTGTGTCGATTTTCTTTGCTAGTTCCTTCTGGCTCATTTTTTCTAACTCATTTCCTGTAATTGCCACATAACCATCTTTTACGATTCCAATCTGACGAGCGATTGCGGCAGCGGTCAGCGCATAATCACCCGTTACGATCGTCACCTTTATCCCCGCTTTATAGCAATCGGCAATTGCATCTTTCACGCCAACTTTCGGTGGATCGTGCATAATGACAAGACCGAGCAAAACCCAATCATTCGAAATCGACTCCATATCCAATTGTTCTTCAGTGCGGTCCGCGTACGCGACGGCGAGCACGCGAAAGCCATTATTCGCCATTTCATCATTCACTCCACGTATTTGCGTTCGATCCATATCCGACAAACCGCATACCTTGCCTTTCTTTATAGAGAAACCGCAATGCGCCAGCACGCGCAGGGGATCTCCCTTCGTGAATTGAAAGATATGCCCTTTTTCAAACAAATGATCCGCTTCATTTTGTGCGTAAACGGTCATCATCTTGGCATTTGAAGTAAATGGCACGATTTTAATCCGTTTAAATGATTCAATAGCGTTCATCACTGAAAAACCGGATTTCTCAGAAGCAATTAAAATAGCTGCCTCGGTTGGGCTGCCGATTACGTTCCATGTTGACGGATGGCGCACGTCCGTGTTTAAAGTGGTTTCCGAGCAAATCGATGCAGCAGCAAAAAGACGTTCAAGCGTTGTTTTAGTTTCTTCCGTACCGCCGCTCACCGTCCCCTCTTTTCCATATCCGTACCCGCTAACCTCATAAAGTGCTCCAGGCACCCAAATTTTTTTAGCGAAAATTTTATTCTGCGTCAGTGTTCCCGTTTTGTCAGTGCAAATGACCGTTGTACTGCTCAAGGTTTCCACCGCCGACTGTTTGCGCACAAGCGCCTGTTTTTTGGCCATGCGTTCGACACTGAGGGCCAGCGAAAGACTTACCGTTGGCATTAACCCTTCAGGAATGTTGGCAACGATAATACCGATTGCGAATACAAGCGCGGCATTAACGGAAAATCCGCTGACAAGAACGGAAGTCATAAAAGCAAGCATACCTATTGCTATCGCTATCAACGACAACGCACGGGTAATTTTGTGAATCTGAACATCCAGTGTGCTCTTGCGACGGGTGATGTTTGCTGTTGTCATAGAAATACTGCCGATCTGAGTCTGATTGCCAGTCGCATATACAACTGCTGTTGCTCGCCCGTCGGTAACCGTTGTCCCCGCAAATAGAAGGTTATGGCTGCATGCGAACGACTTTCCCTCTAGCAAATCCGGAGCAGCTTCACGGTCAACAGGAAGCGATTCTCCAGTCAGCATCGAATTGTCGACAAATAAGCCTTCAGCATTGATCAAACGAATATCGGCAGGTACACGGTCGCCGGCAGCAATCGTCACGATATCTCCGGGAACCAATTGATCTGCGGAAAGAACGGTTAGCACATGATCACGATAAACTTTTACCTGATTCGGCATCATTCGAGACAGTGCTTGAAGCGCCGTATCAGCCTTCTTCTCCTGTAAAAAAGAAAATAACGCATTGATCAAAATAATTGCCCAGATAACATAGGCGAGCATCGGTGTTCCGGATAGAATGGCAAGCACACTTGCAATCCAAAGCATGATTGCAAGTAAATTAATAAGTTGACGTATGAATCGCCGCGCTGGATGGAACGACTGCTTACTTTTAATCGAATTCTCACCATATTGTTTCAAAAGATCCGCAGCTTTTCCACTTGATAAACCGCTTTCATTTGTGTTTAAATAGATTAAGGATTCTTTTGGGGTCAACGCAGACATTCTCTGATAATCCCTATTCAATGCTTCCGTACTTTGAACACTAGTATAAAGACGCATTGGTAACGCCTCCTTTTATTAAGGGAAAAACTGCATTCCCGCATCTTTATTTTAGCATATTATCAAGTGTAAATGACGCAATGGATCAGTCTAAATACGTTGATTTAAAGCTATTTTAACTTGTCCAAACGGACTAAATACGAATCAGAACAGAGGAGATAACTATGGAGTTAAAAAAAGGTATCAATCGCTTTTATATGCTCGATGAACAAAAAGAGGTTGGAGAAATTATGTACACCGAAGATCAACCGTCCGTACTCAGTATTAACCACACATTTGTCGACCCGAACTATCGTGGCCAGCGCATCGCGCAACAACTCATTCAAGCCGTTGTCGATCTTGCCAATGCGGAACAAAAAAAGATTTTACCCGTTTGCTCGTATGCAAAAGTTTTGTTTGAGCGTAATAAAGAATATCAAAAAATTGAATATAAGCCATTATAAGTAAAAAAAACAGATCCGCACATTTTTCTCTGCGAATCTGTTTTTTAATAACCGAACAATCTAGAAACTACCCCTTTTTTACGCCGTTTAGACTCAGATGCCTCTCTTAACCGCATCATCAGCTGCTTGTCACGGAGTTCAATCCTCCGCTCAAACTCAGAACTGAAATTTTCAACGACTCGGTCAGCCGCTTGTTCAGCTGCGGACGCTGCAACTTCTTCAATAACAGATCGAAACTGATCCGGAAGTAAGGTCACTTCGCCTTTACTGAGAAGCATATCCTGAGCTACATTTGCGGGAAGATGTGTTAAATCTGTCTTCTCACAAATTCCTTGAGCCGCCTCATCAATCGTCAGCCCCTCCTTCACCTTCTTGAGCAGCTGTCTGATCGATACCAAATCCTCAGGAAAGTAAATTCTTTGGTTGCTTTTATTCCGCGTCAGCTTATATCCATGTTTCTCCAGAGCCATTGTCAAGTGTCTGAGCTTGTTCTTCGTAATCTCCAGATTTTCGGCCGCCAGTTTTGTAAAATAGCCAATCGAGTCTTCGTCCGCACGCATAAATGTCCCCCCGAATCCTTCTAAGTATAAGCTACTTATACAGTTACACACTCGGGTTATTTATTCCTACATGAATTTAGATTTCGTATCAAATACTTATCGACCTCTTCCACTCACAGAATCCAATATTGGACAAAAATCGAGACAACAGCAAGTGCAAACCAACAGATCAAGCCAAGTAAGATCGGCCGCATTCCGTTTTTCAGCAATTTAACCAAGTTTGTATTTAATCCAATACACACCATTGCCATAACGATCATGTACTTGCCAATCATGACAAGCGTGCGAAGTAATTCCTGTGGAACTGGAACAAACGTACCGATTACCGAAGCGACGGCAAACCAAATAACGAACCAAGGAAAGATTTTAGAGAAGTGGTATGTTCCTGTTTTTCCCTTTCCTTTACGTGAAAAGATAAATGCCAGCGCCAGCGTCACCGGTATAATCATTAACGTTCGGGTCAATTTAACAATAACAGCAAGATTTCCCGCGTCATGGCTGAATGTGTATCCGGCCGCGACAACTGATGATGTATCATTAATCGCCGTTCCTGCCCACAATCCGAATTGATGATCATTCATTCCGATTAAATGACCGAGAAATGGAAATAGAAAAGCCGCAATCACGTTGAACAAGAAGATTGTTGAAATCGAATGCGCAACCTCCTCTTCCTTCGCATTAATAACCGGGGCGGTCGCTGCTATCGCTGATCCGCCGCAAATTGCTGTCCCGACGCCAATCAAGGTTGTCGTTCTGCTCTCTGTTTTTAATAATTTTCCAGCAAAGTAGGCGGTCAAAAAAGCCACAGTCAATGTGAAAAGCATCAGAAGCAATGTTTGTCCGCCTACACGAATAATGTTAAATAGATTGAGCCCAAAGCCCATCAGAATTATGGAATATTGCAGGACTTTCTTTCCTGTAAACGTTACACCCGCACTTAGCGATGCAGGTTTTTTCCAAAATGAAAGAATAAGTCCGACCAAGATGCCAAGGACTGGACTGCCGATTATCGGCAGATAGAGTCCCACCAGCCATGCTGGAAAAGCTAAAATCGCGGCAAGTGCGATTCCTGGAATTTTTGTTGTAAATGAATTCAAAAGTTCTCCTCCTCTTGGTGCGTTTAAAACGATGTTGTTTTATGTAACTGAGTAAAAGCGAATAATTTAGTTTACATAATATTTATTCCGTGATTATATGTATCTAATCGTCCATTGATTGATTATACAACCATCACGCAAATCCTAAGAATCGTTTTATGTCGATTCTGTTACAAAAAACTGATAAGCTTTTCCCCCTGAAAAATCAACTCACTATCGGAGCAATAACAATGAGAAGAACGGCGATCACAAGCAGTGTTAAAGTCAGCTTTACAGGAAGTTTTTGCAGCTGTTTCCCGCGAAAAAAACCATGAAACTGAAACTTGTTCCGGTACAACACGAAAATGAACAGCAATGTTGCGATAAAAATCAACAGAAAACCTAATCCGCCCACCGACATATGAATGAGATGATAGATGAACGTCATTCCCGAAGCGATCAGCACTCCTAACAGACTAACGATTAACACCACACGGAACAGTTCCAACGGACCTCTAATCATGCATCTCACCTGCTTTCAATGATTTCAGTATTCGTAACACTATGATTTGACTTGCGATTTGCAACCACAAATCGCAAGAAGCATGAGCCAAACTTGGCTTGTTTCATCTTATTAAAAACGATGTAATCCTATTCCTCATCGGATCATTCATTTAGAAGAAGACATTCTTGGTTCTAAAAGCCAAAGAGGACAATGGATCGCATAGTTACCAATAATAATTTAGTCACACTTGCGCATGCTATGTATGAAATTTCAAAGGTTTATTGGATAAGAAGAACAGCCTTAAAGGAGGATCATTTATGGTTCATACAGTCGTCGAAGATCCAACAAAAGAATATACATCCGGTACCTATCCGAAGCAAGAGCAACCGGCCCCAGGGTTGCAGTCGCGCATGACACCGGTACCTGACTGTGGTGAAAAAAGTTATAAAGGTTCCGGTAAGCTTCAAGGCAGAAAGGCACTGATCACCGGCGGGGACTCGGGAATAGCCCGCGCAGCAGCAATCGCGTATGCTCGAGAAGGCGCTGACGTTGCCATCAATTACTTGCCCTATGAACAGCCGGACGCCGAAGACGTTAAAAAGTTAATTGAAGAAGCGGGGCAGAAAGCAACGCTTATTCCCGGCGATTTGACCGATGAGGGATTCTGCAAGAAAATGGTCAATCAAGCCTTTCAAGAGCTTGGCGGGTTGGACATTCTCTCCCTTGTCGCCGGCATGCAACAAGCCTATAAGAGTATATCAGAGATCACAACGGATGTTTTGCGTAAATCCTTTGAGACCAATGTCTTTCCCCTTTATTGGATAGTCAAGGCCGCTTTGCCCCACTTGCCAAAGGGCTCGTCCATCATCACCACAAGTTCCATAGAAGCCTATAACCCAAGCCCGGAGCTTCTGAGCTATTCACCTACAAAAAGCGCCATTGCCGCATTTACGAAAGGACTCGCTAAACAGCTGATATCAAAAGGAATTCGCGTCAATTCGGTTGCTCCGGGACCTATTTGGACACCTCTACAAGTATGCGGCGGTCAATTACAAAACGACATTCCTAAATTTGGGCAATCCTCTCTATACAAACGTGCCGGACAGCCGGCAGAACTAGCCAGTGTGTATGTCTTGCTCGCATCCGATGAATCCAGCTACATCACCGGACAGATCTATGGCGTAACCGGTGGATTACCAATCGCATAGATCGCAAACCATAGGCAATACAGCAACAGTTTTCCATTCATCATGTGGAAAACTGCTTTTTTACCTCGTTAGACTAGACTTACTCATTGATTTGATATCTCATCATCCGCTTCCACTTTGAGCGTCTGACAGTCTCTACGAAGCCTGCATTTTTGAAAACAGACGGGATTCCTTTCCATAGAAAAGCGCCAGGTACATTTCTATCGTACGGAACTTCCGGGTAAGCTTCGATTATGGTTGCGCCATGCTGCTTGCAATAGTGAATCGCAGCCTGGATCAGTTCTGAAGACAAACCTTGTCTGCGATACGATTTAGCAATGAATAAGCAGCTGATCGACCATACCGGCTGATCATCGATCGGTTTAAATACACGAGAACGTTCCAATCGCACATATTCTTTCCGCGGTGCAGCGGCACACCATCCCGCCGGTTGTCCTCCATCATACAACAGCATACCGATCGGGGCACCGCTTTCTACTAGACGGCGCATCGCTTGCTTGTTCTGTTCGCCTTTGTTAGCATCGAATTCTGCCTTTTTCATTCGCCAGCTCATGCACCAACAGCCGCCACATGCCCCTCGTTCGCCAAATAATTTTACGAAGTCATTCCAATGATCACGATCAAGTGAATACGCTTCAAGTCCTTTAGTTTTGTTTTCGTAAACAAGCATAGATTGACCTCCGATGAACTACCACATAATAAACTATGTATCCGTCAATAAAACCGGGCAACAAGCAGCCAAACTCAATTATTTAATTTCTTGCACTCGCCCAACTATTCCGCTTTCCAGCATGACCTTAATACCGCGATGATGAACTGCCGAATTCGTCAAAATTCGTTTAACAATACCTTCAGTTAACTTACCCGTCCTCTGATCCTGCTTCTGCACAACCATCACCGTCGCTCCAATATGAATATCCGCACGTTTTGTACCGTCCATTTTAATCATCCTCCATTTATTTTTCATTACTTTATCTAGTTTACATTTATTTCAAAACATCCAACAATTGTTTCGTAACCCGCCATTGAAACGTTCCATTGCGTACTTCAATCGTGAAGCGCAACATACGCGTCAGGAACACTTTTTTCAACGAACGTTCACCGATTTTTCAATGATTTATCTAAAATTTAGAAAACCTAAACGTTGAAGCAGCTCAGCCACTTCAGGATCCGGTTTTGATTTTTGCATATCCTGAATCCTATCGAATAAACTTTTTCGAACGTCACCATGGCGATCACTCATTGTTTCCGCATGTACCAAAGAGCTTAGCACTGACTCCTCAACAACGGAAACCGTTGCTCGAAACAGCTGATCCATCTTGTTTTCGCTGATGCACGTGTAGGTGCCGAGACTTTTTTCAGAATAGTGAGCGATGCGATTGGCAGTGGAAAAAGCCAATGCGATCTCCCCGCTGCCATTTCCTACAAACGCCCCTGTTCGCGTGATCCCAACACCGGCACGTTTACAGATCCGTGTAAGCTGGCGATGATCCAGCGGAAGATCAGTCGCCAAGACGACAATGATACTCCCCTTTTCAATCTCTTTTACAGTAGTATCAAATGCGTCAAGTTTGGCACCGATGCGGCAGCCGAAAATTTCCAAATCACGTAGAAAACCGAAGTTGGAGAGAACAAGCGCACCAAGTGTGAACGTTTTGCCGTCCACAACAATTTGCCTCGACGCGGAGCCGATTCCCCCCTTTAAATCATAACAACACATGCCGGTTCCGGCACCCACTGCTCCCTCTGCAAAATCAGTCCCGGCAGCGTCGATCGCCTCATGAACATGTTCTTCTTTGACAGCCATTGCGCGAATATCGCTGATTGTTCCGTCATTGCATTCCATTACAACCGGATTGACCGTACCCGTTGTATCACCAATGTCCTTGTTTTGGTTCAGCATATACCTCACGAGTGCGTTCATCGCCGTTCCGACACTAAAGGTATTCGTAAGTACGATTGGCGTCTCAAGCGACCCAAGCTCGTTTACTTGAATTAATCCTGTACTCTTTCCAAATCCATTAATCACATGAGCCGCAGCCGGAAGTTTATTCAAAAAAAGGTTATCTTGCTGAGGCATGACAGCCGTCACACCAGTTTTGATTTTATCCAAGATAATCGTTGTATTGCCGACCGTGACACCTGGAACATCAGTGATTAAGTTAAGCGGTCCCTTTTTAGCCTCGCTAATTTCATCATAAAGTGGTTTGCTTAGTCCCATGGTCTACAATCTCCTTGTTAAGTCGGTAGGCATAGCCGTGTAACCAGTAGTGCACGGAACACCAACTGTATTCAGTGTTTTTTCGGATTCTGTCCTTGCATTAAAGTTAGAAAAGAATCGCCTTGCACCTGAATTATCCTGTCTTACTCGTCAGATATTACCTAGTACTTCTATCGAAAAGTCTATCACAATAGTTTATACTCTGACGCAATTTCTTTGCAGATTGTGCAAGCACGGCCTAGACTATAGATAACCCTGACAAACATAGAAAGAAGGATAACTAATGACCATCTATGATTATTCATTCTCGAAGCTCACGGGAAGTGAGACAGTGCCCTTGTCTGATTATCGAAACCAAGTGCTTCTCATCGTCAACACTGCAAGTAAATGCGGCTTCACTCCTCAATATGATGGTTTGGAAAAGCTGTATGAATCCTATAAGGATCAAGGATTTACAGTGCTTGGCTTCCCTAGTGACAGTTTTTTAAGTCAAGAATTTGCCGACAGTGAAAAAACCGCCGAATTCTGCAAGCTGAATTACGGCGTTACTTTTCCTCTGTTTCAAAAGTCAAAGATGAAAGGTAAGGAAATCAATCCACTCTTCCGTTACTTGTTGGATGAATCAGGCGAGAAAAAAATCACTTGGAACTTTAACAAATTCCTAGTTGATCGTGATGGCAAGATTGTGCACTATTATGGTT
Organism: Sporolactobacillus caesalpiniae; assembly: GCF_040513385.1. NCBI lineage: Bacteria > Bacillati > Bacillota > Bacilli > Caryophanales > Sporolactobacillaceae > Sporolactobacillus > Sporolactobacillus caesalpiniae. The sequence continues at coordinate 211,962 of NZ_JBEVCB010000006.1, forward strand.
CACGGACAAAGCCGGAAGCGATTGAAAGCGAAATTCAAACACTGCTGAAAAAGTAAATCTCCCCTGTATGGTTGCATTATCAATCAAAAAGTTGCCCCTGACTCAAAAAAAATAAAAACTGCTTATTTCCATTTATTCGGAGATAAGCAGTTTTTACTATACTGGATCAGCCCATTAATTCGCAAATACTATTTGAGAAAGCAACCGGATCTTGCACCGGCAGGCCCTCAATCAGAAGTGCCTGATTGTAGAGCAAGTTGGTGTAGAGATCAACCTTTGGCCGGTCATTCAGATCGAACGCCGCCTTAAGCGATTTGAATACGTTATGGTTCGTGTTGATTTCAAGAATCTTGTCTGCCTTGACATTTTCGTTATTCGGCATTTGGTTCAGCACTTTTTCCATTTCAATCGATACTTCGCCTTCGGTCGCGAAGCATACTGGGTAGGATTTCAGACGTTTCGAAGCGCGAACACCTTTGACTTTGTCGGTAAGAACGTCCTTCATTTTATCGAACAAGCCTTTGTTCGCCTTTTCTTCAGCTTCGTCTTGCTTCTTGTCCTTATCGTCTTCAATACCAAGGTCACTGCTAGAAACCGACTTGAATTCTTTTTCCTTATATTTCTGAAGCATCTTGATCGCAAATTCATCAATGTCCTCAGTAAAGTAGAGTATTTCATAGCCTTTGTCGGCAACGAGTTCGGTTTGCGGCAATTTGTCAAGTTTCTCATTCGATTCGCCAACCGCATAATAGATGTATTTCTGTTCTTCAGGCATACGCGAGACGTATTCGTCTAAGGTAACCATTTTCTTTTCTTTGGATGAATAAAACATCAAGAGATCTTGAAGATCATCTTTATGCTGACCGTAATCCGAGTAGACGCCATATTTCAGTTGACGTCCAAAAGCTTTATAGAATGTTTCATATTTCTCGCGATCTTCCTTAAACAGCTTTTCAAGTTCTTTTCTAATCTTGTGATTAATGTTCTTGGCGATCAGCTTGAGCTGCTTATCCTGTTGGAGAATTTCACGTGAAATGTTCAGTGACAGATCCTCGGAATCCACCATGCCTTTAACAAAGCTGAAATAATCTGGGAGCAGATCCGCACATTTCTCCATAATCATGACACCGTTCGAATACAGCTCCAAACCTTTTTCATATTCCTTGGAATAGTAATCGAACGGAATGCTTTCCGGAATGTAAAGAATTGCGTGGTAGCGGACCATTCCGTCCGCCTGAATATTGATGTAGCGGAGCGGCTTGTCAAATCCGTAATGCTTCTCCATATAGAAGTTTTCGTAATCTTCATCCTTCAGCTCCGATTTGTTTTTGCGCCAAATAGGAACCATGCTGTTAATCGTTTGAACTTCTTTTACTTCTTCAAATTCTTTCTCGTTGTCTTTCTTTGGGCGGCTTTCCGTCACTTCCATTTTAATTGGGTAGCGAATAAAATCAGAATACTTTTTGATGATCTGACGCAAGCGGTATTCCTCGAGATACTCACTGTACTTCTCATCCTCAGTATCTTCTTTCAAAGTTAGGATGATATCCGTACCCACGGCATCCTTTTCAACCGGAGTAATGGTGTATCCGTCCGCACCCTCAGATTCCCACTTGTATGCTTGATCACTATCCAGTGCCTTGCTGATCACCGTGACCTTGTCAGCAACCATAAATGAAGAATAGAAACCAACACCAAATTGACCAATGATGTCATGGTTATCCTTGGATTCATTTTCCGTTTTAAATTTGAGAGAACCACTTTGTGCGATGGTTCCAAGATTAGCTTCAAGTTCTTCCTCCGTCATTCCGATTCCGGTATCGGAAATCGTCAACGTGCGCTTGTCCTTGTCCGGAGTAATTTCAATAGAGTAGTTGTCCTTCTCAAAATCAAGCTTGTCGTCAGTCAGCGCGCGATAGAAGATTTTATCCATCGCATCACTCGAGTTGGAGATGATTTCTCTTAGAAAAATTTCTTTCTGTGAATAAATTGAGTGGATCATCATATCCAACAATTTTTTGGATTCTGCCTTAAATTCTTTTGTAGCCATCAGTAATCCCCTTTCTCAAACATCTCTATAATAATTGGTTGTATACGTAACGATTAGCACTCATCCAATCGGAGTGCTAATACTATTTTTATAGCGCATACAGCGTTATTTGTCAAATGAGAGCCGGTATAAAGAGGAATAAAAAAACCTCCCATCGCTGAGAAGTTACACTGCATTACGAGAGCCAAACACGATGTTTCAAATACTTTTCACTAACTCGTTTTATAATATTAAAAATTGCATAACCAATTGCTGACCCGACAGCGTAGAGGATTATATCATCAATATCAAGAGTGCCACAATGCAAAATTAATTGCAAAAATTCTATAATAGCTCCACAAATGAACGCAGTTTTGATCACTTGTAGTAAGCTTCTTTTTTTTCTAAATAGTATTGGAACAAAAAGACCAAGCGGAACAAATAGAATAATGTTATAAAGTAATAGATGGGTGATTAAAGATGGACTAAATTCATTGGTATGCAAGAAATAATAAGAAATGGTTCTCAGTGGAATAAAATTTGTATTAAGATACAAAAAATGAGAATCCAGTAAATTTTGGAAGCCACGGAATTCAAAAAGCGGGTCTACTATTCTCAGCAACAATAAGGCAGAAAGAGCCACAACCCCATAAAGGCTAAACAAAATGATCACAGAGATTTTAATAGGCACTTTTAAAGGAGAGATCGAATGATTCAGTTCTTTTCTAAGCTCGTTTCCTTTTCCAAAACATCGGATTGCCGTATCAACTGCCTCATTCTCGGACAGTCCTTTGCCCATATACTCTTCTTTGAGTAGTTGAAGATGCTGGCCCATTTCTTCTTGAAGATCCTTCTTTTCTGTTTCATCACAATCTAATCCATTTAGTATCTCGCTGATGTAGCGCGTAAACTTTTTATCCATGCCGTCCCCTCCGTACACACATTGATTAATCGATTGACTTGATGCCACTCTTTTAATTTAGCGTTGAGTGCCTTTTTTCCATGATCGGTTAACGTGTAATATTTGCGCCTTCCTCCTTCATCTGAGTCACCCCAGTACGAATGAATCCATTCTTTACGCTCAAGACGTTTTAACGCGGGATATAGGGTGCCTTCGCTCATTTCATAAAGATCCTGGCTTGATGCCTTCAATTGCTTCACAATTTCGTAGCCATATGTGTCTTGTTTCCCAATTAGTGAAAGGATGAGTATATCAATACTGCCTCTCATAATTTCCTTATCCATAAAATCACCTCTTTTATTGATTATAAGCGCTCAATGCATCGTTATACAAGGTATTATTGAATATAGTTTTGTTAATCGTTTACATAAATTACAGTGCATGATACGATGAGGGAAAGTGATCGTATAACTAAAAGTAATCAGGTGAAAAAATGAAAACAATTTATATTGTTCGTCATGGTGAAACATTGCTGAATCTGCTCAATCGTTCTCAAGGATGGGCTGACTCGCCGCTTACTAAGAAAGGCGTTCAACAGGCGATTGATTTAGGAGACAAACTAAAAAAACAGTCTCTCGCTTTCGATGCTGCTTTTTCTAGTGATACAGGAAGAGCGCGACAAACTGCCCAAGTCATTCTTGATCACTCGGGCAATGGTGAAACACCAATTAAAGAACTTTTTGATTTAAGAGAAGCATCATTTGGACTTTTTGAAGGTGCCGATAACGATGTGATGTGGGAAGAAGGCGGAAAAGCGGTAGGCGAACCGGGGATGAGCCGCAAGTCATCGATTGATCTGAAAATCAAAGCGCTGACCGGTATCAAACAGTTGGATACAATCGATTACGCGGAAGATTATCAAGACTTGAAAACGCGCATTTTCGCATTAAAAGACGGTCTTCTGAAGTCGGATGCTTCGACAATTCTGATCGTCACTCACTCACTGTATATTTGCTGCATGCTTTATGCACTCATTGGTGAAGACTTAACTATTGGGAAAGTTCCTAATTGCAGCGTGACGAAACTGCAACTGGACGGGCAAAGTTTCAAACTTAATTATATTGGCAGAACAGAAGAACTTTAAAAAGAAAAACGCTCACATCAACTGAGCGTTTTTCTTTTTTGGTGACTATTTTTCCGGCAGTAATGCGTACGCAATCGTATCATGCGGAATCCCGTTTTGATAGATATAATTTTTTAGAAGTCCTTCTTTTTCAAATCCTAAATTTGTTAATAATCCATTCGATGCAGCATTTTCAGTAAAAACTACAGCACCAATACGCGTTAAGTGAAGGTCATTAAATCCATAGGATATAACTTTCGAAGCAGCTTCTTTGGCATATCCCTTACGCCAATATTGTGGATGGAGCTCGTAACCGATTTCAGCTCTCCTATGTTTTGATGACCATGCGTTAAACCCAATCGTTCCGAGAAGCCCTGGCTGCTCCTTCCGTTCAATACCCCATCGGATGCCGCGTTTTTCACTGTAATTCCGCGAAAAAAATGTGACAAACTGCTGTGCCTGTTCAATGCTTGTTAAGTTATCCTGACCATAATAACGTGTCACATGATCATTTGAAAAGCAATTAAAAATATCTCGAGCGTCTTCATAAACGATCTCTCTTAATACCAATCGTTCGGTTTTTAATACTGGAAACATCCGTCCACTCCTTTTTTGAATGTACTCAGTGTATCTATGTATGTAAGAAAGCCGCCCGCATTTGCAATTGGAACGGCTTTCTTCTTCTATCTTATAGTTTCTCCACAAATCGGCGCATGCGCTTCATCGCTTCTTGCAGCTGGCTCATCGATGTGGCATAGGAGCAGCGCACATGTCCCTCGCCACTGTCACCGAACGCATTGCCAGGAACCACAACCACGCGTTCTTCTTGAAGTAAGCGAGTCGCGAAAGTTTCTGAGTTCATGCCGGTCGCTTCAATACTTGGGAACGTGTAGAACGCTCCTTCAGGTTTGTAACACGGCAGCCCCATTTCATTCAATGATTGGACGATGTAATTGCGGCGCTGCCGATAACTTTTACGCATTTCCGCCATATCGGTACGGCCATGGCGAAGTCCCTCTAAACCCGCGTGCTGCGCCATGGTTGACGCGCACATGATCGCGTATTGATGAATTTTGAGCATACCCTGAGTAATTTCTCTTGGCGCGCAGACATAGCCTAGGCGCCAGCCGGTCATCGCCAGATCTTTTGAAAAACCGCTGACAAGAATAGTTTGGTCCTTCATCCCCTCAATTGCGGCGAAACTTGTGTATAAATCATCGTAAACCAGTTCTGCATAGATTTCATCGGACAGAATCAACAAATCATGCCTTTTAGCGACATTCGCGATCTGTTCCATTTCCCGCTTGCTAAGCATTGATCCGGTTGGATTGTTCGGCGAACAAATCATAATCGCCTTGGTTCGATCTGTAACAGCGGCTTCAAGCTGTTCGGACTGAACCTTAAAATCATTTTCCTTTTTCGATTCAACAATAACCGGAACTCCGCCTGCTAAAGTGACGAGCGGAGCATAGGAAACGAAGCAAGGTTCAACAACGAGCACTTCATCACCCGGGTCCAGAATAGCGCGCAGTGCGATGTCAATTGCTTCACTTGCACCTACAGTCACAGTAATTTCTTTTTCCGGATCATAGGTGACGCAATAATAATCATCCACATACTTTGCAATGGCTTCGCGTAATTCAAGCATCCCGGCATTTGCTGTGTAAGAGGTGTATCCATCCTCTAAGGAGAGAATGGCAGCTTCTCGCACGTTCCATGGTGTCACAAAGTCAGGTTCTCCGACTCCAAGTGATATGACATCCTTCATTCCCGCTGTCGCATCGAAAAATTTCCGTATACCAGACGGTTTTAGCGTCCGAACATGATTTGCCAAGTAGGAAGTTTTGATTGCCATCACGGTGACACCACAATTCGTTTATCTCGATCATTTGAATCATAAACGGTTCCGTCATGCTTGAACTTCTTCAAGACAAAATGCGTCGTCGTAGAAATGACGCCATCGATCGTGGATAATTTTTGCGTGACAAAATGAGCCACTTCATTTACCGATTGTCCCTCGACCTGAACAGAAAGATCATAGGTTCCGGACATAAGATAAACGGATTTCACCTCTTTATGGCGATAAATACGTTCGGCCACATCATTAAAGCCCACATCGCGTTTCGGTGTTACTTTGACATCAATCATTGCCGTAACGCCTTGATGCCCATCTATTTTCGTCCAATCAACAAGCGACACGTAGCGCACGATCACGTTCTCATCCTCAAGTTTCTTTACGATCTGACCCGTCTGATCCACACTTAAATTCATCATTTTCGCAAGTTCATCATTTGTGAGCCGTGCGTCTTTTTCAAGTATCTCGGCAATTTCAATCTCTGTTGCTGTAAGTTTCATTCTCATCATTCCTCTCTCTGAACATTCCTGCATTGGTAACTTTACAGACATTATATAACGACACATCTTCTGTAACCACTATTTATGTAAAAAAGCTTTGAACGATTGATCGGCTTTAGATAAATATTCGTTGCCATATGACTTTTTCCGCCATGGCACAATTGGAAAAACATTTTCAATACAGTATACTATCAGGTAACAAGGATTTCATAGGTTCGCTAATGATTGCGTTATTCGGAGGTATCATAATGAGACTAGTTGTCGTGCGACATGGAGAAAGTGACTATAACAAATCCAATCTTTTTTCCGGCTGGGAAGATGTGGAACTGACGGCAAAGGGGATTGAGGAAGCAAAAAATGCCGGATTGAGACTTGCGGAGCAGCATATTACTTTTGACTACGCGTTCACGTCTGTGTTGAAACGCTCCATTAAATCTCTTAATTACATATTAGAAGCGATGGAACAGGAATGGCTTCCTGTTCACAAAACATGGCGACTTAATGAACGCAGTTACGGCGCACTGCAACGCTTGAACAAGGCTGAAACAGCGGAACAACGCGGCAAAGAGCTGGTAAGTCGTTGGCGGAAAAGCTACGATGCATTGCCGCCGATGCTCGACGAGTCCGATCCAAGACATCCGATTCATGATTTGCGATACAAACATGTTGATCGAAGATTACTGCCCGGTGGAGAAAGTTTAAAGACAACGTTTGAACGCGTCCTTCCATGTTGGGCTGATCAGATTGCTCCGCTTCTTTTGGAAGGAAAAAACGTTTTGGTTGTCAGCCATCGTAACACATTGCGTGCACTCGTTAAATTTCTTGAGAACATATCCGATGAGGACATTATACACGTTGATGTGCCAACTGGAGTGCCTGTAGTCTATGAATTTGATCGAAATCTTAACATTCTTTCAAAACAGGAACTCTCAGGACAAAAAACGACTTAAAGCATTATGTGATTTAAAATTAAGGTTGTGTTGCATGTTTTGGACGTTTCATTAAAGAAAAAAAGCCGAGAAGTGCTCTCCCTAGCTATTCCCGCTATGGTCGAGAGCCTCCTGCAAACCGTTGTCGGCTTTGTCGATACATTATTCGTTGCTCGGCTCGGTTTAGTTGAAGTAACTGCAGTAGGTGTCGCCAATACGCTGCTCGCAGTGTATATCGCCGTATTCATGGCCATTGGTATTGGTACTTCCTCGATTATCGCGAAACATATTGGCGCGGGAGATATCGAAAGCGCTCGTGAAGCGGCGCGCCTGTCAACATGGATTACGCTAATAGCCGGGCTTCTATTTGGCGTGCTGACGTTATTTTTTGCGGAACAACTCCTTCATCTAATGGGGGCAAGCGATGATGTGCTCAGTCAAGGCGCATTGTATTTCCGTATTGTCGGCACACCTTCACTTGTCATTTCATTAATGCTCAACTTTGGAAACGTGTTGCGTGCTTCCGGCAATACCGTATCACCCATGATGATCAGCTTCTGGATGAATATCATCCATATCATTCTGGACTATGTATTAATTTTTGGCATCTTCCAGTTTACTGGATTTGGCGTGGGCGGTGCCGCTGCAGCAACTGTTCTAACAAGAATTTTCGGTGCCCTAATGCTCTATTTGGCAATTCGTCGATCTTCAGTTCACTTCTCCTTTTGGCGGCCTAAGCGCGTTCGCAATAAATCGATCACTTTGGAGATTATCCGTTTATCCATTCCTGCAACTGGCGAACGGCTGATCATGCGGCTCGGCCAAGTTGTTTATCTTGGCTTAATTGTCCATATGGGGACAGAAATTTATGCGGCAAATGCTATTGCCGAAAATATTGAGACCTTTGCTTATCTACCCGGGTTGGGCTTAAGTGTTGCGGCAACAGTACTCGTTGGAAAAAAGCTTGGGGCAAAAAAATATAAAGAAGCGTATTCCTATGGGTTGCTGGCGGCTATGATTTCAGTAGTGATTATGATTGTTACTGGAATCCTGCTCTTTTTCCTGACACCGTTTTTTGCCGGATGGTTTACGGATCATGTTAGCACGGCAGCTATGATCACCTTAGCGATGCGCATTGACGCCTTCTTTATGCCCCCACTTGCGATCGGCTTAGTGCTCGCGGGGGCACTTCAAGGCGCAGGCGACACAAAGACACCAATGTACAGTACAGCGATTGGTATGTGGGGCATTCGTGTTCTCTTCATTTATTTACTTGGCGTGCAAGGCAACATGGGCATTGCCGGAATATGGATCGCTCAAGGAATTGATCTGACCGTCAAAGCGGCTTTTCTGTATTATTGTTTTCGAAAAATGTTCAAACACGAAAAAGTCACGAACGTTTCTGAAGAAAAATAGCTCGCTTGGCTTCTTTAAAAGCCCATCAGTGAGCACATAATCACATGTCTATTATCCTGCAATATGCCTTTTTTATAAAAACTCGGTCCATTAGTCTCTTTTCCATAATCAGCATGCATATATAATGGAGACAAAACAATGATCCGGGGTGGATTTCGATGCCGATTCCTCAGATTCGGACAGTGATTACAACAGGTCAATCGATGAAAAATACCTATAATCAACTTGCAGCCTTAAGGCAAGAAAAGAAGGCATTACAGTATCAGGCGGATCAAATTCATTTCCATACTGATTCTGGGTCGGGCACAGAGTCACTCACTCGCATTGAAACGAGTATCTCAGGTTTGAATCGGCAGATCAATCAGATCCAATCAGAGCAGTCACCTGCTTCAGTCGATCGAATGACAATCAGCGATACTGCCTATCAATTATACAATCAGATTCGAGCATAATAAAAATCGAGAGTCCTATGGGCTCTCGATTTTTATTATGCGTGAGGCAGTTTGCTGATTATTTGATTAACAAAGGCATCAAGAAAATGGTGGTCTTCTTGTGTGCCGTGAAAATTTGTGCAGAATGTCATTTTTTTTCTAAAGGTTGTTACCGCAATCTGAAAATAAGGCGCATATTTAATCGAGCCTGAAATAAACACATCACGAATAACAAGTCCCGCAAAGCTTAACTTCTGCTCATCAACGATGCCAATATTCGTCATTCCATTAACAGGGATACTGTAAATAGTTGGGAAAATTCCTTTTGCTTCTGCGAGTGTATGGTTTTGATACGCTTCTTCCAAGTCCCAATAAACTCGGAGCGGCTCGAGGCTCCCCTTTTCCACTTCCATTACTTTTCTGACGCTCATCAGTGCTTCATCATAACTTTCCCCAACATGACTCGGCACGACACAAGTAATATTTGAAGTTAAGTTACAAAATCCGGGCCGGCTGCCAACTGGCAAATAAGCGCGTAAATTAACCGGACAATCAAGAACAATAGGATTTGCGTTCACTACTTCAGACAATGCGCAGACATATGCCGCAAACAGTGCATCGTTTATAGTCGCACCCTTACTTTTCGCATAGTTTTTTATATAATCAAATTGAGATGCTTTCACCTCATGGGTAATGATGAACGGATTATTCTCGTCCCCAGCAAGTGGAAGATGATCTATCTTACTCTGTTTATAATTAGTCAGCTTCGCGTGTTTAATTTGCTCCAGTTGCTCTGCGTTCATCGTGTCAAAGACTTGATGAATACTGCGTGTGTGCGGGTGCGGATTGGTTATCAACGCTTCAGCAGTTGGTTTCCTCTCTGCAAGCCGCGTATAGCACGAGCTTAACAAATACAGATAGTCTTTAAATCCTCCGCCATCACAAATCATATGGTTCAGTATGATCGCTAACGAATCCTGATCATTATTCCGCACAATGGCGATCCGTAATTGAGGACCTATTTTTTCGTTCAACTTAACGGTTAGATTTTTCTGAATAGAATCTTCCACATCGTCTGTCTCCACGACAAGTACCATGTCTTGACCGCTCCATCCCGCTTCTTCCCAATATGCTTTATCATCACTTTCAACATAGCGGCATTCAAGCAACGGCAGCACAGGAAGCGTTTCTTGAATGGCTTGACCAAGCATTTTCTCATCAATTAGACCATCAAAGCGAATGACCGCATGCAAATAGTGATCATTTTTCTTCTTTTCTCCAGAGACAAAGTGTTTAATATCTGCACTTTCAGCCGCATATATATTATGTTGCATCGTTATTCATTGTCCTCCTCTACTACTTCAACTTTCTAAAGGCTCTTCGTTCTGCATAACCACTGCACGTAGGACAGACATAAATTAAGTGACCATGATCATCCATGTATTTTCTCATTCCCGATGTATGTCGATGGCAAAGTACGCATTTCTTCCCATGAAACAGCTTGTGTAACCAATTCATGGTATGATGCGGCTCCTTCCTGTATAAATGTAGTTGACATAATTATATAGTGATCAATGCTTGCCAATCAAATATAAGGTATTGGGACGATACGAACCATTTAACCTGTTTCCGTAAAATTTTTATTTTCGTACCAGTAGTAAAAAGTACCGGACTAACCAAAAGGTTAATCCGGTACTTTTCATTACTTTTTGATTTGCGTCAGTTTAAGCAAGGTACGCTTCACGCACTTGTTCATTTTTCATCAAATCACTACCCTTTCCATCAAGTACAATTTTACCGGTTTGGATAACATAACCTCTATCAGCGATTTGAAGAGCTTGATACGCATTTTGTTCAACAAGCAAAATGGTCATGCCCTCTTTGTTCATTTCCTTGATGATATCAAAAATCTGCTCGACGATAATTGGAGCGAGCCCCATTGAGGGTTCGTCAAGCATCAGCAGCTTTGGTTTCATCATAAGTGCGCGTCCAATTGCCAACATTTGTTGTTCGCCACCACTCATTGTTCCACCCTTTTGATTGAGCCGTTCCTTTAGTCGCGGAAAATAAGTGAATACACGCTCCATCCGTTCTGCAATTACATTCTTATCCTTAACTGAAAACGCGCCAATTTGAAGATTTTCACGTACAGAAAGTCTAGGGAAAATGCGTCGTCCTTCAGGAACCTGTGCGATTCCGAGCAATGCTGTCTGATGAGCCTGATTTTTTGTGATATCCATTCCATCAAAAATGATTGAGCCTTTCTTTGGTCGAACTTGCCCACTAATTGATTTTAACGTTGTCGATTTTCCAGCACCATTACTTCCGATCAAAGTGACAATTTCCCCTTGATCAATGTGCAATTCAACACCTTCCAGCGCTTGAATTTGGCTGTAGAAGCTCTCGATTTTATTAACTTCGAGAAAATGCTTCGAAGCAGTATCAGTCATTCGCAACCGCCCCCTTGCCGAGATATGCTTCAATAACTCTTTTGTTGGTCCTGATCTCGTCGGGTTTTCCGGAAGCAATCAGTTCACCATGATCCAAAACATAAATATAGTCGGAAATTTTCATAACCAGCTTCATATCGTGTTCAATAAGGATAATTGTAACATCAAGCTTCGTACGCAAATCATGAATCAAACTTGTCAAACGATCAGTTTCCTTTGGATTCATTCCTGCTGCCGGTTCGTCAAGCAATAGGATCTTAGGTTTTGCAGCCATTGCGCGCCCGATCTCCAAGCGGCGCTGAGCCCCATAAGCTAGATTCCCAGCATTCTCATTAACATAATCCTCAAGTCCTACATACTTCAGGATATCATAGGCTTCAACTTTTGCCGCCTCTTCAATTTTCCGAATATGCGGTAACTGTAGTAAAGTACCAATCCAGTGGGATTTCAGGTTTTGATGCATACCCACGAGCACATTTTCCAATACCGTCATTTCATTAAATAATCGGATGTTCTGAAAGGTACGTGTAATTCCAAATTGAGAAACCTGATGTGGTTTTAAACCGACGAGTGATTTTCCGTTAAGCAAAATATCTCCGGAAGTAGGTTTATAAACAGCAGTCACCATGTTGAAGAATGTTGTCTTACCCGCACCATTTGGTCCAATAACTGCAGTAATTGAATTTTTTTCGACATTCATTGTAATATCTGAGGTTGCCGTCAAACCTCCGAAGTTTTTTGTGAGATTCTTTACTTCCAAAATATTCACGAGTCGGCACCTCCTGATGTGGCTTTATCACGAGCCAATGCAGCTTCAGCAGATTCTTTCTTCAGCACTTCAACATTTACTTTACGATTTTTATGCGGAATTAGCCCTTGTGTTCGATACAAGGCAAAGATGATCAGCAACAATCCAAAGATGAGAAGCTGCATTTTTTCAGGTGATATTGCAGGCGGGATTGAGATACCATAGTCTGCGCTAATTGATGATAACCAGTTAGAAATGTTGGTTAGTACTTGAGTTCTAAGGATGATAACAACTCCCGCGCCAAGAATGACTCCTGGGACACTGCCCATTCCACCAAGAATAACCATTACAAGTACCATCGTCGATTCTAGATAAGTAAAACTCGTGGCGTCTACGAACATTTGCTTTGCAGCGAAAACGACTCCCATCATTCCCGAGAAGGAGGCGCCAATCGCGAAGGCAGCCAACTTTGTCTTGACCAACGGAATTCCCATCGCCTGAGCGGCAATTTCATTGTCTCGTACTGCTTTCCAAGATCTTCCTAATTTTGAATTTTCTAATTTACGTACGACATATATGACAACTAGAAAAATGCCGAAGACGATGTAGTAGAATTGGCTGGAGCTCCCAATACTAATTCCAAAAAAGTTAGGCGGGGTAATCGAAGCGATACCCATCGATCCATTCGTAATATTAATTGGATGATCCATATTGTTTAGAAGGATTCGAATAATCTCGCCGAATCCCAATGTAACTATTGCCAGATAATCACCACGGACACGCAGAACAGGGACACCAAGCAGGATACCAAATAGTGCCGCAACGGCTGCACCAACAATGATAAAGATCCAAAAGGAACCTCCCGGAAGCGGATAATGACCAAAAGGCATGAATTTAGAGGCTTGTTCGCTGGCAAAGATTGCGTAAGAGTACGCGCCAACCGCGAAAAAGGCGATAAATCCAAGGTCGAGCAATCCGGCAAATCCGACAACGATGTTAAGTCCTAATGCCATTGCACAATAGATGCCGACTAGTGTTCCAACTTCCATGTAGGTTTGATATGAATCACTTTGGCTTGCAATAAAAGGCATGATGATGGCGAGGATCACAATGCCCGAAATCCACTTCGCCCTCAAATTAAAGTTTAGATGGTACAGTATCAGAATTGAGAAAAGCAGCATCAAGAACGCAATTGTCGAATCAGGGAGCAAGAAAAGTCCCGCTCCTGCCAGAACAACATACGCGATAAACAAGATGATTTGATTCTTTTTGCTTTGCATAAATTTTCCAAAGAATGCACTCACACTTTCCACCTACACTTTCTCTACGACGGCTTTGCCAAATAAGCCTTCTGGTTTGAAGATAAGTACCAGAATCAGAATAATAAAAGCAAATACGTCTTTATATTCGGCACCCATAGCGCCGTTAGTAATTATAGAAAGGTTGGCAGCTGCAAACATTTCAAGAAGACCAAGCATAACGCCCCCGAACATTGCACCGCGGATGTTACCAATTCCACCAAGGACGGCAGCAGTAAACGCCTTGATACCCAAGATAAATCCAATATAAGGGTTAATTGTGCCGTATTGGATCATGAAAAGAACGCCTGTTGCTCCGCCTAGTGCAGAACCTATAAAAAAGGTTACAGAGATGACACGGTTAACATTAATTGTCATGAGAGAGGCAGTGTCGCGGTCTTGAGCAACCGCACGCATCGCCATTCCCCACTTTGTCTTGTTTACAAAAAGATCTAAGGAGATAAGCATGATGATGGTTACAACGAGTACCAACAAAAAGGATGCTTGGAATGTGGCGTTGTTAAAAAACGGCAGCACATGATGAATATCAATATTGAATTTATGGTTAAACATCGAAGGAGCCGTAATAATATAGTTCCCTGTTTTCAGTTCCGCGATAAACCGAACAGCGTCCTCGAGCACAAAAGAAATACCAATTGATGTGATCAGTGCGATTAATTTAGGCGCGTTCTTTCGTCGCAACGGTCTATATGCGACACGTTCAATGCCAACGCCCAACATACCGGTCACTGTCCCTGCTAAGATGATTACAATTAAGAAAACAATCAGAGCAGGTAATGAAGATAAAAGCCCGAACCCCATCAATAGAAATAGAATAGTCGCTCCAATATAGGCACCTGTCATGAACACGTCGCCGTGTGCGAAGTTAATCAATTCGAGAATGCCATAAACCATTGTATAACCGATCGCTACGACTGCATAAACAACGCCAAGCGTCAGGCCATCAATGAGTACTTGGGGCAAGTTTTGAATAATATGTGCGAGCATTATCTCACCACTTTCCCAAACTAGTTGTTTAAATTAGATGTATTTTTAATGGTAAAAGAGACATTCTCAGTCCTATATTATGTGAAATTTCCTTTTAATAAATCCTAAAAGGGTATAGCCTAATGCTCCATACCCTTTTAGTCCACATCAGATATTTATTGACCATTCACTACTTAAAATAGTAGCAATTTACTTATTACTGGCTGATTTCAGCTTTTTGAACCGGTGGATATTTCGCTTGATCGAAGTTATAAATGTAAACTTTAGCGAATTTGTTGTCACCTTTATCATCAAAGCTTACTTTCGTTGTCACTCCATCGTAGTCTTTGACTGCGCGGATTGCTTTAGTTACTTGTTCGCGAGTTGGTTTCTTGCCGTCATTGTCATCGATTGCTTTCATAAGCCCTTTAAGAATGACACCCGCAGCATCATAGCCATATGCTGAGTATGATTCAACATTTTTACCGAATTTTTCTTTGTATTTCTTAGCAAATTCCTGACCTTTTTCTGTTTTCGTAACATCTCCGGCAACAGATGTCAGGTATACACCTTTAACTGCATCGCCGGCAATTTGTACGGTGGAAGAAGAGTCAAGACCGTCGCCGCCCATGATCGGACCGTCAAATCCTTTTTGACGTGCTTGTTTAATGATAAGTCCACCTTCTGCATAAACACCGCCAAAGTAGATCAGATCAGGTTTCTTTGTCATGGCTTGGCTGAGCACGCCATTGAAGTCAGTTTCACCAACTGTGATGCCTTCATAACCGACAATATCTGCACCAAGCTTTTTAGCTTGATTTCTGAATTGGTCCGCAAGACCGGAGCCATAAGCTGTTTTATCCTGGATAACGAAAATCTTCTTAGCTTTCAGTGTTTTAATTGCATAGTTTGCACCGGCAGGACCTTGGAAATCGTCACGTGCGCAGATACGGTTAACAGTTTTCAATTTACGATCCGTAACAACAGTAGCTGTTGTTGCCGGAGAAACCATCGGTAGGCTATTTTTTTCATAAACTTCGGAAGAAGGAATTGCAACGCCTGAGTTCAAGTGACCGACAAGGGCTAGCACATTTTTGTCAGATGCGAGAATCTGAGCGTTTGCCACACCTTTTTTGGGATCTCCTTGATCATCAAGGTCTTTCAACTTAATAGTAAATCCCTTTTTTTCAAATGCCGCTTTTTGATCGCTAATCGCCAATTCAGCTCCAAGACGGATCGCATCTCCAAGAGTTGCGCTACCACCGGATAGCGGGGATTGACTTCCGATTTCGATAACAGTCTTACCACTGGAACCACCTGATTTTGAAGAGCACCCGCCAATAACCCCTAATAATAAAGAAATAACTGCCAATAGTGGAATAATTTTCTTTAATTTCATTTTAACCCTCCTTTTTATAAAAGCGAAACAACTTTAAAAACTCAGATAATTTTATGTAGAACTCACCCCCGCAATATAGTTCTATCTTTTCTCTGTTTTTAATGCGGCTCTTTAAAGATCATAGTAATTTATTATGAGCATATAGTCATTATCTATGTAAGAATATCTTACATCGTTTTTACTATTTAGACAATTCGAAAATGTAATAAAAACTGATAGCATAGCCTTTTGCAGCGTTTTCAGACACGTGTATTTCCTTGTTAATTGATTTCTGAAAAAACACTATTATTTTGATAAATATAAAAAAAGCACCAATCATCTACTGATTGATACGAGAGTCTTTTACAGAATTTACACAGTTTTGAATGAAGAAACCATAGTTTGCACTTGATTAGATACATAGTCAAGATTATCAGTGATCTGTTTGAGACGTACAATTTCTTCGGATACAGAACGAAGCGTATCAATCGACGCCTCGCTGCTTGAGGCGTCTTGAGCGGTTCTCATTTCTATCTCATCGGCGGAATGGTTAATTGATTGCACAATGTCATCTAGATCTCCGCTTTCCTTTGTTGTAATATCGAGTAATTGATCTGTTTTTTTCGAGATATCGCCAACATTTTTGGTAATAAAATTAAAAGTGCTGACTGTCGATTTAATTTGTGTTGTCGATTGATTTACCATATCACTCGTATTCTTGATATCAGACAAGGTTCGATTTGTCTCTTCCTGTATATTCCGAACAAGTTCGCCAACTGATTGCGTTGCTTGTTCTGTTTGCTCAGCGAGCTTCGACACTTCCTTGGCCACAACCGCGAAACCTCTTCCAGCCTCTCCGGCGCGTGCAGCTTCAATAGCCGCATTAAGCGCGAGTAGCTGAGTCTGTTCACTAATATCATTGATCACGGTAACTGCTTTGGTAATGGCCTCAGACTGTATATGTAGTTGATTGATTCGTTTCATTGTTCCGTCCATTTCGCGTTCAAGACCACTAGCCAGTTCAAGCGCAACAGAGGACGCCGTATTCGCTCGAAGCATTCGGTCTTTGGTATCATCGGTATTCGCGCTCACTTCATGAATTAACGAGCCCATCTCTTGGATGGACGCAGAAAGGCCATTAAAATGATCGCGAGCGTTTTGAAAAACGCCATTCTGCTCTTTTGCTGTTAGCACTAATTCATCCACAGTTTGTCCGGCAAGATCCATGCCGCCAGCTATTTTTTTTGTCATCTTCGACACAGTCGCTGATACACTTTTAGATGAGTTGGCAGACACACCGACACGCTTGATCATTGCCATTTGACTGTTAATAAATTTGTTGAACCATCGTGATAGTTCACCGATCTCATCATTTGAATTTTTTTTAAGGCGCTTCGATAAATCTCCCTCACCTTCTGCAATTTCTTGGAGTATCCCAACCGTTTTTCTGATCGGCGAAGTCACCATATTTTTTGCAGCGAAAAAAACGGATGAGGAGAGTATCAACCATGTCGCCACGGTACACCCTATGCCGAAATTAAGCGAATGATGAAAACCAATACCGTTTATTACAGACGCGATCAGGGCCGCAACCGAAAAATAAACAGTTATACGTAGATTCAAACTCTTAAAATTATAGATCTCCGATATGTCTCCCTCACACATCATCCCCCATACTTCATCTGAATGTGGCGGACGAATCAACGTTCCCTTTCCGCCAACCATGATATGCCGGTAGTCCGGGTATCCCGGCCAAGTATCTAAATTGCTGCCATTATCAATCGTTTTTTGTATGCCGGGATGCAATTTTTCAGTTTTCGGATCGATAAACCGAACCTCAAACTCTGTATGTTTTTCAATTTGAACCCTACCCCACTTTGCGGTACGTACGCCATCCTTAAGATTATCGCCGAGCGTAAACGTATCGTCTTCAAATCGACTTCGTGAAATCGCTGTACCTGGTAAAATATTTCGGTTGGATCGTACCATGAACAAATAGTTGTCACCTGAGTCCTTATACACATGCGTGTCTTCATCCTGAATAACATTGCTCATCGTGTCATTCAGAACCCTTCCCATAAAGACTCTAGGAATCCCTTTCCCATTCACAGTTGGCAAAGAAAACATTAAAGTTACTTCATCTGAAAAATGAAATCTGCTTAAATCAAGATTTAATGTACGTTCATCTATGTATGGTCCGTACATTAATTTTTTATTTTGCAAAGCATACTCGTAATTGGGCAGATCCGCCATTGAACTACTAAGATGCTTCTCACATGTTGTGACTAGGACGTCTCCATGTTCATCGAGCAACATGAACTCAATAAAAGAATCACTATGTTTCAACTGATCCTTCATCGCAGCTGTTATGTCTGTTCCTCGTTCATCATAACTATTGACAATCTGATTTGCATTTTCCAACTCAGCCCATCGATCACTGAACCAGTCAGTGAGCGCCTTCTTTCGTCCTTTCGATATTCCCTCAAATATTTTTTTTGACTTTTTTTCAATATCTCTGTTTAACGCGTGCATGATTCCTGCTGCCAAAATAATCAAACCTCCCACAATTTAATATAAAGCTTAGCTTCACCAAACATCTGGCACCGTCTCAACGCCCATGGATATCCTAGTGTCCGGCGAGCCGCAGGATGCGATGGCTTCTGCTAAACTTTTACGATTATATAATCTCTTATTGTGTTAAAATGTCGCTCTATCTGTATTTATGATACTATTAGTGAATTAAAAGGCTGTTTCAAAACAATTGCGAATGTTTCACGCGTATTATCTATATTCAGAACCGATTACCTGCCTCTTTTGTTTAATTTTACCTATATTTTTATTCTCGACATTCTTTTACAAATTCTTTAATGCTCATTTTCATTAAGAAACTAGTCGATTGATTAAAAACAGTTTATAATAAAAATGCCAAGTAAACCATGAGGAGAACTGATGTAATGCCAATAAAAATACCGCAGCTGCTTCCGGCGCGCGAAATTCTTGAAAATGAAAATATTTTTGTTATGGACGAAGATCGTGCAATTACCCAAGACATTCGTCCATTAAATATATTAATATTAAATCTGATGCCTGAAAAAGAGATGGAAGAGACACAATTGCTCCGCCATCTGAGTAATACCCCGTTGCAGGTAAATGTGTCGTTCATGAAGACCGCAACCCATCAATCCAAAAATACGAGTCATCTTCATCTCGATCAATTCTACACCGTTTTTGACGAAGTAAAACATAAAAAATTTGACGGCCTGATTATTACAGGCGCACCTGTAGAACGGATGCCTTTTTCTGAGGTAGATTACTGGGAAGAGTTGACAGAAATCATGCATTGGGCCGACAGTCATGTTACGTCCACCTTGCATATTTGCTGGGGAGCTCAGGCCGCATTGTATTATCACTTTGGTATTGATAAGATTCGCTATCCCGAAAAACTATCAGGGGTGTTCCCGCACACACTCTATGCACCCAAAGAAAAACTGCTTCGCGGTTTCGATGACGTTTTTTTTGCGCCGCATTCCCGCTATACAGATGTCGATCGCAAAGCTTTGGCTCTGCATCCGGAGATCCATGTACTCTCCGGATCAGAAGAAGCAGGCCCGTTTATCCTGATGGCGAATCATGGGAAACAAATAATGATTACCGGACATCTCGAATACGACACGGGAACGCTTGCTACCGAATACCAACGTGATTTAAAGAAAGGAATTAATCCAAGCTTGCCAAAACACTATTTCCCTAGTGATAATCCTGAGAGACAACCTTTGAACATTTGGCGTTCTCACGCGCATCTGCTCTTCTCCAACTGGCTTAACTACTATGTTTATCAAGAAACTCCGTATCAATGGGATTAATCATCTCTTTTGTGAATTAATTCAAAAATAAAAAACTCGGCAGGCGCCGAGTTTTTTTAACATCTATCAGACCTTACTGTTCATCCAGTCATACTGCTTATCATGGAACGTGTGTTCAATGGTTCCAACCACATCTTCTTTAATCAGCAACTGTGCTTGTTTAATCGCCGTATACACGGCTTCGCTCTTAGCCGCGCCATGCACTTTAATAATTGGTGCCGCAAGGCCAAAGAGAAGCGCGCCGCCATATGCTGATGTGTCCATATGCTGCTTCACAGATTTTAATTTCCCGTACATGAGACCGGTCAGTACTTTTGTATATAGAGAGCTGCCTAGCGTTTCCTTGAGCAGCTTCATTAATGACATAGCCGTACCCTCAATACTCTTGAGCACCATGTTGCCCGAAAATCCGTCTGCCACAATCACATCGGCTGGACCTTCAAGCAGCTCACGTGATTCCACGTTGCCGACAAAGTTGATTGGCGCATTACTCAACAGCTTATAGGCCTCTTTCACCAGTTCATTTCCCTTTCCCGCTTCCTCACCGATATTCAGAAGGCCAATTCTTGGGTTGGGACGATGCATCACTTTCTCTGCATAAATTGCTCCCATGATCGCGTATTGCAACATATTCTCCGGCTTTGTTTCCGCATTTGCCCCGACATCAAGAAACAAAAATCCTTTATTCTGATGAATAGTAGGTAACGTTGGGGCAAGCGCAGGCCGATCAATTCCTTTAATACGCCCGACACCGAATAATCCGGATGCCATCAGTGCCCCGGTATTTCCGGCAGAGATAGCGGCAGAACAACGTTTTTCACGAACCTCCTGAACTGCCAAAACCATTGATGCCTGTTTTTTCCTTCGAACGGCTTGAACCGGCGCATCTGTACCTTCGATCTTCTCTGTTGTGTGCAGAATATCGATTCGATTCTGTTCACCAACCAAATTCACTAACTTATCCTTATCACCAACAAGAGTGATCTGAAGATCCGGAAATTCTTTCAGCGCCTTCAATGTTCCTTCCACCATTGCATCAGGAGCGTGATCTCCACCCATAGCATCAATAGCTAACCTCATCATTTATTCTCTCCTTTATTAAAAAACATTCCGTCCTGTACTTTCTAATGTTTATCGTTCCGTACATCATTATAATTGATTCTCGACTCACTGTATCACTTAATACGTCTTCTGTCCAAACTATGTTTCAAAAAATGTGCTTATGTTTCGAAATGTTATGCCTCCACTGGACGTTTGACAAAATAATAAACAGATAATGGCCACCAAACAATAGCGAATGCCGGATACACAGCCCACAATTGGTCCGGCGTGAGCATATAATTGATGATCGAAAAGTATGTAATGGTGAGTACTGCACCAACAACTGCGAATCGAAAAGGTTTTTTCGCCAAATAGACACTCAACGGCCACCAAATAGTAACAAAAATCGGATGAATCGCCCAAAGAAGATCCGGCGTCGTGATCATGTTCAGCACTGCAAAAAAAATGATTGTCCATCCTGCCCCCAGCACGCCGAGCATTCGCGGACGACTCGCAAGACTTATGCTAAGCGGCCACCAGACAAGGGCAAAAATTGGAAAAATGCACCAAGGGAAACGTGGTTCAAAAAAGATATTGAGCATAACATAATACATAATTACCGAAACACTGACGTAATACGAAAATGAGCGTCTCAGAGCAGCCATACCTGCACAGACAATAGTGGGCCAAGCAACTGCGAGTGGCAAGAGATAGACAACCCAGAAATAGTGCGGTGTTTCTAACAAATTTTGTATGATGCAAAATGCGACAAACAAACTAGAGGTAACGATTGATCCTTTTTTCTTATCATTGGTAAGCACCCATACAAGCGGGCAAAGTAATAAGGCGACAGGATAAATAGCCCAAAAACTCGAAACACCTGTAAACAGATTGACCGTTAGAAGAAAGATGCCGGTCATGATGCTGCCCAATGCAATAAATTCGCGCAGTGATCGATTCATCCTTTCCCCTCCAATTTTTTTCGGTGTAAATGATAGAACATAGAAAGCGGCCACCACGCAACAGCGAATGCCGGATAAATAAACCAGATTGTATGTGGCGTATAATAATAATTGATAAATAGGACTAATGCAATAATTAGACCACTTTCCCACAAAGAATAGCCAAGATTTAGTCGCGCGAATTCTGGTTTGTGGTTATTTGGAAAATCTGGTAGATCCATTTCCTGCTTGATTTCGTCGATGTCGCCAAATTCGACAATGACTTTATTAATCGCATCTTCCTCCGATTTGCCTTCTTCTACTAAATCAGCCACCTTTTCTTCTAGATCACGGATAATCTCTTCCTTTACTTTCTCTGTCTGTTCACCTCTAGGAAGCTCTTCAAAAAGTTTATTAATATAAGCTGTTAGACGCTTCATTCACCAATCTCCTCCATAAATAGATCCATAATGTATTTAACTTCTCGCCACTCTTTGACCATCTCATGAAAGTACGCTTTTCCTAGTGGCGTAATTCGATAATATTTTCGTTTCCCGCCATGAGACCGTTCCCCATAATACGATTCGATTAACTGCTTTTTCTCCAATCGTTGAAAAACGGCGTAAAGTGTTGCCTCTTTAATTTCAAATTTTCCGTCACTCTTTTGACTGATTTTCTTTGAAAGTTCATACCCGTATGAATCTGCCTCCTTAAGAAGCCGAAGAATAATCGAGTCCAGATGCCCTCTTAAAATGTCGCTGCGAATAGTACCACCCCATATCAATAGATCATTACTCTATCTGTTATAGTAATACTACCATCGATTACTCTATGTGTCAAAGTAATTTTTTCACTTAGAAAAACCGGGCAAAAAGCGCCCGGTCCTTAATCTCCAGCCATGTGTGATGGTTTTATGTCTTTTCAGTGCTGAATCGTCGCTTCGGTTGCTCGCTTGCCGCGGGCGCACCGCGAGCCTCCTCAGACAGGCAGGAATCTGCAGGGTCTCTCGCTGGCACGCGATCAACAAAGACGCTCCCGCAGGCGCCCTCGTACCTCCGCTTTGATTCTCGGCCAAGACACTGGTCTATTGGTTTGAAAACGTGCAAAATAATAAACTTTCTTTACTTGCAAAAAAAGATTGGAAAGAATTTTTCCAATCCTTGATCTTATTTGGAGAGTAGAATTGCTTGTTTGATTTTCTTGATAAAAGAACCATTTGCATACGTGAGCACCGAACCGCGATAGAACCGCAAACTAAATAGGAAAAGTCCGACTATAGTTCCACCGAGAATCATCAGTGAAAGTAAAGCCTGCCATAAACTCATATCTGTTGCTCCGATTCGCATGGGCATAATCATCGAGGCGGTGAATGGAATATAGGAAAAAATTTTAATCAGCAAGGTATCCGGATTGCTCATACCGCTGATGGCAATAAAGAATCCGACCATAAGCATCATGGTAACAGGCATCACTGCCTGACCGACATCCTGTACTTTATTAACGAGTGATCCAAGCACAGCACCCATCAACGTGTAAAGCACACAGGCAAAGAAGAAAAAGAAAATAGCGTATGCCGTATAGCCTGCAGTGAGCGATGAAAAGAGATCGTTCAGCAGATTCCAGTATTTCCCTGATTGAAAGCTGCGAGCCATGATCAGCGCCGCAGCAATCAAAACAGCAAATTGGGTCATCGCCAATGCGAGAACACCGCTGACCCGAGACAGCAGATGCACCACTGGTGACGTGCTGGAAATAATGATTTCCATAATCCGCGAATCCTTTTCTGCGGCTACTTCAGACGAAATGATGGAGAGATAAGAAAGGACGAATAAATAGATAATGAAAGCGACAGCGTACGATACAATTGTCGCGGTTGTCTTCTCCTCACTCGTCTTCCCTTTCTCTGCTGCCTGGGATATGACTTTTTGACTCAATTGTACGTTCTGATTCATGATGCGCTGCGCCTGATCAGCGGTGAGCTTGAGTTGCTGGATGGTAAACAGCTGGCTTGCGGATTGTACTTGCTGTTCAAGCATCTGCTGATTGTTAAGCTCAAGCGGTTTCTTCGTTTGCAGCTCTGCATTCAATTGATCACCGTTTTTTAAAGACAGCAGGAGCAAAGCATCTGTTTTCCCCTTCAGCACTTGATTCTCTTCTTCCTTAAGGGAAAGATTAGATGTTTTAAAGCTGATTCTTTTATTGCTGTTAAAATACGATGCAGCGGTTTCTTTTGTTTGATCAACAATGACAATGCTAAGCGGTTTATCCGCAGTTGCGAACCACCCGCTTATTGTCGGCCAGAGAAAAAAACACGCGACACCGATCAGCATGATGAGTGTTGTAATATAAAAGGATTTTGCTTTCAATTTACTCGTATAAGATTGTGAAAATAAGAGCATAAATTTAGACATTCTCGCCCGCCACCTTCCGTTTAAAGAGTTCTTCAAGCGACAAATAGTCCAAGCTGAAGCGTTCGATAAATCCGTCTTGCGTCAACGTTTTAAAAATCGGACGTGCATCATCTTCATGTGACAAAATCAGCCGATACGTGTCCTTTTCTTCCGATGCAGAGATCACACCAGGAAGTCCGGTCAAATTGGATGTCATAAATGGACCGCGAACGGTAAGATTGACTTTTCCATACTGCTTTTTCAAATCAATAATCGCTCCTGAAAACAGTGATTTTCCTCGCTTTAAAAGACAGATATGATCACACAGCTCCTCAACATGATCCATCCGATGACTGGAAAAAATGATTACTGTCCCCTGCTTTTTCAATGCGATAATCGCATTCTTAAGCAAACCAGCATTGACCGGATCAAGTCCGCTGAACGGTTCGTCCAAGATCAGCAGGCGGGGCTTGTGGATCAAGCTGGCAATCAATTGCACTTTCTGTTGATTCCCCTTTGAAAGTGTCTCTGTAAGTACTTTTCGTTTATCCGTCAATTCAAATCGCTCAAGCCATTCATTGATCTCTAATTTCAACGTTCGTTTTGATTTGCCGCGCAGCTGCCCAAAAAACAATAATTGATCTCCCACAGTCATTTTAGGATACAAGCCTCTTTCTTCTGGCAGATAGCCGATCCAATCCCGATTAAGCGTATGAACCGATTCACCTTCCCATTTAATTGCACCGGAAGTTGGAGCAATTAAATTGAGGATCATCCGAAAGGTTGTTGTCTTCCCGGCACCATTTTGACCGATCAGTCCAAAGATTTCACCTTGTTTAGCCATAAAATTCAGATTGTCGACCGCAACAAATTCTTGAAAACGTTTGCTTAAATGTTCGATGGTTAATGTCATTGTTTCCCTCGCTTTACGATTAAAAGTTCGTTTTCCCCTCTTATCCCCAATTAATAGTGTAACAAGAGCCTCTATCCCGATGCAAATCACTCACCATATTACTCAAACAAGCTATAATAAAAGAGAACGTACATATTTATGGAGGATTTTTATTATGAAAAAATTATATGTGGCCGCACTTATTTACATGATTGCAGGGCTTGTCTCCGGTATCTATTATCGTGAGTTAACCAAAGCGATGAATTTTCATGGCGAGTCCATGCTGTCAATTCTGCATACGCATTTACTAATTCTCGGCATGTTCTTTTTCCTTATCTTGATCGTTATGGAGAAAGTCTTCGTCCTTACCGCGAGCAAGCGATTTGCGTTATTTTTTTGGACCTACAATGTCGGCGTTGTTTGGACGATCACGATTATGGTCATTCATGGAACACGAGACGTGCTCGGCATCTCATCCGGACCCGCAATCGCCGGAATGGCGGGAATGGGGCATATTGTCCTAACCATCGGTTTCGTACTTTTTTTCATCATTCTCAAAGACGTACTCTTTGAAAAAGCAAAATAAAAAAGAGAGGAGTTTCCCTCTCTTTTTTATTTTGCTTTTATATGGCATTTTTTAAATTATTTATCGTATACCGGCGTGCATGATTCTGCGTATTTTGGATTCTTTCCTACAGTCAACCCAAAGAACAATTCCTTAATCTGTTTGCACACTTCGCCTTCGTGACCGGTTCCAATTGTTCGGTGGTCAACTTCGACGATAGGGGTAACTTCCATCGCGGTTCCGCTGAAGAACACTTCGTCTGCGACATAAAGTTCAGATCTCGAGATACTGCGTTCCTGAACTTCAAGTCCCAATTCTTCTTTCGCAAGCTTCATGACAAGATCGCGTGTGATGCCTTCAAGAATATTGTCTGCCGGTGGCGGTGTAACCAATTTGCCCTTACGGAATATGAAGATATTCTCTCCTGAACCTTCACAGACATGATCGCCGTCAGTTAAAAAGATCGCTTCATCAAATCCGGCACGCTTTGTTTCAAGGGCAGCCAGTGCAGAGTTAAGATAGGCTGCCGTTGCTTTTGTACGTGGCGGAAGTTGGTTGTTCGAGATTCTTTTCCATGACGTGACACCAACACTCAGTTCCGACTTTCCTGCATATTTGTTTAACGGTTGTGTGTAGATAACAACCTTAGCATCTTTGACATCCAGTGTCGGTCCGATATCCAGGGCATCGTTATAAACGATTGGACGAAGATATGTAGTTGTCCTACAGTTGTTTGCTTTAAGAAGTGCGATTGTTCCTTCGATCAGTTCATCTACTGAAAAATCAAAATCCAAGTTAACTGTCTTAGCTGATTCCTTCAGCCGTTCATAGTGTTCCTTGAGTTTGAAACCATACAGCTGTTGTTTTTCATCATCCCAATAAGCGCGAATGCCTTCGAATACGCCAAGGCCATAATTAAAGGCCTTGCTTCGGACGCTGATTTTCACATCGTCCTCTTTCACGATTTTCCCTTGATAATATACATAAGACTCTGACAATGTAAACTCCTCCTTGCGTTTCTGATAGTAACAGAACATTCAGTCGGTTTTGTCTTGGACTCTCTTATATCGTCCGAAAAGACCTCCAAAATCTTCTGCCTTTTTTTGTGTACGTATATAATAACATAAATAAACAGTGATATTTTCGAAAAAAGAAATATTTTAAGAAAAACTTGCCAACTCGCAAGTTTTTTGAACGATTTTCATTTTTTCACAGCAGTTAGCGGTTTACTACTACTAAACCTTACTAAGTGTTTGATACAATTCATTCATTTGATTTTAGAATCTGAAACGCTTGTGCGTTGAGCTGCTTCGTAGCAGAGAAAACATTTTGCAGACAACCACGAATGAGATTACCGCGCGTCTCATCAATAAATTGGTTTATATCCAAATCAACCGAATCCATAGTTGGATTCATGAGAAATACAGTATAGTTTTCTGTCGAACGCAGACGCAAGCAGCCAAACAGAGCGCCTATGGAAAATGGATAGAAATCTCCTGTCTGCATATTCTCATCCGTTCTACGCGCCTGGATCGCTTCATGGAATATCGTCACTATTTTTCGATTTTCCCTGCCCCAGGGATAAAAACGACGATTATCCGGATCTTTACCTCCCGTGAGACCGGCCTCATCACCGTAATACACACATGGAACTCCAGGTAAAACCATCAGCAGCCAAATGGCCAGCTGCAGCTTCTTTTCATCGTTGTCAAGCACTGTCAAAATACGCTCTGTGTCATGTGTACCTATGTTGTTCATATTGGCAAATAAAGTGTCGCTCGGATAATTGGATTTCAACGTCAAGCCCGCACGAGCAGCTTGTCGCGCGTTTATTTTTCCATTAATCAACTCGATGATTAGTGTGCGAAACGGATAGTTCATCACGCCATGAAGCATACCGCCCTCAAGATAATGCCTCCTTTTGCCATATGCAATTTTATTTGACGCATCTTCCCAGACCTCGCCAATAAGTACCTTGTGATCATCTTTTTCTTCATGCCGATTGAGCGATTTTCGAATTCCGGCGATAAAATCATCACTTAATTCATCGGCAACATCCAACCGCCAACCGCCGATTCCAGACGCCGACCAGGTATCCACGACACTGTCTTCAGCGTCGTAAATAAATTTTCGGTAGCTTTCCTTCTCTTTATTAACAGTTGGCAGATCCGAGATATTCCACCAACAGTCATAATGATCTTGATCGCCATGAAAGGTGAACCAATCTCGGTATGGAGACGATTGATCCTTGTATGCACCGGTATTTCCATACGTTCCAAAACGGTTGAAGTAGATGCTGTCAGCCCCGACATGATTAAACACTCCGTCGAGAATGACGTGAATGCCGTATCGACGTGCCTTGTTGATTAGCTTGTCAAACGTCTTCCGATCACCAAACATCGGATCGATACGCCTATAGTTTGCTGTATCGTATTTGTGATTGCTGCTCGCTTCAAAGATCGGACTCAGATAAAGTATCGTGACACCAAGCAGCTTTAAATCATGCAATTTGTTTATTATCCCGCTCAGATTACCCCCATAGAAATCCCAACGAACGATGTCTCCGTTTTTATCGCGAATATAATAGGGAAGATCCTCTTCAGTTGCGTAGATAAATGTGTTTTTCTTTGGATTCAGCACGCGATGATTGCGTTCACCATTGGAAAATCGATCGATGAAAATATGATAGATTACTCCGTTGACATACCAGTCGGGTGCAGGATCCAATTTGTTGAAACACGTAATTTGATACTGTTCAATCTGAGAAAGGTCTGAAACTAATCGTCCTTCTCCGCCATAATTATCTTCCGACTTTCCATAATAAATTATTTTTTCATGCAAATCTTCCTGATAAATAATTCTAAAGTGATAAAAATAGAGACGTGCAGGACTTTCAGTTGTTAGTTTCACATAGTACATATCCTCTTTTTCTGAGGATGGCGCCATTTGACGCACCTGCACCTGTTCTCCGTCCCTTTGAACCATTAAATCCACTTCGATGACATCAATGTTGCCAACCTTAATTGAAAAATAAATGCTGCTGCCCGTCTTTACCGCTCCAAACGGACGTCTGAACACCTCAGACCATGAATTAAAAGATACCTTTGGAACTCCCATGAAGCAACTCCCTCTTTCTCAAACCAAAAAGCCTCATTTCAGATGAGCGTTTGACGACACATCCCAAATCTGGTTCGCATATTGCTGCACTGTATAGTCGGATGAAAAAATTCCCGCACCAGCGATATTGATCAATGCCATACGTTGCCATTTCAACATGTCACGATAGAGAGAATCAATTCGTTCCTGAGCAGCGACATACGCGTCAAAATCACGAAGCACAAAATACTCATCGCCGTATTGGACCAATGAATCAAATATTGAGTGCCCTTCAGCCACAATTCCGGGAATGGTTCCATCAATCAATGCATCCAGTACCCTGTGCAGAACCGGATTATTCTCATAGTAGCTGCGTGAATGATAGGAACCATCATGATAATATTGGTAGACTTCCTCTTCTCGCAAACCAAAAATCACAATATTTTCAGAACCGACGCGCTCCTTAATTTCGACATTTGCGCCGTCGAGCGTGGCAAGAGTGATTGCGCCATTGAGCATTAGTTTCATATTACTTGTTCCTGACGCTTCTTTCGAAGCAAGTGAAATTTGTTCACTGACATCTGCCGCAGGTATGATTTTCTCTGCCAATGACACCCCATAGTTCTCGACAAAGACAATCTTTAACTTATTCTCGATAGACGAGTCATTGTTAATCAGATCAGCTACTGTATTGATGAGCTTTATAATTTGTTTGGCATAAGTATAGCTTGGCGCAGCCTTGGCACCGAAGATAAACACCCGTGGCTGAATGTCCGCTGCAGGATTATCTTTTAGTTTGAAATACAGACTGAGAATGTGCAATAAGTTCATCAGTTGTCTTTTATACGCGTGAAGTCGTTTGATCTGAACATCAAAAATGGCATCAGGATTTATAGCCAATCCCATTGTCTCTTGAACATAGTCGGCGAAACGTTCTTTATTCAAATGCTTGATATGCGCGAGTTCAAGCAATGTATCATTATCATCACGAAACGCTTTTAACATTTTTAATTCAGTTGGCATTGTTTCCCATTCATTCCCAATTTTGCGATTGATAAGATCGCGGAGCGGTTCATTGGCAAGCATCAACCAACGGCGTTGCGTTATCCCATTAGTTTTGTTATTGAACTTCGACGGATAAACAAGGAAAAAATCGTGCAACACTTTCTCCTTAAGAATGGTCGTATGAAGCTGGGCAACGCCATTAATACTGTGACTGCCGATGATTGCCAAATGCGCCATTTTCACATGCCCACCTTCAATAATCTGCGTTCGATCAATGATGGCAGGTTCAAACAAGGTGCCCATTTTCATGGTGTACCGACGATCGATTTCGCAGATAACCTGATATATACGCGGAAGTAACGAGCTAATCATATCGATTGGCCATTTTTCAAGCGCCTCAGACATAATGGTATGATTCGTGTAACTCATCACATTGACGGTAACATTCCAAGCATGTTCCCAGTCCATATGCTCTTCATCTAGTAAAATGCGCATTAACTCCGGAACACAGAGTGCTGGATGGGTGTCGTTAATATGAATCGCCACTTTTTCGGCTAGATGATTCATATGCAGATGCATCTTTTTAAAATGACGTATAATACTCTGAATCCCTGCGGAAACAAAAAAATACTCCTGTTTTAAACGCAACAACCTGCCCTCATACGTAGAATCATCGGGATATAGAACTTCAGATATGCTCTCGATTTGATTTCTTTGATGAATATAGGCCCAGTAGTCGGAAATGTCATCCTGTGGAGGTAATTCAGCAGACCACAGGCGTAATGTGTTGACAACATTATTTTTGTAGCCAATTACCGCGCTGTCATAGGGTACGGCCAACACCTCCTGAGCCCCCTCATAATGAGGGGTTAAAAATCCTTTGTCTGTTTGCTGCAGCCAAACCTTTCCATAGAAACGCACCGTAACTGCGGCATGCATTTTTCGTGTTTCCCACACGTTTCCGTTCTGCAGCCAATTTTCAGGAAGTTCCACCTGATATCCGTTGACAAATTTTTGTTTAAATAAACCATATTTGAAGCGGATCCCGTTGCCATGTGCCGGTATTTCACTTGTTGCCATTGAGTCAATAAAGCAGGCTGCCAAACGACCTAGCCCACCGTTTCCGAGTCCTGGATCCGGTTCAATCTGCACAAGTTCTTCAAGATCAATTCCAAGATCTTGTAAAGCGCTCCGCACAGTATCCAAAATGCCTAAATTCAATAAATTACTTTTCAGCATTCGTCCAAGGAGAAATTCCATCGAAAAATAATAGACCTGTTTTTCCTTCTTCTCACTGTAGTGCTGATTTGTCCGGCTCCAGTTCTTTGACGAGTACGAACGGATCAAATTCCCTAATGTAAAAAATTGTTCCGTTAACTCTGATTCAGTAATATCCATTGAATAGACTTCTGTCAGCATTTTCTTAAAGTCATCCTTGAACTTACGCTTCGATAGATCCATAACATTATCATCCTTAGCACATCATTATTATTAAAAAAATGTAAATTGATAATCAAAAACAGCCGCGAACGCCTCTGATCTTGCAACTCTTTTATCATAATGTTCTTAGTTGCATTGAAAAGGCTGTTTATTCTGTCCGGCTGTTTCTGAAGTTACTATTCTTGATGACGGAAAGCCGCGGCTTTCTTCACGGGCTATGAACCTATCATTGCCAAAAAAGGCAAGATTTAAAAGCCGCATTCAAGCAAATTTTTATGAAAACAATGGATTGAAGTTCTCTCTGTCAGTTCCCTGATCTTTTGTATCTGTAACTATAGACGGGATACCTTCGGAAATTCGACTGATTACCGAATTTTTCTCAATAACAATCGGTTTATTTTTTGTTCCAATTAATTTCGTGTTCGGTTCGATACGTACTTGTTTATCCAGAATGACATAGTGAAGTTCCGCTCCGCTGCCGATAGAACTCCCTTGCATAATCACAGAGCTGTTCACAACTGCATTCTTTTCAATCGTTACATTGCGAAAGATAACGGAGTGTGCAACTTCTCCATGGATCATGCAACCATTAGCAACCAATGAATCTTGAACATCCGATGAGCGGGAATAGAAGGTTGGCGCTTCGTTTTTCACCTTGGTATTAATGCTCTGGTTTCCTTTCAGCAGCGCCATCAGATTTGAATCCTGAAGCATATCCATATTTGCTTGATAGTACGCTTGAACTGAAGTGACATTCTTTAAGTATCCGGTATATTCGAAACCATTAGATGGTAAATTGATGACCGCTTGATGAAGTACATCGTTTAAGTTACAATGTTCATTCTCTGCGACAACATTACGGATTAACTTCGTCAGTAATTCGGTTTTTAAGATATAAATATCCATATTGATAAAAAGCTTGCCTGTTCCTTCATGCATTCCGCATGATTTAAGTCCACGTACCCGGCCGTCCTCATCTATGGTCAGACATGATGCCCTATGATCGTTATTATCATGAGCCTCTACCGATCTATAAACTACGGTTATCTCTGCCCCTTGTTCAATATGATGACGCAAAATCGCTTTTACATCGATATTACATAGCATTTGTGTACCCATGATCACAGTGTATTCGGATTCGGATTTCTCAAAGAATTCGATATTGTTGAAGTAATTGATAATGTCTCCTTCTCGATTTACGCCAACCTTGTTTCCGTCTGAATTCGGTTGAGCGAAGAAAAATAATCCACCATGTATACTGTCCAAACCCCATTCTTTACCACTTCGAACATGATCATAAATTGAGCGCAAATTATCGTCTGTAAAGACGCCGATTGTTTCCACTCCGGCTGTGGTTAAATTAGTTAATGGGAAATCAATTAACCGATACCTGCTGCAAAAGGGAAGGCTGGCAATTGGCCGATGTCGCGTCAACGGATAAGCAACCAATTTTGATTCCGTCAAATTAAGTATCCCGCAAATTTTATTTCTCTTCATCATTCAACCCTCCCACAATTTCGTTATAACCAACAACTTCAATTGACTGATCACCGACAACTTGAGCATTATCAGCGAACACCGCGTGTTCTCCAACAATAGCGTGGCTAATCGTTACATTCTTCCCAATCACGGAATTTGCCATGATGATGGAATCCTTGACGACACTATTTGCTCCGATTTTCACATTTTGTGAGATTATAGAGTGATTAATTTCACCTGAAATATAGCAGCCGTCAACGACTAACGATTCCTTTACTTTCGCCCCTGCTGCCATGTAGTGTGGTGGTGC
This sequence comes from Sporolactobacillus caesalpiniae, assembly GCF_040513385.1. NCBI lineage: Bacteria > Bacillati > Bacillota > Bacilli > Caryophanales > Sporolactobacillaceae > Sporolactobacillus > Sporolactobacillus caesalpiniae. The sequence goes on from NZ_JBEVCB010000006.1 coordinate 245,029, forward strand.
AACAGGATTTTTGGAATAAATCCGCCAGCTTTTGTCACGAATATTTAATTCATGATCAGGATTGATAAAAGCCATATTCGCTTCCCAAAGGCTTTCAATCGTGCCGACATCCTTCCAGTATCCAGTGAACGAATAGGCAAATACATTTTCTCCGTTGGCTAGAAAAGTCGGAATCACATTTTTCCCAAAGTCATCCATATTCTGACCGGTTGCGTGGCTTTCCATCAGATAGCGGCGAAGAATTTCCCAAGTAAAGATATAAATGCCCATTGATGCCAAATTACTTTTCGGCACTTCAGGTTTCTCCTCAAAATCAATGATTCGATCTGTATTGTCTGTATTCATAATGCCGAATCGGGAGGCTTCATCGAGTGGAACATGAATCACTGCAACTGTAGCCGACGCCTTTTTCCGTTTATGAAAATGCAGCATATGCTCATAATCCATTTTGTATATATGATCCCCGGAAAGGACTAATAAGTATGTCGGATTATGGCTGTCAATGTAACTGATATTTTGATAAATTGCATGGGCCGTTCCCTCAAACCATTTTTCTCCGTCGAGGCTTGAATGCGGCTGTAGAATAGTGACGCCACCATCCTTATGGTCAAGCCCCCAAGACGATCCATTTCCTATATGACTGTTTAATTCAAGGGGTTGATACTGAGTCACCACACCAATCGTCCGTATCCCCGAATTGGAACAATTGCTTAATGAAAAATCTATAATGCGATACTTCCCCCCAAAAGGAACGGCGGGTTTTGCGATCGTCCTTGTGAGTTTTCCAAGACGAGATCCTTGGCCGCCTGCCAAAATCATTGCAATCATTTCATTTTTCATAATAATGGAAAAAGAATGGCAATCCCACCTTCTTCCGCACACCTCCCTCGTGTCAGTCAAAAGTCTTTAATCTATCTTATGAATGATGAAGCGAAAACATCTTCAAAATATCTCGCTTCACATAAATAAGCTGACATTCTAAGCAATCTGATTAATGTAATCGCTTTCACTTGTTATTTAAACAATGACCACAGACTAAAAGCATTTTTTAAAAATTTTCAAATGTTAGTTCATGCTTCGTTTCGCCTGTAGCCAATGGAAAATATACTTCCCAATAACTATTATATAACAAAATTCAGGAAATACGGAACATTTCATTGAAAAAGTTCTGAATTTATTATAATAATCTTTCATATTAGTTACTCGACTAGTGTTTCATACAAATCAATGTATTCCTTTGCTGATTGTGCCCATCCATAGTCTAATTCCATCGCACGACTTGCTATTTCTGTAAATTTAGAACGATCGTGATTGTATAGTCGAACCGCACGCTCAATCGTATAGAGCATGTCATGCGCATTGTAATTGGTAAAACTGAATCCATTTCCCTCATCGGTGAACTCATTGTATGACTGTACTGTATCCTTAAGTCCGCCTGTTTCTCTGACTATGGGTAAGCTTCCATAGCGCATGGCAAGCAATTGTCCAATACCACAAGGTTCGAAATTCGACGGCATTAAAAACAGATCCGAACCTGCATAGATTTTTCGTGCCAACCCATCGTCAAAGAATATATTCGCAGAAACTGATCCGGAGTACTGACCGGCTAACCAACGAAACGCGTCTTCGTCACTTCGTTCTCCGGTTCCGAGCAGTACAAATTGAACGCCAAGATGCATCATTTCATGGAAAACCCGAAGCACCAAATCAATCCCTTTTTGACCGGTTAATCGCGTAATCATTGCAATCATAGGGATATCCGCATCAACGGGAAGACGGAGATGTTCTTGAAGCGCGATTTTATTTTTCTTTTTCCCAATCGGGTCACTGTAGTTAGCGAATACTTGTGAATCGGTTTGCGGATTGTATAGCTCATTATCAATACCATTTACGATTCCGTGCAGCTTGCCACTATTCCAACGTAGAAATCCATCGAGTTTTTCGCCATAATAGGGCATTTGAATCTCGCGTGCATAGGTACGGCTGACCGTCGTCAACTGATCCGAATAAGCGAGACCTGCTTTCATGTAACTCACATTGTCATAGAATTCAAGACCGTTTTCGTGAAAATAGGAATAATCGAGTTCGAGCAAGTCACCAAGCACTGATTTAGAAAACACACCCTGATATCTCAAATTGTGAATCGTAAATACAGTTCGAATGTCCTTATAAAAAGCCTGTTTTCTAAAGTGTGCATCAAGAAGCACAGCGATTAATCCCGTTTGCCAGTCATGGCAGTGTATTAAATCCGGATGGTCATCCAGATGCGGGAGAGCTGCTAGAACCGCCTTAGAAAAAAAAGCGAAGCGTTCTCCATCGTCATTATAGCCATATGACCCTGCACGCTTGAAGTAATATTCGTTATCCAAGAAATAATAGTTGATCCCAGATTGTTCAAGTTTATAAATTCCGCAATATTGATTTCTCCAACCAACAGAAACGAAGATATATTTCATGTACGTCAAACGTGTTTGAAAATCCGGATTCAGATCCTGGTATTTCGGAAGGACAACGCTTACGTTCACGCCTTCTTTCTGCAAAGCCTTAGGCAATGCACCAACTACATCACCCAATCCACCTGTTTTTATAAATGGAACACATTCAGATGCGGCAAAAAGCACATTCATCTCTCTCTCTCCTTTTTCAGTGGCTCAGGGGAACGGTTTCGTTATACCTGATCATAAGCCTTCATTGTTTTTCTTTTTTTTGTTTCTTTCATTAAAATACTAATCCCCAACGGCGGAATCGTCGTTTCCACGCAATATGGATGATTGTGAAAAGGCTCGTCAATAGATTCAACCGACTTACGATTGCATTGCCCCGTTCCTCCAAATGTCTCTGCGTCACTATTGAACATTTCCAAATATGGCCCGCTTGCCGGAACCCCAAGTTTGAAATTATGATAGACATTTGGCGTGAAGTTGCACACGATCACACAGTAGTCGCCTTTTCGTTTCCCTTTTCTTATGAAACTGATGATACTTTGATTTGAATTATCTGCATCAATCCATTCAAATCCTTCCTCCTCATGGTCGAGCCGCCATAAACAAGATGTCTCTTGATAAAAATGATTAAAGGCGACTGCGTAATCATGAAATGCGTGATGCATTGGAAAATCAAGCAGTTTCCAGTCAAGTTGTTCCAAATCTTTCCATTCATCAAACTGAGCGAATTCACTACCCATAAATAAAAGTTTCTTGCCTGGGTGCGTCATAAAAAAGCCATACAATACGCGCAGATTCGCAAATCGCTGCCACTCATCCCCCGGCATTTTGTTCAATAACGAGCGCTTGCCATAAACGAGTTCATCATGCGAGAAAGACAAAATGAAATTCTCCGAGTACGCGTAAAGCATTGAAAAAGTAATAAAGTTGTGATGGTAGCGCCGTTCAGATGGTTCCAGCGACATATAACGCAAAATATCATGTACCCAGCCCATGTTCCATTTATAATTAAAGCCCAATCCACCGGCATCAGTCGGTTTCGAAACCATCGGAAAATCGGTGGCTTCCTCAGCGATCATCAATGCTGATGGAAATTCAATGAACACTGCCTCATTTAATTTCTTGATAAAGTCAATAGCTTCAAGATTTTCATAGCCGCCATATTTATTCTTCAAATCAAAAGGAAGATCATTGTTATGATTCAAATAGATCATCGATGAGACGGCATCAATTCGAAACCCTTCAACATGGTAGACGTCCATCCAGTAACGGGCGTTAGAAATGAGAAAACTAACAACTTCATTTTTGCTGAAGTCAAAGTTGTATGTGCCCCATTGCGGACGGTCCGCCAATTTCGGATCACACGGTTCATAAAGCGGCGTGCCGTCAAATTTGCCAAGTCCATGCGTGTCACGGCAGAAATGAGCTGGCGTCCAGTCCAATATGACACCGATTCCACGTTTATGGCACGTGTCGACGAAATACATAAAATCCTGCGGACTGCCGAAACGGCTTGTCGGCGCGAAATAACCCGTGATCTGATAGCCCCAGGAGCGGTCATATGGATGCTCCATAATCGGCATGAGTTCAATGTGAGTAAACCCGTTTTCAAAAACATAATCAACAAGCTCATCAGCAAGTTCACGATAAGTCAGAAGTTTCCCGTCTTCCTTTTTTTTCCACGAACCTAAATGGCATTCGTAAATTACCATCGGCCGATGGTATTCATCCTTCTTATCTCTCTGTCTCATCCATTTACTGTCATGCCATTTATACCCATCAATCCGGCAAGTCAAGGACGCTGTGTTCGGCCTTGTTTCGGCATAAAAAGCGTACGGATCTGATTTCAAGACGATTGAACCAGAAGCCGTCTCAATCGCGAATTTATACCGTTCTTCAACACCGATTCCTTCAATAAAACTTGTCCAAACACCAGATTGTTTCACTGGTTTCATCTTATGTTTGCCCGCATCCCAGTCGTTAAAATCACCAACGACAGAGACAGCGCGCGCGTTCGGTGCCCATACAGTGAATCGAAATCCGTCTTCGTTATCGACATGTTCATAATGCGCGCCAAACACCTTGTACCCTTCAAAGAGAGTACCTTCGTGAAATAAATACAGATCAACATCATTTGGGGACAGTTGCCGCTCATTTTCAACAGTTAACATTGATCCACACGTCCTTTTTTATTATTATGGATTGAAGGATATGCTCCAGTCCGTTCGCACTTGTTTCCTCGATTCAGCAAATATCGTTGCGATCATTGCTGCTCTTTTATCCGTTTATACATAATGATTCAACGGGAAACGTTAAATTCCTTCTCCAAAACATGTCTATTTATGTCAAAATAGAGAAAATACAAAATTATTTTTTTAGAAAAAAATAAAAGGCGGGCTTTTGTCCCGTCTTTGTCACTCATGCACAACTATGAATACGAACTCACTGGTGATTAAATAGAATCCCCTGCAACATGTATCTCGTTCTTATTCCACCTTTGCTGAACAATCTCATAGTTTACCAGTCGCATTCCCAATTGGTTGACCTTTTCTGCAAAAGAGTCTGTGATGCCTGTATAGGATGCATCTTTAAAATCTAATGCAACAGGCGCATCACAATTGATTTCAGCCAATTGACGTGAAAGATGAAGCATGCTCAAATCTGTGCTGATTTTCTTTCGCTGTCCATTCGGCAATAGATCGATATGTTCAAGGATGGCATCAATGGAACCAAATTGATTGATTAACTTGATTGCCGTCTTTTCGCCAATGCCGCGAACACCGGGATAACCATCACTTGAGTCACCCATTAGCGCTTTTACTTCGATAAATTGCTGCGGAGTCACTCCATAATGGTCACAAAATAGTTGTTCATTAAAGCTGCGGTAATTTCCGTAGCCTTTCTGAAGGAGATCCACGCTAATATGACGGTCAAGCAGCTGCAGCAGATCTCTATCACCCGTCAAGATAGAGACATTAATTTCATCCTGCGCCTTCTTAGCCAACGTTCCGATACAATCATCAGCTTCATAACCGTCCACGCCTATGTTCGGAACACCAAAAGCGTCAATCATTTCTTTTGCAAGATCAAATTGCGGCACCATTTCCACTGGCGGCGCTGCGCGATTCGCTTTATAGCCATCGAATAATTGATGACGAAATGTTTTCGAACCCATGTCCCAACAAACAGCGATATGTGTTGGCTTCCGTTTTTGAATAGCAAGCAAAAGATGACGGAGAAATCCCTGTACTCCGTTAGTTGGTGTACCTTGATCGTTAAACATAAACTGTCCGGTTGGTGCTGTCGCGTAAAACGCTCTAAATAGCAGTGCCATCCCGTCCACGAGTAATAATTGCGGTTGCTGTGACAAAAAAACGCCTCTCTTCAAATAATCTAGATTCATTATACCATGAACCTATTTCACGGATGGAAGAAAGAATTGGTTTTAAAAAGCTTCCATTTGCACTAAGCTAGTAAAAGCCCCCTTTTTATATGAATCGATCATTGGAGTGATTTATCATGAGAGTCAAACGCATTTTTTTGCTTACACTGATTGTGACACTTGCCATGCTCGTATTTAATCTTTCTTATGACAAGGACATTGATCATAGAGTGCGCAGTGCCAGCGCGGCACCCAAAACATCCGCGGAACAAACAAGTAAACCGAATGTGCAGCAAATACCCACAGTTTTTATTCATGGTTGGAAAGGATCGGAACGTTCATTCCGCACCATGTTCGAGCGGCTGCACGCGAATTATGACGGACCAACGCGGGCAATGGTGGTAACGGTTGATCCCAACGGTGTAGTTAAGCTAACCGGAGAGATAACCGATCAGAAAATACCACTCATTCAGGTGTTATTCGTCAGAAACCATGAATCAATGGAGCAGCAAGCCGCTTGGCTAATTAATGTTTTCCGGATACTGAAACGCGACTACGGCATCAGTCGAGTGAACGTCGTCACTCATTCGATGGGAGGAAAAGCTTTTACCTGTTATTTGGAGAAAATTAAGATCCCAGCAGAATACCCTACAATAAAGAAATATGTAGCGATAGCAGCACCGTTTGACTGGATCAATGGTCCGCAGAACGACAATGACTACACCATTTCCAAATTGAAGCAAGAAAGCTATTTGTACCAGCACCGCCAACGTTTACCCAAGAATATGGATGTACTTGCACTTGCTGGGGAAATACGTGAACCTCACGAAGGCGATGGGGTTGTCACCTTGCAAAGTGCCTATTTTGGAAAATATTTTTTCAGTCCGGCTCATTATACGGAAAAAATGGTGTATGGACCTAGCGCTCAGCACAGCATGCTCCATGAAAATCCTCAAGTGGATCGAATCATTGCCAGTTACCTATGGCATATTAAACCAAAAAAGTAAGAAGCATCCATGCAGATGCTTCTTACTTTTTAACACTGGTAAGAAAGAATATAAAAATTTTAAAGGAAACGAGTTATCATGAACAAAACTAGCCCCCTTGATTGTAGAATCGTGGATTAAATGGGGAAAAATGAAAGAGACTTTCAAATCCTCAAACAGAGCCATCATACGAAAGGGAGCTAGCACTATGAATGATAACACAAAATATGTAGGTTTAGACGTCTCTAAGGAAAAAATAGCGGTTGCGGTTGCCGAAGAAGGAAGAAACCAGCCCCAGTACATCGCGATGATTCCTTATCGACCAGAAGCGATTCGGAAACAAATGAGCCGATTAGGGGATCCGAGCCAGTTGCGTGTCTGCTACGAGGCCGGACCCACCGGATATGGCCTTTATCGTTTACTCAAGGCGATGGATATTTATTGCGAAGTCATTGCTCCGTCCCTGATTCCGCAAAAGCCGGGTAATCGTGTCAAAACAGATCGACGTGATGCTCTGCAGCTGGCAAAATTATATCGAGCAGGCGAACTCACCCCTATTTATGTTCCCAGTGAAGACGATGAAGCACTCCGTGATCTCGTCCGTGCACGGGAAGATGTCAAAGAAGATGAATTGCGCGCGAAGCATCGGCTTACGAAGTTTCTTTTGCGGAACGAAATCAAAGAACCTAGTGGAGTACGAAAGTGGACCCGAGCGTACAAAGATTGGCTCGATAAACTTTCGTTCGAGAAAAGCGCCTCTTTGGTAGTTTTTCAGGAATACTTGCACACACTCAAAGACATTGAACTTCGCTTAAATCGTTTAGAAAAGGAAATTGAGCGTCAAGCAAAAGAAGGACACCATGCGTCGATGATTCAGGCGCTTCAAGTTTTTCGTGGCATTTCAACCATCACAGCCACAAGCCTTGTAGCGGAAATAGGATCATTTCAGAGATTTCAGACTGCGCGACAGTTCATGGCTTATACCGGGCTCATCCCTAGCGAGCACTCGAGTGGCGAGTCCCGGCGACAGGGGAAAATCACAAAAACAGGCAATCGTCATGTTCGACGGCTGCTCATTGAATCTGCATGGAGTTATCGTTATCAGCCGGCCGTTAAGGGTGCTTTGAAAAAGCGTCAAGAAAATCAACCGCCACAGCTTTTAGGCATTGCTTGGAAAGCACAGACGCGCTTGCACACAAAGTATTTCCGTTTAATGGGAAGAGGTAAGGAAGCAGGCAAAGTAGTGACGGCGATCGCACGGGAACTCGCTGGGTTTGTTTGGGCACTCACGCAACAGCTTGACGAACCGAAAACGGTCACTCTCAATGAGGAGCGCACTGCATGACCTTTGACAGGGAGCCTCTGTGGGCGCTGTTTTCCCGCAAAAGGTGGCCAGCTTGAGTTTTGCACGGCTTCCCAGCCTACCACGCCCACCTCTCCCTGTCAAAGGGTGCTCGTATCTTGTTTCGTTGTAGAAAAAATAAAATAAAAGAAGAGAAGGACTTGAGAATAGGGCTGGAAGGCAAAGATGAAAACCGTAAGGGATAACGCACGACTTACACATGTGCTCGCTTGAATTGAAGTGAATGCACGAAACGAGTTCGTGACAGATCCTGAGACGGAACGATAAAATGTGAAAACCCACGGATATCAGTATACTCATCGGCGAAGAGATTTTTGCCTTCGAGCCGTGCGCTCGAATCGTTCTAGAAAGCATTCGTTCATAAAAAGAGAAGGTGAATTCAAAAGAGACGCAGTGGAGTGATGGAGTTGAAAGAAAAAAAGAAGCCCAAGAGCTTCTCTTCTTAAAGTTGGAATAAAACAGCTGATCCAATCCAATGTAGTGGGGGTATTGACAGTTTTGTTCATATCAGTGTAAGCGCAACTAAGTCTTCGCCTTCGCCAAGTTTTCTAATAAATCATTTTGATCCTTGATTAAGTAACGTGGCCGAAATAAAATAAGCGGAGATCTTCCGGCTATTTGCATCATGGTACTTGTTTCACAGGTAAATAAGGGTAATTTTTCCGTCTATTTAAGCCATTTTTTCTTTCATTTTCTAAATAGTGGATGCTGAATTAGGCTGGTAAAAATTCGGCACCTTCGCATGATTTATAGCTAATGGTTAGGTATGTATCCTTGATTTGTACGACGAGTAAAAGGGCAAAAGAAAAAAAGCGTAGTACCGTATCGATGTTCGCCATCGTGATCCCCATATCAATGGTGACCGCAATCGTTTCAGCGGTTTTGGCGCGCACTAAACCAAGACCGCACTTTTGCTTGATAAAAGCAAAACGACGTTCAATTTCCCCTCGACGATTCTCAGCGTCTCGTGCTGCTGCGTTGTCGGCGCGTCGTTGCTTTTCATCAACGTTCTTGGGCTTGCGTCCGAGTTTAGGGCCTATAATCGTAATGCCTCGCTCTTTGGCAAACGCAATGTTTTCACGATTGCGATACAGTTTGTCGGCCAACACTTCGTCGGGGTAATGATCGTGCTGTTCTTTATAGCGCTCAATGGCCTTTTGGAAGTCGGTACTTTCATTAAATGCGTTGAAATCAACACGTTCGATTTCGATGATGCCATCTTGAATCGAGGCATCGATTTTCGGACCAAACTCCGTGTTTTGTTTCGCCTTGCCCCGCTTGATTGGGCGCACGTATGGCTGGGACAGACTGACAATCCGGTGATCCACTCGATGTGTCTTATTTCGATACATGAACTCCTGTTGCGTAAACAGCTGCTGGATTGTGGTCAATCGGCTGCTTTGTTTCTCGGTCATTTCACCGCCTTTTGCGCGCAACTCATCGACATAACGCAAGTCACGTCGCACGTATTGCAGTTGTGCTTTGACTTGGTGGCGTGTTTCCTTAGCTGTGCGATGGGGCTTCTTGGTGAAGGTGACATAGGCTTTATGGGCTTCTCGTTTGTACGTCCGTGGAATGGGGACGTGGAGCTGATGAGCCAGTTCCGTAATCATTTTTTCAAGGAAGGTGCGGGCTTGGTTGAGTAGCGAGTAGTCTTGTGGAAAGCGGATGTTGACCGGCGTGACCGTGGCATCAAGGATCATCGTCTTCTGTTCGTCACCCAGGCTGTCTTGAAGTCGGTCTTTACACCAAACGCCCATGATTTGGCGCAACTGGGTGCTGATGGGGGCGATCCGTTTCCGAAAATGCGTGAGGGCAGAAGGGTCAAAGGGTCGGCTGACCACGTATGTGGGACAACCGATGAAGTACTGATAAGCGGGCGTATCCCGAATGGCCGTGACCAAATCAGCATCAGAAAGGCCTGTGGATTGCTTAATGAGCTGGGCGCCAAAAAGAAGCCGAAAGGGTTTGCCTGCTCGGCCAAGTGGAGATGGAAAAACGACACGATAAACATCCTCCATCTGGGTCCACGGCAACTGATCCGCGAGCTGAACCCATTTATTTTCCGGGCTTAAGGAGACACCCAGTTCCTGACCGAAAGACTCAATTGAAAGTTGAACCGTTTTTGTCCGATAAACCATTCCAAGCACCCCATCTATTAAAAAATGCACAGAAAATCGCATCACAGCGTATTATCCCATGCATTTATTATACAATAAATAGGGTATTAATGTTTTAAATATAAAACTTTTATAATTATTCAGTATCCACTAAATAAGCGGATTTTTTCCGTTTATTTCTTAGATTGGGCGGCTTACCTAATCGTCCATCCGAATCTTATGACCATATCGTCGTACCGGCAAGGCAAAACGATAAACTTTCTTTACCTGTTAAAAAGGCTTGGCTTAGCCAACCTTTTTAATGAATTCAAATCAATTTTCCAAAAGAAACGCGCCGGTTGATCGCATACATGATCGGAGCGCCTACAAGCATGACCGCACATTCGCCAATCGCAACGGTCAGCCATGTCCACAGGAATGGCGTGTGGAACACAATGGCCAGCTCCCACGCGATAAAACACATAGATACTGTAAAGATGCTGGTATTAATCAGCATCCGCGCCCATATCGACTTCACATATTTAGAAGCAAAGATTGTGATCAAAAGTGCCAAGACAGACTGCCCGGTACCAAAAATAAGATCATATGGGAGGAGCGGAGAAAAAAATAAGTTGCCGATGAACACCCCGCAGATGATCCCCCAAAAATATTTTTTATTAAACACAATGAGATGGTTTAACATTTCCGCAATTCTGAACTGAACAGTTGAAAAACTGATCGGCTGCAGAAAGAAAGTAAGCACAATATACAGCGCTGCTATAATTGCATTGATCGCTAGCATTTTAATCGTCTTCATTTAATAGACGCCTCCTTAGTTTTTTGATAAACGTGGGATGGTTTCGAACCACGTGAGCTGCCGCTCAAACTATTTCATTGTAATATAAAACAAGCATTTGTCAATTGATTGTGGATAATGCCTTTTGGAATCTGGAAGATGTTGCTTGCACATTTGCTGCCTGCCCTCGAACGATTTAGATGTTTGCGACTTTTATACGAATAAAAGAAGCCGATCTCTATGATGCTAGAGATCGGCTCCACGTTATTCATATACTATTTTTGTTATTCTTCACGATTGGACATTGTAATCATTAATATAAATCGAATCAATTCCATCACGGAAACTAAAGCTGCGGCAACATAAGTCATAGCAGCTGCTGAAAGGACTTTTTTCGCCTGCTTTTCTTCGCTTTCCTGAACAATGCCCAGTGAAACGATTTGTTTCAAAGCCCGACCGGAAGCATCAAACTCAACAGGCAGCGTTACTAACTGGAAGAGTACAGCCGCAGCGAAAAAAATAACGCCAAGCGAGGCAAGCTGCATCATGCCCAAAAACACGCCGGCAAGAATGAGAATGTAGGAAAGATTCGATCCAAGATTGGCAACCGGTACAAGTGCGCTCCGAACCCGCATAAACGTGTAATCCCTTGCATCCTGAATTGCGTGCCCCACCTCATGCGCAGACACCGCAGTTCCTGCGATCGAAGCCCCATGGTATATGTCTGTGGACAAATTCACCGATTTATCACGGGGATCATAATGATCGGTTAAGGAACCCGCCACCTCTTTAACCGTCACGTCATAAAGACCGTTCGCATCCAAAATTTTTCTTGCAGTCTGAGCACCTGTCATACCCGTTGAGTTACCAACTTCGGAGTACTTTGAATACGTCGAACGGACACGCATTTGTGCCCATACAGGGATCAGCATTAAAATGCCCAGATAAATCAGGTATTGAATCATGCTCATTCCTCCAAAACTGATCATTTGAATTTGTTCATCGCGATTGAAAAACACCATCAGATGCTTAATCCGCTTGATTCAAGCAGTTCCCGCACAGTCGTAATCGAAGCGTTCTTCCTTGAACAAATGTCATTATAGTCAATTTTAGTCAAACTTTCCGAGTTTGTCAAAAATTCGCCACTCATTCATTACCTGACGCGTTCTCCCATCATCCGTTCCCCAACAAAACGTCGCCATGATGCATAGACAAGCACACATACGACAATTCCGCTAATAATTGCCACAAGTACCATCATGCTTTCTTCTCGAGTGTTCGTCGATTGACGGAACACCTGATTCAATGCGTACTGAATAGCATTTAATTGGCGAATCCTTGCATTCGCTTTTACATCTTTTAAACGACTATCAGAAAAAGCGCTGATGCGTTTATTCACTAAATTTACCGTGTCTGACTGTCCATCAATAACTAGCGCAGGATAAATAACCGCATATTCATCAAGAAAGTCATTGAGCAAATATTGAAAACGCTCATTATCTTTATTTTGTAACGCCGTTTTCATTTTAGAAACGGGGGCAAGCACCTCTGAGTGCAGATCTTTCCACATAGGTTGTCCCTCTGTTGTCAGAGCGTCGAAACTTAATCGTAGAGACACAGCGGCATTTGTAATTTCACGTTGATTATCTCCTGAATTGATCAAAAGTCTCAGCTTAATCATCGCGGTGCTGATCACATGCTGGTCTTTTTCTGAATACGCTTGCGTCGATGCGTTCCATTTTTTACTCAGTTCATTTAACAGACTGGCGGCTGCGGCATCTTGGTTCGCATCGGCATATTGAAAAACGCGGTCAGACAGGTCTACCAAGACCTCCATATGATCTTTCATCACTTCCTGGCTTTCTTCAGCGTGACCATGCTCGGGAAACCCTAAGAAAAGAATGAAGCAAATAAATATGGCAAACAGCTTCGCTTTCATCGCTTGTCCTCCCTTTAACTCCTTGATGAAACTATATGAGTGGAAGGACAAGAGTAGACCGCTTCGCTATAAGCCATTGATCATCTGTTCTCATTCTGTTTTTTTTGATTGATTTCTCCGCACTTCATTTAACTGCTTCGACAGCAAATAAAATTGTTCCTTATCGCCATTGTCTAGTGCATTGTTAATCCCCTTACTCAATTGATCAACAATGAATATCCGTTCCGCTTCTCCCGCTGCTCGTTCCGCCATTCTTCCATATCTTTCATGGACATCTACGGAACTGTTTGGGTTCTCCTCTAGAACTGAAAAATAGATTGGGGAACGGCGTACAGCCTCAATGTTCAATTCAAGATAGACATCCTCCTGCTGATTCATACGCAAATCATGGAACGCTTTCTCGGGATCATTCGTTTCTACGGTCGCTTTAACATAACGAAAAATATGTCCTTCTTGTTCAGGCGAAGTGATTGTTATCAAACGGTTCACCCCTACCACATCGTCAACAATATGGATCATACCTAATAGCTGGTCATTGCTCATCAGATAATGAAGCAGCCAAATTATTTCCCGGTTAGCCAGCAGATGACGATCTAAAATCCAACGAAGAAATATTTTCTTCTGCACATTTGACACCATCTGTTCCATTCTGCTGTCCCCTCCTCGCAAACATTCGCATTCATCGCTTTTCTTAATAATTACATTCGCCATTCATTCTCGTTCATCCTGCTTTATTCGTTCAACAAATGCGACAAGATCTTGATTTTCCGGACTTAATTGTGCTGCCTGTTCCAATACACTCAGTCCTTCCTTCATCCTTCCGGTTTCTCTCAGAAATTCACCATACTCTTGGAGAAAATCGGGATTGACTGAAAATGCTTGGTAACAAGCCTGATATAGATTCGCCGCCTTTGTCAATTCATCTGTTTGATTATATGCAGTGGCAAGAAACCAAATTAACATCGGATCATCGATTTTAAGAGGGGCAAGCAGATCAATTACCGCATCATAATCTTCCGCCTGCGCCTTAAGTTCAACCAGATGAGTCAATGCCTCCATATTTTCAGGATTTTGGTTGAGACACTTCGTGAAGTACTCAGCCGCTTTCTCATTTTGATGCATCTTTGCTGCGAGTACTCCCGCAGTCTCAAATAGCCGTTCATTATATTCATCTTGCTCAATGCCCGCCAGCACAGCTTCCATTGCTTTTTCATACTCGCCCTCATGCTCGTAAGCTTCTGCGAGTACATTGTAAAGAGTACTATAGCCAGGATCCATTGCTTTTAACTTCTCCAACGCTTTAATAGCTTTACGCGGCTCATGGATACGCATTGCCGTTACCGCATAACCATATAGTCCGTCAAGGGTTTCTTCTTGTTTCAAACCCAGCTCATATTCTTTTATGGATGCTTCGAAGCTGCCGCTTAGGCTGAGCGCCTCTGCTAGCTTCAAGTGAACATTCTGAGCAGCAAATTCAGGATTGTCTTTTACCTGCATTAGGCAATCAACAGCCTTGCCCGCCTGACCGACAGACAGATACAGCTCACCGAGTGCGAGAATCAGAATAGGCTGATGCGGTGCAAGTTTGAGCGCGCCAAGAAGCTTATGCTCGGCTACTTCGTCCAATCCTTCTATCTGATACAAATCAGCCATCATCACCTGTGCGCTCAAATAATTTTCATCCAAGGGATGAATCCGTTGCAAATACTGGATCGCATTTGATTCCTCATTTTTGTCAATCAGCAATTCGGATAGCTGCAGGATAAGCTCACTATCATCCGGATACTGTTTGATCAATCGTTCATACACTTTTTGAGCATCATCTAAAAACCCGAACTGCTGGTAAACAGACGCTGCGCCAAACTGTGTTTGATCGTCACCGTCCATAATCAATTCGTGAAGCTGTCTAAGACCCTCTTCTGTCTGTCCGCTTCCTATTAAGGCGCTCGCTGTTTCTAAAGTGTGCATTTTATGTTATTCCTCCTCCAAAAATCCGTACGTATATCCACTCTAGCCATCATAATCAACTTAGGCGTCAACTTCAAGGAGGAACAGCCACGGGAGAGCGATTGAATAAAGGATACAAATTTTGTGCAAGACAAAAGCCTCTTTCTGAAGAAAACAGAAGAGGCATTATCAAATCGCATTTATTTGTAATTAGCCGATAGGTGCAAGCAGACATTGACATAGTTTTTGCCGAATCTCATTGATGGCCGCGGGACGTTGAAGCGGATCAGACAATTGATTCGACCTCTGTCCAATTTCGGAGACGATGGCGCTTCCCACAATAAAACCATCCGCGTAATCTTCCAGTTGATCAACCTGTTCGGAGGATGAAATGCCGAAACCAACAGCTATTGGTAGATCGGTTACTTTTCGCACACGCTTGAGAAATGAGAAAACATCTGGGTGGAACGTCTTGCGCACACCGGTGACGCCGAGTGATGAGACACAATAGATGAATCCCTGCGCGTCCCTGCAAATCAGTCTAAGTCTGCGGTCAGAAGTCGTCGGCGCGACAAGTGAAATCAAGCTGATGTCACGCTTGCGGCACGACTCGGCAAGCGCACGACTTTCCTCATAAGGCAGGTCGGGAATAAGCAAACCGTCAATTTCGTCAGCCTCCGCCTTTTTAAAGAAAGCTTCCAATCCGAGTTGTGACAGAACATTAGCATAGGTGAAAATAATGACCGGAATGTTCAAACCTTTTTGGCGCATGGTTTTTACGAGATTCATCGCTTCTGAAATGGTCTCGCCATGGCTTAATGCTCTCTTGGATGCGCTTTGAATCACCGGACCATCAGCCAATGGGTCAGAATATGGGATGCCCAGTTCAAGTGCATTCGCCCCGATGGATTGCAACATCAGTGCCAGTTCAATCGTCACCTCATTATTCGGATCACCGGCAGTGATAAAGGGAATAAACATCATGCCTCTATCCTTGTTCACATATTCATTCATCCTCGTTGTCATTTACTTTTCCTCCGTTTCGCTCATCCATAACACGCAGTATGGTGTTTACATCCTTATCACCTCGGCCGGATAGACAGACAAGCACATTTTGCTCCGGGCTCATGGACTTCGCTTTTTTCATTGCAAGTGCAAGCCCATGCGCACTTTCCAAAGCGGGCAGTATGCCTTCCAGCCTTGATAATGTGATCAGTGCGTCAACCGCCTCGTTGTCGGTAATCGCCTCATAAGCCGCGCGTCCGGATTCAGATAGAAATGCATGTTCCGGACCAATCCCAGGATAGTCCAATCCAGCTGAAATGGAATAAGGTTCGGTTATCTGTCCGTTTCGATCCTGAAGCAGGAACGTTTTCATACCGTGCACAATACCGACACTTCCCTTGGTTAACGTCGCGGCATGATCATTGGTGGCAACGCCCTTGCCTCCTGCCTCGGCACCAAATAAGCGAACCGGATCCTTAAGAAAAGCAGTAAACAGACCCATTGCATTACTTCCGCCTCCGACACAGGCGAATGCGGCATCGGGTAACTTCCCTACCTTCTGCAACATCTGTTCTCGTGCTTCGTCACCAATAATTCGCTGGAAATCACGAACGATCATCGGGTAAGGATGCGGTCCAACCACCGAACCGTCGATATAAGCTGTGTCCTCACTATTTGCCGCCCAATAGCGCAGCACCTCGTTGACTGCATCTTTTAATGTACCATTTCCTGAATGGACCGGTACGACTTCAGCACCCAGCAGCTTCATTCGGAATACATTCAGCGCCTGACGCTCCACATCAACCGCACCCATGAACACTTTACACGGCATTCCGAAATATGCGGCAACGGTCGCCGAAGCAACGCCGTGTTGGCCCGCACCAGTTTCCGCAATGATCTTCCGTTTGCCCATTCTGCGTGCCAGTAAAGCCTGACCTACCGCGTTGTTAATTTTATGCGCTCCCGTGTGATTCAGGTCCTCACGCTTCAAATAAATTCGAGCTCCGCGTAACTGATTGCTGAGCCGCTCACAAAAAGTCACCGGTGTCGGTCTGCCTGAATAGTCCTGAAGAATGCGATGATATTCTTGTAAAAAGGAAGGATCACTAATCGCTTCTTTAAATCCTTTTTCCAATTCCAAAACTGCATGCATCAAAGTCTCAGGAACATACTGTCCGCCAAATTCTCCATAACGGCCACGTTCATCTGTTCTAAATTTATCTTCCAGTTGAGGCTGCCTAATCACAATTCACCCACACCTTTTCTTCTATTTTTTGAATACATTCCCTGTCCTTGTGAAGCGTACGTTCGATACCGGAAGCTATATCAATACCAATTGGATGAAGACTGAGCAACCTAGAAATATTTTCAGGCGTTACGCCACCTGCAATGAAACATGGAACATTTTGACGCTCAGCCTCACGCGTATAGTCTGAGATATTTGTCCAGTCAAAAGAAATTCCTGTACCGCCGAATTGTCCGCTTGCTTTAGTATCAATAACAAATCCATCCGCCAGTCCATCATACTGATGCATCTGCCTTAGAGTCTTGTCATCATGATGAAGTGCCTTCCAGACTGGCACGCCGAGTGACTTTTTTATCTTCTTAACTTGTTCGGGGGACTCGCTGCCATGGAGTTGAACAAGATCGAATGGCACCATTTCATGTACGGTTTCTATAAATCTAAGTGAATCATCGACGAACACACCAACCAATTTTTTTCCGCTAATCGGTCCAAGTTGTTTAAGCCAACATGAGACTTCCCTTGCTGAAACCGTTCTTTTGCTCTTTTCTGTGAAAATAAGTCCAATAAAATCTGCCCGACTGCTAGCAGTTAATTGCAAGTCTTCAAATGAATGATTGCCACAGAATTTAAGTAAAGGACGCATTGCTTTTCACGACCTCACCAAATAATTCGCAAATCTTCTGTTCAGGTGAGCCGGAACAAATCAACGCCTCGCCTACAAGCGCGGCAGTTGCACCTTGATCCCGCAGAAAGCAAACATCCTGTGCTTTGTGCACGCCGGATTCGCTCACTAGCACCACCTCATTAGGTACAACTTTCGCGACTGTTTCTGTAACAGAAAGACTCGTTTCAAAAGTTTTTAAGTTCCGATTGTTAATCCCGATGATTTCCGGTGTGAACATCCGAAGAATGCGTTCCAGCTCTTCAACGCAATGCACCTCGACTAGAGACTCAAGTCCACGGTCTTGCGCTGCCAAATAGAATTCATGTAATTTTAGCGGATCAAGTGCAGCGGCAATGAGCAGAATCGCATCCGCGCCGCAACGGTCAGCTTCTTCGATCTGTCGCTCGTCAATGATGAAATCTTTGCGCAAGATTGGCAATTGAACGCTGCCCCTAACTTCTCTCAAATGCTCTGTCGAACCGTGAAAATAGGTGCGATCGGTAAGCACGCTAATCGCGTCAGCCCCCGCTCGCGCATATGCTTTGGCAACGCGCGCAGGAATAATTCGGGGAGCGAAAACACCTTTAGATGGTGATGCCTGTTTCACCTCAGCAATTAAACCCAACTCATGATTTGCGTTTCGCAATGCCTTCTTCAATGAATAATGATCCTGCTGTTCACAAACTCTGTCAGGCATTGTGAACATAGCCAACTCTTCTGTCTTTGTCTGCAGAATGCGGTCAAGAAAGGATTTAGGCATGGGCGGCTACCTTTGTCTCTCTGCGCATCAAGTTAAGCTGATCAAGTGCTGCTCCGGATCGTATCGCCTCACGTGCCTCATGGACACCTTCCGCAATAGAGTTCGTTCTGCCGGCCACGTACAACCCGGCGCCTGCATTTAGCAGAACAGCGCCAACCGCCGTTTGATTTTCCTGACCGCCTGATAGTACAGATTCAATTAATAAGGCACTTTCGTGCGGATTTTTGACTTGAATCTCTTTTAGACTGCCAGTCGTAAGACCGACCGCTTCAGGTGTCAGCGAGAACGTTTGGATTGTACCGTTTTCTATCATAAAAGCGTCCGTACGTCCGGCTATTGTCAGTTCATCCATACCATCCTCACCGGTTACGACAAGTGTCCGTTCTGTGCCAAGCGTAACAATTGCCTGTGCATAATGTTCGGCAAGTGGTCGACTGTACACGCCGAGAAGCTGACGCTCGGCTCCGGCAGGGTTAGTCAAAGGGCCAAGTTGATTAAATATCGTTCGAAATCCGAGCGCTTTACGCGGCTCGATGGCATATTTCATTGAGGCGTGATAAAGTGGTGCAAATAGGAAACACATATGGGTTTGATCAAGCAGTCGGCAAGCGGAATCAGGAGTTGATTGAATACTAACACCTAATGCCTCCAACGCGTCTGCCGCACCACTGGTTGACGATACCGAACGATTACCATGTTTCGCCACGTGAATACCGAGTGAGGAAAGAACAAGCGCCGCGGCTGTTGAAATATTAAAGGTCGCTGTTTTGTCTCCACCGGTACCAACTATATCAAGTACGGGGTGATGATAGTGAAGCGCTTTAGCATGCGCGCGCATGCTGCGCACGGATCCCGCCAATTCTTCAATCGTCTCACCTCTCATACTTAGAAGGGTTAAATAGCTTGCGATTTGGCTTGACGTCGCCTTCCCCTCCATGATTACATCCATCATTAATCCGGCTTCTGATTCAGAAAGCTTCTTACCTTCAACTAAATCCGTTAATGTTTCTTTAAACATGGGCTCCACTCCTCTTTTTGAGGAATGAGCGGGTGTGAGTGCTAAGAGAGGGGATTGTTGATTTATAGAAAATAAATCAACAATAAAACCCACAGGAAGTCCTGTGGGTGTAGTGGCCATCAGTGTGGAAAACCCTCAGCTCTTCTCAACTTTGCTCATTCTCTTCTCTCATCTTGAAAACTCTGACCGATCGCGCCCTTTGGCGCAATCCGATCTCAAAACAATTCTTTGCCTCGTAATGTATACTCATCATAGTCAACTCTATTGTTCTTGTCAACCATAGTTATCCCGTTGGAAATAATCTAGCGCTCGTCTTCCATTTTTTCATAGAAAAAGGTCTCAGTTGATCGCAAATGAAATGTAGAAGCGTTAAAAATTTGTTCTGTACTCCCGACAAACAGAACACCGTTTACTCTCAATGCGTCGCTTAATTTCATATATATCGTCTTCTTTCCTTCTTCCGTGAAATAGATCAGCACATTGCGGCAGACAATCAAATCAAATTTTCCCGGAATCGGATCAAGCAGCAAATCATGCTGCTTAAAGTGTATCGTCTGTTTCAAATTCGGATTCACATAGTAAAGAAACCCTTTCTTTGAAAAATGCCGCCGTTCGTCCGGAGTCAACATCTGAATCGCTTTCTCCAGGTAGGCACCTTCACTTGCCTTCTCCAAAACGTTGCGATCAATATCAGTTGCGACAATGGAAAAATTCATGTTGGGCAAGTATTTACTCAATAAAATCGCTAATGAATAAGGCTCTTCCCCGGTCGAACATGCCGCACTCCAGATCTTTAACTGCCTGCCGGATGAAGCAATTTCTTGAATTTTGCCTTCAAGAATAGTCCACCTTGGACGATTTCGAAAGAATTCGGTTACATTGATGGTCATTCTACTTAAAATTTCATCAAGCAGCGCTTTATCTTCTTTTAACCGATGAGCATAGTCAACAAATGTAGGAATTTCTCTCCTCATGCGAAGCGAATTGAGTCGGCGCTTCATCTGCTCCTCTTTATACAAAGACAAATTGATACCCGTGAGTTGGAAAAACAACCGTTTAAATTGTTCATAGTCCTGTTCGATTGTTCCGCTCATTAACTAGTTCTCCTCATCTATTTGTCCATTACTTATTTATTGCTTACAAATTCTTCTTCTTCAAAGAAAAGGCGAATTTCTCGCGCCGCATTCTCCGCTGAGTCCGACCCATGAATGACATTTCGATTCATACGTGTCGCGTAATCTCCTCGAATGGTTCCGGGAGTCGCTTTTTCGGGATCGGTTGAACCCATCATAAATCGTGAGAGTTTAATAATGTCGTCGCCTTCCCAAACCATAGCAAATACGGGGCCTGAGGTCATAAAAGTTGTTAAGTCGTTGTAATAAGGGCGTCCCTCATGTTCAAAATAATGTTTCTTGACCAGCTCATCGGAAATGATCATGAGTTTGCCGGCAATCATCTTAAACCCCTTCGCTTCAAAACGCGCAATGATACTTCCAATCAATCCTCGCCTAACAGCATCCGGCTTAATCATCAAGAATGTTCGCTCCATCTTCATCGGCCTCCCTATAGTCATTTAGACATCTTACTCGATTAGTAGTTTCTCGTACCAATATAATCCGCAATTTCTTTTAATGAGCGCGCCGTGCTAAGTTGCGGCAATTGATCTAGGATTTCTCTGCTCTTGCGCAAATAGTTGTCACTGAGCCGCTCTGAATCCTGAATCGCGCCTGAATCACGAATCTCCTGAATAACTGTATCCCATTGTTCCTGATCGGTATTGCTGCTCTCTAATACATTACGAATGGCATTACGCATTCCATATTTATTTAGAGCAAAAAATGTAGGCAGTGTAATATTCCCATTTCTCAAATCGCCCCCGGCAGGTTTGCCCAGCTGTTTATTCGTACCAACGAAGTCAAGAATATCATCGGTAATTTGATAGCTCATACCCAAATAATAGCCAAAATAATAGAGCTTTATTCCCACCTTTGAGGGACAGCCAGCAGCAAGAGCCCCTATCTGACAACTAAGCGCCATGAGCAAAGCTGTTTTGCGCTTAATTCTTCTCAAATAAACACGCAGGTTCTGTTTCCAATTATACAACTCTTTGATCTGATCAATTTCGCCTAGACTCAAGTCACGAATGACTCGTGATATACTTCGATGAATTTCATGATCCTCAAGGTCTGAGATAAGTTCGATCGCCTTAGCAAAGATAAAATCGCCGCTGTACATGGCAACTCTATTGTCCCACTGTGCTTTAACCGTTGGCTTCCCTCGCCGCAGATTCGAATCATCAACCACATCATCATGAACAAGCGAAGCCATATGAATCAATTCCAGCATCACCGCTGAATCAATCACAGCTTTGCGCGAGGGATCACCATATTGAGCACAAAGTAGAGTCAACAATGGTCGAATTCTCTTGCCTCCTGCTTTAAGCAGGTCAAGAGACGCCTCATTAAGAATGGGGTGCGGTGCCCAAAGCACTGATTCCAGCTGCTTTTCAACTATTTTTAAATTCTTCTTTTGTTCCATGTAGATTCTTGACAGGGTCATCTCTTTCACCTTTCGTTAACACGAACACGCGTTATTTCCGATCAACCGTCGCAGATTTATCATCTAGCGGTTTCGTTCCACGATGTATGGCAGCGATTCCTCCCATTAATGAACGGACCAAGATGTCTTCAAAGTGAGCGTCCAAAAAGAGTTGAGTCAGTTTCTTTTGATCGGGAAACTTTGCTGCAGATTCATTCAGCCAAGCGTATTCTTTGTAGCTGCCGGCGAATAACTTTCCCAGAAGCGGCATGATAAGGCGAAAATAGATGAAGTATAGCTGTCGGTATACAGGTATTTTAGTCTGTGATGTTTCAAGACAGACAAGCGTTCCCCCTGGTCGCAGAACACGATTTATTTCTTTTAAGACAGTTAAATAATCGGGAACATTTCTTAATCCAAATCCAATCGTCGCACGATCAAATGAGTCATCTTCATAGGGAAGCTCCATTGCATCTCCATTTACAAGCGTGACGTTCTCGAGCTGACTCGCTTCTAGTTTCACCTGAGCAATTTTCAGCATGTTATCACTAAAGTCAAGACCGACGACCCTTCCTTGGGGACCAACAGCTTCTGCAAGCGATAATGTCCAATCTCCGGTTCCGCAACATACGTCAATTACTTTGTCTCCTTGTTTCGCCGAAACGATTTGATCCGCTTGTCGCCGCCAAGATTTGTGACGATTGAAACTGATCAATGAATTCATCGCGTCATATTTCTTGTAGATTTTTTGAAAGACGCGATGCACTTTTTCGTGTTTCTCTTCCTGGTCCATCATAATTAATAAGTCCTTTCTTCAAACCCTTCAGCCAGCATTATTAAGCGAGCGTGCAAATAGTTCACAACTTGTGGAAACATCCCTGAATGCTCTGCCGACTGATCCAGTGCCATAGACAGACACGCGACCTTATGCTTAATTTCTTGATCTAATTTATCCGAAACGTTTTCCACACCGTCAACGAGCTTTTGTGAAAAGTAACTCAGTTGTCCCAACTCCGCTTGACTTTTCTTTTCAAAGATTAACCTTTTTATCAGGAAAAAGTCATTTAGTAATGGAATCGCATGTATTAATCCCAATTGGCAGGCAATTTTTTCCACTAGAGCGCTCTCAATTTTCTTCACGGATTCAATGATCTCGGCCCATCCCAGATGAGATGTCGAATAAAAGAACGAGCATTTACGCACATTGAAACTCTGAATAGCTTGTGCCACCCATTTTACGACTTCTAATTTCGATTGACGCGCGAGCGAATAATAGTACAGGGCACTGTAGAAATCACCGGACAGTACCGTCAACTGTCTTTTCTTAATCAAATCTTTATCTACTTGTTTCTCTATCGTCATCGACTCATGCGTGTTCAATCCGATTTCTGCAACCATCACGCTCTTTGCGCAAGCAGCCGCACTTTCTTTTGTTTCTTGATGGCGAAACAATAAATAGTAAATAGCGAGTTTGTCCCGATCAATCGTCGGTTCAGGCAAAATGGTCTGGACATATGTGTGGTTCAATTCGCTCCGAAGCTGATGATACACCAACTCCAATTCTTCATTTAACGCCAATACCGTCGGCCTCCTATGCAAATAATGAAAATAAAACGTCGGTAGGAGATGAAGCGATGCGTCATTCGGATGTAATTGTGCCGTGCTTTGTCTGAATAGTTGCCTTTCCGTGAACTTTAATCGCTGAGGTATGCTCTGTGAATTGCGCGATCATCACTTCACCTTTATCTAATTTTTCCGTATGAAAAAAACGTGTTTCAGCTCCTCGAGTCAGACCGATGACATTCACTCCGTCTTCTTCGGCTTTAATGACAAAATAATCGCCTAATACTTCTTCGCTTTTAAGTTCCATGAACCATTCCTCGCTTTCCAATCTAAATTAATGATTTATTAACGACATCGCTTCTGCTCGTGCTGTTGAATCTTTTTGGAAAACGCCGCGCACCGCCGAAGTGATGGTTCTCGATCCCGGTTTTTTAACGCCGCGCATTGTCATGCACATGTGTTCAGCCTCGACAACAACGATGACGCCGTATGGCTTTAAAGTTTCCACAATGCTGTCTGCCACTTCCGTAGTCAACCGCTCTTGAAGCTGCGGTCTTTTCGCAACCACTTCAACTGCCCGAGCTAATTTACTGAGTCCGGTCACACGACCGCCTCTTGGTATGTACCCCACATGAGCTTTCCCGAAAAAAGGGACTAAATGATGCTCACACATAGAATAAAATGGAATGTCCTTAACAAGAACAAGTTCTTCGTGTGCTTCGTTAAAAATTTTCGACAAGTATTCTTTCGGATCCTGCTGCATTCCTTGAAAAATTTCTTCATACATACGTGCCACACGTTGCGGTGTCTCCAAAAGCCCTTCCCGATCAGGATCTTCTCCGATCGCTTCAAGTATCATTCGAACCGCTTTTTCTATCTTTTCATGATCCACATTCACTTAATGCAGCCTCCCAATTTATCCTTCCCGCATAAACAAATCATAGTCGCGCCGCACTTTGCCGGATCTGTTGCCATGGAAACGGCGCATTATTCCTGAGTCCTATGTAAACGTTAGTTGCCCTAGTAAAAAATTCTAGCATAGGCAACCATAAAAATAAAGGAAAGTCATTAATACCGCCATAAATTAATCCTTTTCTGAATCAAAAGGAGCCATCCAAGACGGATGACTCCTTCGAACGTACGTCCTATGTATCAATTCAGATCATTGGACGGCTTCTTTCAATGCTTTACCCGGTTTGAACGCCGGTACCTTGCTTGCACTAATTTCGATTTCTTCCCCCGTTTGAGGATTGCGGCCTTTGCGAGCAGAGCGTTCACGAACTTCAAAATTGCCAAATCCGATCAATTGAACCTTGCTCCCGCCTTTCAAAGCATCGGCAATCGTTGACAGGACAGAATCAACAGCTTTTGTAGCATCTTTTTTAGAAAGTTCAGCAGATTCTGCAACCGCAGTAATCAATTCAGTCTTATTCAACACTTTCACCTCCTTAAAAAGGAATAACTCCCTTTTTGTGCTGGATGAAACATCAACAACGCTTATCATATACGATGTGATGGAAGAATTCAACAGCTTTTATAAAAATATTGCCATATCTGCGGCTTTTTAATCGTTTTTCGGCAAATTAACTTCCAATATTTTTCAATTTATTCATGATACACCATCAATCCATCAAATGGCATTAAAAGTCTTGTGGATACCTAAGCAGTTGCGCATTCAAATTCTATGTAGAAAGAAAAAAGACCCCCTGAGGGATCTAAAGCTTCGTTCAACAAATGACGAACAATTACAGAATGATCGCGATTAAACCGCCTGAGCCCTCATTAATGATCCGCTCCAAGGTTTCTTTTAATTTGTAGCGCGCGTTCTCAGGCATTAATGCCAGCTTCGCTGAGATACCTTCCCGTACAATTGAGTTCAAAGAGCGTCCGAATATATCAGAGTTCCAGATTGATAGCGGATCATCCTCGAAGTCCTGCATGAGGTAGCGAACCAGTTCTTCGCTCTGCTTCTCCGTGCCGATGATCGGCGCAAACTCAGACTGTACGTCTACTTTGATCATATGGATCGACGGAGCAACCGCTTTGAGTCGCACACCGAAGCGTGACCCTTGTTTAATGATTTCGGGCTCATCAAGACTCATGTCACTGATTGAAGGTGCTGCGATGCCGTAACCGGTTTGCTTCACCATTTGCAGCGCGTCGGCAACCTGATCGTATTCACGCTTGGCATGAGCGAACTCCTGCATCAGTTGAAGCAGATGGTCCTTGCCGCGAATCTCGACTCCGACAACCTCTTTAAGCACTTGATCATAGAGGTTATCCGGGGCGAACAAGTCTATTTCGGCCGTTCCCTTGCCCATTTCAATACCTGAGAGCTGAGCGTTCTCAATGAAATCATATTGGCCAAAAGAACCGACAACACGGTCGACATCACGGAGACGTTTAATATCTTTTACTGTTTCTTTAACGGCGTCCTCGTAACTTTTACGCAGCCAGTGCTCATCTTTCAGAACCATGACCCAACTAGGCAGATTCACATTCACCTCAAGAACCGGGAATTCAAACAATGCTTCGCGTAAAATGTTGTTGATGTCGTGTTCCGTCATGTTCTCGACGCTTTGAGCAAGGACGGGAATGTCGTATTTTTCGGACAGCTCTTTACGCAGCGCCTCAGTTTCCGGATGATACGGATGCGTTGAGTTGATGATTAAAATGAACGGCTTTCCAACCTCTTTCAGTTCATCAACAATCCGCTCCTCCGCCTCTACGTAATCGTCGCGGCCAATTTCGCCGATCGAACCGTCTGTCGTAACAACCACACCTAGAGTGGAATGTTCCTGAATAACTTTACGTGTTCCGATTTCTGCCGCTTCCTGAAACGGAATCGGTTCATCATACCAAGGTGTATGCACCATGCGCGGACCGTTTTCATCTTCAAATCCTTTTGCGCTTTTCACTGCATAACCAACACAATCAACGACCCGAATGTTAACATCAAGTCCTTCTTCCACAGTCACTTTCACTGCGTGATTTGGAATAAATTTGGGTTCGGTTGTCATAATCTGTTTGCCCGCTGCACTCTGAGGCAATTCATCTTTCGCGCGTACACGATCAGCCTCATCTTCGATATTCGGCAGTACAACAAGTTCCATGAATTTCTTAATAAATGTCGACTTTCCGGTTCGGACGGCTCCGACTACACCTAAGTAAATATCCCCGCCTGTTCGTTCAGCAATGTCCTTGAAAATGTCCACTCGTTCAAGTTTTTCCAAAGTTGGCACCCTCCCGCTCCTCCTTCTGCACTAAACTACCTTGTCTGTCGTTCTAAACATATGACTTTGTCCATTGATTATTCCAATAAAAATGGAACCGTCCGAAGTAATGTATTCAGATTGAACCGGCAGCTTTATAAATCTGCCGCCTATCCATACTAAACTATTGTCCAATTCATTTTTTATGCCTATAGTAGATAAAAAATGGGGAGAAAACTGTAACGTTTTCTCCCCACACGACTAAATCCCTCCACGCCTTTAACGCTCTTGCAAAATGATTGACGCACCTATACATTATGCTATTGCCTCTTCGTTTGCCGCTGACGACGGCCCAATACTCTAATGTTTTGGGCCGAAAATTTTTGACAGAGACGAGAAGCTGCTCGGCATATTCCCCGAGGTAATGGCCTTTACAATTGCCTCTTCCTTTTCCTTTGAAACAGGTACACCGGCCGTGCCACCAATGCGAGCAATAAGCTCTTTAACAACTTTGGGATCGCTAAAGTCAGCGTTTGATACTGAGTTGGCTATCTCAAGGATATCCTCTTTCTTCACGTTCGTCTTCTTTTCAATGTTATCAAAAAAAGGATTAGTGTAATCCAATGAGCGTCCTCCTTTACCCTGCCTTCCTTACATGGTATGCGGGAAAAGGAGCATTGTGCCAGCCATCCTTATTTTTCACGCGCGATTTGTTCAGCAAGACTATGGGTCAAAGGCGCAATTTCATCCTTTTTATCACGATCCATTAGTTCATCAACAGCCGTTTTCGGATGCTTTCCATCAAACAGCACCTGATATATGGCAGTGGTGATAGGCATTTCGATCTTCATTTTTTGAGCTAAAGCATGTGCAGCCTCCGTAGTACGGACACCCTCTACAACCATACCCATCTGTTGTAATACAGCATCAAGCTTCTTGCCTTTTCCAAGCATATTGCCCGCTCTCCAGTTCCTACTGTGGACGCTCGTACACGTGACGATCAAGTCACCCATTCCAGTTAATCCGATAAATGTCAACGGATGAGCACCCATTTTCGTTCCAAGCCGCGAAATTTCAGCGAGTCCACGTGTGATTAAAGCGGCTTTTGCATTATCACCATAGCCCAGTCCGTCCAGCATACCTGCGCCAAGTGCGATAATATTTTTAAGCGCTCCGCCAATTTCAACACCAACTGTGTCCTCGTTCGTGTACACACGGAAATAGTGATTGAAAAAGAGATCCTGTGCCTTTCTCGCGGCTTCGAGATCTGATGAGGCAACCGCAACTGTTGTCGGATGTCTGAGCGATACTTCTTCTGCGTGGCTGGGTCCGGAAAGAACAACGACCGCCGTTCGAAGGGATGCAGGAATCTCCTCCTCAATGACTTCAGACATCCGTTTGAATGAGCCCGGCTCAATTCCCTTTACTCCATGTATGAACAACATCGGCTGCTTAAGTTGGTCTTTTATTTGTTTCAAAACACTTCGCATTGCTTTTGCCGGCACAACAAGCAGTATGGCGGACGCCTGATCAAGTGCTTCACTCAATTCATTAGTACCTTGTATATGACTTGACAAAGTGACATCAGGGAGATACTTGTGATTGGTATGTTGATTCAGAATTTCTTCTGCCTGCTCTTTCCTATGACTCCAGAGTGAAACCGCATACCCGTTATCCGCCAAAACCATTGAAAGCGCTGTACCCCAGCTTCCCGCACCCAAAACCGCTATTTTCTTCATCACTCTGCCTCCTTGATTTAAAGTTATCAGTGAACCTCAGATAATCCTTAAGCCTGAGCCTTCTTATGACCGAGCTTGTTTTCATTGCCGTGAATCAGACGAACAATATTTGCCCGATGCTGATAGAATGCCAGAAGCAAGATCAGAAAAGACGCAACCAGTACTCCTGAAGAATAATCACTAAAAATCCATCCGAGAACAGGAGTGGCAATTAGAAAAAACAGGGATCCCAAAGAGACAAACCGTGTGGCAGCGATGATTAAAATGGTCAAAATACCGGCGATCAATGCATACAACGGCATAATCATAAAGAATACACCAATGGTTGTGGCTACCCCTTTGCCGCCTTTAAATCCAAAATACACAGGAAAGTCGTGTCCAATAATTGATGCGAATCCAGACAGAGCAACTGCCCAATCAGGCAACCCCAATGCTCTGGCAATCAATACACAAACGATTCCCTTTAATACATCGAGAAGCAGTACGCCTATCGCAGGTCCAGTTCCAAGAACACGCATCGTGTTTGTTGCTCCGGCGTTTCCGCTCCCGGTTTTTCGAATATCAATTTTTTTTATTTTTTTAGTAATTAAATAGCTGAAGCTGATTGATCCAATAAGGTATGAAACAATGATTGAAAGCGCGATCATCATGATTCAAACATCCCCTTTACTTTTCATTCTTCTTGCGTGACAAAATTTTAATCGGTGTACCAACGAAGCCAAAGGTTTCACGCAAACGATTATCAATGTGCCTCACATAGGAAAAATGCAGAAGCTCCGGATCATTAACAAACAGAACAAATACCGGTGGTCGAACGGACACTTGAGTTGCATAGTAAATTTTAAGCCTTTTTCCTTTATCTGAAGGAGGCGGTGTCATCGCCACTGTATCCATAATACAATCATTGAGCAGACTTGTCTGCACACGTAAACTGTGGTTTTCAGCCACTTGTTGAATGACGGGGAGAATCTGGTCGACTCGACTTCCCGTTAACGCAGAAAGAAAAACAATTGGCGCGTAATCAATAAATTGAAACTGCTCACGAATTTTCTTTTTGAACTTGTCCATGGTCTTGCCGTCCTTTTCAACAGCATCCCATTTGTTGACAACAATGACGATTGCTCGACCGGCATCATGTGCATATCCGGCGATTTTCTTATCCTGTTCAATGATGCCTTCTTCACCATTGATTAAAACAAGAACGACATCGGATTCTTCGATCGAACGCTGCGCGCGCAGTACGCTGTATTTCTCCGTTTTTTCATAAACACGTCCGCGCCTGCGTATACCTGCAGTATCAACGATCACATAATTCTGTCCGTCCCTTGTAAAAGGCGAATCAATGGCATCACGCGTAGTGCCGGCTATGTCACTAACAATTACGCGTTCCTTGCCGAGAATTTTATTTACGAGTGATGATTTTCCAACGTTTGGACGACCGATTAAGGCAAATCGTATCGCGCCGTCATCTTCTGGATTCATTTCTGCAGATGGGAACTTCGCAACGACAGCATCTAACAAGTCACCGATACCTTGTCCGTGCGCGCATGAAATCGCGTACGGGTCACCAAGACCAACTGAATAGAATTCGTACATCTGTTGCCTTTGTTCGAAATTATCTAATTTATTGACAGCTAGGACAACCGGTTTCTTTGATCGTCTCAAGAGCTGAGCGACGATTTCATCCGCATCTGTTAATCCTGTTTTGCCGTCGACAAGAAATAAAATCACATCAGATTCGTCAACAGCAATTTCGGCCTGGGCACGCATCTGCGCCAAGAGCGGTTCATCACCAAGTTCAATACCTCCCGTGTCAATAACATGAAACTCATGTGTCAGCCATGACCCGTTTCCATATAATCGGTCGCGAGTTACTCCCGGTTTATCCTCGACAATGGCCATACGACCTCCAACAATACGGTTAAAAAGTGTCGATTTACCGACATTCGGGCGGCCAACAATAGCGATTGTGGGTTTAGACATAATGGTCCTCCTTTAAATACTCATTTCAATGAAGCTCATTCAAATTGTTTTCGCTTCACCTTCTGGATCTGTGCTGCCTGTCCGCATAAAGAAAACCTTTCCTTTATTAAGGAGAGGTTTAAAAATGGTAACATTAATAACCCTTTATCTCTCATTCATTGCCTACGAATCACAAAAAGATACGGAATTCATGATTGATGTTGGTCATATCCCTGAAAAAGCGGAAAAGGAAGGAAACAGACTCGTGCTCCCAACATTTTCCGCTTCTTCACGTTCAATCATTGAATTATTTATATTTTTTTAACTGGTCGCCAATCATATCGCCTAGTGAAAATCCTGTCGTCGCTTCCTCAATTTCAGGAGTTTCAGCAGATTGTTCCACATGGTTCTCCGCTTTCGGTTCCTCAAGTGCCTTAATGCTCAGTGAGATGCGTTGTTCGTTGAAATTCACGTCCAACACTTTAACATTGATCGTTTGACCTTCTGAAAGTACCTCTTCAGGAGTTCCGATATGGTCATGTGAAATTTCGGAGATGTGAACGAGTCCTTCTACGCCTTGAAGCAGTTCGACAAACGCACCGAATGGAACAAGTCTCTTAACTGTTCCTTCAAGAACATCTCCCGCACTGATTTTCGACTTTGCTGTTTCCCACGGACCTGGCTGTGTCGCCTTGATAGATAGAGAAATCCGTTCATTTTCCGGATCAACGGACAGGACCTTAACTTTGACCTTATCCCCTTCGGAAACAACTTCAGAAGGCGTTTCAACATGATAGTGGGCAAGTTGTGAAATATGAACAAGACCATCTACGCCGCCGATATCAACGAACGCACCAAAATCAGTCAGTCTTTGTACCGTTCCTTCAAGAACGGAACCTTCTTTAATTCCTTCAAGTGTTTCAAGCTTGTGCTTATCGGCTTCTTCATCAAGAACCGCTCGATGCGAAAGAATAACTTTTCTTTTTTCGCGATCAAGCTCGACAATTTTCACATCAAGAGGATTGCCTTTGTAGTCGCTGAAATCCTCCACGAAATGCCTTTCCACGAGTGATGCCGGAATAAATCCGCGCACGCCGAGATCGACAACCAAACCGCCTTTAACAACGTCAGCAATCTCCACAGAGAAAGTCGTCTTCTCATTGAATTTTGTCTCAAGATCTCCCCAAGCTCTATCCGCGTCAACCTCTCTCTTGGACAGAACGAGTTCATCATCTTCAAGCTTCGTCACTTTCACGCTGACCTCATCACCTTCGTGAAGCAAATCGGAAACTTTTTCAACATGAAGACTTGAAAGTTCACTGATAGGCAGTATGCCATCTACTTTATATCCAACATCAACTAAAGCATGTTTTTCTTCTACTTTTGTAACTTTTCCGTTAACTACATCTCCAACATTAAGCGCATCGAAAGACGTTAATTCATGATTTACTTCTTCAACCATTCTCCGGGACCTCCTTTAATTAACCAAACGAGAAAATATCCTACTCATAACTTCTTACAAATAGACGCTTTTGTCAAGCAGTTGGACCTGTGTACTCGTCAAGCAGTGCCTGAATATGTTGCATGATTGCCAGGCTGGCGTCAGCTGACTTTAATTTTTGATTTTTCATTACCGTTGTATCAATAGGTTTACCAAAAACGATTTTCATTTTGCTTCTGAATTTATAGTGACCAATTATGGCACATGGAATGACAACCGCATCTGTTTTCAGAGCGAAGAAGCCGGCTCCTGAAAGGCCGCGTTTCATTGGAGTGTGCTCTAAATTCCGATGTCCTTCCGGGAAGAGCAGCAACGCATGTCCTGCGCGAATCAGCTTCAGAGCCAATCGAATCGCCCCGCGGTCTCCTTCCCCGCGACGTATCGGAAACGCATTCAAATGGGGCAGCAATTGTCCTAAAACAGGGACCTTAAATAGTTCTGATTTAGCAATAAAGCTTAATGGCCGAGCAATTTGTGTACCAATGAACGGCGGGTCGAAATTGGACAGATGATTGCTGCAGATCAGTACACCGCCATGCTCCGGAATATTTTCAAGTCCTATGACTTGAATTTTAAAGTTAAGATGATAGTACACGTTCACGAGTCGTTTTCCTATAGAGTAAAGATTCAAGAGTGCTGTTTCTCCTTTACGAAATGCAGAATTTGCTCAACAACTTCATCAATGGTTAGTGAAGTGGTGTCGAGGGCAATCGCGTCGTCTGCTTTAACAAGCGGGGAAACTTCTCGTTCCATATCCTTTTTGTCTCTTAGCGCAATGGCTTCTCTCAATGATTCCATAGATGGATGCCTGCCCTTGAGTTCCTCTTCGCGATACCTTCGAACCGCGCGTTCATCAACTGAAGCGATTAAAAATATTTTCACTTGAGCATCAGGAAGAACATGCGTCCCGATATCTCGTCCATCCATAACTACGCTGCACGATTCAGCAAGCTTGCGTTGACGATTAACCATTTCCGTTCGAACGTCTTCAAAAGAGGAAACCAATGAGACATGTTCAGAAACATCAGGATAGCGAATGCGTTCAGTCACATCCTCACCGTCCACATAAACTTTTTGTCCGCTTCCTTCTTGAACTAATTTAATTTCTGTTTGGTTAAGCAATTTTTTCAATTGACGCGCATCATTTAAATCCGTTTTTTGTTTGAGCGCCTTATATGTGAGTGAACGATACATCGCCCCCGTATCAATATAAACAAACCCCAGTGTTTTAGCGGCAATCTTCGCGACTGTACTTTTCCCTGCCGCGGCAGGTCCGTCGATTGCCACTTGAAATAAGTTCTCCATATTCCGTGCCTACTCCCATCTGTCTTATCTGATTCTTTGACTGTTTCAATGCTGATTAGCTATGTTTGCGTGATTCCATTTCGAGCAGTTTCTTTCTCGATTCCAACTGCTTCTCAAAACAGAAACGTATAATCGGCTGTCGATCTCTCTCGGTTTGCGTGATAAATGCGATCGTTGCCCTCTTTCCGTTTGTATGTTTATCCGTAAATACGCGTATGACCTTCCCTTGTAATTTAACATATTGGTATGTTGCGGATGCCATCGGAAGGGAAATCCATACTTCAATCAAGTCTTCCTCGCCAATCTCTGACTTCTCCGGCAAGAGAATCAGTGCCCCGCCCCCGCCTATATCACTTGTCAGCGTGGCGAACGGACGGAATGCTTGTGTTAGAGAATGAACGGCAATGTCCACATTTGTTTCCACTCGGACATAATTCCTGCGCTGAATTTCTTCCATTTTGTCTTCACCTTCGAAACTCATGAGCATCACAGGGATTTGTCCAGAAATCCGGCAAACGAAAGTTGTTAGAAAACGGAACACTTGATTATCAACAACATAGATCGCCGTGAACGAAGTACCATTAAGCAAAACAGGGGACTTTCCTGTCTTCTCTTCGATTGGATAATCAATTAATAAAGCATTTTCTTTGATCTCGGCAATCTTGCATCGATAACGAATGATTTGTTTCTGATTGTTTAATTCTTCTAAAATCAGCGTTTCGCCAACTTTCAGTTTCATGATCGTCTCCCCCGCATTTTAATCTCTTCAATCATGAATTTCAATCTTGCCAACTTATGCCAAAAGACGCATATCTAGCAACATTATACCTTAGAAGGTTTGATTCAGCCAAGTCTTTACCGATTGACTCATGTGTTTCTTTTAGAGGCACTATTCTCTCAACAACTCAATTTTTTCCTGATCCCCATTTTTGGCGTTTAGCATGATTCGATAAGTGTCGTTAGCTCTTGTCGCAAAAAATTCATAGCACAGCACGTTTTTCAACATTGGATTCTGAAATATGACAAGGCTTGATTCCTGTATTTTCAGGTTCGGATTCAGTTGTTTTCGCGCTTCGCTCTCTGAAATTTTCGGTTTGACCGGCACATCATCGTATTTATTAAATAAATAATCTGTCTGGTCAAAAGCAAGGATTTCTCCATTATCAAGCGCTACTTTAATTCGCATTGATGCCGGATATACACGAACACCACTCTTTCGAAGGACATAGGTCAACACAGCAACATGATTGTATTTGTTTCGCTTGGTTAACACCATATCCTTCAATTGATGTTCTTTCAGGAATGTTTCTGACTTTCTTGACGCCTCGTAGAGATTCAGTTGTTCATTTTTGACCGAGCGCTCAAATAGATACCAAATCACGTGCCCGCCTTTTCTTGTGACTGATGCGTTCAGCGATCTGCCTTTATCTCTCAAAACAATCTCAAAGGCGGGTACATTGGATCCCTTTCCTGTTTCACTTACCTTACGTATTTCCGCATGCGGAAGATTCGTCCATTTTTTCAGATTAGTGACCGCTTGATCGCGTGTCACGAGTGAACCTTTCATCGGATTTATATGTTTCTTTTCAAGAACCACGTTTCTAGGATTCTCCGGACTGAAACTGTTAGTATAATCGGTTGCCTGACCATCAACACGTTTCATACCATCAATTACTTGATTGTCCTGATTCTGCTTCTTGCTATTGAGCGCCCATTCTACATCCATCCAACGTAGATGATGGGACATCACCTTTGACTGTACATCCCTTAGTTCGTCCCGGATGGACATTGACTCTGAATAGAGTTTCTGCAGATTCTTATATTCTTTTGTGCTTAGAGGGCGATCGTTTGTGGTTTTGACCCCAGTGTTATACGTAAACTCACCAACATGTGCAAGAAATTCATTTGTTCTGTTAAAGGGCAGCCGTGTAAGTGGAAGTTCATTGGCTGCCGCATGCGCCAAAGCACTCAGTCTCCACGATTCCACAAGCTGCGGACGCATCGTCTCACGCGACTGCATCGCAAGTGACATGCCAAGCGACTCTTCCAAAGAATCGACATAATAGGTCAACTCATGATAGGCTTGCTGATAGTGATTTTCTGCCTGAATAACGACCGCCTTTTTCATCTGGTGCTCCTGATAACCCCACACGCCTATCCCAATCAGCAGAACCGCAGCAGATACAAAAGCTATCCAATACCGGCGTTTCATATGCATCCCTCCTATTTACAAAAAATGTGTTTGCCGATTTTACCAATTTGCGGTCTTGTCCATATCCACGCCGAAGTAGCTGTATCTGGATTAAAATAGTAAAGTGCCCCGTTTGAAGGATCCCAACCATTGATCGCATCCATGACCGCTTTTTTTGCCGTATCATTTGGTGTCAACCAAATTTGCCCATCGGCAACTGCTGTGAACGCCCCTGGTTGGAAGATCACATCGGAGATATTATTTGGGAATCGCGGATCGGCTACACGATTGATAATTACTGCTGAGACAGCGACTTGACCGATATAAGGTTCTCCTCGAGACTCCCCATAAACCGCGTTCGCCATAAGATTCAGGTCAGATTTTGAATAACCCTGTGGCAAATTATCCATCGTGTAATTTCCTTGATTCTGTTGCGGCGGTTTGCTGCTTCCCGAATTATTTGACGTGTTGCCGCTCGGAGTTTGCGCTTTTTTCTTTACTTGTTGATCAAGTGGGATGCCCCCGTAATAGGTAAACGTATTTCCCTCATTAATATTGCGATTGACAAAATCACGATTATATTGTGAGGCTTTTAGTAACTTCTGCTTCGTCTGGCTCCCTCCCATCCCATCTATCTTTAAACCGTACTGAGACTGAAAATTTCGAAGCGCCCAATAGGTTCCATAGCCAAAGGAACCATCAATTTTCCCCTTATAGAAACTAATATACTGAAGACGCGCCTGAAGTTCGACGACATCTTCTCCCGTATCGCCGCGCATGATCACTCGATTTGAAAATGCGGCGGCTTCACCAGTCTGAAACAACAAGACAGATGCGAGAATTGCAACACATAGACCTCGAATCAGTCGTTTACTCAATGACTTAATCCTCCCTGGAGTGCACGTGTGGCCACTCAAAAGTTCATATACTTTCCCTAAAACTCAGAAATCAGCTTTATGTTTCCAAGAAACAAATGTTTTATGCATTGAAAAAAGCGGTTATGAACGCGTCATAACCGCCTCAATCACTTTTATTTTTTTGAATTTCAGTTCATTCTAAATTCAGAACCATCCACGCGTGCGAGCAGATTCAGCAATCGTGTAAACGCCGGCGAAACAAGCTGCCGCTTTCATCGAAGTCTTGCGTTCTTCGGCGATATTATGGATACGGGAGAACGCGTCCGCTAGAATGTGTCGCACTCGTTTTTCTCCTTCTTCCTTACTCCAAATAAGTCCTTGCCTGTTTTGTGCCCATTCAATATAAGAAGCAGTCATATCCCCAGAGCTTGTCAGTATTTCCGGAATAAACAAAATGCCATTTTGATTCATTCGATCCGCCGCCTGATCAGATACCGCACCATCGGCAGCTTCAATTACAAGCCCGCTTTTTATCTTCTGAACATTGTTCTCTGTGATCTGATTTTCGACAGCAGCGAGCACCATGATATCACAGGGCTTCTCCACGAGTTCTTGGCTGGTCAGTGTATGTTTATATAGCTTGGTGATCGTTCCAAAGCTGTCTCTGCATTCAAACAATGTACTCATTTCAAGTCCTGACGGATTGTACACCGCTCCATAAGCGTCTGAAAGTCCGGTAATGGTCACACCTGAATCAGATAATGATTTGGCAACATAGCTGCCTAGCGCGCCAAATCCCTGTATAATGGCAGTCGCGTTCTTCAAATCAATTTTTTTCCTTTTTGCCGCTTCACGGATAAACAAGACGATCCCACGTCCTGCTGAATTCTCGCGACTTTTTAAGCCGCCAAGCACAATCGGCTTTCCGGTAATGAAACCTGCCGACTGATCTGGACAAAGTTTGCTGTATTCGTCCATCATCCATGCCATCACTTGTGAGTTAGTAAACATATCAGGTGCGAGAATATCTTGATAAGGACCAATAACTGATCGAATAGCTTGTATGTAGCCTCTGCTTAGAAGTTCAAGTTCACGGTATGAAAGTTCCCTAGGTTCGCAGATAACTCCGCCCTTCGCTCCTCCAAACGGAATATTAAGCAAACCATTTTTAAGGCTATTCATCATTGACAATCCATACATCAGGGATTCGGACACTTCTGGATAAAACAGTACTCCGCCTTTTGTCGGACCAACTGAAAAGCTGTGCTGCACGCGGTAACCAGTAAAAATCCGTACCTGCCCGTTATCCATTTTCACAGGTATTCTTACGGCTAGTGTACGCTGGGGCTCCTTTAGCAGCTCAAATACATCCTCTGAATAGCCGAGGTCGGCAAGCGAGGTTTGAATCATAGCGCGAACCGAACTCAGGAAGCGATCGTTCTTCCCAGTATAGTCCTGACGGTAAACAGACACTCAAATCTTCCTTTCTTCTCATCCTCAAGTAAACTGCGCCATCAACTCAATCATTTTATTCTTTAATTAATTCATTAAGACACAGATTAACGCATAAAGTTTAGTATACAAATCCTTCAGTGCTCTAAACGAACTAAGGGACAATGAAAAACCCCGCGTCATCAAGCATGCGGAGCTTTAATAAAATATCGATATAGATCGGCAATAGCTGCGTCCTTCATTAGGCATTTACCATACTCTTCAAGTCTATATATCGTGATGGTCGAGGTATTCCCATACTCCGCGAGGATCGCAACGAGCGTTTCTAAATTACTATCATCACTTAAGTGATGTTCATCGAAATGTATATAATATTTGTTTTCAAATAAGAAGAGGCTTCCTGCGCGGATCCCCAAATCATGAAGTGTTTTAGATAGAGCAATCACATCATCCAATTGTTCGAACTGATAAAGAACGTCCTTACTTTCATCCAAAGTCACCTGCATTTGAATGAAATCGTCATCATCCTCAAAATCATCTTCGGTATCATCACGATGATCGTTTCTTCCCTTCGACACAATAACGACCATACCTTGTGCCGGGAGAGAAAATACTTCAACATCAATCGGACCGGATGCCTCGAAGCCGAGCTCATCATCTGCCTCAAGCATCATATCCCGAAATAATTTTTCGACTCTCGGCAAGTCGTGCCACATATCTTCTTTTGTAATGCCTCGTTCTTTGAGATCGTCAAAGGTCAGGAATATTTTAATCCTGTCGCTATTTAAACGTTCCAGTCGCATCGCAAATGTCCTCCTTGCCGTCCAGCCTAATCTCTTCTTTGCACCACCGCAGACCTTTATTATAATTATATGATCTCGGCATATTTCGGTGTCTCCTGTTTGGAGCTTGGTCCATGACAGATACTTAAAAGACAAGCCGGGTTCGCTAACGCCGCAGCGAACAAGAGACTTGAGTGTAGTATACAACGCATAGCCGAAAATGTACATGCTTTTACATTTTTAGGGCTTTTTCCTCTTCAATGTAAGCATCAATGCGTCGGGCTTCGCGCCAAGACGCAGCGGTAGTTTGGTTGTACCATAGCCGCCGCTGATTATTAGTGTTCCATAAGGCATTTTTTTTACCCCTGCTTTTTCCTTCAATGTATAACCAAATACATTGATTTGTCCACCATGTGTATGTCCTGAAATGACGTAAGGAATAGTCAATTGTTGTGTTAACGCATACTTTATATCCGGATTGTGGCTAAATAAAAGTGTTGGCGCCCCCGTATCTCTTGCAGCAAGTGTCTTTTCAAGATCACAATGACCACGCAGCAGGTCATTGACCCCCGAAAAGTTAAGAGACGCTCCATCCTCGTGCACAATATATGTCGTATTATCCAATATTGTGATTGATTCTCGGTCAAGCAGTTTTTTCACTTGATGATGGCCTGCATCCCAATCATGATTCCCCCATATGAAATAAACGGGTCCTTGTTCCTTCAGGAGCTGAACATTTTCCCGCACTCTTGAAAGCGAAACCCCTTTCTCAGTCAGATCGCCGCCGATTATAAGATAATCCGCCTTCGGATTAAAGGATTCCACCCACCGTCTAGAGATACGCCGGCGATGAATATCAGAAATAAAAAATATCCGCTTCCCTATGAACGGTTCCGGCAAGCCGTTAATGTTGAGATCGATTGAGATCAATCGATTCAGATGAGCTTCGATGAACATATGCACAATCAGCACACTTGCCATTATCGTTAAAACTATAATCGTATCAAGCACAGCGATTACCTACTTTCTATGACTTCCGAAACTTTAGGGCGAGGTTATATAAACTATTCGATTGACTATGCGGATATGAGGTATGAAAGCGTTAATAATTCAATCATTCGGTCTATGTACGAGCACGAGCCGCATATAAAAAATGATGAGCCTAATTAAATTGAAACATGGAAGGGAGGTCATCTCTTGACTACATCAAGGAAATGGTACACACCATACGTCAGTCCATTCGATCCTTGTCCGCCTCTTGGACCCGTTTCTTACGAGACACCGGTTCAGCTGTATCTTGGCTTTCAACCACAAGGAATGGAACAATTCTCGCCTTTTGACGCGCTTGCACACGGCACACTATGGCCGGGACTCTACACACCCTATACAAATCCATATCTCTCAAAAAGAAAGGAGCTTACGACAAATGGCTGAACCGACACAAGTACCTGAAAGTTACTACTCGGATCTGAAATCACTTCAAGCCATTGATTTTACTCTTGTCGAACTGACTCTATATCTTGATACGCATCCAAACGATCTGGATGCACTCAAACAATTCAATTCGGCTGCAAAAAAAAGTGCCGAGCTGCGCGAAGGATTTGAAGCGAGGTACGGACCATTAAGACAATTCGGGCATAGTCTGTCCGCTTATCCATGGCAGTGGAAAGACACACCATGGCCATGGCAAGTATAACCAACTATGACTGAGGAGGCGGACAATTGTGTGGTATTACGAGAAAAAGTTGCAGTACCCTGTGCGCGTCGGAATTTGCAATCCAAAGATGGCAAAATTTCTGATTGAACAATACGGCGGTGCCGATGGTGAGCTTGCAGCCGCCCTTCGCTATTTAAATCAGCGCTACACCATACCAAGTCGTGTTATGGGGCTGCTCAACGACATTGGAACAGAAGAATTTGCTCACTTGGAAATGATTGCCACAATGGTATACAAACTGACAAAAGATGCCACGCCAGAGCAATTGAAAGAGGCAGGACTAGGTGAGCATTATGTGGACCACGGAAAATCCGTATACTACCACAACGCAGCAGGACAAAACTTCTCTATGGGTCTTCAATCCAAAGGCGATCCGATTGCCGATCTGTACGAAGACATTGCAGCTGAAGAAAAGGCAAGATCTACTTATCAATGGATCATCAACATCTCCGACGACCCGCAAATTAATGATTCATTAGGCTTTCTCCGCGAACGTGAAATCGTTCACTCACAACGCTTCCGCGAAGCCGTTGAACTGCTAAAAGAAGAGCAGACAAAAAAAAGAGTGTTCTGATCAACAAACAGATGCATAGAAACCAAAGGCTGCTTCATTACCTGTTGAAGCGGTCATCTTCATAGTTGTAAACGGCATCGGCACTAAAGTGACGATGCCGTTCACTTATAAAACAGATTGATGTCAAACTTCTTTTTAAGCAAGCTGAGAATATGAAAACGATCTGTGTCGCCGTTGGTATCGGGTTCATCATTCATCCAGAGTTCATCTGTGCGCTCAATGATTTCTTCACGCAGCTCATCATAATCATCTTCGGCATCCTCTCGTTCACCATGGCAATAGGTAAAGAGCAGGATAAGAGCGACACAAAGTGCGACATAGGCTAAGCTCAACGGTCGGCCAATCAATGCTTTCAGATCATGCATTGAACCAAGCATTCCCGGATGAAGAAAGAAAACATAACTAACAATGATTCCAACACAAATAGTCAACGCAAGTCCGGCTGCAGTTTCTCTGCCATTCCATTTGTCTTTCTCTTTCTTACGTTTAATGAGCTCCGACAAAATAGTGAATGTGATTCCGGAAAGTCGTCCCTTATCGCGATATTCTTGAAGCGACATGTTCCATCACCTCTCTCATCATCATAACTATGAGCTTGATAACGAAAATAGGACAGTCCTTTGATTTAAGACACAGTAATTCACTGATCCTTGCTTTTTTTCTTCAACGGATAAAAAGCATCATGTAAAAAAAGATCAATTAGACCCATTTATTCCTGATTGGATCATCAGCCCGCTCGCCTTCTTTAAATATGATCTGCAACCGTTTCTTCCAATCCAGAATCTGCCCGTGCCGCTCTGTATCGTTTTTGTTTGTTGATTCGGTTTGCCGAAAATCACTGAGCTCGATACCGCAACGATCACAGCAATTGTACGGTTTTTGTGCAGGTTGTTGTTCATGATAAACCTTTAAATAAAACGCTCGCCTGCAATTCGTGCTCGTTAAGTAATTCCTCATTACAGACAGATCCTGTAATTGAATCGCCTTTCGTTCATTGATAACTGCCTTACACTGATCAAAAATTGAAAGATACGTACAATGGGTGGGTTTATCTTGTACCTTTTCATAGATAAACCGCGCAGCTGACTCACTTACGCCGCGTTCTAGGAGGCTGCTTACAAACTGTTCTTTGTTCCCGATTGTTAACAGTCCTTGATCCAATTCACTCAGGCTGCGATGAAGTATCTCGTCATCCGGGAAATTCCCATCTATAAATCCTTCAGGATACTGCTCATCCTGTTTCGCATAATAGACCACTGCAAGACCCGGCTTACCGTCTCTCGACGCGCGTCCAATCTCCTGAAGATACGCGTTCATCGTTGAAGGAAAATGAAAGTGGACGATCAATCGTATATCCGGCTTATTAATTCCCATACCGAACGCGTTGGTACAGCATAACAAATCTAATTGAGAATCCAAAAACTGATTTTGTATTTTTCTTCGGTCGACAGGGTCCATCCCGCCATGATAATAAGCGACGCGCAACCCAAGTTTACGACGAATATAATCCGCAAGTCGTTCGGTCCAATCACGACTTGCGCAATAAATAATTCCCGGTAATCGCGTGTTTTCAAGCAAGTGACACAAACGGTCAACTTTTTCATCATTCGTCGCGACCTTTTGGACAACAAGTGCGATATTGGCACGGTCGACACTCATCAGAGTCTGGCTGACATGATGCAATTCAAGCGAACGCACAATGTCCTCTCTCACGCGCTCATCCGCTGTTGCCGTTACCGCCAGACAGGGTGGATGACCGAACTGCGTTCTGATTTCAGCCAGATGCAGATAATCCGGACGAAAATCATGACCCCATTGGGATACACAATGGGCTTCATCGATAACGAACAATGAAATCGTGATTTTCGCTAATGCCGCGCGTATCGTGCTCCCCCGCAACATCTCTGGAGAAATAAAAAGAAATCGAAGTTCGCTTAAATGGGCGAGAACGCGAGAACGTTCATGAGGATGAATCAAGCCATTTAAAGCCCGTACATTCGTTTCACCGATCGATCGCAATGCGTTAACCTGATCCTCCATCAAAGACAAGAGGGGTGAGACAATGAGAACAGTCCCATTAAGCAAATAGCCGGGAATTTGGTAACAGAGTGATTTTCCGCCTCCCGTCGGCAACATGGCAAATACATCCTTGCCCTCTAACACGTCGAGAATAATTTCCTGCTGACCGTAACGAAAT
Source organism: Sporolactobacillus caesalpiniae (assembly GCF_040513385.1). Lineage (NCBI taxonomy): Bacteria > Bacillati > Bacillota > Bacilli > Caryophanales > Sporolactobacillaceae > Sporolactobacillus > Sporolactobacillus caesalpiniae. Next base: position 288,268 of record NZ_JBEVCB010000006.1, read on the forward strand.
TGATCATGACCGAATTTCTCTTTTAAAACGGTTTGCGCTCGATGGATCAACTCATCTCTCCGATGTTTCTTCATTCTCTCCAATGAGCAGACTTCCTTTCCGAACAGTGTTTTTTGCAAGAGCGAGACGAATCTGCAGATAAGAAATTTCGTCATGAAGCTGGTTTTTAATCGATTTAAGCTGCCTTGTATTTAACTGATTCGCGGTCTCTACTATTTGTTGTTCTAATTCATGTGAAAGGAAGTCAGATGAATTAAAATTTCGCTCCTTCAATGTGATTTCTACCAAATGATCCTCAATTGTGCTCACTGATAAATTACGCCTTTTCGCTACTTGTTGCAGTGACAACCCTTCCTTTAATAGATGGAATGTTTCCCCGGCAGTTATTGAGAGCGTACTAGCTGTTTGTTTCATTAATCCGGCAATGAACGGATAGGTCGCTTTATGCTCCGCAACCTCTTTCATGACACGTCTTAAGGCTGATTTAAAAAGAATCCGGCATTCAAAAGGATCTTTGCCGGTTGCATCCGCGATCTGACCTGTGGTAAGACCTGTCATTCTATATCCTGTAAGTTGAGCTGCGAAAAGATCAGCTTCCGTCAAAGGGATAGGCAGGAGTAGTTGGTGAAGTTCATGATGTAATTGGTTTGCCAGTTGATCTCGATTAAGTGGAGCTTTCATAATCCGTTTGCGGACACTTTCTGTTACAGATGGTTGCCGTGTAATCGGCAAAAAAGCGCTTTGATGATATTGCAGTGCCGATATTGTCTGAACCGAAAGCTGTAGTTTAAGCCAAAAATTCCCCTCATCATTTACATGATCCGTATTGCAAAGTCCGTCAGGTATCAATTTATTTAGGTCAAACCTAGTGAGCTGGTGCTCGCCTTCCGTTGAAAGAATAAAGTGCATTTGCTCAGAGCTTGCGGACTGAATCCATCCGCAAACGTTTAACCGCTTAACTAACGTTTGAAATGAGTGACGGTTCAGATCATCGCAGGAATGAAAGAACGGCTTCACATGAAAAAGATAGCTGTCCTGCACACTTTGCGACGATTTTTTTCCTTTCAATAAGTGATAGATTCCGGAAACAGTGCGTTCGCCTCGAAATTGATGAATTAAATATAGAACAAGCGTGTCACAGTACATTGGGGCATCCTCCTTAATCGCTCTATGATGCTCCTTTTTTTCTCTATTCTACCCTTTTTCAAGAAAGGTTTCGACAATTGTTCATTGAATTGCCGACTGAGAGCTATTGAAAAGAGCGATCAGCTTATTTAAAATAAAAGAGGTCAATGGACCACGCAATTTTCTAGGAACGGAAAGGAAATGATTATGGCTGATAAATTTACGATTGTAAATAAAGACACCTGTATTGCTTGTGGCGCCTGTGCCGCGACTGCACCGGATTTATACGATTATGATGACGAAGGAATTGCATTTTCTCTACTTGATGACAACAAAGGAAACGTTGCGGTTCCCGATGAATTACTTGAGGATCTGGCAGACGCCTATGATGGATGCCCTACTGAGTCTATTTGTATTTCAGAGACACCTTTTAATGGACAAACGGATAACGCTGTCGGTATTTAAAAGAGCGCACATAGAAAAAGAGGAATGGAGTATCGTCGCTCCAATCCTCTTTTTCTATGTGCACGTAATTAGCGTTCTGTGTCCCGTCCTTGCTTCAAGGTGAATTGAAAAGTGGTGCCTTCACCTTTTATACTATTGACGCTGATTTCGCCGCCGTGTGCCTCCACAATGTGCTTAGCAATAGCAAGTCCCAAACCAGTGCCGGCTTTTCCCCTCGTCCTTGCTTTATCCGCCTTATAAAAGCGTTCAAAAACAAAGGGAATATCCTCCCTGACAATGCCGACTCCGGAATCTCGAACAAATACGTGAAGCTGCCCTTGCTCAAAGCGCGCTTCGACCGTCACAACGCCGCCCTTATGCATGTGACGAATCGCATTGTCAATGAGGTTCGTCATCACTTGTTCCACGCGATCCGGATCCATGACAAAAAGTTTACCGTCGATCTCGTGAAGCACTGCTTCTATACGGATACCTGCATCACTTGCAACCTTGCTGAATTTTGTGACAATGTGTTTGAAGAACGCGTCAAGGGCAACTTCTCGTCGATCTAATTGAAAGTGCCCTGTCTCAAGCTTTGCCAAATCAAGTAGTTCATTGACAAGACGCCCCATACGTTTCGATTCATCCAAAATGATTTGCGCCATATCCTTTTTTTCCTGAGCACTTTCTGCTATATCATCAATAATCGCTTCACTATAGCCTTGCATCATGGAAATCGGCGTTCTCAATTCGTGACTAACATTCGCCACAAAGCTTTTAATCATTTGATCGTTGTGCCTTTCCTCAGTCATGTCGCGAAGTACCGCCACAGCTCCGCGAATCTTATCATGATCAAAGAGCGGCTTCATAATGACCACCCATATACGTCCTTGGACGCTTACCTCGCACGTCTTCTGAGCACCGTCAGACGATACTTTATGGAAAAGGTCCTCTAAAAGATCCGGTGTTTTCTGCCCGCTCGCATCTGCATTATGTTCATAGTTCCATGAGTAAACAAAATGATCGGCAGGCGGGTTGCTCGCCGCTATTTGCGCATCTGTACTCATAAGCAGCACACCATCAGCCATATTTTGTAGGATTCCGGCAAGTTGTTCCTTCTCCTGATTAAGCGCGTTCATATTCGTTTTCAGCTTCTGCCTCATATTATTGAAAGCAACGGCAAGGTCACCAACTTCATCACGAGTAATAACCGGAACAGTAATATCAAAGTTGCCAAGCGCAACTTGAAGTGCCGCTTTTCTCATTTTCCTTAGTGGTGATCCGATTCTTGTCGACAGGAAAAAAGCGAAAAAGGTTGTCAGTAAAATTGAAAATCCGGCACAAATATAGATCAGTTTTTTTGACTGATCTAAGGCATTTTGAGCAATCTGGATGGGTTGAATGATGTACACCGCTCCATGAGTGTTTGAAGAATCATGAATTGGGACACCGACAATCATCAGCCGCTGGATTTTCTTTTTTTGGTGAGCCGTTATGCGGAAGGTACCGATTTTTTTCACCGTGTTTTCGCCAGTCAACGCATGTTTCAATGTCGCGTCATTTTCAAAAAAATCACGCTGCAAACCAGGCGCTGAACTCCCCTCAGGACCGCTCCACACCTTGCCATTTACAATCATCACATAACCTGCATCATATACGTCCGCTATATCGGCCACTGTTTTTAGTGTATCATCAACAGTTCGCCCGGCATGATGCTCAAGCAACGCCGCCGCTTTAACACCGATCTTTTCCATCTGATGCTCCGCTTGCTGGATGTTGCTATTTTCAAAGAATTGAAGCAAAAAAAGTGTTAAGAACATAAGCACAATGGTGACAATTAAAATTATAGTTGCCCATAATTTCCCAATGATGCTTCGCCAAATCATGTCGCTGAATCAACCTCAATTTTATAACCGACGCCCCATACGGTAATGATCATTTCCGCAGCTTCCTCTGATACTTTGTTTAATTTTTCGCGCAAACGTTTCACATGGGTATCCACCGTCCGAAGATCCCCGAAAAATTCGTAATTCCAGACATCTTTCAATAGCTGTTCTCTTGAGAAAACCTTATCCGGATTTTGAGCAAGATAATACAGCAATTCATATTCCTTAGGTGTCAGGCTGACTTCGCGTTTATCTACCTTTACACGATGGGCGTCATGATCAATCATCAAGTGTGGAAACACAATAACATTTTTTGTCGTTGTTTCAGTCTCCAAGAATTTTGTCTTTGACGAGCGGCGCAGAAGCGCTTTTACTCGAAGCACAACCTCGCGAGGACTAAAAGGTTTGACAATATAGTCGTCCGTCCCGACTTCAAACCCTTGAACGCGGTTTGCTTCTTCACCCTTAGCGGTCAGCATAATGACCGGTGTTGCTTTGGATTCACGTAATTGTTCACAAACTTCCTCACCGCTGATCCCCGGCAGCATCAAATCAAGCAGGACCAAATCGTAATCTTTGTCCAATGCCATTTTTAATGCGGTTTCTCCGTCTCCTGCTTCATCAATCACATACTTCTCACGTTCAAGATACATTCTGAGGAGTTTACGGATTCTGTCTTCGTCATCGACAATCAGAATTGCCGCTTTCTTCTCTTTCATTCAAATCCTCCCTTTTCCGACCAGTACACTTTATTCTCTCTTTTTATAAACGCATTGCTGTCTGAAGACGTACCCGCAGCTTCAAACAACCCCCATTTAAATCCGTCACGCTTGCCGCACTAGTCGATTATGATTCAACTGTTTCGTAAGGCGTATGACAGAAAAATCGACTATTAGTATATATGTGTCAATCCTATGTCTTATTTTAAACAATTTCTTGAAAAAAAACAGTACTAATTATGAATGTCTCGTTTCATGCATTAATGTTTTCACTTCATGCGGCTTTAATTCACGGCTGTCCCCGGGGTGTAACCCGTTTAAACTCAAGAAGCCGTATCGTTCACGTTTCAGTTTACGCACATGAAGATGTATAGCGGAGAACATTCGCCGTACTTGACGATTTCTTCCCTCATGGATCGTGAGTTGCACGGATGCTGTTCCTTTCTCCTTATCCGAAATGAGCAATTGAACACGTGCTTTGGCCGTCATACCGTCTTCTAGGCGAACACCAGTAGCGAGCTGACGCAATTGATCACTTGTCGGAATCGGATTGACATTAACTATGTATGTCTTATCAAATTCAAAACTTGGGTGCATCAACTTGTTTGCAAGTTCTCCGTCATTAGTCAGAAGCAAGGCGCCTGATGTATCATAATCTAAACGGCCGACAGGGAAAACCCGTTCCGGCACATGCTTGAAAAAATCGACAACGGTTGTTCTGTTGCGATCATCCTTCACACTTGATATGACCCCGGTCGGTTTATAAAAGAGATAGTACACCAGCCTTTCCTTGTCGAGCGGAACACCATCGACGGTTACCTTATCATTCACCGATACCTTCGTGCCGAGCTCCTTAACAGTTGTGCCATTCACTTTCACCCTGCCGTCTAAAATTAATTGTTCTGCTTTTCGCCGTGATGCGATACCGGCACGCGCTATGACTTTCTGTAATCGTTCCATTCTTCCACCTCGGAATTATCATAACGCGACTAAACTGTTTTCTCAAGTTTCATTATTTATTCACTTTACCGCCACAATTATGATGAAAACAAAAAAGTCGCTGATATACAGCGTCTTTTTTATTTTCTGAAGCTACTATTATCCAAACAACAGCGTCACGATCCATATCGCACAGATTACGCCGACAAGATCAGCTAATAAGCCGACTTTCAAAGCATCTCCGATTCGATGAATGCCTACGGCACCAAAATAAACAGTCACAACATAAAATGTGGTATCCGTACTCCCTTGCATCACGGACGCAAGCTTCCCAATAAATGAGTCCGCTCCATATGTTTTAATGAGGTCGGTCATTAAGCCTAGTGCACCGGTTCCTGATAAAGGACGCATCAGTGCAAGTGGTAATACTTGAGGCGGCATACCGACTGCTGAAAGCAAAGGACTAATTAGATGAATCAGTGCATCCATTGCTCCAGATGCACGAAAAACACTGATTGCAACCAGCATACCCAAGAGAAACGGCATAACCGAAATGGCGAGTGAGAAGCCTTCTTTACCTCCTTCAACAAATGCATCGTAGGACGCTACCTTTTTGAATGTCCCATAGAGCAGAATAATTGCGATCAGGCAGGGAACGATCCAGGTTGAAAAAGTTGTGATCAGCGCCATTACTTTCGCTCCCTTCGTTTCCTGCGATGATAAAAGTAGCGGTCAATAATAAGCGCAGCGACCGTCGTGCAGCATGTTGCAAGCAATGTTGGACCGACAATATCCGTCGGTGAAAGTGCGTGCGAATTCATACGTATAGCAATAACCGTTGTAGGAACCAGCGTCAGCCCGGATGTATTTAACGCGAGCAGCGTAATCATTGATCGACTTGGTGTCGATTTTCCTCCATTCAGTTTTTTCAATTCTTCCATAGCTTTGATCCCCATAGGGGTAGCGGCATTGCCAAGTCCGAACATATTTGCAATTGTGTTGGACATGATATACCCCATTGCAGGATGTTCAGGCGGAACTTCGGGAAAGATACGTTTCATAATTGGTTTGAATAATGTGCTCAATTTTTCCAGTAAACCCGATTTCTCAGCAATTTTCATCAGACCAAGCCAGAAGATCAAAACGCTGATCAATCCAAAACATATCTGCACAGCATTTCCCGCTGAATTAAAAATGGCCTTGTTGACATTATCCATTGTTCCATTGAATGCGGCGTAACCCATTCCAATCAAAAAGAGTGCGACCCAAATGATATTAATCATACGCCTTCTCCGGTCACAATCGCGTGCAGGAACCCGTTAAATCGCGACCAGAACCCCCGATTCTCCTTTTTATCCGGTTTATAGTAGACAGGTAATGACGTTAACTTCTGTTTACCGAGCATTAGGTCCAAACGACCGGCAGGAGAAGTGGGATTCCATTTTTTTCCTTCTATGGGTTTCAAAAGTGTCAAATTTTTCTTGATCCGCTTTTGCTCATCCTTGGTTAAAGGGAGAACACTGGATCGATGCACATAGATATGATCTTGATAAAAAGTATGGACATGAGCCTTCAATTTGCCCTTTCTAACCACCTGAATCGGTTTATAGTTAGCAAAAGCCCATTCGAACATCCCTTGATGATCTTTCCAGTCATCACCGTCATTCAAGGTTACTGCAATCAAATTCAGATCATCTTTTGAAGCAGTTGAAATTAAGGTTCTCCTTGCTTTTTTGGTAAAACCTGTTTTTCCACCGGTAGCATATTTGTAGAGTCGCAACATTTTATTTTTATTTTTCCATGCACGGGCAACTTCTTTATTTGTGGCAGGCACACGGTGGAGCTTCGTCCCAACTACCTTACGAAACTGAGCATTTCCCATTGCATAGCGCATAAGCAGTGCCATATCATAAGCAGTGGAGTAATGATCGGGATTTTCAAGACCGTTTGGGTTGGTAAAATGAGAATTCGTCATACCAAGTACACGTGCCTTCTCATTCATCATCAGTACAAAACCAGATTCACTCCCACCGACCGCTTCAGCAATCGCGCGCGACGCGTCATTTCCTGATCGGAGCATGAGCCCGTACACCATATCCTTGAGCTTCATCCTCTCACCGGCTTTCAGATAAATGGACGAGCCTTCAGTATGCAACGCTTCCTCACTCACGGTAAATGTTTTATTGAATTTGCCTGATTCAATGGCAAGAATTGCCGTCATTACTTTTGTAATGCTTGCAATCGGCAATTTTTCTTGGCTGTTATGTCGAAACAAAACACGACCGGACGACTGATCCATGAGTACAGCGGATTGCGCGGATACCCCTGGCCCGGCTGCGTGTGAGATCCGTGGATAAATAGAAAAAACAAGTATGAAAAATAGAAGCAAAAATAAAGCTCTCTTTAGCATGATCCCCACAATTTCCATCCCCTGTCCTGATCAAAATCAGACGTTTTTGGCAAGGGGCAAAATGAACCGGGAAAATCAGGCAAAGAGAGCCTGGTCAGACAAGAACACTTTCATAAATAACCCGCATGCTCCCGGACAGTTTGGACACCCTTAATAAGAAGTTATGCTGGGACAAGCGGATTATGATTTTTTTCGTCTAAAAGTAAAAGTTCGTGAGCTGAAAAAGAATAAACCATAAGATAAAAAAGGCTGATGAAATTACAGTCCAAGTGATTCTGAACTGCTGCGACCACACAGAAGAAATGCTAAGCAGAAAAAGAGGGAGACACGCAAATAACGCGATAAATACAAGTGTAAATAGAAAATTAAAAACAGCCTCAAAAAATGTTCCGTGAATCATGATCACCGCGACCAGTGCAGGAATACCAATAAGCAGCGGCGTACATAAACCAAGAGCGACGACTTGTCTATGATTTTCTTGCACATAGTGATCCCAATAACCTTTTAATTGCTCAAACATTGGTGACAACCTCCCGAAAGAGCCATCTGGTGTAAACACAATCTGCTTGATCTCGGCCTTCTTTTAGTTACAGATTCTTAATCGTTTCTTTATAGTGATCATAAAATAAATCATATGCATCAAGCTGTTCGTTCTGATGCTTCACCATCTCGGCCAGAGGAGGAAGTTCACTCAGGTCATGAAGACCAAAATAGTCGAGAAATATAGGAGTCACGCCATAAAGAATCGCTCGGCCGCTGCCCTCCGCCCGTCCAACTTCCTTAATAAGTCCTTTGACAACTAGTGTTTGCAACGCGCGTTCAGACTTAACCCCACGTATTTCTTCAATATCAATGCGTGAAACCGGTTGTTTATATGCGATAATTGCGATCGTTTCCAGTGCAGCCTGAGACAGCGGCGCAGTCTTCGGAATAACTGCAAATTTTTCCGCGTAATCAGCCATAAATGGCTTTGTTGTCAAGCGATAGCCATTCGGTTGATCCGCAATCATCAAGCCGCTTGCCTCATTTTCTTGATAATCTTTTTTCATTTGCTCAACGTGATTGATAATTTCCTGTGCTGTGCATTCAGGAAGTACTTTATTAATTTGTTCGACAAGCAGCCCTTCTTCTCCTGTCAGATAGAGAAGTCCTTCAATAATCGAATGGATTTTCAGTGGCGTCAAAGTCATCTGCTCCTTCTCCAAGATTGATCAGTATATCATCGAAATTCTCACTCTGTCGGCATGAGACAGCATTCATTTTCATCAGCTCAAGCAGGGCAAGGAAGGTGACAATGAGATGGGATCGATCAGGATAGTCAAAAATAGATTGGAAAGACAACGGATGTTCGGCGGCCTTTAATTTCTCCATGACCAGGTTCATTTGCTGCCCGATCGGCAGCACCTGCCGATCTATTTTCGTGTTTAAAGGTTCTTCCAGCTTTTTTTTCAACATCAAACGCCGAAATGCGCGTAACATATCATGCACTGTAGCTCTGCCAGCCAGTGGAATCGTAGTCAGATCATTGTTCTCATAGGGTGTAAGATCTGAGGGCAATTTGGCAAACAACTGCATGCGTTCATTTTCATTTTCCTTCAAAACTTCAGCCGCTTCTTTAAACTGGCGGTAGTCCAGCAGTTGCCGCATTAGTGCCTCGCGCGTCATCTCCGGGTCCTCGTAAGGCTCATCCACGTCAACACTTGGGAGCTCTGGTTTCGGCAAAAGCATCCTGCTTTTCATCGCGATCAGTGTTGCGGCCATAAGTAAATACTCACTGGCAATATTTAACTCTAGTTTCTGCATTTGATGGATAAAGTCTAGATACTGATTCGTAATCTCCGCGACCGGGATGTCATATATATCGATTTCAAATTTTTTAATCAGATGCAGAAGCAAATCGAGAGGGCCTTCAAAAGCATCAATTTTCACCTTATATTCCAAGCTTATCCCCCTGATTCCAAACTTAATGCACTAATTGTAGCATAGAACGTGTATTCCGTGAATGTACATTCACAGAATATGTGGTCTCTCGCCCTGTGCAGTGCAGATCCAAACGAACCAAAAAAAAGAAACCATTTTATGAATTGGTTTCCTTTTTATCCCCCTCTTCAAAACACTTATCAAAGTATGACTCAATAGCCTGGGATGGAGTCAATGTCGTTTGTTCTCCAATTAGTTTACCCAGTGCCAGGATCATCTTCTTGCCAACCCCTTCCGCACGGTAGGAAGGATTGACACTAATATGTTCAATAACCGCCTCATGATCAGAAGTTATCTGCACGCCGATCACACCCAGTATATCTTCATCATCTTTCCATAAAAAAAGCTGCCAGCTCTCATCGTCCTCATATCTTTTAATCGTTTGTAAAAGCAGCTTTATCTCTTTCTCAGACGGAATAAAAGATAGCAGGCCCATAGCTATCTTTTCATAACTCTTTTTATAGCGAATCAGCATTTTGAACCCCTCATAACTATGAGATAATGAAATCTGCACACCAATCTCGTGAACACATTTCACCATTTATATTATAACCAAAAGAATGAAGCTGTGCATCTATTCGGAGATCAACAATAAAAAAAGCTGCAAAATATGCCTTAATCTTTGCGTTCTCATACTGTTAACTGTTCCGTGAAAGATTGTTAAGCGCCATATCCTGACGAATTAAGTCCTCATAGGTTTCTCTTCGAACAACAAGCGACGCTTCGCCGTTTTCAACAAAAACAACCGCCGGATTCGTGATTCGATTATAATGGCTCGCCATTGAATAGCCATAAGCACCTGTCGAAAAAACAGCCACGAGGTCGCCGGCGCTACAGGATTCAGGCAGATTAGCTTCTTTTATCAGGACATCTCCGGACTCGCAGCATTTGCCCGCCAGAGCGACTTGGCTGTCCGCGGGTTCTAATGCTCTGTTTGCGCAAATCGCCTTGTATTGTGCTTGGTAGAGCGAGGGCCTGATATTATCCGACATGCCTCCGTCAACGGACAAATAATTTCTGATGCCCGGAATTTTTTTTGACGAGCCGACTGTGTAGAGCGTGGTGCCCGCCTCTCCGACAACAGATCGGCCCGGTTCAATCCACACTTCCGGCATTGTTAGATTGTACCGAGTGCACTCTTCTTCAGTTGTGTTCACAATGGTATCAATATACCGCTCAATTGGAAGCGGGTTGTCACCCTCCGTATAATGAATACCAAATCCACCGCCAACATTAAGTACGTCAAGTTGAAAAGCAAAATCACGCGCCCATGTGTCTACATGTTTCATCATGATACGTATAGCACCCGCAAATCCGTCCGTTTCAAAGATCTGTGATCCGATATGCGAGTGGATGCCTTTTAGATCAAGGTGAGGTGAGCGAAGTGATCGTTTAACCGCCTCGTCAGCCATACCATTATCTAAGTTGAACCCAAACTTAGAATCATCCTGACCGGTCATTATGAATTCATGTGTATGAGCCTCGACTCCAGGCGTGACGCGAAGCAGAATCGCGATCTCCTGATTACGCTCCGCGCACATTTTTTCAAGCAAGTCTAATTCATAAAAATTGTCAACAATAACAGCTCCGATTTTTGCATCTAGTGCCATCGCAAGCTCAGTCTCCGATTTATTGTTGCCATGAAAGTGAATGCGTTCAGGATTCATACCTGCTTTCAATGCGGTATAAAGCTCCCCCCCGGATACAACATCCAGCGACAGCCCTTGTTGATCAATAAGCTGTATCATAGCGACAGTGGAGAATGCTTTGCTCGCATAAGCAATCTGCCATTTTAAACCCTCATGTTGATTAAACGCCTGTTTAAATTCACTAATTTTTTGCTTTATCAAAGCGGTGTCATAAATATAAAGCGGTGTACCAAATTCCTTCGCCAGATCCTTGGTATCAATACCGCCGATGCATAAATGGCCTTGTTCATTTATTGTCTGCGTTCCGAACAAAAGAAAACCTCTCCCATCGTAAAGAATGCCGGCACAGCCAAGCCTTTGGCTCCGGCCAAGTCTCATTGTCTCTTATACTAGACTTCGCAAATAGTCTAATTTGTATAAAACAGACAGCTGCGTCTGTTCTCTCTCTATGTAAGCAGCACGAACAAAAATTTAGTGCTAGTGTACCATGATTATCCTATGAAGACAAGAATCACTTTGACTTGTCTTTTGCGGGCTGACGGTACTTATCCATCGGCCGCACAATGCTGGGACGTACCACTGAAGTAGGCAGCGCGCGCCGGATCATGATATTATACAGTCCTGTCGGATTGAAGGGAATGAATGGCCATAGATAAGGCGTGTTAAGATTGCGGACATGCGATAGATAAATAATAAATAATGTCGTCGCAATCATAAAGCCTTGAACATGGAACAGACCTGCCGACAAGATCAAAATAATTCGTACCATTTTATTAGCCAACTGAAGTTCGTAGCTAGGTGTCGCAAATCCTCCGATCGCGGCAACCGAAGTGTATAGAATTACTTCCGTGACAAAAATACCAGCTTCAATGGCAATTTGCCCGACGAGAACTGCTGCTATGAGACCAAGTGCAGTCGATAATGACGTAGGTGTGTGAATTGCCGCTAATCGCAGTGTCTCAATGCCCACTTCAGCGATCAGAAATTGGATAAGCAATGGGATATTGAAATCACTTTTGTTAGGTCCGATGAAATCGAGAAAATTCGGCAGCAAATGATCCTCTACAAGCAGCAGCCACAAGGGAACGAGAAAGACCGATGCAAGAATAGCCATGAAACGAAACCATCGAAGCAACGCTCCCGAAGCGGTTACTTGTCGATATTCTTCTGCATGCTGTACATGATGAAAAAGTGTCGTTGGCAAAATCATGACACTCGGCGAGGTGTCTGTAATGATTACCACGTGACCCTCAAGCAGATGTGTGGCGGCGACATCCGGACGTCCAGTGTACCGAACAAGCGGAAACGGGTTCCAACCTTGCTTCAAGATAAACTCCTCGATCGCATTATCGGCCATGGGTATCCCATCTACATTAATTGCATTTAATTCCTTTCTAATTGTTTTGATCAAACCCGGATTAGCAACATCTTTTAAATAGCAGAGACAGACATCGGTTTTCGAACGCACACCGATTTGTGAGATCTCGCAACGGAATCGTGGGTCGCGAATACGTCTTCTGATCAAGCCTGAATTTTCGATGATGTTTTCAGTAAAACCATCTTTAGAGCCACGAACAACTTTCTCAACATCAGGTTCCTGCGGCTGCCTGCCCGGATAGTGGCGGAGGTCGATGCAAAGCCCTGTCGATTCGCCATCAATGAAAATAACAATACGACCGGTGAGCATCTTGTCAACCGCGTCATTGATCATTGTGACTTCTTCTACCTGCTGATGAACAAGATGTTGTTTAATTTCTTTAAACACGTCGACATTTTTCGAATTTTCATTAGAAAAGCGCATGAATTCACGCATCATGACTACAAGAATGCTGGAGTCCACCAAGCTATTGGTATAGTATATTCGGCATTCACGACCAAGAATCCTGATTTCGCGTAAACCGACATCAAAATTGTGCGGCCCAAAATCAAGGATTTGCTGCATTTGATCTACGTTCTCAGCAATGTCCGCACTAATTTGTTTTTTTTCTGTTTGATTCTCCATACCTACGACTCCTCCATAACGGATCCAAACTTATCCCTTTGGCTTAAAGAACAATGCAACAAGGAAACCAAATAAAATGGCAGAGGTTATTCCTGCTGATGTCAGTTTGAATATGCCCATTGCAATGCCTAAATAGCCATGCTGATGTCCTTCTGTCATGGCACCGTGAAGCAATGAATGTCCAAAACTGGTAATCGGCACAGTTGCTCCCGCTCCAGCAAACTCAATCAAATGGTCGTAGACTCCAAATACATCCAAAGCAGCGCCAACGACAACAAAAGTTGCAACGACATGCGCGGGCGTTAATTTGAAGACATCCATCATGAGCTGCCCAACGACACAGATTGCGCCGCCAACAAGAAAAGCATAGACAAAAGTCATGGTTGTACCTCCTTTGCTGATTCCAAAAGAACGGCATGCGCAATACATGGGATTGTATCCTTTTCTTTCGGTGTCGAACTGTTAAGCAGGGCGCCTGTAGCAACAACAAGCACGCGTTTTAACGAACCTTCGGAAAGTCTGTTGTACAAATACCCGTAAGTAACAACTGCGGAGCAAGCGCACCCGCTTCCCCCCGCGCTGACTGGTTGATCCGACGTATAGACCATCGTGCCGCAATCTTGATGAACATTTGTAATATCTAAGCCCTTTTCAAGAAGGATTTCATCAAGAATCGGAGATCCGACGTTTGAAAGATCCCCGGTAACAATCAGGTCATAGTCTTCCGGCTTGCGTCCGGTATCCTGGAAATGCGTCCAAATTGTATCTGCCGCTGCCGGAGCCATTGCCGTTCCCAAATTGCTGGCATCGTCAATTCCCCAGTCGATGACGCGTCCGATTGTAGCTTCCTTAACCAACACTTTTCCAGGTTCCCTTGTGACAATCGTCGCGCCGGCGCCGGTAACAGTGAATGTTTGTGTCAACTTTGTCGGTCCACCGTATTCTGTCGGGTAGCGGAATTGCCGTTCGGCGGTCGCATTGTGGCTGCTTACCGCGCACAGCACATTATCGGCAAAACCGCTGTCTACTAGCTGCGCGCCTGTCGCTAAAGTTTCCATCGATGTGGAACATGCGCCAAACATTCCAAGAAAAGGAATCCGGTTCTCCCGAGCGATAAAATTGGACGTCACACTTTGATCCATCAAATCACCGGCCAGAAAAAGATCAATATCTCCTTCTACTTTTCCCGCCTTCGCCAAGCAGGCAGAGATGGACCGACGCATAAGCGCACGCTCCGCTTTTGACCATGTTTGTTCGCCGCAATCCAGATGTTCAAATTTTTTGTCAAAACTTTCTACCAACGGACCTTTGGCTTCGAGCGGGCCGACCGCAGTACCCGTTGCAGCCAAATAGATCGGATGATCAAATCTCCAGGTCTGTTTTCTTACTTTACTCACGTGATCACGCCTCCTTAGAATACTTGTTCAATGAACAGCCGGAGTATCCCCAATACGGCAGCCGATACAACACCGAAAACAATGACTTCTCCGGCAAGCTGGAATAGGTTTGTCGCAATACCAAGAACAATGCCTTCACTCTTGTGCTCTAGCGCACTGCTTGTGATTGAATTCGCAAAACCTGTCACCGGAACAATCGTGCCTGCTCCAGCGAATTGAGCGATTTTATCGTAGACACCGAAGCCGGTCATCAATGCCGAGATAAGAATAAGTGTCGCCACCGTCGGATTTCCCGCCGCTTGCTTGGAGAAGTGGAAGAAATACATATAGAAGGTCTGGATTCCTTGACCAATGAGACAAATAAGTCCCCCAACCAAAAAAGCCTTAAGACAATTCATGAAATAAGGGATTTTGGGTAGATATGCGTTCACATTTTCTTTGTAGTTTTTGGGATCATTAAGCATGAAAATAAACTCCCTTCCGATCTATGCTGAAGGTTAGTATCTGCCAACTGATGTAAATTATGCCCGAACGCTCAAAAATCCAGCCATGTGTGATGGTTTTGTGTCTTTTCGGTGCTGAATCGTCGCTTCGGTTACTCGCTTGCCGCGGGCGCACCGCGAGCCTCCTCAAACAGGTAGAAATCTGCGGGGTCTCGCCGGCACCTAATCCCGCAGGCGCCCTCGTTCCTCCGCTTTGATTCTCAGCCAAGACACTGGTCTATTGGTTTGAAAACGTGCAAAATAATAAACTTTCTTTACTTGTGAGAAAAACTGATGCGGTGACTTTCGCGTTGCATGCAGGAGGTATGCGTCATTAGCGAAAGTTCCTTTGCTTCAAATGCTGTTTTGAATCATCACCCCTGTCTTGAACAAACAGTTCTATTTCATGAATCATTTTGATCCTTGATTAAGTAACGTGGCCGGAATAAAATAAGCGGAGATTTTCCGGCTATATGCATCATGGCGCTTGTTTCACAGGTAAATAAGGGGAATTTTTCCGGTTAAGCACAGGAAAAACCTCTATTTTCACGTTTTTCAATGCGATAAGCGGAATTTCTCCGTCTATTTAAGCAATTTTTTCATTCATTTTCTATTTAAGCGGAATTTTTCCGTTTATTTCTTCGATTAGGCGCTTAACTGATCGCCCATCCTAATCTAAATGACCTTATCGTCGTACCGGCATGGCCAAGACTTAGTTGCACTTATGCTAGATTCCGTTATCATTGTGCAAAGAATTAAATGAAATGAGCGTGAAAAAAAAAGCCAGACAGCTCTTATTCGGCAATCTGGCTTTTGATTTCTTCTAGTATTTTCTTTTCAAGACGTGACACTTGAACCTGTGAGATACCCAGTCGCTGTGCCACCTCTGTCTGGGTCTGGTCTTTAAAATAGCGTAAGTACACAATCAGTTTTTCACGGTCGTTCAATTGCTCAACCGCCTCACGAACAACCATCTGATCAAACCATTTTCCACTTTCACCATCTGAAATCTGATCAAGAATTGTGATCGGATCCCCATCATTTTCAAAAACGGTTTCATGAATCGAAGAAGGCGCCCGAATCGCTTCTTGAGAGAGTACAATATCTTCTGGAGAAAGCTCCAAAGCATCAGCTAATTCGCCGACAGTCGGATTTCTGCCTAATCGCTTAGACAATTCATCTTTCTTCTTGCGAACCTTAATTCCTGTTTCCTTTAATGAACGACTGACTTTGACTGCGCCATCATCACGAATAAAACGCTGAATTTCACCGATAATCATCGGAACGGCGTAAGTGGAGAAGCGAACATCATATGAAAGATCAAATTTATCAATGGACTTTAACAAGCCGATACAGCCGATCTGAAAAAGATCGTCCGGCTCATAACCTCGATTTATAAAACGCTGAACAACTGACCAAACAAGCCTCATATTCTTCTGAACAAGGCGGTCGCGCGCCTCATGATCACCCGTCTGGCTCTGTTTAATCAGCTGCTTTACTTCAGCATCACCAAGCAGCGGTTCTTTAGACGCCATTTTGCGATCAAGCTCCATTTGCATGTCTCCCTACTTGCATATCGCTCGGTTGCGGGCGATTTCCTTGGTCATGATGATCGTCGTTCCCTTTCCTTCCTTTGTCTCAATCGTTACATGATCCATAAAATTCTCCATGATCGTGAACCCCATACCGGAGCGCTCAAGCTCAGGCTTAGTTGTAAAGAGCGGCTGTTTCGCTTGTTCCACATCTTTAATACCCACGCCGTCGTCATGGATCGTCACAGTAACGATAGCGTCATCGAGAGAGGTGTTAATGGTCACTTTTCCGATACCGCTATTTTCATAACCGTGAATGATACAGTTAGTTACCGCTTCAGAAACAACTGTTTTAATTTCTGTCAATTCGTCGAGTGTCGGGTCCAATTGAGCGACAAATGCCGCAACCGTCACTCGTGCAAACGATTCATTTTCACTGATTGCAGAGAAGGTTAATGACATTTCATTTCTCATTCAGGCCACCCCCAGAGTGTGAAGTGCATAGTCTTCATCAGTTTCCAGACGAATAATTTTAAACATACCGCTCAGTTCAAACAAGCGACGAACGGCCGGAGAAATAGAACATATAACCATTTCCCCTCCAAGTCCGGAAATTCTCTTGTAGCGACCCAAAATAACACCCAAACCTGAACTATCCATAAACGTGAGTTTCCCCATATTCAGCAAAATATGTTGAACCATTTCCTCATCCATGACATTGTTGACCTTTTCACGTAATTCATCTGCCGTATGATGATCAAGTTCACCCTCAAGCCGGATACACAGCACGCCATACTTAACTTCCAAATCAACTTTTAAACTCAATGCTGCTTCCTCCCTCCCTGAACGGAAATTGTTTTTTATCCAAGTTCACCGAATCCGTAACTATTCGGTAAATCTTTGAGTTCCGATAACTCATGATACTAGTTTCTCTTTTTCTCTCTATGACTCCTGCCTGATGACATAACTAGTGCCGTTTCGTCAAAACAAGGTCACAACTGCCAAGAATTGCAGACGTTAGTGCGTCAGAATGGTTCCTGCGCTTCTCTTAAACAATTGCCACCATGACGCGCGCTTCACGTTGTCTTTGACTACCAGAGGAGTTTGTGAAATGACCTTCCCCTTCTTCTTCACAATAAATTGTCCGACAACGGTTCCTGATTTTATTGGTGCCTGCAACGGACCGTTCATTTTGATCGATTTTTTCAAGCCTTTCGAGCTCTCTCCTTTTTTCAACAAAAGAACTGCCGGATGCTTCGTCACAATCGGAACTTGAGCCAAGTCACCTTTTTTTACTTTCGCCATAGCTACTGTTTTATTTTTACTTAGTAAAGGTTTGGTTACATACGCGGCAAAGGCATTATCCATTAAGCCGGCGATTTCTTTGTTACGCTCCTTTGGTGTCGGCGCGCCCATAACAACGGCCACAACACGCATACCGTTTCTTTTTGCGGTTGCCGTCAGACAATACTTTGCCTCGTTGGTGAAGCCTGTCTTTAACCCATCAGCACCTGGATATGTTTTTATCAGTTTATTTGTGTTTACAAGCCAAAATTTCTTATCTGTATTTTCTCGTAGATAGTCTTCATATTTTGATGTGTAGTGCAGCACTTGTGGATGATTCAGCAGCGCACGTGCCATAACGGCCATATCATTAGCAGTTGTGTAATGATTGGCCACAGGAAGTCCGGTTGGATTAACAAAATGAGTGTGCCGCATTCCCAACTTCTTCGCTTCTTTATTCATATTTGCCACAAATGCCTTTTCTGAACCTGCTATGTGCTCAGCCATCGCAATTGAGGCATCATTTGCGGACGAAATACAAATTGCTTTCAGCATCTCATCCACTGTCATTGTTTCTCCTGGTTCAAGAAAGACTTGAGAGCCGCCCATTGAAGCTGCGTGCTCGCTCACATTCACTTTATCTTTCAAGGAAATTTGATGATTCTGCAACGCCTTAAAGATTAGGAGAAGTGTCATCACCTTCGTCATACTCGCGGGCGGAAGCTCTTTATTCTCGTTCTTTTTAAATAGAATCTTCCCCGTATCCTGCTCGATAACGATTGCTGATTTCAGTTTACCAGTCTCCGCACCCGCGTTTTCCTTTGATTCGGCAAATGCCGAAGCTGTCGGAACAAAAGCCGCGAAAAGGAGCGCGGCACAAGCTATCCACATAGAAAATGCCTTCATGAAAAAACCTCCTCACTATGATCCTTATCATTCTGTCCACGCGCGATTCTTTTATACAGAAGCAAAAGAGAAAAGATAAAGGATAGACAGATCATTGTTTCGGAAATTTTCAATTAGTCATTGACAGGTTGATAGGCTATCTCTATAATTCTTAATAATTTTGCAAAATTAGTTATTTGATTCGTTAAATAGCGAATCAATTATAGAGGGAGCATGGCCATGTTCGCGCACCTTGAACAATGGATGATAAAACATGTTGAGGCTGTTTATTCACCCTACCGTGAATTGATGACCAGCCTGCATGTTTTAACAAAACCGGAACACCATCTTGATCGTCTTGAATGGGCGAATCGTACCCGGCAATCACTTTCATCCGAAATGCTTAATACGTTATCTTTCTTTGGAAAAGTGACGGATGAATGGATGTTTATTATGGATTGCGAACGTTCATTTGGATTCGAAAATCGCTATGTAGAAGATTCGATTGAACAATGGAATCATATTGATTGTGAGGCGTTTGCTTCATTTCTTTTAGGCACGCGTCGCAACCTTGATCGTATCCAGTTAAACCCTGATGAGCGTGAAATTCTTCGTCGTCCGAAAAGATATCAAAAGATGTTCTACCACTTTCTTCACGACTATCACACGACGGTTTTCGCACGCGAGCTCTATCATATTGAGCCTTGGATGATTCGCTCGGTGAACCAGTTTAATGAAGAGGTGCAAAAAGATCCGATCGGAGCACTTCGCTCGGTTCATCCGCGCTTTATTGTCGGCGATCAATCGGTTCAATTTCTCAAAGCGAGGACATACACGCGTAGTTATGAGGATTTGAGATCAATAACTATTATTCCATCAACATTTATCGCACCACATCTATTAATAGACATCGATACGCCCGATCTTTTTGTAGCAAAGCAGCTGCTTGTTCCCTCTCACGATCTACAAGAGGGTGTCCCTACAGACCTGACCGATAAGCTTAAGGCGCTCTCCGACCCGACTCGAATGCGGATGGCACGATTAATGCTTTATAATCCTTACTGCACGCAGCAGTTGTCCGACCATCTAAGCCTTGCGAAGGCAACGGTTTCCAAGCATCTTCGGATTCTTGAGGATGCTGGTTTGATCGAAAGCAGACGCAGCAGTCATTATGTTTTTTACAAAACAAAAGCGCGAGAATTGGAAATGATTCGCGTCGATATGGATCAATTTTTTGATCGTCCCAAACTCAGATAAGGAGGAATGATACCATGTGGATCGCTTTCTCAGCGACTTTTAAGCGTCAACTGATCACCATGCGCCGCGCATATCCATGGTCATTTTTCATTGGACATATTTTAGACGGTGTCTATATCACGATTTTTGCTTATCTCTCTTATCATTTCATTTTTCAAGGTCAATTGAATACACAGTTTGTCAGTTACACGGGCACCTCCGACTACCTTTCCTATGTCATTATGGGCGGCATTTTTAATTCCTTCGCCGTGTCTCTTCTGATGATCGTCAGCCGCATGCTGATTAATGAAATGAGAGAAGGTACATTAGAAGCCTTGCTGCTCACTCCCTCTTCACGGCTTGGCTACTTTCTCGGCGCTGCCATCCAGGGCCTGATGCGTTCGGGGATCGAGTGGCTAGCTATCATTTGTGTTGGCCTGTTTTTTGGATTAAATCTGGTCGCCGCACATTTGACATTGCTCCTTCCAATCATGATCGTTCTTTGTTTCGCTCTTTTCGCACAAGCGCTCGTACTCGGAGGCTTTATGCTCGCTTTTCGTGATACATACATCACGCAGAATACATTATTTGTGATCATGACACTTGTGAGCGGCGTTAGTTTCCCGCCGCAATTTTTGCCTGATTGGATTCAAGGACTGAGCTTAATCATGCCCCTCTATTATGGACTCGAACTCATGCGCTCAGTAATGACTCATAGCGCGCCATCTTCAGGCATTCTTTATCATCTGCTTAGTCTTTCTACGCTTGGCATACTTTACTTTGCAATCGGTTTACTCTTTATGAAACGCATGGAAAAATCGGTATTGGAAAAACATTTTGGATAAGGGGGGAACGATCATGCTTGAAGCAAAACACTTGCATAAAAGTTATACAATTAAAGAAAAAAACGGCTGGTTGAGTCGAAAGAAGCAGCAAGTTAAAGCGGTCAACGATCTTAGTTTAACAATTGAAAAAGGTGAAATTATTGGCCTGCTTGGCGTAAATGGAGCGGGGAAAACAACCACAATAAAAATGCTTTCCACCTTGCTCGCGCCAACGTCCGGTACCATTTCAATCGACGGAATCAATGCAGTGAAACAACCAGAGCTGATTAAGCGACGCGTCAATATGATCGCCGGTGGTGAACGCATGCTCTATTGGCGCTTAAGCGCCCGTGAAAATCTGATGTATTTCGGCCGACTGTATGGTCTAAACGGGAATATTCTGAAGCAAAGATGCCGAGCGCTCATCGATAAGGTTGGTTTGACCGAGTTCGCCGACCGCCCTGTTGAACGTTACTCCAAAGGAATGAAGCAGCGTCTTCAGATTGCTCGCGGATTAATCAACGACCCGGATTATCTATTTCTTGATGAACCGACGCTTGGCTTGGACGCGCCGGTCGCCCGTCAATTGAGAGTTCTTGTCAAAAGCCTCGCCAAAGAGAAAAACAAGGGAATTCTCCTGACGAGCCACTATCTTGAGGAAGTTGAAGAGCTATGCGATCATGTCTCGATCATTGAAAAAGGGCATCTGCTGTTACAAGGCACGCCGCGCAGAATCATACAGACGATTGTCAAAGACCGTTCGCTGATTGTCGTTATGAAGACGCTTGATAAAGAGAACTGGCACTGGCTCAAGCAAGAAACAGATAAGCTTGGCATCCATGCACAGAAAAAGGAAACGAATGAAGGCACGCGCGTGGATATGAAAGCGACCTTTGATATGACTTCTTCCTTTCTTGCACTCGCTCAAAAAAGAAATCTGCAACTCATTCGGTTCGACGCCAAAAAACCAAATTTAGAAGACGCGATCATTCGACTTACGGAGGTTCATGACTAATGATGAAGATGCTGACGATCTGCCAAGCAGAAATGCGAAAGAGTCATCGCCATAATTTTAATAATCGTCTTATGTATTTTTCAATGTTTCTATGGCCGATTATTCAGTTCATCAATGCCTACTACGCATTCAAACCGTTTAATCTCGGACAGAACAGTCCGCTTTCTCGATTTGTTCCTGTAAATAAGCTCGGACTCTTTTTGATCACCGGCTGCATCGCCTACATTTTTTTCTGGAGTCTCGTTCAATCCGCATGGATGATGGGCTATGAACGCCAACAAGGAACTTTGGAACTGATCCTGCTTACTCC
Source organism: Sporolactobacillus caesalpiniae (assembly GCF_040513385.1). NCBI lineage: Bacteria > Bacillati > Bacillota > Bacilli > Caryophanales > Sporolactobacillaceae > Sporolactobacillus > Sporolactobacillus caesalpiniae. Next base: position 310,387 of record NZ_JBEVCB010000006.1, read on the forward strand.
CGCCTCTCGAACTTTGATTATGTTCAGCCGCGCTGCTGCAAATTTAATTGAAGCTGTTTGGATGTTTTCTATTTTTGCCATACTCACCATATTTTTTATGGGCGGACTCCACATTGCTCACTGGTGGCTGCTTCCATTTGCCGTCATGGTGCTTCTCCTGTCGGCTGTTGTATGGGGTGGATTTTTGAATACAATCTTTCTCTTCTCACGCGACGCCGGCTTTCTCTATACTCTTTTTGAAGCTCCGATGGAATTCTTCTCAGGAGTGCGTATGCCGATCATGGCTTTTCCAATATGGGCAAAAGTGATCGCTTTTGTTTTCCCACTAACCTTTGTTTTGACTATTCTTCGAGCCATTGTAATGGATGGCAAACCATTGGGAAGCATATGTATCCCTTTAATCGAATTGGCCATCATATTGATTGCCCTGACTGCTGCCTCGTTCGTTCTCGTTCGTTACGCGGAAAAACACGCGAAGGAAACCGGCAATCTGACATTCTTTTGATCTTGTGTCAGATCACTTATAATTAGAAACACAAAAAATTGATGCAAGACATTTTCTCTTAAGTAAGAAAGAGCCGTGAATTTTCTCCACGCCTCTTTCTCGCTTAAATTTAATTTCACATCGAACGAATAATTGATTTAATTAAGGCTGTGAAGTCTGCTTTGACACGTTCTGCTGTTTCAATAACCTCTTTGTGTGCCAGCGGCTGATCGAGAATCCCACAAGCCATGTTCGTGATACATGAGATGCCAAGTACATCCAATTGAAGATGGCTCGCCGCAGTCACCTCAGGAACGGTTGACATACCAACCGCGTCAGCACCCATGACGCGCATCATTCGAATCTCGGCTGGTGTTTCATATTGCGGGCCGTGAGTCGCCAAATAAACGCCTTTACGAATATGGATATTGAGTTCTGCAGCAGCTTCTTCCGCCTTCAGAATCAATTCCGAACTGTATGCATGCGACATATCGGGAAAACGCGGTCCCAGTTCATCATCGTTCGGTCCGATCAACGGACTGTCACCGAGCATGTTGATATGATCAGTGATCAGCATCAGATCGCCAGGATCAAAATTCGTATTGATGCCCCCGCATGCGTTGGTAACAATCAGCTTTTCAATGCCCATCGCCTTCATAACGTAAACAGGAAAGGCAACTTGCGCAAGAGAGTAGCCCTCATAATGATGATACCTTCCTTGCATCGCAACAACAGTCTTTCCCTCAAGCTCTCCGATGACAAATTGCCCTTTATGACCTTTAACTGTCGATTCCGGAAAATGAGGAAGAGATTGATATGGAATCTGTTCCGCATCGGAAATTTCATCAGCCAGATCACCAAGTCCGGATCCAAGAATCAGTCCGATTATTGGTTTTTGACGTGTGGTTTTTCTCAACTTTTCCATTACTTCTTCTATTGGCTTCATATTCATCTCTCCTGTGTGGTGATACATACCATTTATACTATTTTGATCGTACATGTGGATGATAGGTAGTGTAAAGTTTCTTGAAGGGCAAACGATTCGGTCGTGGATAACGCATCGATGCGGAATGATGCGTGCGTCCCATCAATTCATCGACAAATTCGAATGATGCACCGTTTTGCAACAAATGAGCGGTTAATGACTGTCGAAGCGTTTCCGGTGAAATAGGGACAGAAATCCCCGCTTCTTCAGCGTACTGCTTAAGGATTTTCCAAATGCCTTGTCTGGTCAATCGTTTATTCAGCCGGTTTAAGAAGAGCGGCTGTCCGTTTTTTTTCAGTGCCGACTCATGATCAAGTTCCGTTATGTACGATTGGAGCGCTTGAATCGCTTCCGGATCAAGAGGCAGTATCCGCTCGTCACCCTTTTTCCCAACGCAGCGGATAAATTCCAAATCGAGATTGACTTGGTCGCGATTTAACCGGATACATTCAGATACACGCATTCCCGTCGCGTACAGTACCTCCATGATAGCCCGATCACGTTTTCCTGTTCTGGTCCGAGTGTCCGGCGCTGCCAGGAGCTGCTCCACTTGATTCACAGTCAACATTGAGGGAAGCGGTTTCTGTTTTATCTTGGGTAAATCCATAGCATAAGCAGGATCGTTCACCATTTGGTGACTGCGCATCAGATAGCGATGCAAGCCACGCATAGCGGCAGCCTTCCTTGCAAGCGTTGCCGGCGCGCAGCCCTGATCTTTTAGATGATAAAGATAGTTCATCACGACTACTTCTGTGACATCACCCCACTTCTCGCAGCTCGCACTTTCCATTAAAAAAGCAAGATACTGAGATAAATCACTTCGGTATGCCTCAATAGTATTTTCCGACAAACCGCGTTCCCGAATAAGTAAGTCCAAAAAGTCATTTAGCTGTTTCCTCAATCGCTCATTCTCCGTCTCTCAAGAATTCTATAAAGCGCGAATAATCACGTCTGTTGTCCAGTTGATCGCCATCCATCCGTTTGGCGTCCTGATCATGAATGACTTTTACTGCGCCTGATCCCGGTTCATCGTAGCGGTGCACCTTTTCCTGAAAGTGATCCACCCAGGTCATTCCAGCATAAAAAGCCGCAGTGAGTACAGCAAAAGCGATTAATAGTTTGAAAAAATCCATACTCATTCGGAAAATATCGTTCATCTGCTCATCCCTGCCTGTCCAAAATTAATTCTTAGTTAATCATATGAGGGCAGTTCGAGAATATTGCGGTGTAACGACTCTTTTTACTTTTGGATGCCTTCAATGGTCATCGGCCGCAGACAGTTCACACGAAAAAAATGAAAAAACAGTCTGATGCACTCAGGCTGTCGCGGTCGAAAATAATTATACTTTCTCTGTTTCCTGTTCATATTCTTTCTCTTTTTTCAGGCGGTTTTCTTCTTCATGTTTTTCCAAGCAGCGATGACAAATACCGTGAAAAGTCAGGCGGTGATCTTTCACTTTAAAATGCCATTTACGCTCCACAACCTTCTCCACTTCTCCGAGCAGATCCTCCTGTATTTCATCCACAGAGCCGCACTCAATGCAGACCAAGTGATGGTGGAAATGACTCGCCCCTTCACGGCGCAAATCATAGCGTGATACACCATCCCCAAAATTAATTTTGTCTACAATTTTCAATTCAGCTAACAATTCAAGTGTTCGATATACAGTAGCAAGCCCAATTTCAGGCGCTTTCTCTTTGACAAGGAGGTACACATCTTCAGCACTCAAATGATCTCGTTCATTTTCCAACAAGACCCTTACTGTGGCTTCTCGCTGCGGTGTCAGCTTATATTTTTGCGCATGAAGTTGTTTCTTAATACGATTAATTCTGCCTTCCATACAAGCCCCCCCTTTGCAAGAACAATCTCAAAGATAAAATAACGCTGGAATGTTCGGTAGCCAATCATGGCCTGTATTCCTCAACATAATCGTAAAAAATGCGATCATTACCAAAAGATCATTGTTTTTACAGGAAAATTATAATCCTTATTGATAACAGTGTCAATTAAATATAATTACTTTCAAATTATAATTATTTTATTTTAATAAGAACTGATTTCCCGCTTATTAAGAAATAAAAAGACGTATCAACGCAGGCGATATATAAGCTTCGTATCCGGACGCAGCTGCGGCAATCAATGTCGCACTTGCTAATACAATCCCATAACTGATAAATTGCGGCAACATTGGCTGCTTTCTCGTTTTCATTAGGAGCTGCCTTATCATTTTCAACGAAAACGCAACCGACAGAACGGTAAGAAACAAATAGTTTGGAATACTGAGCAGGTTCTGAGGAAAGATGCTGACAAGTACAGCCATTAATCCCTTCGTTCCCATTTGGCTAACAAGAAAACCAACAGTAAAACCGAGAAACATGCCTTTAACAAAGATCAGTAGAAAGATAAGCGGAAGACCAATGACTGAGAGTCCAAGCACCCAAATCAAAACGAGAAACTGCATATCATGAAAAAGGCTCTCTTTGAAAAGCGCTCGCGGATCGGCAATTTGACTCTTGGCTAGTTCACCGAAAAACTGTTGTAAATAATGAAGCAAATCACTTTTCGATTCATAGGAAAGACAATTCACAACAATCGCTCCAAAGACTATGCCCATGAGCAGCAAACCCGTAACAAAAGTATAAAGTGATAAATAATCGCTAATATGCTGCGTAAGCGCTTTTTTTAATCGTTCTGCAATCATTCGGTCGACCTCCCGACATGTTCGATCATCTGAAATCTATAATCTCATTCTATGATTCATTCAGATAACTATGACCAAATCGAGAGTTTTCACGAATCTTTCATTTTGCAGATCGCATTGCCCTAAGCTGCATATATTGCACAGCATAGACTGACTTCGCATCAAATATGCGATGATCTTCTACCATTTGTATTGCTTCTTCAAGGTCCACTGCGCAAACTTCCAGAAATTCATCCTGATCAAGATGCTGCCTGCCTTCAATGAGAGAATCTGTAAAATAGACATGAAGCAATTCATCAGAAAATCCCGGTGACGAATAGAATGAAGCTATTTTTTCCATCTTTTCGCATCGGCAGCCTGTTTCTTCCTCAAGTTCTCTTAATGCGGAATCATCCGGATTTTCATTAGGTTCCAACTTACCCGCGGGTATCTCATAAATAATTCCATCCATTGGATAACGATACTGTCTTACAAGTAGCAGCTTACCTTCTTTATTAACGGCAATCACAGCGACAGCACCAGGATGTTTGACTACTTCACGGGAAGATTCTTCACCGTTTGGAAGCCGTACTTGATCGACAAATAGATGAACAATTCTGCCTTTGAAAATTTCTTTTGAACTTATCTTGTTTTCAGTTAATCCATCCATAAACACACATCCTCTATTGAGTTGGTTTTGTTACGAATAGCCTCATTCATCATGCTGCAATTTGTTCTGTTTTCATTCTATCACAGCAGGCATAGTGATCCATTCTTTTTTCCTTTTCATTCTGAGTAAAGAACACCCCCGCTTCTCTGTAGTTAATACTGTGACAGATCGTGACTAATACACCATTTTGATTTATAGTGTGTAACGTGTGCTGCAAATTACTCAGTGGTTATATGAGGTGAAAAGATGACTGATCAAGCAAGAACTTCCAACATAACTTCCAAACGAAACGTGCCGCAATTCTTTAAACCTCTCTATCATTCTCGCGCATTCCGTGCATTATGGATTGGTAATACGCTTTCCGTTTTCGGTTCATCAATTACAGGTATTATCATTCCGCTGCTTGTTTATTCTTTGACTCAGTCAACTGTCGCTATGGGTTTTGTCATGACGGCTTATATGCTGCCAAACGTTCTCATTCTTCCTTTCGCCGGAATCATCGTCGATAAAGTGAATCGAGCGAAATTGATGCGCATGACAGACATCGTTCGCTGCGCGATGGCATTCACCATCATGAGCTTAGGAATAGGGGGACAACTAACCATACATCTGCTGTCAGGTATCGCTATTGTGCTCGGAATTATGGATGGGCTGTTTCAACCCGCATTTTCGGCAATGCGCGCCACAGTATTCACTCAAGATATCCGTACATCCGCGAATGCGCTTAACCAGTTAAGTATACAGGGGATGCGTTTGCTCGGACCAGCTCTTGGAGGCGTGATTGTCACTGTCTGGTCGGCACCGGTTGGATTTGGAATCGACGCTCTTACATATCTGATCTCTTTTATTTGTCTTCTATTTCTAAACAAAGAGGGCGAAATAAAAAAAGTAGTCTCAGATCCAAGAAAATCTTCCTTTATACGCGACTGTTTTGGCGGAATTGAGGTAATCAAGAAAAACACATGGCTTTGGGTCACCATACTAGCCTTTTGCTTCATTAACATTTGCACAACGGGCATCACCGTCATTATCATTCCCTGGCTGATGAACGTGCATCATCATTTTCCTTCATATGTTTATGGTCTAGTCATGTCCGGGCAAGCAGTCGGTGCTGCTCTAGCGGCATTCATTTTTGGCATGCGCCAAACTTGGCGGCATCGCGGTTTGATCGCCTATTTAGGTATTGCGATCGGTGGCGCAGCGTTTATTATCATGCCATTTGTCCCTAACCCAGCAGTCCTCACATTGCTCATGACAATCGAGGGATTAGGAAGCATGTCCTTCGGTTTGGTATGGGAAACAAGCCTTCAGGACCTTGTCGCTCCGGAAGCATTCGGCCGAGTTGCGAGTATTGATATGCTCGGCTCATTCGCGCTCATCCCTGTAGGGTATATGTTTACCGGATGGTTCGCTAGTGCGATCGGCGGCGTATCAGCAATGCTTGTTCTTAGCTGTTTGACACTCCTGTTCATCGCAATCGTTCTTTGCATTCCCGCCATCCGAAAATTTGATTAAGCGTCGTTTTCCGGACAGCTCAAGTTATTCTCATCCAAATTAGTGATTTTCCGAAAGCAAAAGCAGCCGGTTTCATGATCATTGACCATTCCCGTTGCTTGCATAAAGGCATAGCAAATCGTCCCACCAACAAATTTAAAGCCTCTCTTTTTCAGGGCTTTACTCATTAGCAGTGATTCCTCGGTTGAAGCGGGAATCGCTGCTTGTTCTTTATAATAATGGATCATCGGTTTTCCGCCTACGAAGGACCAGAGAAACTGACTGAACGACTGTTCCTTTTCCAGCTTCAAAAACATTCGTGCGTTTGTAATGATTGCGTTGATCTTTAGCCTATTCCGTATAATTCCTGGGTTTTCCATTAATTGTTCGACTTTCTCAACGGAATAATCGGCAACCGTTTGAGGATCAAAATTGCTAAATGCCTCGCAATACGCCGCACGTCGTTTCAGAATGGTGATCCAACTCAATCCTGCCTGCATCCCTTCTAAACAAAGCATTTCAAATAGTTTCTGCGAATCATATTGCGGGCGTCCCCACTCGTGGTCATGATAATCCAGATAAACCGGATCAGTGGTATTCCAAGAGCAACGCGTATATCCGTCATCATACAGTTCGGTCAGTTTAACCGACTCCTTTTTTAGTTAATTGATAATTTTCGTCTTAAAGATGGCATTCATATGACTCAGAAACAATTCATGCTGCTCTGTAAAAGTTGCCATTCCCCTTCGATGCGCAATCGTTTTATAACCTCTCGAATATGCGCCATACGCAGTCAGAAAATCACAGATATCCGTACAAACTCCGGTGAGGTGAACCGTGTCGATGTGACGTTCCTTCAACATACCATCCAAATCAGTTCTAATAAAAGCATCATACTCCGGCTTCGGGACGAAAATCACATTCGACTCCTGAGCATGTGCGGTGTACCATTCGTCAAGAAGTCCATAGAGCTTGGCACCCCATGTCCCTTTTATATTGTGCGGCGGCCACAGTTTAAAATGCGCATCATTCGGCTCATGAGCATCCATACAAAAGAACACCGGCTTTCCTTCTTTAAAAAAATGATCTGCGAGATCTTTAATATAAGGCACAATCTGTTGCGCAGGTTTGCCTGCTGTTAATCCGCCGCGATCATCAACAAAATCATTGCTCATATCAATCACAAGAAGCGCTTCAGACACCATAAGACAACCTCCCTAGTTTTCATTACCTATACTTTAACATGCTTTAAGTAACGGCAGCAGTGAAAAGCAAATTCTTGTTCCTAAAATTCATTTTGCTATAAAAATGAAAAGAGGGACTATGCTAATGAGCGTTATGAGGACTATGTATCCTGACGATATTATCAAAAATTTTGACTTTGAAAGGCTCAGCGTGGACCGTGATCAATTATCTGAACTCGGTAGAGGCTATCACAGGTTCTGGGTATACCCAGCCTGCTTGCTTTCAAAAATGGAAAGAACATCGCACATCTTCGGGCAGATAACCAATCCCCAGAGCAAATTAGTGGTTATTTGAAGATCATTGAGCCTATAAACTTATATCACAAAAGCGAGAGTAAAGGTTCAGTTCACCTTTACTCCCGCTTCTTTTATAAAACTATGGCACTTCAGCCATGCCGCTGATGCGTACAATCCGAATGACAGTCTGTGAAATTGATACTTTCGATTTGAACCGTTGAATGTTCCAGGTGATAGTCGGATAAGAGCTGTTCCACTCTTTTCAGCATCTCATCATGATTGATGCCGTCAGCAACTGTCAGATGGCAACTCAACGAAAGAAAGCCGGATGTGATCGTCCACACATGTAAGTCATGAATCCCTTGAACGCCGTCCAATTCCATAATTTGATCGTGTATCTCGTCAAGATCTAGATCATCAGGCTTAGCTTCCATCAATACATTAACCGAGTCACGTGTAACACCCCAACCGCTTTTCAAGATAAGGAGCGAGACAATCATACTGGCGATCGGATCGGCAATCCCCCACCCAAAGAACATAATGAGTGCTGAGGCGACAATTGCTCCGACTGACCCAAGCAAATCGCCGATCACATGCAAAAACGCGCTTCGAACATTCAAATTATCATCTTTTTCTCCCTGCATCAAAATCCGTGCCACTACAATATTGACGATTAGTCCAATCACTGCGATGACCATCATCTCTCCACTGGCGACTGTGGCCGGACGAACCATTCGAGAAATCGCTTCGACGATAATCCAAACAGAAATGATTAAGAGCAGCACTCCGTTAAACAGAGCCGCCAAGATCTCGAATCTTTTATAACCGAATGTTTTACGCCCGTTAGCCGATACTTTGTTTCCAATCACAATTGCGGCAAAGCTTAATCCCAATGAAATTGCGTCACTGAGCATATGACCGGCATCCGAGAGCAATGCTAAACTGTTGCTCAAGTAGCCGCCAATCGCCTCGACGATCATGAAACCTGTAATAATTATAAAGCTGATAAACAGCGCTTTTTGGTTTGTTGACTGATGCGTATGCGTGTGGTCATGCGTCATTTCATGATGAAGGTCCTTATGTTTTTTCATGTCGCTCTCGCCTCTTTCTAGTCGAAGTATCCAACAATTGAACATATGTTCAATTGTTCATATGTATAGTATCAAACTTTTATGGATAACTGTCAATATCATCATGGTCTCTTTTAGAGAATCGCAACTCACGAATTTTATTTGGTATACTAATAGATATAAGCGATTAAGAAAGGCGTGAGATGATGAATTTTGAAGAGCTCCATCATTGTGCAATTATTAGCTCCGATTACGCACGATCAAAACATTTTTATGTAGATTTACTCGGTCTTTCTATTATTAATGAAATCTACCGAAAAGAACGTAATTCTTATAAATTGGATCTGGCTGTTGGGAACGGATCAAGTGGACAAATCGAACTTTTCTCGTTTCCTACTCCGCCCGCTCGCCCAACCCAACCGGAAGCCTGTGGACTCAGGCATCTTGCTTTCTCAGTGAAAAATCTCGACGCTTCCGTGCAAGAACTCAATAAAAAAGGCATTGTTACCGAACCCATTCGTACCGATCCGATAACAGGCAGCCGATTCACCTTTTTCAGAGATCCGGATGATTTACCACTTGAACTCTATGAGAACTAATTCATTGCCTTTAAAACATGTTCGCATGGTAAAATAAGAAGAATTCGCAACTATTTGAAGGAGGACGTGCAGTGAGTATTCATATTGAGGCAAAACCCGGTGAAATTGCAGATCGTATTCTGCTGCCCGGTGATCCCTTACGCGCAAAATATATTGCTGAAACTTACTTAACCGAAGTCTCTCAGTATAACAATGTCCGTGGCATGCTCGGATTTACCGGAACATACAACGGGAAAAGACTATCGGTCCAAGGAACGGGAATGGGGATTCCATCAATCTCCATTTATGTAAATGAACTTATTCGTGACTACGGAGTAAAAAAACTGATCCGAGTCGGCACTTGTGGCGGCATTCAAACCGGCATCCATGTTCGAGACGTGATACTGGCAATGTCCGCTACCACAGACTCTTCGGTAAACCATAGCACATTTCCACACATTGATTTTGCACCAACCGCAAATTTTGATCTGCTTCAAAAAGCGTACAACATTGGCGTTCAGTCCGGACTATCTTTGCGCGCCGGCAACATTCTTTCAGCCGATGTTTTCTATCGCGACAGCATGGATATTGTAAAAAAATTAGGCGAGTACGGCGTTCTTGCTGTAGAGATGGAGACCTCTGCGCTGTATACATTAGCTGCAAAATACGGCGCTCAGGCGCTTACCATTCTCACTGTCAGCGATCATATCTTCTCGGACGAACCCGATACGAGCGCTGAAGAAAGACAAACAACATTTAATGATATGATCCATATTGCGCTTGAAACCGCAGTTAGTGAATGATCGATCTCTGCCTGGCCTTCGGTGAATACGAAAGCCTAGTTACATTCATTTCCTTAAAATCTTTTATTTTTTGTAGTGCGAAAAAACCATGATCCGCTCAATCGGAACATGGTTTTTTTATTTCTTATTTTGCCAGTTAAAATAATCGTTAATAATTTTGCGCTGATTTTTCAAAATCGTCTTGGGAAGTTCATGCTGTTTGCGGAATTCAAAAGTCTCAGATTCTTCAGGGTCAATCTTCCATTCTCCTTTAAAAGTATCGGTCACATAGGCAATGGTCACCGGATAATACTGATCACCATTATCCGCAACAGAAGGCGTTTTCGTACCTGAATATACTTGAAATAATTGAAGACCGGTCACTGTTAATCCGGTTTCTTCTCGGACCTCTCGAATCGCTGTTTGCTCTGCCGACTCGCCGAGCTCCATCAAACCACCCGGAAGCCCCCAGCTCCCGATAGGGAATTTCCGTTTCTGAAGCAGCACGGCGCCATTACCATCATGAATAATCGCAACAGAACCAATAAGCATGACCGGATCATGCCCAAGCTTACGGCGTAAATCTTGTACATACCCCATTTAGATAACTCCCCCTTAATCTCCCTTATTGCTTGCGCAATTGTATCAACTTGTAGACACGTGTGACAATGACCTTGCATACTGCATACATCGGAATCGCAAACAACATGCCAATGATGCCTGCAAGATTACCGGCTACGAGCAAGAGACAAATTATGGTCAGTGGATGAATGTCTAGTTTTCTCCCCATCACAAGTGGAGAAACCACATTCCCTTCAATTTGCTGAACAACAGTAACACCGACAATAACATAGACAGCTAGGATTGGTGATTGAATAAACGCGACAATGACAGCCGGAATCGTTGCAATAAAGGATCCGATAAACGGAATGACATTAGTAAACAGAATCACAAGTGCTAAAACAAGCGAGTAATGTAAGCCAATGATCAAGTACCAGATATAGATAAAAATGAAATCAAAGAGCAGAACAATCATTTGACCCTGAATATAACCGCTTAGTGTCTGATCCATGTCTTTAAGAATTTCACGCGCTTTTTCTTGATGGACAACTGGAATGAATTTTGTCATGCCGTGCGAAATCCGATCGCTGTCCTTTAATAAATAGAAAAGTATAAAAGGGACAGTGGCAATAATCAGAACTGTGCCGGTAATTGATTGAATAATTGATAGTACGTTATTTCCAATCGATGTCGCCATTGTTGAAAGCGACTTCGAAAATCGGTTTGCGAAATCAAGGTATGGAATCTCATCCAAATGCATTTTGGAAAAAATTTCACTTTGCTGAAAGTTAATCAACTGCTCACTTAGTTGCTGCACAAGACCCGGCATGCTGTTAATCAACGATAGAAACTGACTGTATAAAAGTGGCCCAACATTAAACGCCAATAAAGTGATAAGTCCGATGCATACTAAATATATGATAAGAATGGCAACAATCTTCGGAATTTTTAGCCGCATCAAGCCTCTTACGAGCGGGCGAAGCAGGTAGTAGAGCAAGCCGGAAATGACGAGCGGAGCGGCAAGTGATGTAAACAGCACACCAACCGGCCGCAGGACAAATGTTAACTTAGAACCTACCATTAATATTACTAGAATAAGAAGCACCCAAACCGCGAAACGGAAATATTTTGATTTTGGCATGACCTTTCCCCTATCTTCAAACAACAACTATAAATGTATTTACTCTCACATTGTACCCCATTTTCCGGCCATTAATCCAATATAATCCAATTGGAAGATCGAATTATATATATATATTCATTGGGTAAAAAAACAAACAGCACTGCCTCAAGAGAGGGTGCTGTTTACAAATTCATCATACCATCATAGAACTAATTTGAATGGCGTTTCAAGATTCGCCTTCACTGTGGCTAAGAAAGCCGCTGCCGGAGCGCCATCAATTGCCCTATGGTCAAAGGTTAGGCTAAGCGGCATCATGCTGCGTTTCTTCAGCTCGTCGCCAAAATAAACCGGCTGCTGACTAATGGTGCCCACACCTAGAATACCTACTTCAGGAGGGTTGATGACCGGTGTAAAGAATCCAACACCAGAGGTTCCAAGTGAAGTAATCGTAAAGGTTGAACCGCTTAGCTTCAGCTGATTTAATTCATTACCACGTGCTGCTTTGCTTGCTTTGCGAATTTCACGTGAAATTGCGCTCAACGATTTTTTATCTGCATTTTCGACGACTGGAACAACCAGACCCTCATCCAGCGCAACCGCTACACCAAGATGAACCTCATCAAAGGTGGTGATCGTATCGCCTTCATAAAGACTATTCATCGATTTGTGTTCTAGGAGGGCGTTGATTACTGCCTTCGCAATAAAGTCAGTAATCGTTAAGCGCACCTCATCATTAATTTGATAAGCTTCACGAGCTTTCTTTTGGAACGCGATTAATTCAGTTACATCAACAGTTGTCTGCAAGGTGAGCTGCGCAGTTTGTTGAAGACTAGTAAACATACGTTCCGAAATAACTTTTCGCATTCCAGTGACTTTCTTCGCTTTTCCTGATGATGGAGCGGTAGTTGGTGCTGGTACAGCTTCTTGAGCAGGCTTCACCTCAGCAACCGGTTCTTGTGCTTTTTGCACGTGTGCTTGCGCTTCAGCTACATCTGCTTTTGTGATTCTGCCCATAGGTCCCGTACCGGTTACCGTCGCCAAATCGACATTTGCGATTTTCGCTAAGCGGCGTGCTGCCGGGGAAACCCGCAATCTCGGTTCATCGGTTGATACCGGTTCAAGAGAAGGTTCAGGTTGAGGCGCCGCGGCAACGGGCACTTCCTTTTTCGCTTCTGCCTCAGGTACAGCGGCACTTTCCGTACTCACTTCTTCTCCGGGAGCACCGATATAACCGAGTGCGTGACCGATCGGAACAACGTCATCAACGTCTGCTTCAATATCGATCAAGACACCCTCCTCAGGTGCTTCAAGTTCTTTTTCAATCTTATCTGAACTGATGGAGACTACCGATTCGCCTTTTTTAACCGGATCTCCCTTCTGTTTCAGCCACTCGACTACTGTTCCTTCTTCCATGCCCATGCCCATTTTCGGCATAATGATTTCTACCGCCATTTTGTTCTCGCTCCTTTCAAATAAAATCAACAAGGATGCTCGTTTAGGTTATACGGCATCACAATTTTTCAATGGAGTACAGAGCCTATTACACTGCCGAGAATACTTTATTGCCAACCATAACGCTAAATGCGTCGATAATTTTCTGTGGGGTCGGCATATACAATTTTTCAAGCGGCGGAGAAAAAGGCACTGGAGCATGAGGAGCAGTCACGCGCTTGATCGGAGCGTCCAGATAATCAAAGGCTTTATCACCAACAATTGCTGCAATATCTGTGGCAGCACTGCAACGCGGATAAGCTTCATCTACAATGATCAGACGACCGGTTTTTTTCACTGAATTGATAATTGTGTCTTCATCGAGCGGCGACAACGTTCTCGGGTCAATAACCTCAGCCTCAAAACCTTTTTTCGCTAGTTGATCGGCTGCTTTCAATGCCGTATAAACCTGTTTGCCGAGTCCGACAATCGTTAAATCCTTACCCGCACGTTTGATCTCAGCTTTGCCGAACGGAATCGTGTAAAAGCCTTCGCCGACTTCACCCTTCATTCCATAAAGTGTCTTGTCTTCAAAAACAATCACCGGATCATCATCAAATATTGCGCTTAACAATAACCCTTTCATGTCATATGGATTGCTTGGAATAACCACTTTTATTCCTGGTATGTGTGTGAAAAGTGCGTACAAGCTCTGCGAATGCTGAGCTGCCGCATTAAATCCCGCCCCGTCAATCGTTCGAATTGTTAACGGAACTTTTGCTTTCCCGCCGAACATATAATGAAATTTTGCGGCCTGATTCATCACTTCATCCAAACAGCTGCCAATAAAATCGTTGAACATCAATTCTGAAATCGGACGCAACCCGGTCGCTGCTGCAGAAACAGCCGCACCCATATAACCCGATTCAGCAATCGGCGTGTCAATCACTCGATCACGTCCAAATTCTTCAACGATTCCTTTGGTCACACCAAACACGCCGCCCCATGCGCCTTCATCTTGCAAATGATCGACTTCGGCGCCGCCTGCAACGTCTTCTCCAATTAAGATAACATCATCATCTTTACGCATCGCTAAACGTATCGCATCATTAATCGCTTCTGAATAACTCATTTTAACTGCCATTGCGAGCACCTCCAGATTTATCCAATCGGTTTAATAAGAAACATACACGTCGGTAGTAACTTCATTAGCATCTGGGAATGGACTTTCTTCACTGAATCGGATTGCTTCATCTATTGATGCCTTTACTGCACCGTCAATTTTTTTGATATCTTGATCAGTCAGGATTTTTTGCTTTTTAAGATAGTCTTGGAATCTGACAATGGCATCGTCTTCAGTGACTGCCTTTTTCTGTACTTCTTTATCTTTATAGGATTGTGTGTCACCTTCAAAATGTCCGAAATCACGATAGGTCATGCATTCCAGAATCGTAGGACCCTCGCCCTTTCGCGCACGCGCCACAGCTTTTGCTGCTGCTTCATATACTGCAGGAAGATCTTTTCCATCCACCGTTTCGCCAGCAATTTTATATACTTTAGCAAAATCTGATATCTGATCCGCTGCTGCTGCATAGTCGAAGGTTGACGCTTCTCCGAATCCATTATTCTCACAAACAAAAATGACCGGTAATTTCCAAATAGCCGCCATGTTTACTGCCTCATGGAATGTGCCATGATTGCTCGCGCCATCTCCGAAAAAGCATACGGCCACATTTTTTGTTTTCTTCACCTTTGCTGTTAGACCCGCGCCAATTGCTAGCGGCAATCCCGCACCAACAATGCCATTCGCGCCCAACATACCTTTCGATACGTCGGCGATGTGCATCGATCCGCCTTTGCCTTTGCAAAGACCCGTTGCCCTGCCATAGATTTCCGCCATCATACCATTCAAATCACAGCCCTTAGCAATGCAGTGACCATGTCCTCGGTGCGTGCTTGTGATACTGTCATCATCAGTTAGATGCGCACAAACACCAACAGCTACAGCTTCCTCGCCAGCATACAAATGAACAAATCCAGGGATTTCACCCTTTGCAAAAATATCATGTACAGCAGTTTCAAATTGGCGAATCTCTTGCATTTTCGTGTAAATCCATTTTGCTTTCTCAACGGTCATGTCTTTAGCAGCTACTTGTGTATCAGTTTGCATTCTGACTCCTCCCGTCATTTACCACTCACAAAACATTAATGTAAGCGCTTTCCTACATATCAATAATACATTATTTGTATACGTTATGCAAAGAATATGTATGCGCATTTTTCTCTAAGGTCTATTTCATTTTCAGAAGTGATCCAAAGACCTTTTCAAAAATGGCTGGGCTCAGTTGATAAATTTTATTGCATATACCCATATACCATGGAATGTTTACTTCTCTCTTTTTCTTTTCGATCGCGCGCATAATTTTTTCAGACGTTGTTCGTGCGTCAAGCATGAAGCGACCGACATTCTCAACATAGTGACCTGATGGATCGGCAAAATTATGAAATGGCGTGCGGATCGGCCCGGGATTTACAACGGTAACACGAATCCCATTACTTTCGAGTTCCATTCTCAATCCATTTGAAAATCCAATTACAGCATGCTTCGTGGCTCCATATATCACCGATTTTGGAGTCGTAATGATTCCGGCGATCGAAGAAATATTGACGATATGTCCACCATGTTTTTCCCGTATCATCATCGGAATTACTGCTTGAGTACAATAGATAAGACCACGTACATTCACATCCAGCATTTGATCGATGATCTGATTATCCATATCAATAAATGGCTGAAATTTTCCGATTCCGGCGCAATTAATTAAAATGTCGATCCTCCGAAAACGCCGACTGAGTCTCTGGAAAAGGGAACGAACAGCTTCTGCCTCACTTATATCTATTGAATAATAAAACGATATTCCGCCTTCGATTTCGATTTGTCTTTGTATTTCGGCAAGCTTTTCAGCGTTACGTGCCAACATAATAACGTTTGCTCCTTTTGATGCAAACAAACGAGCGAGCTCACTTCCAAGTCCGCTTGAAGCTCCGGTAATAACAATTGTTTTGTGTTGAAACATAGACTGCATACCTCCAATGGCAAATGATCACACAGGACTACCCACTTATTATAATAAAAACAAATCCAATGGAAATTCGTCGCAAAAGTAGTGTTACATAACATTGAACTTACCTTCATTTAAATTTCGAAATACCATTTTAAATCACTGTCCGGAGATATATATGCCGTTTCAATAAGTAAAATATTAAAATAATTGTCGATTTTGAAAAGGCTTACATAAATAAATGAATATTTTTAATATTTTGTTGTAACTTTTACTGACATGATATGTTATAATTACTTCATTCAAAAAAAAGGGGGCATCAGATTACATGAAAGAATTATCTGTAAGCGTTGATTCATTGTGGGTATTGATTTCAGCTATTTTAGTTCTTCTTATGCAAGCAGGTTTTGCTTTTCTTGAAGCAGGTTCACTGCAGAGCAAGAACGCAGGACATATTACAGGCAAGCAGATTATTACTCTCGCTGTTTCGTCGATTGTTTTCTGGGCAGTTGGTTACGGAGTAGCATTTGGAGAAGGCAACGCATTCATTGGGACTTCGGACTTTTTTCTAAACGGTGTTCCAAGCGGAGCTGATTCGATTTTCGTTCTTTTCCAAACTGCTTTTGCCGCTGTATCATTGGCGATCGCGTGGGGCGGTTTTGCGGAACGCGCAAAGCTCGCTGTTTACTTTATTTTCGGTACAGTGTTTGTCGCCATTATTTATCCGGTTGTCGGACACTGGGTATGGGGCGGCGGCTGGCTGTCCACTCTAGGCATGCAGGATTTCGCCGGGTCAACAGTCGTTCACCTTCAAGGCGCGACTGCCGCATTAGTTGGTACATTGCTTCTCGGACCTAGAATTGGCAAGTTCATAGACGGAAAAGCGAAAACAATTCCGGCTCACAGCATTCCATTTGTTTATCTTGGTACTTTTATTCTTTGGATTGGCTGGTTCGGATTCAACGCCGGCAGTACAGTCAGTGTAGGCAACGGAGAATTCTTCGGCTATGTAGCACTGACTACAAACCTCGCGGCAGCTGCCGGTGCTCTTGGCGCTTTGTTCACCGCGATGGCTCTCAGAAAAACTGCAGACATCGGCGCAATGTGTAACGGTGTTCTTGCAGCATTGGTTGCCATCACAGCATCCTGTGCATTCGTTGAACCTTGGGCAGCTATTGTTATCGGTGCGATTGCCGGCGCATTCACTTACTGGACTTCGATCGCTCTTGAAGCAAAAGGTCTTGACGATCCAATCTACGCATTTTCTGTTCATGGTATTTCCGGTGTCATTGGTACACTTTCAACAGGATTCTTTGCAGCACCGGCCTTGGTTAAAACTGCTGGTGTCGGTAAAGCAGGTCTCTTCTATGGCGGCGGCTTTCATCAGCTGGGCGTTCAAGCTCTCGGTGTTATCGCGGCATTCGCATTCGTTGCAGTCGCTTCAGTAATTGTTCTCTCAATTATCAAAGCGACGATTGGACTTCGTATTTCTGCTGAAGCGGAAAAAGCTGGTCTTGATGTCAGTGAACACGGTGCATACGGCTACGGTGAAACTGAAAAATAATTAATCACCACTATTACTTAATGAATTAACAACGTACATGTAAAAAGGTTCCCAAGTTGCGGGAACCTTTTTTTATACTATAAATACCTTTAGAATTCGAAGCGAAAATTAAAAAGCGCAACTAAAGTTGCGCTTTTGCCAGCACGATCATTTTCTTGGTTGGTGCTTTAACTCAAACGTCCACAAGTCATGAGCTACATAGGTCTGCTCAAATACTTCTTTCGCCTCTTCTAGCAAGGCTAACTGCTCTCTTTTTTGATAGCGAGAACTTAAGTGCGATAAAATCAGCACCTTTACCCCAGCTTTTTGCGCAATCTCTGCAGCCTGAAGCGAGGTTGAATGGTGATACTCATGGGCAAGACGTGCAGAATCACCACGGAATGTCGCCTCATGTACAAGAACATCTGAATCTCTTGCAAGCAGAAGCGTTGCGCCGCATGGTCGTGTATCACCTAAAATGCTGATATGACGACCCTTTCGCTTTGTTCCGATGAAAGGCGCAGTCTTCAAAATACTCCCGTCCTGAAGTACAACCTGCTCTTGTTCTTTTATTTCTTTATAAATCGGACCCGGACGTATACCTATGCTGACCAACTTATCAACTAATAGTTCACCAGGCTGATCTTTTTCGCTAATCCGATACCCATAACTTTTTATCCCATGATCCAACTCACCTGCTGTTACAACGAAGTGTTCATTTTCATATACTTCACCCTCAGAATCGATTTCATGAAAAGTTATCGGATAATAAAGGTGAGTACCGGATAAACGAAGAGAAGTTTCCACATACTCTTTTAGGCCTTTTGGTCCAACTAATGTTAAAGGAGAATCAGCCCCTTGAAATGAACGACTGCCAAGAATTCCCGGCAAACCAAAAATGTGATCTCCATGCAAGTGTGTGACGAAAATAACAGAAAGTTTCGTCAGCTTTACTGAAGTATAAAGAATTTGCCGCTGAGTACCTTCCCCGCAGTCAAAAAGCCAGAGCTCTCCATCATATTCCGGAAAGCTCAATGACAAAGAAGTCACATTTCTTTCCTTTGCCGGCATCCCCGCTCCCGTTCCTAAAAATGTAAATTTCATTTCAACCATCCTTCTACAGCTTAAACGTCAATTATATTTATTAAGTGGCACTTCCAATTTGGAAGTTGTAGTCGTTCGTTTCTTATCAAGCAGTCGCATCGCTGGTAATAAGGTATTCTCACCAAACTGATCATTAATCTTATCGATGAGGTCAACAATCCGCTCCGTTTGTGCGTCCTCCTGGTATGAAAACAGATCGAGCTGTTTCGTTGAATCAACAACGGATTGAAATGACGCAAGAGTGATCCCAAGAAGACGAACATCTTTACCGTTCCAATTCGCTTGAAATACCGAAAAAGCGAGGCACTCTATTTCATCCAAATTACGCAGAGGTTGAACCGTAGTTTTATGCCTCGTAATTGTCTTCCAATCATGGAAACGAATCGTCACAATGATTTCATAGCTCGCCACATGCTCTTTTTTTATTTGCAACGCAAGTTTCTTCGAAAGCTGATGCAACGTCTCACGGATCGCACCAACCGAATGCGTGTCTCGGGACAAAGTAACTGAATGGCCAATGCTCTTATAGCGATCCCAAGCGTCAGGATCAACCGGGCGATTATCGCGTCCATTCGCCATATCGTAAAGGCGTCTGCCGTTCACTCCATAATTTTGCTCAATTTTTTGGGGATTTTGCTTCGCTAAATCCCCAATTGTTTCTATACCGGCTGCTCGGAATTTCTTTTCTGTTTTTGGACCGACGCCATGCATTTTTCCAATTGACATCGGCCATAAAATCGCAGCTAATTCACGTTTCCGAATAACAAACATACCCATTGGTTTTTTCATGTTTGACGCCATTTTCGCTAGAAATTTGTTTGGCGCGATGCCAATGCTGCAAGGCAAGCGCAATTGACTTGCGATTCGATTTTGAATCTGAGTTGCAAGCTCCATGGGATGAACACGCTGAATCAACGCGCTGACATCGAGGTAACCTTCATCAATTGACGCTTTTTCAACGAACGGCGTGTACTCCTTGAGCATATCAAACAATTGCTCTGAGGTCTGACGGTACAACGAAAAATCAGGATGCCGTACAATAAGATCCGAGCATAGCATTCTCGCTTCACGAACCGTCATCGTTGTCCGAATTCCCAACTTTCTCGCTTCGTAGCTGCTTGTCACGATAATGCCATGGCGTTCCTCAGTTTTCCCAGCGATTGCTAGCGGTTTGCCCGTCAGTTCAGGATGATTGGCGATTTCAACTGAGGCGTAAAAGCTATTCATATCAATATGAAAAATGATTCTCGCACTCGCCATCGTCATTCTCCGCCTTTAACCTATTTATTCTCTCTCAGATTAATCTTTTTCAATCGCTTGATCAATTAATGCAAGGACCAATTCACTCGTTTTGACCAGTTCTTTAATCGCGATTCTCTCCTTAACCGTGTGAATGTTCTCATAGCCAACGCCTAAATTAACTGTAGGAATTCCTTTGCCGCAAATGACATTGGCATCACTCCCGCCGCCGCTTTGAAGCAGACGCGGCGTTCTGCCAACAGCTTCAATCGATTTTGAAGCAAGCTGCACAACAGCATCTTCGTTTCCAAAACGATAGCCCGGATACATAAAGTCCACATGAATGTCCACGTTTCCTCCCATTGCTGCAGCCGTATCTTCAAATGCATCAGTCATTTTCTTAATTTGCTTGTCCATCTTACTTTTAACAAGCGAACGCGTTTCTGCAAGCACGTTAACATGGTCACAAACAATATTGGTCGCTTGTCCGCCTTCAAAGCGACCAATATTAGCCGTCGTGTCCTTATCAATTCGTCCAAGCGGCATTCTGGCAATGGCTTTGGCGGCCAATGTGATTGCAGATACACCTTTTTCCGGTTCAATTCCAGCATGGGATGTTTTTCCAATTAAGTCCACAGATAATTTTGATTGAAAAGGTGCGGCGACAACGATATCTCCAACAGGTCCGTCACTGTCCAATGCAAATCCATAATCAGCATGAACTAAAGACATGTCCAGCGCCTTTGCGCCCAGCAACCCGGACTCTTCACCGATTGTAATGATGACCTGCACGTCAGCATGTTCCCGATGTTCATCCTTAATCACTTGAATTGCTTCCAGAACCGCTGAAATACCCGCCTTATCATCTGATCCAAGAATAGTTGTTCCATCGGAAGCAATGTAATCGTCCGTGATCACCGGCTTCACAGCTTTTCCGGGAAATACTGTATCCATATGCGTACCAAGAAAAATTGGCGTTCCTTTTACTGTTCCGGCCAAGGTACAGATGAGATTATTTGCGCCATGCCCCGTTGACTCCTTGGCACGATCTTCTTTCACATCCAGGCCAAGAGCCAGTAATTTATTTTTGAGCACTTCAAAAATTTGGCCCTCACTTCCTGTCTCTGAATCAATCTTAACTAATTCGCAAAAACTGTTAACCAAGCGTTCTTTATTAATCATTCCATTCACTCATTTCATTTGCATTTTTAATGATGTAACTCCGCTCATTTTCGTTCTATCGATTTCGACATAACTATAATAGCATACCAATCGTACTAAATAGATGAAGACGATTGAAAAAGCCCCACATTTTCCTCTATAATAAAAAGTAATCCATAATGAAAGGAATTATCAGCTCGATGCCTAAGAAACTATTTAAAGTAATTGTTTACTTAATGATTGGTGCACTTGTACTCTCAACAGTTTCTGTCTTTATCATTTCGATTATTAACGAAGCGCTCAACTAAGTTGATTCGATTGTACCTTGTTCCCCTTATCAAGACTAATTGTGAAAGTTGTTCCCTTTCCACAGTCGCTGCTCACATGAATTTCTCCGTGGTGCACATCAATAATTTTCTTTACAATGGAGAGTCCTAAACCATTACCTCCTTGCTGACTGCTTCTTGAACGGTCTGCTTTATAAAAACGTTCAAAGAGATGAACGAAATCCTCTTGTTTTATCCCCACTCCTGTATCAGACAGTCGGAATATAATCCGATCTTTTTGATTCTTTAATTCAACATGAATTTCTCCATCGTTCGGAGTGAATTTGATGCTGTTATGAATCAAATTCATCCATACCTGATTCATTAACTCACGATCAGCATGGATAATGACCGGTTCAAGTTCAATGTTCATAGTTAAATTTTTCTTATTCCACTGCGGTTCAAGAGCGAGCAAACATGATCTGATTTGCCGATCCGGTCGGTAATCGACCATATGCATTGGATGTCTTTCGTTCTCCAGCGTTGTCAATTTCAATAGATTGTCGCTTAGCTTTGAAAGACGATCGGTCTCCGTTTGAATAATTCTTAAATAGTGTGCGCGTTTATCTTTTGATAATTGATCATTCTCCAGAGCTCGCGCAAATCCTTTAATCGACGTCAGTGGCGATTGAATCTCATGCGAAACATTCGAAATAAATTCTTGACGGACACGTTCCAATTGTCCGAGTTCCTTTGCCATATAATGCACACTGTCAGCCAGCTGCACAAAAGGATTATGCCGGTTCTCCCCTCTTTCTAAAACCGGAACATCCAACTTAATCTCAAAATTGCCTTTCGCCATCTGCTGAATCGCCTGAATGATTGTCTGAAGATAATTCAATCGTTTAGGTTTCGTATACTTGCCGACCTTCTCCATGACAAAGCCAAAGAGGATGATGCCAAGAAGCGCACTTGCGACATGCAGCAGTAGTGGTGGTAAACTCGATCCGTAATAGTGAAATATAGAGCCAATCACCACATAAAAAAACACCCAGAAACTGTTAAGTAGAAGCAGCATCAAAATGAACAAACCGTGTGCCTTAATTTTTTTCATGGGCCATTTTCTCATTATGACTCTTCCAATCGGTATCCGATACCTCGGACTGTTTTGATTTCAAACCTGCATATGTCTGCGTCGAATCGCTCACGAAACCGTTTAACGTGAACATCAACAGTCCGTTCATCACCTTCGTAATCATAGCCCCAAATATTTTCAATTAAATCATCTCGAGTAAACGTTCGCCCCGGCGTGCCTGCAAGCATGAATAATAATTCAAACTCCTTCATCGGAATCATTATGGACTCCTTTCCATTAAAAATGGTATACGATTTTCGGTCCAAATTCAGGTTACCAACATGTATGGTTTGGGAAATGGAAACTTGATAGCGTTTCAATAGTGCTTTGACACGCATGACTAGCTCAATTGGTTCAAAAGGTTTTACGAGATAGTCATCTGCCCCAAGTTCAAATCCCTTAACTTTTTGCATTGTTTCGCCCTTAGCAGTTAACATCAGAATCGGTGTTTGAGAGGATCGGCGAACTTCTTGACAAAATGTCCATCCGTCCATCTCCGGCATCATAATATCAAGAATAATGAGGCCAACGGATTCTTGTTCTAATTTTTTTAAAGCTTGCACACCATTAGCCGCTTCGAGACAAGGCAGATTCTCATTTTCAAGAAAAACAGTGACCAATTCACGAATATGCGGGTCATCATCGACAACGAGAATTTTGTTCAACGTATCTACCTCCCTTTTACTATGTCATTTATATCCTTTTATTGTGTCGTTTAACTATGAACAGAAAATGAACCACCTACTATTAAAAATCATCCTTACAGCATAACGCATCACGAGGTATACTATTCGTTTGTTCACTATTATTAGCTTTTAAACAAATTAATTATAGCACATACGTTCTCTATTTCAGTTGTTCATACACTAAAATGTTTAGAAAAAACCGGGCACAGAGTGCACGTTCCTTACATACGAAAACTCCTTTGCTCCAAATACCGTTTTGAATCATCACCCTTGTGCGTGAACAGACATTTCTATGATCCTTAATTAAGTAACGAGTAAAATAAGCGGAGATTTTCCGCTTATATGCATCCTGGCGCTTGTTTCTCAAGTAAATAAAGGTAATTTTTCCGCTTATTCACAGAAAAACCTTCCATTTTCACGTTTTTTGATTCGATAAGCGGAATTTCTCCGTCTATTCAAGCTATTTTTGTATATTGCCATTGAATAGTGCCAACTGCGCCATATTTTAGAGCATGTTAGGACATAATATAGAGCCACTTGTGACATCACCAGAGCCACCTCCTGTATAATTGTCTTGTACCACAGGTACAAATTCATTTAATAGGAGGTTTTTGTGTGGTTAAATACCGTGAGATTCTACGTCTTCATGCACAGGAGTTAAGCATTCGAAGCATTGCTTCAAGCGTAGGTAGTTCTAGGAATACAGTCAGTGACGTCTTGAAAAAGGCTGAGGAAAAAGATATTTTATGGCCACTTGAAAAAGATGTTGATGATGCAGAGCTGCAGACACTACTGTTTCCGGAAAAGAATCAATCAGAGGTGAGACAGAAACCGGACGGTGACTACATTCATAAGGAAATGGCTCGGAGCGGTGTAACTCTATCTCTGCTTTGGCATGAATACGTTCAATCGTGCCGCGAGCGAAGAGAGATTCCTTATAGCTATCGGCAATTCTGTCGCTTTTATACCCGTTACGTCACTAAGACAAAAGCAACGATGCGGATTAAGCGAAAGCCAGGAGAAGCAATGGAAGTCGATTGGGCAGGACAAACGGCGTCAGTTAAGGATTCGATCTCTGGACAAGTGCATCCAGCTTATGTTTTTGTCGCAGTCCTTCCCTGCACCCAATACGCATACGTTGAAGCTTTTTTATCCATGAACACGACGAGTTGGATACACGCACATATCCATGCCTTTCATTTTTTTAATGGTGTTCCTCGAACTATTATTCCCGATAATCTTAAGACGGGTGTTGATCATTCTTCAAGTACAAATCCGATCATTAATCGGACCTACCAAGAATTTGCGGAATACTATCAAACTGTGATTATCCCTGCTAGAGTTCGTCATCCGAAAGATAAACCTAATGTTGAAGGCACCGTAAAAATCATATCCACTTGGATTATTGCCGCATTAAGAAATGGTCAGTACTTTTCCATCCAAGAACTCAATGAATCCATTAAAGAAAAATTAGTAGAATACAATCAAAAACCGTTTCAAAAGAAAAATGGAAGCAGACAATCCGCCTTCACGGAGGAAGAGAGCTTTGCGCTGCTCCCTTTGCCAGCTTCCCCATACGAATTAGCCACTTGGAAAACAGCTACCGTACCCTATGATTATCACATATCTGTAGAAAAAATGTATTACTCTGTTCCCTATGAATACTTAAAACATCAAGTAGATATTCGCGTGACCGAACGCATAATCGAAGTCTTCTATCACACGATGCGCATTGCCTCGCATGTTCGACTGTATGGAAAAATGGGTCAATTATCAACAAATCCTGATCATATGCCTGATCAACATAAAGACTATTTAACTTTTACACCAGAACATTTTTTATCCTGGTCAAAAACGATTGGCTCCCATACACATACAATGATCCAAGCGATTCTTACATCCTATAAGGTTGAGAAACAAGCTTTGAAATCCTGTTTAGCCCTTTCAAAACTGGCGGACAAATATTCAGTAGAACGGTTAGAGTCCGCATGCATGAGAGCGCTCAACTACTCTCCACGGCCTAATATTAAGAGCATCGCAACGATCTTAAAAACCGGACAGGACAAGCAGAAACAAGAAGCACTCGAACAAGAAAATAAAAATGAACAGCAAAAATCTCATGGGTTTATTAGAGGCGCAGCTTATTACGGGAGGAAAGAAAAATGACCAACGAAAGTACCCTTTCAAAATTAAATGATCTACGCTTAAGTGCAATGGCTGAGTATTATCATGAACAACTTCACAATCCTCAATTTAACGACCTATCCTTTGAAGAACGTTTCAGCCTGCTCGTGGATCGAGAATGGGATCGTAGGAAAAACAACAAGCTTGCCCGTCTCATTAAAAATGCCGGGTTCCGCTACCCTCAGGCGTGTATTGAAGATATTGAATATCATCCTGATCGCAAACTGGATAAGGCTCAAATTCTACGATTAGCCTCAGGCCATTATATACAAGAAAAGCATAACTTAATTATCAAAGGTGCCTCTGGGAACGGTAAGTCTTACATGTCTTGTGCATTTGGGATCGCTGCGTGTCGACAATTTTATACAGTAAAGTATATTCGCTTGCCAGATCTATTAGATGAACTCGCCGTCGCCAGAGGAGAAGGCATTTTCCAAAAAGTAATGAAAATGTACCGAAAGGTAAATCTTCTTATTCTCGATGAGTGGCTTCTCACTTCATTAAAGGGAAACGAAGCACGAGATTTACTTGAAATTGTAGAGGCAAGACACCAAACAGCCTCCACAATATTCTGCTCACAATTCGATACACAAGGATGGTATGAAAGTATTGGTGAAGCAACATTAGCCGATGCGATCTTGGATCGAATCATTCATGACTCTTATAGTCTCTTAATTGACGGAGAAGTATCTATGAGAGAACGGCATGGGATAAAGAAATAATTGAAGTTGAGCCACCATCGAACGATGGTGGCTCTTATGATGGCAAGAGTGGCTTTCAAATCTGGCCGAAGTGGCTCCGAAATATGGCACAAGTGGACTTCTCCGATGGCAATATACAATTTTTTCGTTCATTCTCTAAATAAGCGGAATTTTTCCGCTTATTTCTCAGATTGGACGCTTACCTGATCGCCCAGCCCAACCGAATCTTATGACCTTATCGTCGTACCTGCAAAGCAAAACGCTATACTGTCTTTACTTGTAAGAAAAATTGACGTTTCCTTTTGCTCTTTGTCGAAGAGCAAAAGGAAACGTCAATACCGTTAAACCCTCATAAATGTGATGGATTCATCATGAAATAAGTTCTAGAGTATCTAAATTTTATTTGGTAATTTATGAATTGATTTTACTTTTTTTCGGAAAAAATGTGCCAAACGAAGCTTCTGTACTGACTGATTTAACACATGAACATTCATTTCCATAATCGCAACGCTTAATAATACCATTCCTGCTCCAACATAGCCGCGTGCCGATAACGTTTCGCCAGTGAAGAGGTAAGCGAAGAGAACAGCAAAGACCGGTTCCAATGTAAAAATGAGGCCTGCATGATTAGATGTCGTGAATCTTTGTGCGATGGTTTGCATCATATACCCTGCTGCACTGCACAGGATGCCTAGACCCATGACAGATATCCAGGCTGCAGCCGTTCCAGGTAATTGAGGCTTTTCGAGTAGGAAAGAAATGATCAGTGCCAATATACCTGTGAATCCCATCTGCCAAATGCTAAAGGCAATTGTGTGCACATGTTTAATCATCCGGCCGGCGAGTACGATATAACCAGCGTTGAACATCGCCCCGAGGATACAAAGCAGATCGCCTACGCCCAATTTTATTGAAGCAGTTCCAGTCAAGAGGAATATGCCGACCAGCGATACCAATGCGCCAACCGTCACTCGATGTTCCGGCATTTTCCGCATAATTAATGCATGAAATAACGGAACAAAAATAACAGTGAGACTGACAAGAAACCCAGCCTTGGAAGCTGAAGTTGAGAACATTCCGAACATAATGCAAACAAAGACGCAAAGCAGCATAATACTTTGAACCAAGCTGTAAATCAGTGTCCTTCTATCCACCGTTCTGAACCATTTAAAAAATATGACTGCGGTGATAACAAAGGCAACTAGAAAACGGAGTGCAATCAAATTAAAAATGTTAAGGGCATCTAATCCTGTTTTCATAAACAGATAAGAAGAACCCCAGAAAGCCGTAACAAGGACAAGCATAAGATCAGCTCTTTGTTGATTCAATTTTTACGCCTCACTATCCGTTATCATTTTCTAGAATTAGTATACGTGTTGTGTTATCATTAATAAAATGAATGTTTATAATACAAATCATGAATTAATTTCATGGTATAGTGAGATTAAAATGAGCCTAATAAAATACCAAATACTATCAAAAGTCATCGCGTTAAATAGTTTCACAAAAGCCGCAGAGCACTTAGGGTTGACACAATCTGCAGTCAGTCATGCAATAACCAGCTTGGAAAATGAATTCGGCTTCACCCTGATTAATCGAGAGCGATCAGGAATCACGTTGACCCGTGAAGGTGATCTTCTTCTTCCCTCAATTAACAAGGTGCTGCAGATGGATGAGAATGTACATCAAGAAGCCTCTTCCATCCTGGGTGTCAAAAAAGGAATCGTCTCAGTCGGTGTTTTCACAAGTGTTTCCAGACATCTATTGCCCAAAATAATTCAGACGATGGATGACCGTTACCCTTTGGTGAAGATTCGCCTGTTTGAAGGAAATTATGAAGAGATTGAGCAAGCGATGATACGTGGTGAACTCGATTGCGGCTTTGTAAATAAAACGAAGATGAATTCATTCCAAGTGATACCATTAAAAAAAGACCGTATGCTCTGTATTGTATCGCCAGAAAGTTCACTTTATAATCAGAGAACGATTTCCTTCAGCCAGATTGAAAATGAACCGTTTATCATGCCTGCATTTGGCGGCTATCATGAGGTCAAACGTCTTTTGACAGAGCACCACTGTACGCCGAACATTCGATTCGAACTCATGGAGGAAAATGCAATTCTTTCAATGGTTGCTCATCATCTTGGCATCAGTATTTTGCCCGAACTTGTCCTGCCAAATAATATTGCGCCATTGCAAGCGATCCCTTTCTCAACGAATAGTTTCCGAACCATTGGACTTGCAACGCGAATACCCGCCTCTCCAGCCGCTAAATGCTTCGCTGATATTACCCGAGGCGTGATTGCGCGCGATAATTAATCAAGCCGGCAGAGAGGTTGACAGCTAATTATGGAACAATTAAAATTTATCTTACTTAGCCGTGGAATGGGTCTTTGCGCCACTTGATTCAAGGGTTCAGAATAAACGATTGGAGCACTGACTATGAGTGATTTGCATACCTATCGTCAAGAAATCGATGCCATTGATGAGCAATTGAGCTGCCTATTAAATCGTCGAATGACTATCTCGCGCTCGGTTGCTCTTTTTAAAGAGGAGCATGCGTGTGCTATTCTTGATTGTTCGCGCGAAAAAGAGATCATTCAAAAAGCTCGTGATCGAAGCGCTCGAGATGAATTAAAGACTTATCAGGAAGCTTTTTTCAAACATCTAATGAAGCTCAGTCGTGAGTATCAGCAGAGATTGGTAGAAACGAAACATATAAAGAAATCAAATTAAACGCATGCCCCCTATTCGCACGAATAGGGGGCATGCATTCTAATACTGACCTCATTCAATTAATAAATCGGTGTGTTTTCAGGATTAATATTCTCAAGTAATTCTTTAACACGTGCAAGAAAGCGTCCCGTGATCAATCCATCAAGCACGCGATGATCGATCGAAATACATAGGTTGACCATATCCCGAATTGCGATCATGTTGTTAACGACAACTGGGCGTTTAACAATTGATTCGATGGAGAGGATCGCTGCCTGAGGATAATTGATAATCGGTTGTGATTGAATAGAACCAAATGACCCCGTGTTATTCACCGTGAATGTGCCGCCTTGCATGTCTTCAGGAGAAAGGCGATTTTCGCGAACATTGACAGCAAGCTCATCCACCGCGAATGCGAGACCTTTAATACTTTTCTCATCCGCATTCTTGATCACAGGCACATACAAAGCTTCATCAGCCGCGACAGCAAGCGAAATATTGACTGCTTTCTTTTCAATAATTTTGTCGCCGGCCCATGTGCTGTTGATTCTTGGAAATTCCTTAAGTGCGGCAACAATCGCCTTCATGAAAAATGGCAAATAGGTGAGTTTATGCCCTTCCTTTTTCAAGAAAGCACCTTTGATTTGATTTCTGTAGTTCACCAGATTTGTGACATCAACTTCGATCATCGTCCAAGCATGTGGGATTTCATGCTTACTGCGCAGCATGTTCGATGCGATCGCCCGCCTGACACCGGTAAGTGCGATGACATGATCGCCGGCTCCGTTTTCGTAAGATCTCGGCGCATGAGCCGTGGGCTTTGCGGCTTCTTTAGCAACAGCTTCTGAAAAACACCCGGCACCGGACGACTGTACTGCACTCGCATCTGCCTCAGATTTTACCGAAGAAGACTGGAGAAAAATCTCCACATCCTTGCGTGAAATTCGTCCGCCTCTGCCTGTTCCCTTAATCTGATTCAGATCAAGCTCGTTCTCCTGCGCAAGACGCAATACCGCAGGTGAATAGCGCTTCTTCATTGATGTATCCTGATCTTGCTGCACATTTTCAGAAACAGTGCTCGCAGATGAAGTATTTTTCACCAATTTATCAACCGTTGTCTCTGCCCCTTCAACTTCAATGGAGCATATGGGTTCGCCAACCGGTAACGTATCTCCTTCGCCAACGAACAGCTCGGTGATTTTCCCTGAAAAACTGGATGGAATTTCCGCGTTTACTTTATCTGTTGTTACTTCGGCAA
Source organism: Sporolactobacillus caesalpiniae (assembly GCF_040513385.1). Lineage (NCBI taxonomy): Bacteria > Bacillati > Bacillota > Bacilli > Caryophanales > Sporolactobacillaceae > Sporolactobacillus > Sporolactobacillus caesalpiniae. The sequence continues at coordinate 340,781 of NZ_JBEVCB010000006.1, forward strand.
TCGGATCATATTTGTTTACCGTGTCTCCTATAGAAACCAGCCATTGGCTGATCGTTCCCTCGGTCACACTTTCTCCTAATTGCGGCATCGCCATTTGTTCGATACTCATTTTGCTGCCCCCGTCCTTTTAAAATTCAGCTAAATCACGGATTTCGTGTTCTACTTGTTCCGGCTTGACCATAAACGCATGTTCCAGTGGGCCGGCATAAGGCATTGCTGGCGCATCAGGGGCAGCGAGCCTTCTTATCGGCGCATCCAAATCAAACAAACAGTTTTCAGCAATGATTGCCGCCACTTCACTGATCACACTGCCTTCTTTTGTATCTTCGGTAAGAAGCAATACTTTTCCTGTTTTCTTCGCCGCTTCACAAATTGCCTCTTTATCCAATGGATAAACGGTGCGCAAATCAAGAATATGCGTTGAAATACCTTCACTTGCGAGCTTTTCAGCTGCTTGAAGCGCTTCGTGCACCATTAAGCCGTAAGTAATGACTGTGACATCCGTCCCCTCACGCTTGACATCTGCCTTGCCAATTGGAATAACATATTCGTTTTCAGGAACTTCGCCTTTAATTAAACGGTACGCCCGTTTATGCTCAAAGAAGATGACCGGATCATTGTCGCGAATCGATGCTTTTAGCAACCCCTTCACATCATACGGTGTTGACGGAATCACGATCTTTAGACCGGGCACATTCGCAAAAATTGCTTCCATCGATTGTGAGTGATACAGTCCGCCATGAACGCCGCCTCCGAATGGTGCACGGATCGTCATCGGAACCGACCAATCATTATTGGAACGATAGCGTGTTTTAGCTGCCTCAGATATGATTTGATTGGCTGCCGGCAACATAAAATCGGAAAACTGCATTTCTGCAACAGGGCGCATGCCGTACATTGCCGCGCCAATTCCAACACCGGCGATTGCTGATTCAGCAAGCGGCGTATCAATCACGCGATTCTCACCATATTTTTCAAACAATCCTTTGGTCGCTTGGAACACGCCCCCTCGCTTGCCGACATCTTCACCCATTACAAACACATTGTCATCACGACTCATTTCTTCATCTAGAGCCTGAGTAATGGCTTCAATATATGAAATTACAGGCATTTGCTCTCCCCCTCAGTTCTTTTCTTCATAGACATAGCGAAGAACAGACTCAGGATCAGCGAACGGCGCGTTTTCCGCATAGTCGGTCGCTTCATCAATTTCTTTACGGATCTGTTCTTCCATCTCATTTTCTCTCTCTTTGGTAAGGACACCAATCGAACGCAAATAGTCCGCAAATGTAATCACACCATCATACTTCTTTGCCTCGTCGACCTCTTCCTTTGTCCGATAAGTCATGTCATTGTCATCACTAGTGTGCGGCATCAAACGATAACAGTTCGCTTCAAGCAATGTTGGTCCTTCTCCGAGATGCGCGCGATCAGCCGCTTTTTTGACAGCCGCATATGCGGCAAGCGGATCATTGCCGTCGAATGATTCTCCGTACATTCCATAACCGATCGCCCGGTCTGAAACATGCGCACATGCCAATTGATGTTTTAGAGGTACCGAAATGGCGTAGTGGTTGTTCTCACACATAAATATAACTGGAAGTTTGTGAACCGCTGCAAAATTAGCTGCCTCATGAAAATCGCCCTGATTTGATGAACCTTCACCAAAATCAACAAAGCTGACAAGATCGTCTCCTTTGATTTTGGCAGCGAGTGCAATTCCGACCGCGTGCGGGTTCTGAGTTGTCACCGGTGACGAATGACTGAGCATACGCAATTTACGGTACCCAAAATGTCCTGGCATTTGTCGACCAGCTGAACTCGGATCTTCTGCTTTGGCGAAGTTATTCAACATCATTTCTTTGATCGTCATTCCCCAAGCAAAGACAAAACCAAAATCGCGATAGTACGGTGCAACATAATCCGTCTTACGATTCAAACCAAATGCCGCACCAACCTGAGCCGCCTCTTGTCCTTGGCAGGACACAACAAAAGGAATCTTGCCGGCACGATTAAGCAGCCAAAGCCTTTCGTCCACTCTTCTCGCCTTCAGCATATTTTCATACATCGACAAAACAACTTCATCAGACAGTCCCAATTCCTGGTGACGATTTTTAACTAATGTCTCTTCCTTATTTTCCTTAATCATATATGAATCGCCCTCCCGTCTACCGCAAGTGCGGCTTCTCCAATAATCTCAGATAATGTCGGATGCGGATGAATCGCTTCAGATAATTCCCACGGTGTCGCATCAAGTAATTTTGCCACTGCTGCCTCACCAATCAAGTCCGTCGCATGCGGACCATAAATATGAATACCTAAAAGATCATTTGTCGTCTTATCGGATACAACTTTCGCAAAACCTTCAGAATCACCATAAACAAGCGCTTTTCCGATTGCTCCGAAGGGCACTTTTCCAACCTTGACCACATGTTCTTTTTTTGCTTGTGCTTCTGTTAATCCGATCGAGGCGATTTCCGGATGCGTATAGATGCAACGCGGCACGAGTTCTGAATGAAGCGGTTCAACTGGAAGTCCTGCCAAATGTTCTACCGCTTTAACTCCTTCATGTGATGCGACGTGTGCGAGCTGTAATCCCCCGATCACATCACCGATCGCGTATATATGAGATTCTTTTGTCTGGCCAAAAGCATTTGTCTTAATATAACCATGATCGGTTTCAATTGATGTATTAGACAGACCAATGTCCTCAGTATTCGGCATCCGGCCCACAGAGACAAGCATTTTTTCAGCGGAAAATGTTTGCAGTTGATCGCCGATTTTCGCGCTTATGGTGACTCCCTCTTTCTCCTCTAGCGTTTCCGGGAGCACTTGAGCGGAAGTTACAATCTTAATACCACGCTTCTTTAGATTTCGAGCAAGACTAATTGAAAGGGTTTTGTCTTCCGTCGGTATGATGCGGTCACTATACTCAATGATGGTAACATCTACGCCGAAGTCTGCCAGCATTGATGCCCACTCAACACCAATAACGCCTCCTCCGACAATTAAGATGGATGACGGACATTCCTTAAGCTGCAATGCTTCGTCCGATGTCAAGACACGATCACCGTCAATGTCTAATCCCTTTAGAGAACGCGGTCTTGATCCTGTCGCAATAATTACATTTTTTGAGATCAGAATCTCATTTTCTCTGCCATCTGCAAATTGGACTGAGATTGATCCGGGGAGCGGTGAGAAAATTGACGGTCCAAGCATGCGTCCAAATCCGTTGTAGACATCAATCTTCCCCTTTTTCATAAGTTGCTGAATTCCTTGGTGCAGCCGTTCCACAATCGCTTGTTTGCGTTCTTGTATTTTTTCAAATCGGAGCGCGACTTCTGATACTTCAATACCAAAGGAATTGCTCTTTTTTATTGTATCGTATAGTTCCGCACTTCTGAGCAGTGCCTTCGTCGGAATGCACCCTTTATGAAGACAGGTGCCGCCAAGTGCTTCTTTTTCAACGATGGCCGTTCTTAATCCAAGTTGACTGGCACGAATCGCCGCAACATAACCGCCCGTTCCACCACCTAATAGGACCAGGTCATAATTTTTGGTCATAAAAAAAGTCACTCCCTATTTTCGCATGACTTATCTACGTTTTACCTTTAGAAAGGTTTCATTCATCATGTCTTTATAAATACAGTGACAGACACATGCTTTACTTATCCATAGTTTACTCTTGTTTTAAAAAAGGTACAAACGATATGCGATTAAAAGTTTGAAGAGAACGGTAAAAATGAGGAGAAGGCCGCAGTTTGCCGTCTTCCCAAACGTATCGCAGATCAGATTAATTTCCGCTGTTTGAAGCCGCCGCGGCACTTGTGGATGCGGCAATAGCAGCGGCTGTCGCTGCCTGTTGGGCACGGATCACCATTTCGGTCATGACAAGCAAGCTTGGATCAATTGATTTATGTTTGTCTTCGCCGTTCAGCGCTTCATTGACGAACAGAGCAGCCGCCGTTTGAAAGTAAAGATCTTTGCCGATAAACAGACTTAGCTTCTTTTCTCTTATTTGTTGATAGAATTCACTCACCGCTCCTGCTGCTTCGTGTTCATTCGCGAGCAAAGCAAGCACGCCGTACATCGGATAGCAGCTGGCTCTAAGACGCATGCCTCGATCTTCCAGTGCCGACTTGATTTGCACCGCCTTCTGTGCAAACCTTAAGCTGGTTCCCTCAGAAATGTATGCAAGAAGACATGCGAGTGTTTGGAGGTCATCGCATTTTCTAAATCTGTTTTCATTTAAGTACGTGTAGATGCGTTCCTCTTTTTCAAGAAGTTCAGTCACGCCCTCTTCGAGCTGGGCAAGGAGTACAATAAGCGATACGTCATTTTTATTTGTTAAAATCGGGTGCTTTTTCTTTATTAACTTGTAAAGCGCGAATGCCTTTTCTGAAACTCGACGTGCCTCGCGGCGGTCCATTCCGGCAAGTATGGCTGCCGCTATATAGGTTTGCTGCTGCCGCGTAAATCCGTCTTTAACAAGATAACCGTAAATCACGCGAACAGAATCCGGTTCTGAGTGGTTTTGAATGAGCATGACGTTAATACAATAACGAATTTCACGGCTAAGCACAGTAAACCACCCGGTTGCGCCTTTCATCTGTTCGTCGACGCTGAGAAATGCCGCTTCATCAAACCGTTCACCTGAGGCTGTATAATTGGCCGCAAGAATTAGCCGCGTATTCGCGGAGATCATCTTTAATTGCTTCGTCAATAAATCCATATTTTTTTCAAGCAGATTTAATTTATCGTCAAGTGCCGCATTCATTCCATCACACTCCTGAGCACATTTTCCGTATTTCAATGGTATCATATATTTTTGCAAGGAGCATCAAAACCCTTCTTTAAGGAACCGTCTCTATTTCTTGTGTAATCGGATTCCTTTAAACAAAAAGAAAAGCGCACAGATAAAGAAGAGAAAAGCAAAAGGATTTTTATCAATCAGCTGCCATACACCAACCGCCAAAAAGACAATAAAACAAATATAATGATAGCTTTGACTTTGACTCGGCTTCATGAAATGCACCTCCGTTCAATAATCTTTCTTAGTAACAATGAAAAGTGAAAAGCAGAAAGAAACAGTAACGACAATGACTGTACCGACGCCAAGAGCGAGCATCGGATTGTTCGTTAAGAACTGAAAGCTCTGCACATCAAAATCTGATCGTATAAGAAATCCGAGACTGCTTGGTATGGCAAAAAAGATGGCGATTCCAATCAGTGAAGCGACTCGATAACCGAATTGATACATAAACGGATAAAAAAATGAAGTAAGCATAAAAGTGACACATAACGACACAAATGCAATAGGCACACTTAATAGACTAACGTTCCCGATTGCTTGAAGCATTCCCGCCACCCATGTAAAAAGCATGCTTAAAAGATAGGCGATCACCCACCAAACTGCGATCATCAGAAATTTCGCAGCAATGATGTTCCTGCGCGATGCCGGCATACTGAGCAACAGACGCTGTTCGGTATCCGCTCCCTCATTTGTATTGAAATTGGAGAGCAATGCCATGAAGTACGCGATAAATCCAATCGCTAAACAATAGAGGTAACCGCCAAGCTGCGGCACGTCCTTCCCCAGGGTAAGAAAATAAAAAATTAGAAATAAAGGCGCGATGAAAGCAGTCTTCCTCTGAGTCAGAATGTCTTTTCTTAATAATTGATACATTCCATCAACACTCCCTTTATGTAAAAGTAATTAAAGATCCCTTTCCTCAAACAATCGCACTGATCGGTAGTATGAAAAGGTCAAAACAGCAGCAGATACGAGTACACTAAATAAAATCAACAAACCTGACAATTGATGATCATTAAGATTTATCCACGGCAAAAGCGCAACACACGATGGCCAAATGAATTGAGCCGCTGTCTGTACGACTTTTATCCCCCAACGATAATAAGCTAAATAATAAAAAGATAGAAGAATACAAATTGTGCACAATCCGATCAAAAATGCAGACAAGTAACTAAACACACTGCCATTCATCGCGCTTCCTAAGAGATAAATAAAAAGAATGCGGAATCCGAAAAGAACCGTGAACACTGCCATATACCACACAAAGATCATCACATATTTCTCTGTAACCATTGTGCGTCTAGTGAGTGGCAGACTAATCAAAAGTGTATTCTGTTCATCACTGATTTGTTTTCCAAAATTCGTGTTTACAGCAAATACCCAGGCCACCAAGGCTGAAAAAATGCTGAGTTTTAAAACGGCATCTACAAAATAGGACTGGGAGCTTATCACGATCAAAACAACCAGCATAATCAGATAGGTTCGTTTCCCTTGGATCATCACATCTTTTATCATTAAGGATCGCATTGCAAAGTCTCCTTTCTCCATACTGAGATCAGTATGCGTTCTCTCGTTTCTTTGACTTCACAAGGTAATACATGATTTCCTCCAGATTCGGTCGTTCACTATGGAATGCCGTCTGTTTATCCAGCTTTTCCATTTCATCCGCGTACATAAATGCTTCAAAACCAAGCGATGTTTCTTTATAAGCAATAGATTCAGCCTCTTTGACAGCTGTATTCAATTTTTTCGGTCCTTTAACAATTCTGAACATGTCGGAGAGCTCTTCTCTCTCCTTGCTAAACAGAATTTTTCCATCGAGTAAAAACGTAATATAATCCGCGATTTTTTCCAAATCGGTTGTTATATGTGTTGAGAAAAAGATGGCTTTGTTCTCATCCTGAATCACATCAAACAGAACATCGAGCAGCTCTCTTCTGAAGACAGGATCCAGTCCGGAGGTAGGCTCATCCATGATGATCAACTCCGCGTGATGAGAAAGGGCGACAGCAAGCGCGAATTTCATTTTTGTTCCTTTCGACAGTGTCTTCATTTTTTTATTCAGCGGCACTTGGAACTCGTTGATGTAACGGTAAAAGATTGTATCATCCCATTGTTCGTAAAAGGGAGCGATAATCTGTTTGTTTTTTTCGGCGGTCAATTCCTGAAAAAAGACATCTTGATCATAGACGAAGCCGATTTTCTGTTTCAGTTCCTTGTTGTCACCTGTGAATTTCTGTCCGAATAACAGCACCTCGCCGCTGTCGGGATGTACTAAATCCATCAGACAGCGGATCGTTGTACTTTTGCCCGCACCGTTTGGTCCGATGAAGCCCATTATAAAACCCTTTTTTAATGAAAAGCTGATATCTTTCAGAGCAAAGCCTTTAAATGCTTTAGTTACATGCCGCAGTTCCAAAATCGTTTCCATGGTCAGTTCCCCCTCGTGTATACCTTTTTCACCAAATAAATCATCTGTTCAAGTGTCATGTCGTACTGCTTGCTTTCCTCGATGATCTCCGTCAACTTTGCTTGGATCTCTTTAATGCGCTGTTTTTTGAACTGGGACTGATCACGCGCTGAGACAAAGGAACCTTTACCCGGAACAGTGTCAATAAACCCTTCATTCTCAAGATCCTCGTACGCCCGTTTCGTCGTAATCACACTGATTTTCAATTCTTTGGCCAACCCGCGGATTGACGGCAGCTTTTCTCCCTGAGGCAATGATCCGCTGAGAATCTGCGCGGCGATCTGCTTTTTTATCTGCTGATAGATCGGCTGATCAGCTGTATTGAGCAGAATAATATCCATAGAGCAGCATCCAATCGTTTATACTGTATATATTCATTATATACAGTTATGTAGATTTGGCAACTTTTTAAACGGTTATTTTATGATTTTGAATGAACGAAGGCGGTGAATTCCATGCTATTATAGAAATAAAAATGATTTTCGGAGTGAATAAAGTGGAACAACTGAATTGGATCGTAAAAATCACCTGGTTGGACGGACTTATTTCTATAGGAATCTTTCTTGTCTTTTTTTTGGCCCGCGAGCTCTTTTCTAAATACTTTCTTAAACTCGTTACGCGGCTTTCAAAATTGAGCAAAACGCCGGTTGACGATGCACTGATCGGTGCCTTCCGCAGACCGGTCGCTTTTATCCTTTTCTTTGCGGGTATTTACTTGGCGTTGATGTACTTGCCAATGCCGCATCAATGGAAATCCATTGCGACACTGCTTTTTAAATCATCGGCAATTTTCTCGATTGGCTGGGGCTTTTATATTTTTTCAGATGCGATCGGAATCTTTTTCCATCACATGGGGGATCGTTATGATCTTCAGTTCAATACAATAGTCATACCGTTTCTGGCAAAAATCGTGAAATTCATTGTCGCTGTCTTCACGATTGTCATGATTCTTGATCAATGGAATTATCATGTGACCGGATTAATTACCGGCCTCGGTATCGGTGGTCTTGCAATAGCAATGGCAGCCAAGGACACATTAAGCAATTTGTTCGGCGGACTTGTGATCATCACCGATGCCCCGTTCACAATCGGAGATTTGATTCAGACGGGTTCAATCGAAGGATTTGTTGAAGATATTAATTTCAGATCAACCCGAATTCGAACGATGGATCAAGCAATTGTCACAGTCCCAAACTCAACACTCGCCAACGCGCCGATCACTAATTTATCCAAAATGGACAAGCGGCGTATATCATTCAACTTACCGCTTGATCTTGAAACGACAAACGAACAGATCAAACGCTGCCTTGGACAAATCAGACAAATGCTGACAAGTGATCCTGAAGTATACGAAGAACGAAAACTGATTTATCTCGATAAAATCACGTCAAGCAGCATGAATCTGCTTGTTGATTTTTATATCAAGTCGATTACTATAGAGGAATGGCTTAAAGAAAAAGAAAAATATACGTATGCGGTATTAGAAATTTTGCAAAATGAAGGAGTGGAACTGGCAACAACGCGTTCTCTAATGGTCGTTCCTACTCAGGAACACGTGGCCGATATCGGGGATGGAAAAAAACAAGTTGCACCTGAAGAACGGTCGCGCTCAAGAGACTAATCGGTGCGTATTGAAGACTGTCATCATTTGATGGCAGTCTTTTTATAAAACACCTTATTCCGACATCTGATTTTTATTTATAAAAGGCGGTTTGTGTGTTATCACGTCTGATTTTCCAGCCATCACAACCATGCCGACAAGCACGAGGAGAATGCCCACAGGAAGACCTGTACCGAAAAGGATCAAGCAATTCAAGCTTCCTGCAACTAGAAAGCATAAACCTGAAAGAGTCTTCTTCCCCTTCTTTATATAAAGGTAAAGTGCGAACGACGAAAGCAGGGCACACAATAATCCAGCAATAAATGCGTGACTCCCGAATGACAGCAAGCTATTCAAAGCTCCTATTGATGTCATCCGATCGTTTTCGATTCGCAAGTACCCATTAACGCCGCTGTCCATTCGTGCAGCAAGATATGAAAATCCGCCAAATAAGGATTGAATCATCGCTGCAATGATCCCCAAAGCACTTATCACACATGTTGAGACACGCTGAAACATGGCTATCGCTCCTCGCAGTCAGATCTGTAATGAATAACCTGCTTTCATACTATGCTTGACCCATTATCGTGATGCATTGCTTTAAATTTAATTCACAAAAAAACAGGGCGATCCCTTTCATCGTCCCGTTCTGAATCATTCTCATTCAGTTCATAAATCATGTCCAGACCGCTTAACCATGTCGATAGAGTCCTGGATTTTCACGTGCGTTCTCTTGTGCATTCTGAATACTCGCCATGATTTTCTGATGCAACGGTTCAGCGTCTTCACCTTCAAGTACAAGCAGAATCTCTTTCGCCTTCACGGACGAAAGATACGTAACGGTTTGCGGAAGATTCTTAATAGGATAAATCGATCCATTATTTGAAAAGTAAGCTTTGCAGCGACACGTTCTCAGTGTCTCAAACAGCCTGATCACACGTCTTAAAGTTAAACCACCGGAAAAAGTTAAAGGGACTTTTATTGATACAATCTGTTTTGCCATGGTTGGAAATCACCTCTTGCACAATTTCGTTTGCCCCCTGCATACTTATATTATATGCCATCCTTCCGCTCTTTCAAAATTAAAAACGTATGTTTTTGATCCATAATACGATCCACTTCGCAAAAAATACTATTATAATGGTGAGTAACGAAACGTTAACTATTAACCTGGGGGCTATGGAAATGGCACGCATGACTACTCGATTTTACTCAACAACGCTCGATCTGATGACGACAGTCAACGTCATTATTCCGAACGAGTGCTCCGCTGATCATCCGCCTGCGACGCTCTATCTGCTTCACGGACTCACCGGCGATTCGGAGAGCTGGCTGCAGAATACTTCGCTGGAACGCTACGTGAGTCATATGAATCTGATCATTATCATGCCGAACGGAGACCGCAGTTTTTATACGGATATGGCTGATGGCAACCGCTACTGGAGCTACCTGACCAAGGAGCTGCCGGCAAAAATGCGCAGCTGGTTTCCTGTCAATACAGCACCGGAGCGCTGCTTTGTTGGCGGCTTGTCGATGGGCGGCTATGGTGCGCTCAAATGGGGTTTGAATTCCCCCGAAAAATTTGCCGGGATCCTCTCGATGTCCGCTGCAGTCGACATCAAAGCCATTTGGGAGCGCACTCCCGAACACGCGCATGAATTTCAGATGATTTTCGGTCATCCTTCCAAATTTGATCACTCAATCAACGATCTGTTTGATCGTGTCAATCATGTATCTATTAGCAGCGGTCGCAAGCCGGAAATTCTCCAGTTCTGCGGCACATCAGACTTCCTTTATGCGGATAATCTCCGCTTTAAAGCAGCGCTGGACCAGTCAGCAATTCCCCACACCTATTATGAAAAGCCAGGTGCGAGCCACGAATGGGGCTATTGGGACGAATCAATTCAAGTCGCGCTTAAGTGGATTGAGAAAAAGTTAGAGAACTGACTTACTTAAAGAGGAGGCATCAGAAGAGCATCTGCTCTTTTTTGTTAAAATTTACCGATTGATGCAATCGAATCACGATTGACTCACAGAATTCATTAAAATGAAAAAGGAGCCCGGCTTTCAAGGCTCCTCTAAATAACTCACTTGTGAAACACTATTGCGCGGAAGATACCTCTCCCGCTCCTTTTCCATGCTGCAATTGATACATGTTAAAATAGAGTCCGCCTTTGTGAAGCAGTTCTTGGTGCGTTCCCCGTTCGACAATTTCTCCACGGTGAAGTACAAGAATTTGATCCGCATCCTGAATCGTGGATAAACGGTGCGCAATGGCAATTGTCGTTCGACCTTTTCTCATCTTCGAAAGGGCCGTTTGGATTGCTTCTTCTGTTTCCGTATCAACGCTCGCAGTAGCTTCATCTAGAACGAGTATTTTTGGATTTTGCGCTATGGTTCGTGCAAAAGATAAAAGCTGTCTCTGTCCGCTTGAGAAGGTTGCACCACGTTCTCCGACGGGTTCATGATATTGATTTGGCAGTTTTTCGATGAAGTGGTCTGCCTGAACGAATTGTGCAGCCTCTCTTACTTCCTGATCGGTGAGGTGTTCATGGCTCAGACGAATATTATCTGTCACATCACCCACAAACATAAATGAATCTTGAAGAACGAGACCAACTCGTTTGCGCAATTCATCATCTGAAAATGAAGTAAGCGGCTCTCCATCGATAAATATCCCACCATGTTCGATTGAATAAAATCGCATCAGTAAATTAATAATTGAACTCTTTCCACTCCCTGTATGACCTACAAGCGCAACGGTTTCACCAGGATTCGCTGTAAATGAAATATGCTTCAGTACATCCGTCTTTCCATCATAAGAAAACGTCACATCACGAAATTCAATACGGCCATCCTTCACCTCAGAATTTAATTCCCCCTGTTTGACAGGTGCCATACGATCATCGTCAAGCAAACCAAACACGCGCTCGGCTGAAACCATGGCTTGTTGAAAAATCGTCAATTGCTGCATAATTTGGTTAATCGGATCAAAGAATCGATCGAGATAATTGATAAACGCATACAGAACCCCGATTTTGACCACATTGTCAAAGGATTGGATGCCAAAGAAACTCAAGATCATCATTAAACCAATGAGATAAACGGAGTAAACGGCCGATCGAAGCATTAAACTGTTTAGCCGCACACTTTTAAGCAATGCTTTTTTGTGGTCGCTATTTATTTTCCCGAATTCTTGCCTCAGTCTTTTCTCTTGCCTCATTGCTTGAATCATTGACATTCCTTGCAGAGATTCGCTCAATTTTGCATTCAGCTGACTGAGTTTCACGCGAGTTACGCGGTAAACTTTAGAGCTGAGGGCGCGATACACCCACATCAGGATAAAAAGGAAAGGCATGAGAATAAAACAAATCAGTGCCAATCGAGCATCAAGGAAAAACATGCCGGCAAAGATACCGATCATCATAATTGCACTATTTACAATCGTTGAGAGCACAGTGACATATAAGTCCTTGATTGTTTCAGTATCATTGGTAATTCTGGATACAAGGCTCCCGCCTGGTGTCTGATCAAAGAAACGCAGGCCAAGATGCTGAACTTTAGAAAAGACTTCGACACGCATGATTTGGATAATATTCAAGGCAATCTTCTGAAATGAAATGACTTGATAGTAATTAAAAAGCGCTGATATTGCATATAAACCGATAAATGTCACTGCCAAAAGAACGAGCGGCTGCACAGGGAATATACGTGGCGTCAGATAGTCATCAATGAATATTTTCATGATAATCGGTCCAAGTACATCTGCTCCGGTAGCGATCAGCAGTACGATAAAAGCGATGGCAACTTTCTTTTTAAAATAGTTCAAGTAGGAAAGCAGACGTTTCATTACTCGACCGCCTGAGAGCTGCGTTGGGTTTTGCTCCTCATTCACGCCTTACCGCCTCCTTCCGAAACAAGAGATTCAAGTTGCTGATGCGCGTACATTTCCGCGTACCAGCCTTCTTTTTCAATAAGTTCCTGATGCATTCCGCGCTCAACAATCCTGCCTTCGTCAAGCACGACAATCTGGTCCGCGTGTTCTACCGCACTCAAACGGTGTGCAGAGATCAAGGTTGTTTTATTCTTACGTTCATGCTTCAACGCATGGAGAATGGACACTTCCGTCCGCGCGTCAACCGCAGACAATGAATCATCAAAAATAAGTATTTCAGGATCGGCGAGCAGCGCTCGAGCAATGGAAATCCTCTGTTTTTGCCCGCCGGACAATGTAACGCCTCGCTCGCCGACTACCGTTTCGTACCCCTCTTTGAAATGAAGGATATCTTCATGAATACTCGCCAGTCTTGCAACACGCTCTATCTCTTCTCTCGTTGCCTCAGGCTTTGCGAACGCAATATTCTCAGCGATCGTCGCTGAAAATAAGATATGATCCTGCGGCACATAGCCAATCGCACTGCGCAATGCGTCAAGGGTGACGGAACGAATCTCTTTTCCACCGATACTTATCTGTCCGTCTTTTATATCGAATTCTCGAAGCAGCAGGCGCAACATTGTGGTTTTCCCTGCTCCGGTTTTTCCGACAATACCCAAGGTCTGTCCCTGATTGATATTAATACGAATATCGGATAATGCATTCGATTCACTTTCGGGATAGCGGAAATTGCGGATGGCATAGTCAATTGCACCGCTTGGAACCTCGCTTGACGCACCGTCAACATCTGTTATTTCCGGTTTAATCGCGAACAGGCGACGAATTCGATCATAGGAAGCACTGCCTCTTTCCACTATGTTGAACAGAAAGCCGAAAGCCAGCATCGGCCAAATAAGCTGACCAAGATACAAGGTGAAACTGGTTAGTCCACCAATCGTCATTGACCCTTGAACAACGTAAATTGACCCGAATATGAGTGCTAGAAAATAACAGAACGCAACAATGAAGGTGATAGTCGGATCAAATAATGAATCGACTTTCGCAACCGCAATGTTTTTATCCACGACATCTCGAGACGCCTTGCGAAACATATTGATTTGCGCTTCTTCCTCACCAAACGCTTTAATTACCCGTACACCTGACACATTCTCCTGAACCTTATCATTGAGATCGGAAAATGCAGCCTGAGCTTTTCCAAAACGTTTATGGAGAAGGTTCCCATAGTGCATGGTCAGGACGACCATGATCGGCATTGGAAGTAGCGTAATAAGCGTTAATTTCCAGCTGATAAATGCAGACATGGTCACGATAACCATTCCGCCTAGGGTTAATGAATCGAACAGCGTGAGAATCCCTTCACCTGCTGCCCCTTGAACCGCATTAATGTCATTCGTTGCATGTGCCATCAAGTCGCCAATACGCCTTTTCTGAAAAAAGTTAGGCGAGAACTTCGTAAAATGCCTATATAAGTCATTCCTCAACTGATTTGCGAGAATAATCGATGAACCGAATATTAACTGTCTCCAGATGTAGCCTGTAAAATAATAAATGATACCAATAATGATGAGAAAGAGTATCCATTTTCCTAAAATCATCGGAGTTAAATTTCTTGTTCGAATATCATCAACTATAATACCGACCACATAAGGAGGAATCATTGATAAAAAACTTGAAAGCATTAAAAAGATGATGCCAAAAAAATACTTTAATCGTTCTTGTTTAAAAAACCACCATAGATCTGCAAAAATGCGCACTTGGACAACCTCCTCATCAAACACATTCTCTTTACAGCACAGAAAAAGCCACAGGGAAGAGAGAATACCTCTTCTCCTGTGGCTTATGAAGACATAAAACCGCGGAAAATTAAACGGTCAGATCGTCAAATATGCCGAGGAAAAGAGATGAGCGTCACGGAAACCGCAACAGAATGAACAAAGAACTTACGCACTCCATGTGTCATAGTCTGAATTTTGTTCATGACGCTCACCTCCTTCCCATTTGAAATCAATGTAGCCATTATATAATTATTTCCAAATGAAGTAAACCCTGAGCTCATGTATTATTTTAATTTTAAATAGATTTATTTAGCAATTAGAAAACTTGACTTTGCCAAGCCTCCGGCGAAGGCAAGTTTTCTAATAAATCATGTTGATCCTTAATTAAGTAACGCGACCGGAATAAATAAGCGGAGATTTTCCGGTTATATGCATCCTGGCGCTGCTTTCACAGGTACATAAGGGTAATTTCTCCGCTTATGCACAGAAAAAACCTCCATTTTCACATTTTTCGATCCGATAAGCGGAATTTCTCCGTCTATTTAAGCGATTTTTTCATTTATTTTCTAAATAAGCGGAATTTTTCCGTTTATTTCTCAGATTGGGCGCTTACCTGATCGCCCAAACGAACCTTATGACCTTATCGTCGTACCAGCAAGGCAAAACGATAAACTCTCTTTACTTGTAAGAAAAACCGAGCAAAAAGCGCCCGGTTTTTCTCGTTGCGTTAATCTATGGTAATTTCCTTGCGATCACGATTCATTTTTTCTTTCTTTGGCAGCGTTACTTCTAGCACACCGTCTTTGAATGTTGCCTTAATTTCATCTTCTTTCACGCCATCAATCATGAATCGTCTCGTATACGATCCTGACGCACGCTCTTTGCGAATGAAGCTGCCGTTCTCTGCTTTCTCACTGGTTTCTTGACCACGAGTTGCATCAACACTCAGCACACCGTGATCGTAGTCGAGATGAATACTGTCTTTGTCAAATCCCGGAAGATCCAATTTCACATCATATGCCTTTTCTCTTTCCTGAACATCTGCCGCTAGCGCTTGCAGGTTTCCATTTTGAAAGAAATTGTGTCCCCATTCATCAAACCAGGAAGGCAGGAAATCGAAGAATCCGTCACGATCTTTTTTTGTTGGATACAGATTAGCCATAATAAATTCCTCCTCATAATTTTAAGGTTGTCTAAAAGCCTTGTCCCACTAAGTGACTGATCATCTTGCATAAAAATGACTGATGCGATTACACCACTTACCGCTCCTTTAGACACGTTTGATTTTTATTTTCGGGGTTGATCTTATGTTCTTCTAACCCTTACATTTTTATTATAGTCAATTGGTCAGTAAAGGTCAAACTATTTGATCTTTACTGACCTTTTTTGTTTTTAACTGAAATCGTTCCGATATTCCGCTATAATGAAAAGTATTAATTGAATGGTTGTCATTAGAGGAAAGGAATTCTGTATATGTCAAAATCACTCGTGTTAGCCGAAAAACCAAGTGTCGCCCGCGAAATCGCCCGTGTGCTCGGTTGCCGCAACACTACTCGAAATTTTATAGAAGGTGATCGCTACATCGTTACCTGGGCACTTGGTCACCTAATTGAATTAAAGATGCCCGAAGAATACGATAGTAACTACAAAACATGGCGCTTAGAGGATCTCCCGATTATCCCCCAAAAAATGGAGATTAAGCCTATTAAGCAAACTAGAGCGCAATTTCAAGCGATACAGAAGCTTTCCAAACGAACGGATCTCAGCGAATTAATTATTGCGACCGACGCCGGGCGTGAAGGCGAGCTCGTTGCGCGCTGGATCATCGAAAAAATTAATTGGCATAAGCCTATTAAGCGCCTCTGGATCTCTTCACAAACAGATAAAGCGATTCGCGCGGGCTTTAGCCAATTGAAACCAGCGAAAGATTACGACAAGCTATTCCAATCAGCCGTTTGCCGATCCGAGGCAGACTGGTTAATCGGTCTCAATATTTCTCGCGCATTAACAACTAAATTTAACGATTCTCTTTCCGCCGGACGCGTTCAGACCCCAACACTCGCTATGATCATGGATCGAGAAGAAACCATTCAGGCATTTAAACCTCAGCCCTATTGGAACCTGCATATTGATCTTGGAGGGGTTTCCGCTTTCTGGCAGCATGGAGACCGGACGCGAATTTCTACATCAGGGGAAGCCGCAGCATTGAAAGAGAAAGTCAGTGGAAAAGGCGCTGTTGTTCGCAGCCTTACAATAAAAGAAAAACGAGAAAAGCAGCCGCTTCCTTACGATTTGACTGAACTGCAGCGCGACGCGAATCGAAAGTTTGGCTTCTCAGCCAAGAAGACGCTGAATGTGCTTCAAAATCTTTATGAACGCTACAAAATTGTGACTTACCCGCGTACAGATTCTCGCTACCTTACTCAGGACATCGCAGCAACGATGCCTGAGCGTCTGCACGCGATTGCTTCTGCGTATGGAGAAGAAACACGGCCAATCATGCACAAGCAAAACGGTAAAGTAATGGCAACTTTTGTCTATAACGACTCAAAAGTCGGTGACCATCACGCGCTGATTCCAACAGAAGAACCAGTTTTTATAAACGACCTTGCTGAAGATGAACGCCGGCTGTACGACCTGATTGTCCGACGATTCTTGGCTCTCTTTTATCCCGAGTACAAATACCAAAGTCTGCGTGCTGAGTTAACAGTGAACGGAGAAACTTTTGTTCTGAAAGAAGCGAAACAAACAAATCTTGGTTTTAAAAAACTAACATCACAACAAGAGCAACAGTCGAACAACACGAACGTATCATTGAAAAAAGGACAAGAATTGCCTGTACGTCAAGTTCAATTGGACGAAAAGATGACCGAACCGCCTGCACGGTATTCAGAAGCCGACCTATTGACAAAAATGGAACATTTCGGGTTAGGGACTCCTGCGACCCGCGCAGATATTATTGAAAAAATAATAACGGCAGAATCGGTTGAACGTGTAAACGGACGATTACGGCCAACTGGAAAAGGCAAACAGCTTATTGAATTGGTAAATAAAGACCTAAAATCACCGGAACTTACTGCTGAATGGGAACGTCAACTGGAGGAGATTGCACAGGGTCATGGAAATCCGAAGCAATTCATGGCAAACATACGCGAGCGTACTTTGCAGCTCGTACGCGAAGTCAAAAACAGCGAACAAACCTATAAAATTCAGAATTTAACCGGATCTAAATGTCCGGAATGCGGTTCGCCTATGAAAGAAGTGCGTGATCGCGATGGTGCTCGTATTCTTGTCTGTGTTAACCGAACATGCGGCTTTCGAAAGCGCAAAGATCCGAAATTATCAAATAAGCGGTGTCCGCATTGCCATAAAAAAATGGAAATGCATAAAGGAAAAGCGGGTTTATACTTCCAATGCCGTACCTGTGGTATCATTGAAAAAGCAGATCAAATGAAGAAAAAGGCAGACAAAAGAGAAACGCGCAAGTTGCTCAATAAACTGAACAATGGCAATGAACCTCTGGGAAACAGCCTTGCTGACGCTCTCAAAGCTGCTATGAAAGAGAAAAATGAGTAAGAAGAAAAGCCGAAAGGCTTTTTTTCTTACTCATTTTATTCATCATCGTTCTTTATACAGCGTGCAGTTTCCGAACAGATTTCCTAAGATCAGGGACACAGGCAGACACAATTTCTGCAAGCGCCTTATACCCCTTGGCAGTCGGATGCAAACCGTCTTCATTGATCAGTTCGCTAAATGCACCTTTTTGTTTAAAAGCTGAACGAACATCAATGAGTTTCACTCCTGTCCGCTCGCATAACTCTTTTAAGGAACGATTGTACATGCCATGCCAATGTTCAATCCCTCCGCACATACTGATCCAGTGACCAATCGAATGACTATAGTGTTTCATCAATGACTGATAGTACCTGGCAGGATCAAGAGGCAGCAGATTTAGGATCACAGGCATCGCACCTGTCTCTGAGATACGCTGGATGAGCAAAGAGATATTGGATAAATAACGATCCAATGGAACAATCGGTACATGCTCCGAGTCTGGGAGTTTGGCCACTTGATCCCATTGAAAGTTACAATCATTTCCACCGATGTTGATGAGTACTACATCCGGCTTCTCACCGAGCACATCATCATCAAGCCTTTTTACGAGAAGATCTGAGTTGTCGTTAAATACACCTTTATTGATGACCTCATCTTCTTCACCTAGGATCTTCTGCAAGAGCGCCGGGTAGTTTTCCCGAATAATTTTAAAACGGCCACGTACAAAAGTAATACCACGCGTCACGCTGTCACCAAAGCAGATCATTTTCATCATTGCTCACCTCTCATAATTATCAAACAAAACTATTCATTGTTCGATCAGATCACCTTGCCTACATACTAACAAATTGATGGCGAATTTTACAGTTTATTTCGAGAAATGATTCACTTTCTTGATACAAATAATCGAGTGGTTACTTTTTTTGGCGTATGATGCTTCACTTTTTCAAAGATTTGATAAATAACTTCTGCGAATATCAGCCCCATCGCAATCGCACCCGATAGAACAAACACTTTCTCTGCAAAGTAAATAGCGATGTCATAATTGTTATCGACTGCTCTGCTCATCACCGAGTAGGTTAATCCACCAGGTACAAGCGGAATGATCCCGGATACACTATACAGGATCACCGGATTTTTGCATACCCTCGCAAAGATTTGGCTCATTATGGCAATCACGAGCGACGCCGCGAAGGTTGCAACAAAATCATTACCACTATACTGAAAAAGGAAAAAATAAATCAGCCAGGCAACCATTCCAATCAATCCGCCGTGGAGCAATGGTTTAAATGGAATATTGAATATAATTCCAAACCCGCAGGTGGCCAGGTAACTAGTAATCGATTGTATCGCGATAATCAAGATTAGATTCATTATGATCACCTCAACCAAGTACAATTGCGGCTGTTACACCGATACCGATTGCAAAGGCTGTAAGGCCCGCTTCCGCACTTTTTGACAGTCCGGCTACCAAGTCTCCCGCCATGATGTCCCGCACGGCATTTGTAATCGGAACACCGGGAACAAGAGGCATGACCGCACCGATAATAATTTTATTCATCTCTAAGCCAAATCCCAGCTTTACGCTGGCTAAAGCAATCATTCCAATGATAATAGACGACATAAATTCCGAAAAAAATTTAACTTTTGCTAACTTATGGAAATAAATCATACCTGCTTGACCTGCCCCGCCAGCAATAAATGCGGGGAATAAATCTTGCCACTTCCCTAAAAACATCAACAAAAAACAGCTGCTGGCGACAGCTGCAGCAAGAATCTGCATGCTGTCTGAATAGGCGACCGTCGAGTTGTCGATACGAACCAATTCACGCTGCAGCTCATTAATGGCGACCTCACCTTGTGCAACACGTCTTGATAGTGTGTTCACTTGAGTCACTTTACGCAGATTAGTTCCACGATGGCTAATCCTCACAAGCTTCGTGACATCGTGATTCTCAATTGAGAAAATGATACCTGTCGGCGTCACAAAGCTTTGCGCATCATGGACCGCAAAACTGTTCGCAATTCGGTTCATCGTGTCCTCTACCCGGTAGGTTTCAGCTCCATTTTGTAATAGAATCTTTCCCGTCAACACACAAACTGCCGCAACTTCATGTACAAACCCTTCATTGTGATCCTTCCTCCGATAAGTCCTTAAGAAACCATTCATTTTTTTCACGACTTCTCTCTCTTTTTTGAGTAAGCTCATTATAATATGAGCCTACATTGATAACAAGACTTTCACATTGTTTTAAAAGATGAAAATGTCAAACAAACAAAACCATGCTATAATTAATTGATATGAAAATCACTCTTTCGTCATTCTATGCCGCTTGACGCAAGTGATTTGAGTAAAAATGCTTCATCACGTCGATACTTTTAATGCATGCACATCAACAGAAAATGTGACTGTCTCGTGCAGTCTCATTGGCATGTGCAGACATTGCAACTATCGAATTGTTTTTCAAAACTGAGGGGAGTGTCTCATACTAATGATCAAACTCGTATTGATCAGGCACGGTCAAAGTGCTTGGAACCTTGAAAACCGGTTTACCGGTTGGACAGATGTAGATTTAACAGAACAAGGCGAAGCAGAAGCAACTGAAGCTGGAGAAATTCTCAAGAAAAACGGTTACACATTTGACCAAGCTTATACTTCTGTGCTCACAAGAGCAAACCACACCCTGTGGAATGTACTTCACGCCCTGAACCTGACTTGGATTCCTGTAGAACACTCTTGGCGTCTGAATGAACGTCATTACGGTGCTCTTCAAGGTTTGAACAAAGCAAAGACAGCTGAAAAATATGGTGCTGAACAGGTACATATCTGGAGACGTTCCGCGGACATCAAACCGCCGGCACTTGAAAAAGATGACGAACGTTTTGTTTCTCAACTGAACGACCCAAGATACGCAAACCTTCCTGAAGCTGAACAACCGCTGACTGAAGACCTTCTGGACACAGTTGATCGCGTACTCGTTTACTGGAACAAGGAAATCGCACCACAAATCAAAGACGGCAAAAAAGTGATCATCGCTGCCCATGGCAACTCATTGCGCGCGCTTGTAAAGCATCTTGACAATGTTGACGCAGGTACAATTGTCGGCTTGAACATTCCTACAGGCACACCGCTTGTTTATGAACTGGACGACAATCTAAAACCTCTGAATCGCTACTATCTGACTGCGGATGGTCCAAGCGACAAAGAAGTACTTCCTTCAGCTGAAACAAAATAAGCTTGCCTGCAAAAACCACTCCGTATGGAGTGGTTTTTTTGTTTCTTCAATTTAGTAATAGTTAGAAAAACCGATCAAAGAGCGCCCGATCCTTATACTTCCGCAGGATGTGATGACTTTCGCGTTGCATACAGGACGTATGCGTACTTAGCGAAAGATCCTCTTTATAGCGAAAGTTCTTCTATTGTTAGCGAAAGTTCCTTACATACGAGAGCTCCTTTGCTCCAGATACCGTTTTGAATCATCAACCTTGTACGCGAACAGACATTTCATTTTGATCCTTAATTAAGTAACGAGTAAAATAAGCGGAGATTTTCCAGTTATATTCATCCTGGCGCTTGGTTCACAGGTAAATAAGGGTAATTTTTCCGCTTATGCACAGAAAAACCCTCCATTTTCACGTTTTTCGATTCGATAAGCGGAATTTCTCCGTCTATTTAAGCAATTTTTTCGTTCATTTTCTAATTAAGCGGAATTTTTCCGCCTATTTTTCAGATTTGGCGCTAACCTGATCGCCCAATCGAATCTTATGACCTTATCGTCGTACCGGCAAGGCAAAACGCTATAATTTCTTAACTTGTTAGAAAACTTGGCTTCTCCAAGCCTCCGGCGAAGGCAAAGACTTAGTTGCGACGGCCATGGACGGCCTAGTGTCCGGTGAGCCGCAGGACGCGGCGTTTTTTCGGACCGCTTACACTCGCTTCCTTGAATCTTTAATTTTTTTATACTTTCTTATCAGTGTAAAAAAATCCCCTGAGATTCAGGGGATCAATCATGGATTTGAAAAACAAAAACGCTTCACATTTAGCCGTGATGGGCAATCCGACTAATACACGTTCTAGCAAATCCAATAAAATAACTGGGTAACCATGCAAGGTGCAAAGTATTATGATGGGCATTTAACAACTCATAACAATGATATTGTAAACCCTTTCTTTATAAATGTAAAGGCTGTCATTGAATCAAATTCACCCTATGAAATCTACTTTGTTACTAATGATCACTGGTTCGCTATAAGTCATGACCGTGTTCAACCACTACTCGTTCCTCGTGATCGCCATCACGGTATAGCCTGCTTCCGAAACTGCGCGGCGCAGCACCCGTTCCGGCAACTGCTGACGCATCCTCACAGTAGCTTCTTTTTTGTCCAAGCTCACCTTCGCAAAAACGCCATCTAAAGAGTTTAATGCATTTTCAATATGGGTAACGCAATTTTGACAGGTCATTCCGTCAATTCTCATATGTTCCACATGTGGGTAATGAGCGCTATTTCGGTCACGTACGTTAATTTTTTTTACAGGCTTTTCATTAACACCGCAACAACCTGAATGCATTTTTCTTCTTGTACTGCGTAAAGCAAGGAAGGCAAATACAATTAGAATAACACAGATAATAAATGTCGCCATTATACCGATTCCTTTCTGCAAATCACTTTCGAATCATCATGCGAAGCTCTGAAACTGATGGTTTTTGATTCGCCACATCTGCCACTGAGCATGGCTGACGAAGTTTTTGATTTCTTAAGCCTTCCACCGGACAAGCTCCACTTAGTCCGCAGTCCGTGCAAGCACTTTTGTTTCTTTTCACATACCGAATCGCCAGCACATAGAGTGTACTAACAAGCAGAAGAATAAGAATCGTTGGCAGATTCATATACGAACCTCCTATAAAAAATCAATTAGATCAACATGATTTAAATTTAGGCTCTTGCACCCGTGCGGTGCAAAGTAATAGTACGTTCTCTCGGTGCCGGTCGCAAAAGCAGATATAAAACTACTGCAACAATAATCACTGCGATTATCGGACCCAATCCGAAGCCTTTACCAAGGACGAATACACTCCCGATTTGATAGACGACAAACGCGATGCTGTAGCCGAGCAGTGTTTGATAACCGAGAGCAATCATTGTCCATCTAAAGCCGCCCATTTCTCTGCTCGTTGCACCAATCGCTGCGAAGCAGGGAGGATTAAATAAGTTAAACAGCATGAAAGAAAGTGCACCTACACTAGTAAACATCGATCCAACGCCGGCAATCAGTGCCTGAGTGTTTCCTTCGTCGGAAACGCCATTTAATACGGCCAAGGTACCTATCGCGTTCTCTTTGGCTACAAGCGCGCTGATCGTTGCCACCGCCCCTTTCCATGTTCCGAAGCCAAGCGGTGCGAAGAACCAGCTGATCAGCTGTCCAAGTGTAGCAAGCATACTTTGATCGATATCATCAACCATGCACATACTCCATCCAAACGAAGAGAGGAACCAGATTGCACCGCATGCAATAAAGATAACTGTTCCCGCTTTAATTATAAAGTGCTTGCCTCGTTCCCACATATGAATGAGGACACCTTTCAATGATGGCAGATGATAGGCCGGAAGTTCCATGACAAACGGTGCCGGGTCTCCGGCAAACAACTTTGTCTTTTTCAAGATAATCCCTGAAACAGCAATCATTGCAATACCTAGAAAATACATTGCCGGAGCAATCCAAGTTGATCCAGGAAAGAACGTTGTCACGATCATCGTAATAATGGTTAGTTTTGCACCACATGGAATAAACGTCGTAAGCATAATGGTCATTTTGCGATCTTTATCATTTTCAATCGTTCGCGTCGCCATAATTCCCGGAACGCCGCATCCTGAACTGATCAGTATTGGAATGAATGATTTGCCGGACAAACCAAACCGTCTGAATATCCGGTCCATGATAAAAGCGACCCGAGCCATGTAACCGGAATCTTCTAATATAGACAGAAAGAAAAAGAGAATCAGCATCTGCGGAACAAAGCCAAGCACAGTGCCAACGCCGCCAATAATGCCGTCAACAATCAAACCGTTAAGCCAATCCGCGGTTCCAATCGTATTCAGCAAATGCGACGCCCCTTCTGTAATCCATCCTCCAAATAAAGTGTCGTTCGTCCAATCTGTAACGACGGTTCCCAAAGTTGTAACGGATATATAGTATACGAGCCAAATGATCCCCGCAAAAATAGGCAGCGAGAGAAATCTATTGGTAACGATACGATCAATTTTATCGGAAACGGTCAATTCCCGCCCTTTTTTATGTACTGTACCTTCAATGACACGTGTAATGAAATCATACCGTTCATTTGTAATAATTGATTCACTGTCTTCTTCAAAGTACTTTTCAGTTCGGCTGATAATTTTCTCGAGTTGCATTTGCGTGTCTGCAGGAAGCTGCGCTTCGGCAAGTACCTTATCATCTCTTTCAAAGAATTTAACCGCGCTCCAACGTAAGCATTGAGGTTCGGAGTAATCTTTTATCAGATCTGAGATCATTGCAAGAGGCTCTTCTAGTTCTTTACTGAACTCGTGTTTTGGCACACTTAAAGATTTTGCGGCTGCAAGTTCTACCGCTTTTTCAGCTGCTTCCTTCGTGCCGATTCCCTTAACCGATGCTGTTTCGATCACATCACAACCTAATTTAGCACCAAGCTTCTTAACATTAATCCGGTCGCCGGATTTTCTAACAATATCAATCATATTTAATGCGATTACGACCGGAATTCCAAGCTCGATAACCTGAGTTGTCAAGTAAAGATTACGCTCAAGGTTCGTACCATCAACTAAATTAATAATTGCGTCCGGTCGTTCATTAATCAAATAATTACGGCTGACTACCTCTTCAAGAGTATAAGGAGAAAGTGAGTAAATGCCGGGGAGATCGGTAATCACTACATCTTTATGGCCTTTAAGCTTGCCTTCTTTCTTCTCCACGGTTACCCCCGGCCAGTTGCCAACATATTGACTGCTTCCGGTCAAGTCATTAAACATGGTCGTCTTGCCGCAGTTCGGGTTACCGACTAAAGCAATTTTCATTGTCACTATCTTTACGCCTCCTGGAATTTATCGATCAATTTTCCGTAATGCCCTGAACACGTTTTCCTCAATTCAGTTCAATACGCTCTGCCTCAACTTTACGAATGGACAGTTCATAACCGCGAACTTTAATTTCAATCGGATCGCCGAACGGCGCAATTTTTCGAACGAATACCTGTGTTCCTTTGGTAATGCCCATATCCATAATGCGGCGCCTCAACGCTCCCTCTCCATGAATTCGTGCCACGGATACTGTCTCTCCGGGCTGTACCTCTCTAAGTGTTTTCATCATTCCTACCTCCAAATAATTTCAGACTGTCATCACACGTCTTGCCATGACCTTGCTAACCGCCAATCGTGTTCCTTTTATTGAGACAATCACATTGCCGTCCATTTCAGTAATTATTTTCACTTCTGCATTCTCCACAAAACCGAGATTGCACAGAAAGCGCCGTGTTTCATCTTTTCCACAAACACATTTCACGCGCACACATTCACCTTTTCTAGCCATACTGAGTGGAATCGCATGCGTACATTTTGCCGCCACGGGATGATGACAATCCATTTCAGCTAGTACCGCCTCATTTACGTTTCTCATCAGAATACCTCCCTCCGCAGAAATAACGATTCATCTGTTTTCCATTCCTTTTATTAACAATATTGCTTTACAAATGAATCATGACCGTATTTAACTCTTCATTTTCACGGAATAAATTGATATTGATTCTCATTGTCATCAATAATACGAGGCAAATAGATCACCTTCATGCTGCTTATAAACTATATCACACCTTTGATAATGATAATTGTTTTCAATTAAATTTTAATTTATCTAGTTTCATTTAACAATGCATAATTGTGTCTTTATCATGACATTCATCGCCTGTTCTGACACAAGATCAATTATTTCGACCTTTTGTTGATCATTTTTACAAAATTTAACGAAAAACAAGAAATAAATGGATAAAGTGCGACATATATATTTACAAATATGTTCATAAAATCTATCATCATCTTAGGAGGCATTGGTATGTCCGGAAACAGCAACTCTACTGAATTTAATTTTAAAAAAATCATCGACCAAGTTATCGATGCGATTCTTATCCTTGACGGAGAGCAAATCGTTTATTCAAATCGCGCAGCTGATCATCTACTGTCTTTTGATGAACATACAACGCTGTGCGGCTTATCGATTGGGATGTTTATTACTCCATTAGACATGCCCTCGATGCGTGATGCTTTAGATAAGATCTCTCTCGCACAATTGGATTCAGAATCGATTCGACTCTCGGTTCATTCGAGTAAGAATATGCATTTCCCCGCAGAAATAACGCTCCATCCATTTATTGAACAGCATCATCCGCTCGTTCAACTCACAATTCGTGACATCAGTGCAAGAAAGGCTGCAGAAGAAAGCATGATTCAATCCGAAAAGCTGTCAGTAATTGGTGAACTTTCCGCAGGAATTATTCACGAAATTCGAAATCCGCTTACATCAATAAAAGGATTCTTACAGATAATGCAGTCGAGTGAACAGATAAATATGGATTATATCGACATTGTTATGCGAGAAATTGAGCAAATTGAAAATATTACAGGTGAACTCCTCTATTTTACAAAACCAAAGTGTGAGCATGTTGCACCTGTGGATCTCGGCATTATCGTTCAAGAAACGGTACGTTTATTCGAAACGCAGGCACTTCAGCACAACATTAAACTGAAGCTTGATACAGAGGCATCAACACATTTCATAAATGGTGAAAAAACACAGTTAAAACAAGTCTTCGTCAACCTTGTGAAAAATGCTTTTGAAGCAAGCCCGGATGGAAGCACGATCACCATCTGCCTCTCAACTACTGATCAAAGTGAAGACGTGTTTATTCAAGATACCGGTTCGGGAATGCCAAAGCATGTTTTTAACAACTTAGGAAAATCCTTTACCACGACTAAAGTGACCGGAACCGGACTGGGACTGATGGTCACCTATACTATTGTAAAAAATCACAAGGGTTCTGTCAGTGTATCTAGTGAGGAAAATAAAGGTACAACATTTCATTTATCCTTCCCTAAGGCTGTAAAAGAGTAAGTACCATTTTCTATAAAAAAAACTCCCTTAGACCAAAACGGTCGGGGAGTTTTTTGCAAAGCGAAATGATAAACTATGCCTGATAATGAGCAGTAATGCCTGCATCTTCATTTAATTCAAAACGAAGCGAACCATATGGATCCTTATTCATCTCCGCCTCCAGCCAAAAACGAAGCGCTTCAATGATGTTTGCCTCAACCAGGATCTGCTTGCGGTCACCAATATACGCCTCCGCGGAGTATCCATAATCATCATCATAAAGTAACTCAATCTGGACTTTTTGTGGATCTAAGCCTTTTTTATTTGCCAAATGGAGACAGAGCGCATTGACAATGTCTTGCTCAGAAATAGTCATCGTTTCCATGGATTAGAATCCTCTGGCTTATTTCGTTTTCTGAAACTTGTAAAGATGTAACGCAGCAGTGAGATAACAACCAAAATCGCGATCAAATTAATTAGGAACCCGGCCATCATGCCAAAGCCGCCAAAATGTGAGAGCAAACTGCCAAATAGAAATCCTGATAATCCTCCGAAGATCATACCGCGCATAAAGCCTCCGCCGGTAAAATTCTTTGCCGAAGTGGCTGTCCGGTTACTGGTACTGTTACTCTTACTGCGATTATTTTTAAAGAACGAGGTCGTGCCGCTTCCCCGGTTCGATTGAAAACTCTTAACGCCGGATCTATAGCCTTTCGCACTCACTTGCTGTTTACTTTCGTGAAACACAAAGTCGCCTGCAGGTGTAAAAATGAGAGTTAAAGCAAGGACAGCGGCCATTATCTTCTTCATTAAATTCATCAATCCCCCTATAGTTTTCCTATAAACTTATTACGTGATTAACGCGAAAAAAGTTTCAAACTCAATGGGAAACATGCCAACCCACTATTCATGAAATGCTGCATAAAGCTGACGCATCGCATCTTGAAGCAGACTGCGCGGACACGCAAGGTTAATTCGAAAAAAGCCCGACCCTTCTGCGCCAAAAGTATATCCTTGATTTAACGCCAGTCCCGCTTCATTAGTCAAGAACCTTTGCAGCTTCATTTTGTCCCAACCAAGTTCCGTACAGTCAATCCATCCCAAGTATGTGCCCTCGAGTGGAGTCATGCGGAGTTTGGGAAGGTTGTGTTCCAAAAATTCAGAGACATAATCAGCGTTTTTCTTAATGTAAACGAGGCATTGATCAAGCCAATTCGCGCCATATCGATAGGCGGCTTCAGCAGCCGCTATACCCAGAGTGTTAGGCTCGCCTAAACTGAACCGGCGCACCTCTTTTAAATAGATTCTTCTAAGACTCTGATTGGGAATGATAACATTTGAAATTTGCAGTCCAGCGAGATTAAATGTCTTGCTGGGCGCTGTACAAATAATTGAATGAGCGGCCGCTTCCTCAGAAACTGTCGCATAAGGCGCATGATGGTAGTCGTTAAAAACAAGATCACTATGAATCTCATCCGAGACAATAAGAACATTATAGTTGACCGCAAGAGTGGACAACGCTTTCAACTCTTTTATTGACCAGACACGTCCAACCGGATTATGCGGTGAACAAAGTAACATCAGTGTCACTTTTGGATCGGAAAGTTTTGCCTCTAAATCGGCAAAATCTATACTGTAGATACCATGATCATAAGTCAGAGGATTGGTGACTAACTCTCTGTGATGATTCAAGACGGCCTTTGCGAAAGGAGGATAGACAGGAGGTTGAATGAGTACTTTGTCACCGTCCTTGGTAAATCCATCCACAATCAGATTCAAGGCAGTAACTACACCGGGACTGTGGCAAATCCACTCTTTTTCAATCATCCATTGATGCCGCTCCGCCATCCACTTCTGAACTGCTGACAAATAGCGATCCGAACGCGCCGTGTAGCCATATATTCCATGACCAACCCGTTCGGACAACGCTTGTGTTACCTCATCGGGCACTCGAAAATCCATATCTGCCACCCATAGCGGTGTCAGATGCTCTCCTCCAAAGATATGGTCTGCCTCATCCCATTTTATTGATGCTGTTTCCTTTCGATCAATGATCCGATCAAAATTATAGGTTGGTTCCAATCATGATGCACCTTCTTTCCAATTACTCTTTGTTTAAAGATTGAAGCCCAACGATTAATGTGCGTAGATGCATACGCTGATCTCGTATCCTTTTCTCTTCTTTTCTTAAAAGATCTTCTTGTTTGTTTAATGCATTGGTTACATCATGAATTAACGATTGAGAACCGCATCCATTCATCCTTTTCACCTTAAAAAGTCCTTGAATGACTCTGAGTGATAGCCCAAGACGTTGCATTTCTTTAATCACTTGAAAATCGTTGATGTTTTTCTGGTTATAGTCCTTATAAGCGGTGGATGTATCCGGCTTTATTAAAGCTAATTCTTCATAATACCGGATTGTATCTTTAGTCGTTTGACATCTTTTAACGAATTCCCCGATCTTCACTGGTTCACCTCTGTTTCTTCTTGACACGGGGTTCACCCCATCGTTTTTAATGAATGAAACAAATCATTCGAAGGAGGTGCCCCAATTAATGGTATCTGGACTTCTTTTACTCGTTTACTCACTCGCCTGTCTCACTACAGGTTTTATTTATTTGACTCAGAACAAAAGCCATCCGGTAATTTATTTTTTTATACTCACGCACTGTGTTAGCCTCGTCCTATCCGTTTCACTGTTGATGTACTCTGTGGCGCGTGAGCTTTCAATCCCCATTCTTCTGCTCTGTCTCATAAGCAGAGTGTCCAATGGATATTTTCTATTTCATCGCATCCACATCAGGCACCATGCTCTGACGTTCTTACTATTTTTATTCATCGTGATCATGCAGTCAAAATGATCATGCTTGATAAGCGCATGTGAGTTAAAAGCCGTACCTTCGTAACAATCAGAGGTTCACTAAGCTGCAATGTGAAAGCCTCCATAATTTTCTTTTAATTTAATTGTAACATCTTTGTATTAAGGAGAAAAAACATCTGCCTAACAGTCCGTTTACTTGACTTCTTTATAATTGCTGAATATAATAATAGCAACTATAATCGGCGTTGACAGGGACTAGTAAACAGTGAAAAAGCGTCAGAGAACGGCATCCATCGGCTGCGAGATGCCCCGCATCATTCACGTTGAACCTGCCCTTGAGCAGTTTGGCTAAAACCGAACCGTTTCTCTTCACGATACGAAGATCCGAGTGGGTACGGTGACTATCCGTACTAACAAAGGTGGTACCGCGGGCAAAGCCTCTCCCCGTCCTTTTAATTTAGGACGGAGAGAGGCTTTTTTGACGAAAGGAATTCGATGAATTATGGAAGCAAAACGAGTGGTAGTTAAAATAGGCAGCAGTTCCTTGACGGACTCCCATGGTCAGCTTGATCATGCGAAGCTTCAGGATCATGTCGCGGCCATTGCACGATTAAAATCGAAAGGACATGAAGTGGTCA
Source organism: Sporolactobacillus caesalpiniae (assembly GCF_040513385.1). Taxonomy (NCBI): domain Bacteria; kingdom Bacillati; phylum Bacillota; class Bacilli; order Caryophanales; family Sporolactobacillaceae; genus Sporolactobacillus; species Sporolactobacillus caesalpiniae. Next base: position 371,484 of record NZ_JBEVCB010000006.1, read on the forward strand.
TTGTTTCATCTGGAGCTGTCGCTGCTGGTTATTGTGGATTAGGTTATCCCGCCCGCCCAGTAACCATTGCGGGAAAACAGGCAGCGGCGGCTGTCGGCCAAGTCATGCTGCTGAATAGTTATGCCGAAAGTTTCCGCAAATATGGAATGACAATCGGGCAGCTCCTGCTTGCCAGACAGGATTTTGAACGGCGTGAACAAACGAGCCATGCCTATTCGGCGCTCTCCGAACTGATCAAACGTTCCGTTATACCGATCATTAATGAAAACGATTCTGTTTCGCTTGCTGAATTGACTTTTGGTGATAATGATATGCTGTCCGCACTCGTGAGCGGACTCATTCATGCGGATTTTCTTGCTATCTTGACGGATGTCAACGGGCTTTATGACAAGAATCCAAATGAATACCCTGATGCCGTACGCTATCACTTTCTTGACCATCTTCCCGATCACTTGCTTGATGAGACCAGTAATGCCGCCGGTTCCAAAGTTGGCACCGGCGGCATGAAGTCCAAACTACGCGCGGCGCGTACCGCACTCTCTCTGGGGGTGCGTACCTTCATCGGTTCAGGAAAAGGACCGGATAAATTGGTCGCTATTGTGAGTGGAAAGGGAGATGGAACTTATATCGGTTCGGAAACGCTGAAGCCATCACTCAAAGTTTCCAAACAGTGGATCGCCCTTCACTCACCTGTATCAGGTAAAATAGAAATTGATGACGGTGCCGTACGTGCGTTGATGAGCAAGGGAAAAAGCTTATTGCCTGCCGGCATCAAGCAGATCTGTGGGCATTTTCTTGCTGGCGAAGTCATCCAAATTGTCGATCATAATAACCGAGTGCTCGGAAAAGGTCAAGTTAACTATTCTTCTGAACAGCTTAATGAAATTAAACAAATGCGCAGCAATCGGGCCATGAATCTCATTAACGGCGGGCATCCAGAAGTCGTTCATCGTGATAATTGGGTACCCTGGACAGTTACACTTCACACCTCTGCTAGCGAAAGGAGCCAACACTAATGACTAGTGTTACTGAATTAATCCATAAAGCACACTTGGCGCGCCAAGCATCTCAAACGCTGGCAGCAAGATCTACTTTTGAAAAAAATGATGCGCTACGCGTAATTGCCGCACATCTGCGCACACAAGCTCCCACTATCATTTCGGCAAATCTTAAAGACATGGAACAAGCGCGACAAAAAGGAGTGAATGATTCACTTCTTGATCGTCTCATGTTAAATGAAGAGCGGATTAATGCGATGGCAAACGCTCTCGAGCATCTTGCTGATCTGCCGGATCCGATTGGCGATGAACTTGAAAACTGGACTCGACCAAACGGACTTCATATCAAAAAAATTCGTGTACCGATCGGAGTCATCGGGATGGTCTATGAAGCGCGTCCCAATGTCACGGTTGACGCCGCAGGTCTTTGCTTAAAGACGGGCAATGCAGTCTACCTACGGGGCAGTGGTTCAGCATTGGAATCAAACAAGGCAATTGTGTCCGTCATACAAAGCGCACTTAGCACGACACCTCTTCCTGTAGAGAGCGTTCAATTATTAGAGGATATAAGTCATGAAACCGCAAACCAATTCTTTCGGTTGAACGGCTTGATCGATGTCCTCATCCCGCGCGGGAGCAGCCGACTAATTCAAACAGTCATTCAGCAAGCAAGCATTCCGGTTCTGGAAACCGGGGCAGGTAACTGTCACGTATTTATCGACGAAACTGCAAAACCGGAAATGGCCATTAGTATCGTGCTCAATGCGAAGACACAGCGTCCCTCCGTATGCAACACAATTGAGACGGTCATTGTCCACAAGAACTGGTTTGAAAAATTCGGCACCCGTTTAATTGATGCATTACAGGCGGCACAGGTCACCTGCCGAATTGACCCAAGAATAGTCGATCAATTTCCTGATCTAATCGTAGCGACTGAAGAAGATTGGGCAACTGAGTACCTCGATAAAATTATTGCTGTTAAAATCGTTGATGATCTGCAAGAAGCAATTCAACATATTAATAAATATGGAACGAAACATTCAGAATCAATTATTACTGAAAATGCGCAAAATGTAGCAAGCTTTTTCCAATTCGTCGATGCGTCAACTTTATACCACAATGCCTCTACACGGTTTACAGATGGTGAAGAATTCGGTTTTGGTGCTGAAATAGGTATCAGTACCCAAAAACTTCATGCACGCGGTCCGATGGGGCTGAACGCATTAACCAGCATTAAATATCTTGTCGAAGGCAACGGACAAATTCGTCCTTAAGAGGATCCTAAAAAAGGCTGCCACTCAATTAAATCCGAGTGGCAGCCTTTTTTTATACAAATCCTCCTAGTGACCTGTGATTTTTTGGTATCTTGTACTTTACAAGATAAGAGAGTTTATTATTTTGCACGTTTTCAAACTAATAGACCAGTGTCTTGACCAAGAATCAAAGTGGAGGTGCGAGACTGCGGGACCAGGTGCCAGCGAGACCCCGCAGATTCCTGCCTGTCTGAGGAGGCTCGCGGTGTGCCCGCGGCAAGCGAGTAACCGAGGCGACGATTCAGCACAAAACCATCACACATGGCTGGAGATTAAGGGCCGGGCGCTTTTTGCCCGGTTTTTCTAACAAGCAGTTTAGATGTTGGCTTGTTTGTACGACGATAAGGTCATAAGATTTGGTTGGGCGATCAGGTTAGCGCCCAATCTGAGAAATAAACGGAGAAATTCCGCTTAATTAGAAAATGAATGAAAAAATCGCTTAAATAGACGGAGAAATTCCGCTTATCGAATCGAAAAACGTGAAAATGGAGGGTTTTTCTGTGCATAAGCGGAAAAATTCCCCTTATGTACCTGTGAAACAAGCGCCATGATGCATATAAGCGGAAAATCTCCGCTTATTTTATTCAAGACAAGGTTGATGATTCAAAACGGTATTTAGAGCAAAGGAACTTTCGCTATAAAGAGGAGCTTTCGCTAAGTGTAAGGGATTTTTCGCTAAGTACGCATACGTCCTGTATGCAACGCGAAAGTCATCAAATCCTGTGGAAGTACGTCCTGTATACAAGGCGAAAGTCATCAAATCCTGTGGAAGTAAGGACCGGGCGCTTTTTACCTAGTTTTTCTTACAGTTTTCCGATAAAAAAACAGCTCCATTTTAGGAACTGTCTTTTAGCAACCCTATTAACCCAGCACATTCATTTGAACGGTTACTGATTACCCCTTTTTACAAATCACTCACAATAAGATAAGCCACTTTAATTGGACCGTGAACACCGACAACAAGTCTCATTTCTATATCAGCACTGTTGCTTGGTCCAGATATAAAGTTAATGTACGAAGAAAGTTTTTCTCCATTCTTAACTTTATTTTCTACTAATTGCATAGCTTGTGTCAGACGTGGAACAATTCGGCTTTTCGGCACAATAACAATTGATATCTCCGGAAGAAGACTGACACTTCTCGCTTTATCTTTATCATTGAAGAGTCCCGCAGTCGCTGATTCTGCGAGCATGACATCACAAATACTTAAGCCGATGGCTGCTTCAGCTGCTTTATCAATGTTTTTATGTCCTTCAGAATAATCCCATGTATACACCTGATATTTTTCAAGAACATCTTTAAGACCGAATTCATTGAATCGTGCATCTTTCGTCGCAACGATTTTTCCTGCGCCGTATTCCGTGATCAACATATCCAGTTGCTCCGCCAATTTAGCTGATGTTGTCTCGAATGCCTTGGTATGAATTGGCTCACATGCGTTCTTCATCATCTCCACAAGTTGATCCTCGGAATAATTCTCATAGACATGTTCTTGAGGCGAGTGCAACCATTCCGGCTTTTCGGGGGGTTCGCCAGGCACTCGGTTCAATTTATCAGCTATTTTTTTAAGAAATGAATCGCGATTTTCAATGGTTCCGTTCATAATGATTCACCTGTTCCTTTATCATGGGACGTCATCGGCTGATCCCGGTGTTTTTTAAACCAAGCTCTAAAATTCTCTCTGCTCGGTTCCGGCAGATCTCTGCCATGCGTCCACGGTTTCATCGGTCCCGGTCCTTTCGGTATTGAGCCATCATGAACAAGCGGTTTGAGCATAATAGGAGCCATTTTTACGCCGGCTTTGAAGATTGGTGAGGAAGACGCACCAATACCGAATCCTTTCATTGCCGCTTTCTCCATAATCGGTGGATGACCGCCGCCTTCCACATATTTTTGGCGATGACGAATCAACAATTTATGCAACGGTATTTTCACCGGACACGCTTCTGAGCACGCAGCACAAAGACTAGAAGCATATGGCAATTTACCGTACGCATCGTAGCCGCCTAAGATAGGAGACAGAACCGCGCCGATTGGACCTGGGTAGATTGACCCGTAAGCGTGACCGCCGATGTGACGATATACTGGACAAACATTGATACATGCTGCACAGCGAATGCAATGTAATGCGGATTGAAAATCGGTGCCGAGTGCATTGGAACGTCCTGCGTCGACAATAACTAAGTGATAATCTTTAGGACTATCAACAGCCTCTTGATTTGCTTCAGGAGTAATATCCGTTACATAAGTTGTCAAACGCTGGCCAACTGAGCTTCTGCAGAGCAGGGACACGACAACATCCAGTTCTTTCCAAGTGGGGACGAGGCGCTCCATACCCATAACGGTAATCTGTGTTTCTGGGAAACTGGTAACCATGTTCGCATTGCCCTCGTTTGTCACAAGGCAAATGCTCCCGGTGTCGGCAACAGCAAAATTGCATCCGGTAATCCCAACATCAGCGTTTAGAAACTTGCTGCGCAGTGTTTTACGCGCGAATCCCGCAAGTTCTTTTGGATCGTCGCTGCCTTCATAACCTAATTTTTTGAAAGCGTCACGAATCTGTTGTCGATTCTTGTGCACTGACGGTACGACGATATGTGAAGGTTGATCATGATCCACCTGGAGAATAAATTCCGCTAAATCTGTTTCAAGGACCTCGCAACCCTCTTCTTCGAGGGCTTCGTTTAAGCTTATTTCCTCAGTAACCATTGATTTCGCTTTAACTACATGCTTTGCATTTTTCTCTTTACAGACCTTTTTAATATACTCGCGCGCTTCCTCGGCTGTTTCCGCGAAAAAAACATGTCCGCCACGGTTCGAGAAGTTATCACTGAGCTGTTTAAGATAATAGTCTAAATTGTTCAGCGTATGTGCTCTGATTTCTTCTCCGGCACTTCTCCACTCTTCCCAATCACCTAAGGCGTCATCTCCAACGGTAGCGCTAAGCTTTCGACCACGCAGACCATCCTGTGCTGAAGAAACAGCGTTGACCATGAATGAATCATGGATAGCTTGATCAACCCCCTTAAAGAACGGTTGATTTCCGACTTTCATCGGCATGGCGCTCATCTCCTTCAGTTTGATGACTGTTTAATACTTGTGCGATATGTAGTACTTTAATTGGTTTTCCTAACCGCTTCATACGACCGCCGATATTCATCAGACAGCTCGCATCGGCACCGATCAGCACCTCCGCGTCTGTTTCTTCAACGTGGCGTATCTTCTCATCAACCATTTGTTCCGAAATAGGAAACATTTTAACAGAGAACGTGCCGCCAAAGCCGCAGCAGTCATAATTGTTCGGCAGCGGAACCAGGTCAAGACCCTTCACATGCTTCAGCAATGTGTAATGGGATTCACGCTCGCCAAGAAGCCGAGTCATATGACATGAAGTGTGGAGTGTTGCCCGTGCATGATATTCAGCCCCCACGTCAACCACACCAAGCACACGAACAATAAATTGTGTAAATTCATAAGTCTTACTCGCAATCTTCTTTGCTTTTTCTTGCCATTCCGGTTCATCTGCAAAGAAGTTAGGATATTCATGGAACATCGTTGCGCAAGATCCAGAGGGGCAAACAATATAATCAGAGTGCTCAAACGCATTAATCATATGCTTTGCAGGGCCCTTTGTATCTTTCGCATATCCGCTGTTATAAGCCGGCTGTCCGCAACAGATCTGTCCTTCAGGGACATCCACTTCACATCCTAGCCTTTCCAATATTTCCGTTACATCTTTTAATACATCGACGTAAAACAGTTCTCCCAAACATGTTGTAAAAAGAGAAACCTTCACTTAACCCAACTTCTTTCCTTTTGCTTGTGACATAGTCATTCTTATACTATTCATCTACTTGCATGTTCATAGCTTCAAAATGTCACAATGTATTCACTCTTCACTCACATTTTATACATATTTTAAAAAAGATCAACCCAATACGGCTCATTTGCAATGATCAATTAGTTATAATGAATATGCCTTTTTTCTATCTATTCTTTTTTGTAACACGTTCAAAGTTTCATCACTTCATTCATTTCAAACGGATATCTTTTTTCTCCAAC